>DATEFB010000027.1:0-54428 GCA_035280845.1 Saccharimonadales bacterium (SeqCode) | reverse complement strand
CGTAATCGCCGTAAATAAATACTTTTTCGCCGGATGATTTGGCGGCCACAATGCGCTCCACGGCTTTGGCCATGTCTGGCAGCAAAAACGGGTCGTGCTTAAACTGCTTATAGCGCACCCTAAAATCAGGCTCGCAGAACGCCGCCTTTTTTACCGGGTCATCCAAACCACGGTTTTTAAGAATCTGATCAATTACCCCCGACATGTGTATTTATTCTACACCTATCTTCGGGGCAAAAAAATTTTATGCTTCGCGCTTGGCTTTGCCAGTGTGTTGAGATTTGAGCACAATGCTCTGCAATTCTTTAAAAATCACGAACTGCTTGTTTGTCGAATAGATCTTGGTGTTACCCTGCTTTTCGGAATGCAAAAAGCCAACCTGCTCCAGGCGCTTCAGCTCGCGCTGAATGTTACCCGGGTCTTCTTTGATAAGTTTAGCGAGTCCCCGCACGTGCGTGCGGAAGTCAGGATACTTGGCGTAAACAACAATAATTTTGCGCCGCACCCGCGAAGTAATAAAGACGTCTAAGAGCATTTATTTGATCACCTCGTTTACGGTTACTATCGGTCGTTGCTAATAATTCTACACCCGCCCACACTAAAACACAACCCGCGTCTAGCCACAATTTACCGCCAATTCAAGATGATACTGTTGATCTTCTCGACGGCCTGCTCGTGCGTCAGCGTATCTTTGGTGTCGTAATAGTGGCTGGTGGCGAGGTAATTATCGGTCACACTTAAACACTGTAACTCATCTGCCAAAATATGCATGTGGTCGACCGCCGGGACCGAGGCGACGGGTGTGGCAATGACAAGGCGTTTCATCAGGATTGGCTTCAAAAACTGGGCGGCGGCGTCCAGCTTGGCGCTGGTTTTAAGGCCGTCGGCGACTAGAATCACTACGTGCTCGCGCAGCAACAGCGGGTCAATCACGCCGCCTTCGCCAAGCAATTGGTTGATGTGACTGAACTTCTGGCGCTTCTGGTCATCGATGTAGCCGTGGTATTCGGCGTAATAATCCTGCTGTTCGGCTTCGCTCACCGATTGGTCAAAGGCAAAGCCACCACCCTGGTTCACCGAGCCAATGGTTACGCCCTCGCCCGGAATTTTAACAGCTTCACTTAAAAACAGACCAAGAATGCTGTGCAGGCGTGCGGCAATCGGTTCGGCAACGGCAACGCTATTAGCACTTAAGGCCACGACAGCGCAGTCCTCGTATCGGTACTGCATTAACCGGTCAGCTAACAATTCCCCCGCTTCGGCCCTCGATCGAAAATACATATGCCTTTAGTTTACACGAGTCGGGCGCAGGCGTGCAGTGGCATTTGTTCTATAGTAGAGGTAATGAGTTTTTACTATCTGGTCGCGCCAACTACCGTGGTCCGGGCTACTGAGCCCGCTTTTACTTATTCGTCAGACACAGAACTGGCGCTCGGAACGCTGGTCCGGGTGAGTGTTGGCAAGAAGGTTTTAAATGGTGTTGTCATACGCGCGGTCGCCCAAAAACCAAGCTTTGCTACCAAGCCAATCGAAGCTGTGCTGGCGCCCGACCCGCTGCCTGTGCCGCTGCTTAAATTGGCCGATTGGCTCTCGGCATACTACGCTACGCACTTGGCGACGGTCCTGCAAACCATCCTGCCGTCCGGCATGCACAAAACCCGGCGAGATGCTAAGCATGCGAGCTCCCACCCCATAAGAAACCGAGCACATATTGTGCTCAATGGTGAACAGCAGGCCGCCTTGGACGCCATAAAAACCGGCCCCGCAGGCACAGTATTGCTGCACGGCGTGACGGGTTCTGGCAAAACCGCGGTATATATTGAAGCCGCAAAATACCAGGCAGAATCGGGCAAATCCACCATCGTGCTCGTGCCAGAAATCGCCCTTACCCCGCAGCTTGTTGCCGAATTTGCGAACCATTTTAACAACCTCGTCGTCACCCACTCCGGACTTACCGAGGCACAGCGCCACCAGGCGTGGCAGAAAGCGCTCGCCCAACCGCCGACCGAACCGCTAGTGGTGATTGGCCCACGCTCAGCGCTATTTATGCCGGTCGCAAACCTTGGGCTGATTGTTGTCGATGAAGCCCACGAACCAAGCTACAAGCAAGAGCAAGCGCCGCGCTATTCGGCACTGCGCGCTGCCACCGTGCTGGCCGGGTACCATAAAATGGCACGGGTTGTACTCGGCAGCGCCACACCAAGTGTCACCGACTATTACCTTGCACAAAAAACCGGGAGCCATGTGTTGCGCCTCGCCCAGCCTGCAGTAAAAAGTGCGCCAGTCGTCGCCGACGTTATCGACTTGAAGCGCAAAGACCTTTTCCGCAAGCACCGCTTTTTCTCGGATGCGTTGCTGGCGGGTGTGCAAGAATCGCTGGATGCCGGGCACCAGACGCTGCTTTTCCATAACCGCCGCGGCACCGCCCCAACCACCATGTGCGAACACTGTGGCTGGCTCGCCGAATGCCCCACCTGCTTTTTGCCGCTCACCCTGCATGCCGATAGCCACATTCTGCGCTGCCATCTGTGCAACTACCAATTGCCCGTGCCACCAAGCTGCCCGTCATGTGGCGAGCCAACAATCCTCTTTAAAGGCATTGGCACAAAGCTCATCGAAGCCGAGATCACCAAGCTGTTCCCTAAAGCCCGCATTGCCCGGTTCGATGCCGACACCCACCAATCGCAGGCGGTACACAACAGATACCAAGAACTGTACGACGGCCACATCGACATCTTAATTGGCACCCAAATGCTCGCCAAAGGGTTGGATTTACCGAACTTACGGCTCGTTGGCGTCGTACAGGCAGATAGCGGGCTGATTCTGCCAGACTTTCAATCTGAAGAACGGGTCTTCCAACTCCTCTACCAGGTTATGGGGCGAGTCGGACGCGGCACCCTGCCCGGACGGGTGGTCATCCAAACGTTCCAGCCCGACCACCCCATCGTAAAAGCCGCCGTAGCCCGCGACTACAGTGCGTTTTACCAGGCCGAGATTAAAAAGCGCGAAAATGGGCATTTCCCACCATTCCGCTTTTTGCTCAAGCTTTCGTGTAGCTATAAAACAGAGGCGGGCGCGGTCAACGCCAGTATGAAGATGGCAAAATTACTGCGTTCAGAACACCCTCAAGTCGAGGTATTGGGCCCCACGCCATCATTCTACGAACGAATGGGTGGCGCATACCGCTGGCAGCTCGTGGTTAAGTCCACCCGGCGCAGCGACCTCATTGCCATTGCCGCCAGCGTCCCGGCAGGCTGGCAGGCCGACCTTGACCCATCCAGCCTTTTATAGCCTTTCCATCTGTTATTTCGACTAATTTTCGGGTATAGTAAGTGGTAAATGATGAAGAGAGACGCCATAATTACCCTGCCCAACCCTCATTTGCGGCAGAAGTCTGCCCGTGTGCATGTTGTCACACCAGAGGTACAACAGCTCATAACAGATATGCAGTCAGCCACCCTCGACTGGGAAGACCATCGCCCCCACGAACTTGGGGTCGCGTTGGCTGCCGTCCAGATCGACAACCTTACCCGAATCGTTATCATCCGCAATAACTTCGACGACAAAGATGACCGCACATTCGTAACACTTATCAACCCAGAGATCGTAAAGCTCGAGGGTGAACTCACCTTCGACCACGAGGGCTGCCTAAGTGTCCCAGATGTCTACGGATTAGTACCGCGGTACAGCCGCGCCCGGGTAAAAGCCCTCGATGAAGACGGCCGCGAAATCCGCCTCAAGGCAGATGGGTTCCTGGCACGCGTCCTGCAGCACGAAATTGACCATACTAATGGTGTCGTGTTCATCGACCACATCAAGGACCAAGATGCCTTCTTTAAACTGACAGATGACGGAAAGCTGATTAAGGTGTCTCATGAGTCAATCCTCAACAATCGTCTTCTTTGGTAGTGGGCCAGTTGCGGCCGACACGCTGAGCGGCCTTCTGAACGCCGGAATGCAGTTCGAGGCCATAATTACCAAACCCCGGGCCGAAGGGCACCGTGGAAGCGTTCCTGTGCTGGAGCTCGCCGAGGCACGTCATCTTCCCCTATTCACCCCTGTAAACAAAGCCCAACTGACTGAGCTGTTTCGTTCGCACGCCTTTGCCAGCCCTGTTGGACTGGTCGTCGACTACGGCATTATTATTTCGCGCGAAGTCATAGATGCTTTTCCAAAGGGAATTATAAACAGCCACTTTTCGCTGCTCCCCCAGTGGCGAGGCGCCGACCCCATCACCTTCTCTGTTTTGAGCGGCCAAACATCAACAGGAGTCAGCCTCATGCTGATTAACGAAAAACTCGACGAGGGCGAACTCCTTTCGCAGGAGGAAATTCCACTGGAACCAGATATCACCACCCCTGTTCTAACCCAAAAGCTTATCACCATAAGCAATTCTATGATCATACGTGACCTACCTGCATATCTGCACGGTGATATAACACCCTACCCTCAATCTGTTGCAGAGCCTCCAACATACTCCCGCAAGCTCACAAAAGAAGATGGCTACCTGGACGTAGCTAAAACAGCAGGGCGGCTCGAGCGCGAGATCCGCGCCTTCCGCGGCTGGCCAAAGAGTAAGATAACTCTTCTCGACAAATATCCGGTGGTCGTAACTCAGAGCCGCGTCGCCGCCTCTCCAGATGACGGCGCGATTGTCATTGCCTGCGCAAACAATACCTACCTCGAGATCCTCGAACTCACCGGCCCCAGCGGCAAAACAATGAGCGGCGAAGCGTTCCTCCGCGGCTACAGTAAAAAATAACCGGCCATCTGACCGGTTATTTTTACAGATATGCGCGTTATGCGCCCAGGATCTTGTCGGTATTACTGGCAACTTCTTGCTTCAGCTTCTCGAGCTCCTCAGATACGACATCTTTGTAGTTGGGGCGATTAGCCTCAAGCCACTTCAGTGCGCCCTGTTCGTCGTTGGCATCAATCAGTTTTTCGAACTCAGCCAACTGATCGTCGCTCATACCTTCCGACAGGCGGGTGCCGACACGCAACTCAAGCTCTTCATAGAGGTGCTGAAGGAACGCTTGCTTCTGGTCATCTGGCAAACCGCCGAGGCCCAGGCTTTGTAGGAAGTCTTCGTCTAAGTTAAACATGCTTTAGAATTTCCTTTTTCTACCCTTATGATACTTTTTTATGTCTGATTCAGGCAACCCTATTATTTCAGGAGGCCAGTACGAGTGGCGAGGTCAAGCATAGTAGCGTCACTCAGCTTACCCGGATGAGACAAGCCAACGTGGCCGTCATCCATAAGGTAAAAGTCGTTAGGGTGTTTCTTAAGGAGTTCATCTTCGTACTTGTACCAATCGCTTGGTTTCAGGCCTAACTCCTTAAAGAGTTGCTCGCCGCCCATACCCTTGTCGATTGTGGCCATGGCTTCGTATTTTGCGCCCAGGTCTTTCAGATCAGGGCCAGGAATCTCCGCACCAGGGTCAGCTGGCTGCTGGACGATCTGGGGACCCCTGTCGGGTGTTGTTGGCTCCGGAACGTCAGGATGTGCAGGGCCGTTGCCAATTGCTTCCTGAACATTGCTGCGCCAGCCGCTCGCGTGCTCTGCCACCTCAGATGCGGCGGTGGCAATACCAGCACCAAGCACCAGAGAACCCATACTAATATAGGTAGCACGGCGGTTTTTCTTCTGTTCAGCCTGGATGGCTTTTTCGTGTACCTCTTGCAGGTGCACAGCACCGATAGCAACACCGTTTTCGCCACCGCCATAAGTGTCTACCAGTTGGGTAACTGCCGCTTCATGGCCGCGGAACATTGTCGCTACTTCACCAGCACGGCCCGTGCCAGTCATTGTAGTGTCCTGCCTGCCCCTAAGCATCTCGCGGCCACGGACTGCACCATAGGTTCGCATCATGCGTGCACCAAGGGCGGCGACACCACCAGCGGTACCGGCAGCGGCAGCCAAGGCACCACCACCTGTTGCGGCAGTAAGGGTAGCCAGTGCGGTTGTTGCAGCGGCAACGCCACCACCAACCAGCAAGCCTTTGGCAATGCGCTGGGCCAGGTTACCACTCGCCATCCAGCGGCAAATCTTGTTAACAGTAGTGTTATCCCATTTTTCGTTGGTTACTTTGCGCAGCTCTGCAGCTTCAAATAACAGATACTGTACAGCACCAGCCTTCTTCTCGTCATCTGTACGCTGATTGTGGCTCTGTACGTCCAACTTCTCTTCACCAGCTTTGGCATAGGCAATCATTGCATCCTGGTATTCCTGTGCTGCTTCACGGTATTCAGCATTTGCCTTGTCGCTCAACTTACCTTGGCGCTTTACTGTCAGGGCAGCCAGCTTGTCGCGGGCTTCGTTCAATGCGGTGCGCGCATCTGTTAACTTCTCGTTCGCAGCATCCATGTTATCGATGTAGTCGCGCAGTTGGTCAGGATGGTACAGCTGTTGGGTCTGGTCGTTATCTGGAGAAGGAGGTGTAACAGGGGCCGAAGCGACCACTGGGGCCACAGGTGGCGCCAGAGAGTCCTTATAATCTTTAAGCCATTCATCATGCAGGTCTTCAATAACGTTCCGGCCACTAGGGATATCTGAACCGTCGGCAGCTTGTTCACCAAAATTCCATTCGCTGTCGCCCATTCCCTCTTCGTTGTTACCTTCAGGTGTACCAGTGTAAAACGACACGCGGTGCAGCACCGCCATGTAATCATCGTATTGAGGGTCGTTTTCGTTTAAACCATTGAAGCTTGTCAGGTAATCCTTACGAATTTCTTCAAATTTAGCCCGGGCTTCATCTAACGCTTCTTGTTTCTGGGCTGGATCCATCATGTCGCGCCCCAGTTGCGCCTCTGTTAAAGCACGCTTCTGTTCATCGCGCATATCCTCAATACCATCGGCGGTGAGGAATTTAAAGGGATCTGCGTCTGCATTTGCCTCTGGCGTAGTTGGTGCTGGAGGGAAGTTAGGGTTGCTAGGGCCTGCTGGAGCTGTCATGGTGATACTCGTTTAAGATTTTTTAAGTTACTTTTTGGTTTTTGCGAATCTATACTCTTTTTATAGCACATAGGTGTACTAATGTCAATAAATAAGCATAATTATGATGACCACGAGGTATTGTAAGCATAAGTATTGACTTTTATAACATTAGGTGGTATTATATGTACATCCTCAAAAGGGAGGTGCACCTACAAAACGAGATGGATGAGAGTATAGTACCCCTATACTCGGACACTCTACACCACATCATCCCCTTTCTGCCCAGAACACTGGTACCCCAGCCGCTTATATATATGAGCGCCCGGGGTACCAGCGTTCATCCGGATACGCTGGAACGTGAGACACACTACACACCATCCGTTCCAAGCTGCCCCGTAGGGCGGGAAGTGAGTTCACCATGAGCAACGCCGCTTACGACAAGTTGATCGCGTCCCTCGGCATCGACGAGGACAAGCTGATCGACGAGAAGGAGCTGGAGCAGATCACCCGTGTCGTCAGGCTGATGTCCCTCAAGGCCGCCCAGGTGGCCAAGAGCAACAACACCAGCGACACGCTCGCGATCCTCCAGGCGGCCAACACCGCCCTGGACCTCGTGCTCGACATGACCCCCCAGCAGGCCCGCGTCTACAACGCGGCCGTCAGCTCGGGTCAGAACGCCTCCCTCCCCAGCATGAGCAACGGGCACTCCGCCCCGCTCGCGCTCGGGAGCAGCACCAGCACCGCCGACTCCTCGGTCAGCCCGGCCCGCGCCGCGCTGAACCAGCAGTTCACGGAGCTGGACGACCACGCCGCCCAGGTGACGATCGTCTTCGCGACCCGCGTCGGCACGATGCCGGCGATCAACGCGCTGGCGATCACCTACATCCTCGACGGCAACCGCGACTGGCGGATCACCGACGACGGTGCCGGCCAGCCGGTGCTCGTCGCCCTGAAGACCGCCCGCGACGCCGCCGAGCGCCTCCGCCTCAAGGTGAGGGCGTTGGCCGACCAGGCCGACATCGTGGGCGACCGCAACAACAACATGGTGCCGTCGATCAAGCGGCTCCAGGACTCGCTCGACGACGCCTGGATCCCCGCCCCCGGGCACACGTCCGACCGCAACCCCGGTGGCCCCAACCCGGTCCACCTGGACGAGCTGCTCGTCGAGACGCAGAAGCTCAAGGACGCGGCCCGGGACGCCCGTCGGGCGTGATCCAGATCTGATGTGGCGTAGAGCCCCTCGTGGGGCGGAGACAGATGAGGCGTCGAACGCCAAACCTTCTCCGCCCTACGGGGCCTACACCTTTGACTATGTTCTCACCCACTTCGTTTAGCAAAACACCGCCATCTGGCGGTGTTTTTGTTGTGCTACAGTGTTCGTTTTACCAGTTCGCGGCGGAAGAATTCCATGCGGTCACCTTCTTCGATGACCAACTTGCCCTTAGTCTTAAGCTGAAGGCCGCACATGTCACCCTCAAACACTTCTTTAACCTCTTGCTGCTGGCGTTGCACCTTACCGACTTCGACTTCTGCGATCTGTTCATCGCCACGCTTTACGCGGGCTAACAGCTTCGATTCGATCTTGCCCTTGGTTACTTCGCCGCCACAGATGACTTCATCTTTAGAGGTCTTAAAGATACCCTTAACAACCAGCTTACCAATCTCGGTTTCGACTACCTCTGGTGCAAGCATGTCTTCGAGGGTCTGTTTTGCGTCGTCAATCAGTTCATAGATGATACGGTAAATGCGCACAGGTACTTTGTCGCGCTGCGCCTGGCGTTTGACCGCCGGGGGCAACTGTACGTTAAAGCCATAAATGATTGCACCTGAACTGTGGGCCATGCGCACGTCGTTCTCGGAGATGTTGCCAACGCCGCTCGCAATAATACGCGGTGCGACTTCGCTGTTCTCGAGCAATTTAAGGCTGTCAGATACAGATGTCAGCGACCCCTGCACGTCGGCGCGCAGGATCATTGGCACAAGTTGCTTCTCTTTACGGCGGTTCATAAGTTGCAACAGATCACTGCTAGAGATAGCAGATGATTGGACGTCTTCTTTGCTTTCGGTGGCGTTATGAACCGAGAGCTGGCGGGCTTCTTTTTCTGTAGCGACTGCCACAAAACGATCACCAAACTCTGGCACAGTCTTAAAACCAGTCACTGTTGCAGGGGTAGATGGTCCGGCTTCTTTGATTGGCCTGCCTGCAAAGTCCTCGAGGGTACGGATTTTAGCGTACGAACCACCGGCGACAATAAAGCCACCCGCTTTTAGGGTGCCATTTTCGACAAGCATGCCTACTACAGCGCCACGTCCCTGTTCCATGTGCGATTCGATAACCAGGCCTTCAGCGTGGCCATCTACCTCGCCACGAAGGTCTTCCAGGTCAGCAACAAGCAGCACCAGTTCGAGCAATTTATCGAGGTTCTGCTTGGTTTTGGCAGAAACCTCTACCATAACAGTGTCGCCGCCCCATGCTTCTGGAGTCAGGTTGTGCTCGCTGGCCAGCTGAGTCATAACCCGGTTGGCGTCGGCATCTGGCTTGTCGATCTTGTTAATCGCCACCACAATGCGGGCGTTAGCCTGTTGGGCGAACTTAATAGCTTCGACCGTCTGAGGTTTTACACCGTCATCGGCAGCAACAACAATAATCACCACATCTGTTAGCGCGGCTCCATGCTGACGCAAGGCGCTAAACGCTTCATGGCCAGGGGTGTCGAGCAAAGTGATCTTGCGGCCGTTATATTCGGTTTGGTAGGCAGCGATGTGCTGGGTAATGCCACCGGCTTCACCGGTGACCACTTTCATGTCCAAAACAGCGTCGAGCAGGCTGGTTTTGCCGTGGTCAACATGTCCCATAACAGCTACGATTGGTGGGCGCGTCTGGGCTTTGTCACTGGTAGAGCGTTCGCTCCGGCCAGCAACAATCTTTTCGTCTTCTTTTGCCTGGAGTTCAACATCCAGGCCAAGCTCTTCTACGATGATCTGAGCAGTCTCGAGGTCAATCTTCTGGTTTACCGTTGCCATGATGCCGTTTTTAAACAGCTCACCAATGAGCTTTGTGACGGGCAGATCCAATTGAGCCGCCAACTCGCCAACGGTAATCATGCCGGGTATCAAGAGTGTTTTACTGGCCATGTTACCTCCTTTATGCGGTATGGCGGCTCTCAGGAGCCACTTACTTCTTTAAGCTAAGTGAAATCTTGCGGTTTTCTTTGTCGATCTCCAGAATCTTGAAGGTCTTCTTCTCGTTGAGCTTGAAGATCTTCTCTGGGTCAACGCCGTCGCCTTCGCCCAGTTCGGTCACGTGGACCAGGGCTTCAACGGCTGGGCTCAGCTGGATGAACGCGCCGAAAGGTGTAATCCGGGTTACGGTACCTTCAACTTCGTCACCTTTGCCAAACTTCTCTACTTCTTTGGCCCATGGGTCTTCCTGAAGCTGTTTAAGGCTCAGGCTCAGACGGTCCTTGTCGATAGCAATGATCTTAGCTTCGACGGTGTCCCCTACTTTTACGTAGTCACCTGGGTTGTTAACGCGCTCCCAGCTGATTTCACTGATGTGGATCAAGCCTTCGATGCCGTCTACGTTTACAAACGCACCAAAGTCGACAACTCCGGTCACAACACCTTTCACGATGTCGCTAACCTTCAGTTTCTCGAAACGTTCAGCCAGACCTTCTTTGATTGCTTCCTTTTCTGAGAAGATAAGCTTGTTGGTCTTGCGGTCAGCGTCGAGGACGCGTACTTTGATCGACTTGTTGATCAAGGCGTTCAGGCGCTGCAGGATTTCATCCTTGTCGGCACCAGCAACACGTGGGTAGTGCTCGGCACTCAGTTGGCTCACTGGCATGAAGCCACGGATGCCTTCGAGTTCGATCAGCAGACCACCGCGGTTTGCGTCGTATGCAGCCACTTCAATGACTTCACCTGCGTCAAATACGCGCTTAATCTCGTCCCAGCCACGGTCTTTGGCTGCTTTGCGCAGGCTTAAAAGAGCGTAGCCATCTTCGATTTCTGGATCCACGACACTTGCAGTGACGTCATCTCCATCTTTGAGCGAACGGCCACCACCGATTTCGCGGCGGGGAACCAATCCAACACCGTGAGCACCCAAGTCGACCCAAAGTTCGTGCTTGCGTACTGACAGTACTTTTCCTTCTACCACCTCACCTGGTGTCAGTTGGGTAACGTGCTCCTGCTCGAGGAGCTCGTCCATAGTAATAGTTGCGGCTTTCGCCATAGTGTAAAAACACTCCTTGTAATGTATTTTCTTAAAGGCGCGCAAAACCGCGCACCATAAAGATTACTCTTATTGTACACCTACAGAGGTTGATAAGTAAAGGCTCAGCCAGTTCAGAAACAGATGTTATTTAGCAGGAGCTAAGCGGCGGCGTGATTGTATGTAGTTGGTGACAGCAAAAACCAGGGCAGCAAGCATAACAACAGGCAGTACAGTGTCCCCGGGGCCAGTCTGGGGCACTTGTGCAGGAGTTTGCTGGTGGATTGCAGCGTTGTTCTGGGCGGCTGCGGCAGCGGCTACCTTTACCCTCTCTTCGGCTGCCTTTTTGTCATCGGCGGCCTTCTTGTCGCGGGCGGCTTGCTCATCTTTAGCCTTCTGGGCGGCAGATGCGGCAGCGGCTTCTTCGGCCTTCTTGCGGTCGTCGGCAGCTTTTTGCTCGGCGGCTTTGCGCTGCTCTTCGGCCTTTTGGGCATCTGTTTGAGTAGTGTTGGCCGGTTGCTGCTGTTGGGTTTGGGTGTTGTTGGCCGCGAGCTGGTCAGACCGGCCGCGTGCGAATCGCACACCTAAAATAACCGCGCCTAATAAAACAGCGCCGATAATAACGAATATCAGCAATGAACGCAGTGTGTTGTTTTGTGACGTTGGCTCCATAAGTGTTCCCCAGATTGTCTCTGGGTCTAACTATACAACGGTTCCTTCGGTGGTGCAAATGCCATGGCCTAATGTAGAATAATCGCATGATTACGGCGGTAGATGTTGGAGCAACAAAGGTGTTAGTGGCGCAGTTTGGCGCTCATGGGAGGCCTGTTGGCACTACCCGCTTTTTAACCCCCCAAAAACCGCACGACTTCTTAAAACAGCTATACGAACACCTCGATGCCCTGGATAACATAGATTGTATTGTCATTGGCGTGCCAGGCATTGTAGATGATTCAGGGGTGCTTCTGCGCTGCAGCAACCTGCCCTGGAAGCACATGGCAGTCAAACAACTGCTCACAGAGCGATACAACGTGCCTGTGTACGTGGAAAATGACGCCAAACTGGCTGCGCTGTCAGAGATCACCCATCTAAGCCCGCGCCCGCGCCTTGGGCTGTACTTAACAGTGAGCACGGGCATTGGTGGCGGTATTATTTTAGACGGAAAGCTTCTGCCTGCCTTCCGTAACGGCGAGCCCGGCCATATCCGCCTGCATTTTAACGGAGAATGGCAGCAATGGCAGCAATTCGCCTCTGGGCGTGCCCTGACTGCCCATTTTGGCAAAGAAGCCCATGACTTTACGCGCGAGACCGAATGGCGCGACGTTGCCGACCGGTTGAGCCGCGGGCTCATGACCATAATCCCCACCTTACAACCAGAGGTGATTGTCTTTGGTGGTGGCGTTGGCAACTTCTTTGAGCATTTCGACGACCTGCTCGAAGATAAGCTTAAGGCGCTGACCCCCTACATTGACCTGCCTAAGCTGCGCAAGGCGCACCATGCCAACGAGGCCGTCCTATACGGCTGCTACCGCTATGCCACAACTCACATCTCTTCTTAAACAGATCATCAACGATCACACACAATTTGGGTTTGTTTTAGGGGATGACTTTGTGTGGTCGCCGGATGGCCGTCAGATCATGTATAAGAAGCCTGCTCATCTGGCAGACATCTGGACGCTTTTGCACGAGGTCGCGCACGCCAAACTAGGCCATACGTCATATGACCTGGATATCGAACTCGTAACTCGCGAGGTAGAGGCATGGGAGCACGCCCGTGTGTCGCTGGCGCCCCTGTATGGCCTGCATATTGACCCTGACCATATAGAGGACCATTTAGATACGTACCGCTTGTGGCTACATGAACGCAGCCGCTGCCCAAACTGCCGCCAAAACGGACTCCAGACAACCAAAAACACCTACAGCTGTAATAACTGCAGGTGTCTCTGGCGGGTCAATGAGGCCCGGATATGTCGCTTAAAGCGTACTAGGCTGCCAGTTCGAGATCACTCTTCTTGACAGTGGCTACAGTGGTAGCCTTCTTGCGACGGCTGATTAAGCCACCTTTGCGGCCTGCAGCGCGTGCAAGTTCACGGTTAGCGGCGAAACCGCCGGTGTGGCCTTTGCGGCCACCCATGGCGCCAATGCGGGCGTAAAAGTCAGCACCGTGGCGTTGCTTGTTCTTTGAAGCAGCCTTCTGGCCGCCAATAACAGTACCTGGCATAGGTAAAACTCTCCTCTTACCTCACATATGATTTGTGATTATGGTTATTTTAGCAATGTTTATGCTTTTTGTCAATATTTACACAAGCGTTATTTGTGTTTTACAGATCGTGCCACTTTTTGCCGCATTATGCTGCCCATGATGTTTGCCCCTAAATACCCTGTAAAACGGATACCAGAGCTCATTTTCTGCAGTAAGAACGAGTATAAAATAGCCCCATAACAGCTGTATGAAGCCGCTAGGCGACTTTTAAGCCTGGGTATGTTAACTTACTCATGCTCGATTGGCCTGGCTTTCAAATCAAGCCAGGAGTGCTCTGAAGCACACCACCAAGATATTATTTAGGGCCAAAAAATGCTTCATAAAGAGAAAACCCTCGGCATTAACCGAGGGTCTTCTATAAAACGGCACCGTACTAGTTTCCCACCTAAAAGGCAGTATAATCGTCGCTGCTGGGCTTAACTTCTGTGTTCGGAATGGGAACAGGTGTCTCCCCAGCGCCATGGGCACCGAAGTGCGTGTTCCAGTTTGGTCTCTTTGGCTAGCCAGAGAGGACTCGAACCCGTATTTCGGTGACCATACGATGGCCGTGTAAAAGGTTTTTGCTGTAAAAGAATAACGTTTCTAGCGTTGATAAACACCAACTACTAGTCAAACCTACCTTATCAGTAAATAACACGCACGTAAGTGAGAATTATTACTGAAAAGGACATAAAAAGTCATTTGCCCTATTAGTACGCTTCGGCTCCATACATTGCTGTACTTCCACCTTGCGCCTATCAACCAGATAATCTTTCTGGGGGCTATTGGGAAATCTAATCTTGAGGTCAGTTTCGCGCTTAAGATGCTTTCAGCGCTTATCTGTTCCGAACATAGCTACTCGGCACTGCGCTTGGTAGCACAACCGACACACCAGAGGTTCGTCCGCCCCGGTCCTCTCGTACTAGGGGTAGATCCTCTCAAATTTCCTGACGTCCGTACCGGATATAAACCGAACTGTCTCACGACGTTCTGAACCCAGCTCGCGTACCACTTTAATCGGCGAACAGCCGAACCCTTGGAAGGTGCTCCCCCTCCAGGATGTGATGAGCCGACATCGAGGTGCCAAACAGCGCCGTCTATGTGAACTATTGGGCGCTATAAGCCTGTTATCCCCGGGGTAACTTTTATCCGTTTGTGTTGTCGATCCCACGTTCATGTACATAAATGTACTGACAACAGATCACTAACTCCTACTTTCGTACCTGTTTGGGTGGTAACCCTCACAGTCAAGCTGGCTTATGCGTTTGCACTATCATTCCGATTTCCATCCGGAATTAGCCAACCTTTGAACGCCTCCGCTACTCTTTGGGAGGCAACCGCCCCAGTTAAACTACCCACCATGCACTGTCCACTAACCGGATAACGGTCAATGTAAGAATAAGATTACAACAAGGGTGGTATTTCACCTTTGGCTCCACCTGGGCTAGCGCCCAAGCTTCAAAGCCTCCCACCTATGCTACACATGTTGTAACCCGATTCAATGCAAAGCTGTAGTAAAGCTCCACGGGGTCTTTTCGTCCTGGTACGGATAGACGGCATCTTTACCGCCAATGCACTTTCACCGAGATGTTCCTAGAGACAGTGTCCAGATCGTTACGCCATTCGTGCGGGTCGGAACTTACCCGACAAGGAATTTCGCTACCTTAGGACGGTTATAGTTACCGCCGCCGTTCACCGGGGCTTCAGTTCAAAGCGTGAACCTCTCTCCTTAACCTTCCGGCACCGGGCAGGCGTCACCCCCTATACATCCACTTTCGTGTTAGCAGAGAGCTGTGTTTTTGGTAAACAGTCGCCTGGACTCTTTTGCTGTGGCCCCCATTGCTGGGGGCGGACCTTATCCCGAAGTTACGGTCGCTTTTGTTGCCGAATTCCTTTAGGAACATTCTCTCGTAAGCCTTGGTCTACTCGACCTGAGCACCTGTGTTGGTTTGCGGTACGGGCGGCAGAACCCACGCGTATATTTGCTTTTCTAGTCAGCTTGGCTCACGTGACTCACGCCCTCAAGGGGCGCTCGCATTCGTGCTTCACCGAGATAAATCTCGACTAGACACTTAGACGGATATAACCATGAATCCGCTCTCGCTACCATGCCGCGCACAATATACAAAGTTCTACCGGTACGGGAATATTAACCCGTTGTCCATCGCCTACGCTACGCGCCTCGGCTTAGGCCCGACTAACCCTGGAATGATTACCATAGTCCAGGAAACCTCGCTCTTTCGGCCGACAGGATTCTCACCTGTCTTAAAGTTACTCATTCCAGCATTCTCACTTGATACCGCTCCACCGTTCTTCACAGACCGACTTCGCCGCGATATCAACGCTCCTCTACCACTTGTAATAAATTACAAATCCATATCTTCGGTAATACACTTGAGCCCCGTTACATTTTCCACGCAGGATCTCTTGACGAGTGAGCTGTTACGCACTCTTTAAATGAATGGCTGCTTCTAAGCCAACATCCTCGCTGTTTAAGAAATCCCACCTTGTTTCCCACTGAGTGTATATTTAGGGACCTTAGATGATGGTCTGGGCTGTTTCCCTTTCGAGCACCGATCTTAGCACCGATGTTCTAACTGCCGGGGTTACACACATGGTATTCGTAGTTTGATAAGGGTGGGTACCCTTGCGGGCCCCAGTCCTTTTCAGAGCTCTACCCCCACATGCTACTAACCCGACGCTAGCCCTAAAGCTATTTCGAGGAGAACCAGCTATCTCTGAGTTCGATTGGCATTTCACCGCTAACCACAGGTCATCCGAGGGCTTTACAACGCCCGACGGTTCGGTCCTCCACGTAGCTTTACCTACGCTTCAACCTGCCCATGGTTAGGTCACTCAGTTTCGGGTCTAATCCGCAGTACTATGTCGCCCTATTCAGGCTCGCTTTCACTGTGCCTCCGCCAAATGGCTTAAGCTTGCACTGCAAATTAACTCGCTGGATCGTTCTACAAAAAGCACGCCGTCACCGAATAAATCGGCTCCGACTCCTTGTAAGCACACAGTTTCAGGGTCTATTTCACTCCCCTCCCGGGGATCTTTTCACCTTTCCCTCACGGTACTCGTTCACTATCGATCACAAGACATATTTAGCGTTGGGTGGTGGTCCATCCAGATTCAACCAGGGTTTCACGTGTCCCGGCCTACTCGAGAAATCAAAAAATAAGGTCAGCTTCGCTTTCGCGTACACGGCTCTCACGTCCTTTGGCTAGTCATTCAAACTATTCTGCTAGCAAAGCCGATTTTTTACCTTACGACAATCTGACAGGACTGCCTCACAAGAAACAGTGCTCGACGGATCAAGCCCTATTTCCTGGTCATTTGAAATCTCACAACCCCTTATAAGTATTCGTCTGTCAACTTATTTGCCGGTAATAAATTACCAGGCAAAAACCTATAAGGTTTGCGCTCTTCCCATTTCGCTCGCCACTACTTTGGGAATCATTTGTTATTTTCTCTTCCTCGCCTTACTAAGATGTTTCAGTTCAGGCGGTTCCCTCTCGATTACCCTATATATTCAGGTAACGGTAATACGACATGACTCGTATTGGGTTTCCCCATTCGGATATCTCCGGATCAAAGCCTATAGGCGGCTCCCCGAAGCTTTTCGCAGCCTCTCACGTCCTTCGTCGGTATCTTGTGTCAAGGCATCCTCTGTGTGCTCTTGAGTAACTTTTTATGCATTGGTTTGACTAGTAGTTGGTAATAACCAACTACGCCGTCATCCTTTTACATCAACAAAAACCTAATTGTTAAACTACAGAACCCAATTGAGTTCAGGCAGCAGCACTAACTAGGGTTAGCACTCTTGTCTGGCCTCAAGGTGTACTCATCGTAACAGACGCATCCGTATCTTGTAAAGGACAATTTCGTTGCAACTTTTGCAATAAAAAAACCTCTGGTAACTTGCTAAACAATTATTAGCGAGTTGCCAGAGGTTTCTAAAAACATTCGCGTCTCTAAAAAGGAGTATATCAGCTCAGACCAAGCTGTGCAATACCTTTTTATCTGGGTTCCCCTCTGTTACTTGACCCACTTTGTATTATACTTATGCCATGCAGAAGTTCAAGCCATACAAAAAAGGATCAGAATACTCGTTCACCTCTGGTATATTCCCAACAATTGAGCTGTTGACCCGCCAGCCTGGCGCCGCGTTGCAGGTATACCTGGCACCAAACAGTGACCACAGCCAAGGCGTCCGGAAGATCCGCGAGCTATGCGCACAGCGCGGTATCCCGCTTGAAGTAAACGACAAAGCCATCAACCGCCTGGCGCCAAGCAGCCACTCTTTCGCACTGGGTGTCTTTAAAAAATACGCCACGCCGCTCGCTACCGACGCACCTCATGTAGTACTAGTAAACCCCGACGACGCGGGCAACATGGGCACCATCCTGCGAACCATGCTTGGTTTTGGACATCGTGACCTGGCCGTCATCCGGCCCGCAGTCGACGCCCTTGACCCCAAAACAGTGCGCGCCTCTATGGGCAGCGTTTTTTCGCAGCGCATCGAATACTTTGACTCCATCGACGACTACATCGCCCGCTTCAGCCATCACCTCTACCCATTCTTGTTAGAGGGCAGCTCCCCGCTTCGGCAAGTCTCCTTCGCCAAGCCATACAGCCTGGTATTTGGGAACGAAGGCGCCGGGTTGCCTGCCGTGTACCAACAGATGGGGACGCCGGTACGGATTGAGCAAGACGACGCCGTCGACAGCCTAAACCTGGCTGTCGCTACAAGTGTCGCGCTATATCACGCATATATCTCGAATAAATAGTGAGCGGGCGGCAGATCCGGTATCTGGGCATGTGCCCTTCTTCGGATCTGCCGCCTTCCATTCGCTAAAGCGGTCTGGCGGTCACTTCGTCCCCGTTCAGAACGATCATGTGCGGACGGCCCAAGGCGACAGACGGCTCAGGGGTCCAACCGAGGGTCAGGTAGCCATCGCCCAGAGGCTCAAGGAGCCGAAGCCCCAGTGTCAGTGGGTCGTTCAACACCGCCCCAGTGCCCTTGTTGACGGGCCGATACGGGCCCATCAGATCGCTGGCCACGTAGCAGTGAAGCCCATGCGACCGTCCGTTGGCCGCCGCCCATGCCGGCTCGTACAGTTCGGCAGCCGTTAAAAAGAAGAGGTACCAGAGGCCGTCATGAGCAACAAGCTGTGGCACCTCCATCTCGTCGTACCGCTTCGGCGAAAGAAGCGGCGCAAGCAGTTCCCACTGGGTGAGATCCGCCGACGTCGCCCTTGCCAGTGCGATACAGCCGTTGTACACCCTGGACGGACAGTACTCCCTGGCCGTGATTGCGGCGTACACCTGTCCACTGATCGGGTCAACGAACACGAACGGGTCACGCCAGGCCGGGACCTTACCCAGGGGATTCATTGTGCTCGCCGTGTCGTATCTGGAACTGGCGGACATGACGGGCGTCAGATGCTTCTCCCAGGTCGTCAGCGTACTGTCGGTAGCCTTGGCCACCCCGATACGCTGCAGGAGCCTATCCCGACCAGCCTGCCGACCCGTGTAAAAGAGGTAATGGCTACCATCGTTGTGACGAAAGCAACTCCCCGTCCACAGGGCCAAATCATCCCAGCTCCCCTGTACACCCGGCACCAGTGCCGGTGGAAGCTGCTGCCACAAGCGCAGGTCACGGGACACGGAATGTCCAATGAATGCCTTGTCGTGGCGCGCGTCAGGGTCCCCCTCAGATGACGCCATGAGGTGGAACATGTGCCAGGTACCATCTTTACCCTTTATGAACCAAGGATCCCACAGATGGTGGCCCGGTGGAGCATAGCCCAATTTCCGACCCCTTCTTCTAGCGATGGAACACTGCAGACGCATGCGCCTGCAGTGAAATGGATAATGACATATCTATCCTGTAATTTCAATTCTCCCCACAAACAAAAAACGGCCCGTTACAGACCGCTTTTTGCAGATAATACCATGGTGGAGCATGTCGGACTCGAACCGACGACCCCCTGCTTGCAAAGCAGGTGCTCTAGCCAACTGAGCTAATGCCCCATAGCTCCGTTATTATACTGAAGTAAGGGGTTATCGGCAAGACTTTTGGTATGTTACTATGATTGTAATGAGTATCAGCGGCGTCTTTATTGGAATTTTACTTATCGCCCTGGGCCTGGTGACTATTAAATTCAATCGCCAGGTGGCAGCAACGCTGGGAACCCCTTCTTTTCTGTATAAGTACTTTGGGCCTGGACGCGAGTACGGATTCTACATCCTACTGTCGTTCATTCTTATGTTCATCGGTTTGTTTGTGATGTTTGGACTGTTCGGGATTATCACTGACCTCATCTTTAAGCCGTTTCGTGGCTTGATTCGCGAGTAGACAGTGCTCCTAGAGGAGATAATATCCTACATTTCTTCAAGCGGGTGCTGACGCAAGCCTTATTATCTTTGGCAACTAAAAAAGCACCCTTGCGGGTGCCCTTTTAGGCCTTTAACAACTTGGTAGTGCAAGCAACAATCAGACGTAATTTTGGTGGACCTAGTCCTGTCCTCCGAAAAGGACAAAGTTACTCTACAGATCCAATAGAATAACAGGACCGACCTCGCTCAACTCTATGATTACTCGATAGGTTGGCTATTTCTCCCTAGAAAGGAGGTAATCCATCCGCACCTTCCGGTACGGATACCTTGTTACGACTTAACCCCAATCATCCCCCCCACCTTAGGCCGACCTAAGGTCAGACTTCGGGTGTTGGTGACTTTCGTGGTTTGACGGGCGGTGTGTACAAGACCCGGGAACGTATTCACCGCAGCATGCTGATCTGCGATTACTAGCGATTCCAGCTTCATGCAGGCGAGTTTCAGCCTGCAATCCGAATTGGGACCGGCTTTGATGGGATTTGCTCCGTCTCACGACTTGGCAGCCCTTTGTACCGGCCATTGTAGCGCGTTTGTAGCCCAAGGCGTAAGGGTAATACTGACCTGACATCATCCCCCCCTTCCTCCCCGTTACCGGGGCAGTCTGGCTAGAAAAATTCAACTAACCATAAGGGTTGCGCTCGTTGATGGACTTAACCAAACATCTCACGACACGAGCTGACGACGGCCATGCAACACCTGTCACTAGGTTCCCGAAGGCACTCTCGGCTTTCGCCAAAATTCCTAGGATGTCAAGCCTTGGTAAGGTTCTTCGCTTACCATCGAATTAAACAACACGCTCCACCGCTTGTGCGGGTCCCCGTCAATTCCTTTGAGTTTTAGTCTTGCGACCGTACTCCCCAGGCGGAATACTTAACGCGTTAGCTTCGCTACATACCGGGTCGATACGGCATACAGCTAGTATTCATAGTTTACGGCGTGGACTACCGGGGTATCTAATCCCGTTCGCTCCCCACGCTTTCGTGCCTTAGCGTCAGAAATGGACCAATATCCTGCCTACGCCATTGGTGTTCCTCCCAATATCTACGGATTTCACTCCTACACTGGGAATTCCAGATATCTCTTCCATTCTCGAGTTTGCCAGTTCGAATAATAGCCTTATGGTTGAGCCACAAGATTTCACTATTCGCTTAACAAACCGCCTACGCAACTCTTTACGCCCAATCAATCCGAATAACGCTTGGGTCCTACGTATGACCGCGGCTGCTGGCACGTAGTTAGCAGACCCTTATTCCTATGTTACCGTCATATTCTTCGCATAGAAAAGAAGTTTACGACCCTAAGGCCTTCATCCTCCACGCGGCGTTGCTCCATCAGGGTTGCCCCCATTGTGGAATATTCCTAACTGCTGCCTCCCGTAGGAGTCTGGACCGTATCTCAGTTCCAGTCTGACTGATCATCCTCTCAAACCAGTTAAAGATCGTCGACTTGGTGAGCCATTACCTCACCAACTATCTAATCTTACGCGGGCTCCTCCCGAAGCGAATTGCTTCTTTAATCCTTAGACCATATGCGGTATTAGCTACTCTTTCGAGCAGTTATCCCTCACTTCGGGGCAGATTCCCACGTGTTACTCAGCCGTCCGCCGCTCGTCAGCACCCCGAAGGGCCTGTTACCGCACGACTTGCATGTTTTAGGCACGCCGCCAGCGTTCATCCTGAGCCAGGATCAAACTCTCCATTAAAAGAATGTATATCTAAAGATTGACATTCAGTTTTTTTAACAACTGACGTTGACTTGCACTACCAAATTGTTAAGGTCCCTGTCATCTCCTCACATAAGATGTACTGACAGACTGCTAGCTATCTTATCGCCTAAGAGCCTAGGTGTCAATAGATTGGCTGGACATTACCGTTACAAAATTTGCAACAGCGCCAAGCCAACGCCAATACCTACCATTGCACCGGCAATTACCTCTGTTGGGCGATGCCCCACAGCCGTAAAGAAAGCTTTGTCTTTTGCGATGCTCTGGAGCACTTCGCCCTGCTCGCCCACAGCGCGGCGCACATTTAATGCGTCATAGATTACGATAGAGGTCACCACAAAAGCGATCCCGAACGCAGCAGAGTTCAGGCCGTCCTGCACGGCAATGACCGTCAGGAGCGCAAATGTTATGCCACTGTGCGAACTGGGCATGTTGCCCGATGTCAGGAAGGTTGGCCTCGATCCACGCCACTCACCGCGCGCACCAGCAATCACTACCTTTGCCAGTTGCGCGATCAGCCACCCCATAACGGGCGCTATCCAGTAGATCGAGAGCCACTCTGTTGACATTATATTATGCTTCCTCGCTGTTTTCGGTTGCCTCAACGGCCGCATCATCAATATCAGTCTCTGGAGCTTCAGACTCGCCTACAAGACCAAGTGTAGCCACAGTATCGCCATCACCTAAGCGCATAATCCTTACGCCCTGGGTTGTGCGGCCAAGGTTAGGTATGTCTTTAATGCCCAGGCGGATAGATTGGCCTTTGGTAGAAATGATCAACGCTTCCCTGGTTTCGGCGCCAATTGAACGCACAATCATCAGGTCACCAGTCTTGCTGTTTACGATGGCCGCTTTAATACCCACACCGCCACGCTTGTGCGTTGGGAAGTTGGCGACTTTCGTTAGCTTGCCGTATCCGTTCCTACTAAGGACCAGCAGCTGTCGGTCCTCTATAACCAAGTCAGCACCAACAACGACGTCTTTCGGTCGCAGACGGATGCCGCGCACACCGCGGGCAGCTCGTCCCATGGAGCGTGCGTCTTTTTCGCTGAAGCGAATTGCCTGCCCAAATGATGTAGATATGACCACTTCATCTTCTCCAGAGGTGAGATGGATCCAGCGCAGCTCATCGCCGTCATCAAGCTTAATCGCAATCAAGCCAGACGTGCGGATGTTGTTGTAGTCAGAAATTGGTGTTTTCTTTACTACGCCCTGCGTGGTCGTCATGAACATGAAGCCCTTGTCGCCATGGTTCTTGTCGACGCGAACCATTGAGGTGACGTGTTCTTCTGGCTGTAACTGGATCAGGTTGACCACAGCAACACCTTTGGCGGTCAGACTCGAGGCCGGCACTTCATACGCCTTAAGGCGGAAGACTCGACCCTTGTTCGTAAACAGTAGCAGCCAGTCATGGGTGCTTGCCGCAACAAGCTGGTCGATTACATCTTCTTCCTTAGTCGTCATGGCACGCTTGCCCTTGCCACCGCGGTTTTGCTTGCGGTAGTCGCTCACGAGGGTGCGCTTTATGTAGTTCTCGGTCGTAATAGTTACAATCACCTGTTCGTCAGGGATCAACTCTTCATCGCTGAACTTACCAAGCTCTTGGCCAATCATCTTAGAGCGGCGCTCGTCACCATAGAGACGCTTCATCTCGAGCAATTCTTCTTTAATGATCGCCAGGATCTTCAGTTCATCAGCAAGAATACCTTGCAGTTTTGCAATCAGCTCCTGGAGTTCTTTTAGCTCGTCCTCGATCTTCTGGCGCTCTAGGCCAGTCAAGCGGCGAAGCTGCATTGCCAAAATAGCGTCAGCCTGCAACATGGACAGACCAAACTTCTCCATCAGGTTCTGCTGGGCATTCTCGTTGGTTGTACTGCTGCGGATGGTAGCAATTACCTCGTCGATGTGATCGAGGGCAATAACCAGGCCTTCCAAAATGTGAGCACGCTCCTGCGCCTTCTTGAGTTCAAACTCGGTGCGGCGGCGTACAACAACTTGTCGGTGCTTAAGGTATTCGCTCAAGATCTCTTCCAACCCCAAGATGCGAGGCTGAATACCATCAATCAGCGCAAGCATGTTGTAGTGAAAGCTTGTCTGAAGCGCAGTCATCTTGAACAACTGGTTCAATACCTTCTTAGGGTAGGCGTCCTTCCTAAGCTCTACAACAACGCGTACATTACCACGGGCACTTTCGTCGCGCAGGTCGGTAATGCCGTTGATCTTCTTCTCTTTAACCAGGTCTGCAATGCGTTCAATAAGTGTTGCTTTGTTTACAGCATACGGGACCTCGGTAATGATGATACGGTGTGCGCCCTTACGAGTACTCTCCTCGATGTCAGCAACAGCACGAATTACAACACTCCCCTTACCTGTAGCATATGCTTGACGCATAGAATCGCCGCCGTACACAATGCCACCTGTCGCAAAGTCAGGGCCTTTCACAAAGCTAAGTAAGCTCTCGAGAGTAACCTCGTCGGGCTTGTCGATCATAAAGACCAACGCATCAACCAGTTCGTTCAGGTTATGAGAAGGGATGCTGGTAGCCATACCAACCGCAATACCCATCTGACCGTTCAGTAGCAGGTTCGGCAGTTTAGCAGGAAGGACACTCGGCTCCTTTAGGCGACCGTCGTAGTTTTCGCGCCACTCAACAGTATCCTTGTCGATGTCGACAAGCATTTCCTCGGCAGCGCGGGACATGCGAGCTTCGGTGTAACGCATGGCGGCTGGTGGATCTCCGTCCATCGAACCAAAGTTACCCTGGCCGTTCACCAGCATGTAGCGCATTGACCAGTCCTGGGCCATGCGAACCATAGAGTCGTAAATGGCCGAGTCACCGTGCGGGTGGTAGTCACCCATTACGGCACCGACAACAGTAGCAGACTTACGGTGCTTAGTACTGGCACGCAGGCCGTCGCGGTTCATGGTGTGCAAAATGCGGCGATGCACTGGCTTCATGCCGTCGCGGACGTCAGGCAAGGCACGGGCTACAATCACACTCATCGAGTAGCGGAGGTAGTTATCCTCCATAACGTTTTCGACAGTCCGTAGTTCGAGGCTGCGCGACGCAGGTTCAAGCACCAGTGTGCCCTCTACAGGCGTCTGGTCCTCGACCTGTGGCTCTTCAATGTTTTCGTTCACGTTAAGATTGTCGTCGTTCATACTAGATGTCCAGGTCCTTTACAAATTTGGCGCGCGTCTGGATGAAGTTCTTACGGAGGTCAACTTCGTTACCCATCAGCTTGTTAAAGATCGCATCGGCTTTTTCGGCGTCTTCAATGTTTACGCGGATCAATACGCGGTTAGCCGGGTCCATAGTTGTTTCCCAAAGCTGGTCGGCATCCATTTCACCAAGACCCTTGTAGCGTTGGATTTCGCTAACGCCGGCTTGTTTCTTGCGGTCGTCAGCTGGGTCAATTTTGACGCCTTTGTCTTTGCGCTCAGTAATCAGGCGTTGGAGCGTATCATCGAGTTCCTGGTCACTATAAACGTAGTATTTCTTACTACCAGACTTGACCAAAAACAGAGGTGGCTTGGCAAGGAACAAGTGTCCTTCGTCGATCACCGGCTTCATAAAGCGGAAGAATAACGTGAGTAACAAAGTTGCAATGTGGCTACCGTCAACATCGGCGTCGGTCATGATGATGACGCGGTCGTAACGGAGTGCGCGAATGTCGAACTGCTCATCGATCCCCACGCCCAGTGCCTTAATAAGGCTGACGATTTCGTTGTTAGCCAACATCTTATCTAGGCGGGCGCGCTCAACGTTGAGCACCTTACCACGAAGTGGCAGGATTGCCTGGGTGCGGCTGTCACGGCCACTCTTTGCAGAGCCACCGGCCGAGTCGCCCTCTACCAAGTACAATTCTGAGTCTTTAGGATCTTTACTGGAACAGTCGGCCAACTTACCTGGCAGCGCAAGGCCGTCCAGGGCGCCTTTGCGAATCACCTGCTCGCGGGCTGCGCGGGCGGCTTTGCGGGCGCGGGCTGCCAGCAGTGACTTGTTGACGATCTTCTTGGCATTGCCAGGGTTTTCTTCCAGATAGTACGCGAACCATTCGTTCATAACCTGCTCGACGTAGCGGCGGATCTCTGGGTTGCCAAGCTTGTTCTTGGTCTGGCCTTCGAACTGCGGGTCGGGCATCTTTACCAAAATAATGGCGGTCAGGCCTTCACGGATGTCGTCGCCCGTCAGGTTCTCTTCTTTTTCTTTAAGGATGCCACTCTTGCGGGCGTACTCGTTAATGGCGCGGGTCAGGGCCGTGCGGAAGCCGACCATGTGCGTACCACCGTCTGGGTTGAACACATTGTTTGCGAATGCTTTTACGGTTTCCACGTAGGCGTCAGTGTACTGCACGGCAATCTCTACCATGACGTCTTCGACTTGGCGCTCGACGTAGAAAATCTCGTCCGAGATGATTTCTTTGCCGACGTTCAGATGTTTGACGTACGACTTAATACCGCCATCAAAATAGAAGGCGTAGCGTTGACCGGTGCGCTCGTCCGAGACTGATGCGTGGATACCTTTAGTCAGGTAGGCCTGGTGCCGCAAATAATCGAGCACCCATTTGTAGTCCATGTCTACGGTTTCAAAAATAGTCGGGTCGGGGTAAAACGTGATTGAGGTTCCGTTGTGGTCGGACTTCCCTACTTCCTTAATATCGCTCTGCGGAGCGCCGATAGCGTACTCCTGGCGATATAGCTTGCCGTTTTTACCAACCTCGGCGATCAGCTTGGTTGAGAGGGCGTTCACAACGCTCGATCCCACACCATGCAAACCACTAGAGACTTTGTACCCGCCGCCACCGAACTTACCACCGGCATGCAAAACAGTCAGCACGGTTTCAAGCGTGCTCTTGCCTGTCTTTGGGTGGATGTCGACAGGAATACCGCGGCCATCGTCGGTCACGCGGACACCGCCGTCGGCCTGCAATACGACCTCTACCTTAGTGGCGTGGCCAGCGATAGCTTCGTCGATACAGTTGTCGGCGATTTCCTTAATAAGATGGTGCACGCCGTCATAGCCGGTGCTACCAATATACATACCCGGTCGTTTGCGGACCGGTTCAAGACCTTCCAGTACCTGAATTTGACTAGCGTCGTATTCCGAAGCTTGTGTTTGTTTAGCCATTTCCCCTCGCTCTGAAACTCAGTATTTACAACTCACTTATTATACCCTTCTTTTAAACTTTCACGCAACTACTTGTATTGAACATAAAAGTTATGCTAAATTTAAGATTAAGGAGTCAAAAACAAAAATGTTTCGGAAACTAGTTTCCAACTTGCCGTTTAGTCCGGCGTTGGTTGGGCAACTTGGGTTCTACGCCAAGCGCCTACGCAAAGAACAGTTCACCCGCCGGATGGGTCTGGTCTTTACGGCCCTTGCGCTTGTGGTGCAGTCCTTCGCTGTCTTCACCCCGCCCGAGCAAGCCCTGGCAAGCAGCGGTTCCGACATTATTCCTGGTGGAGTGCGCAGCGTCCAGGACATCGTGAATGTCTACGACGGCGGCGCCAAAGGCCAGAACGACTTTAAAGACTTAATGGATTATTTTGGTGTCACACGGCAGGAACTAGCCGGTATGGACACTAAAGTGGTGTACATCTGCTCCAGCGACAAAAGCATCGTAAGCTTTGGGCGACGGCACCACTACTCAACAGCCGAGGGCGAGCTGGTGCATAACGTGCCAAAGCAGACCGGCGGATTCTCTACCTTCTACTCGGTTCCACTGTTCCGCTTTGATAGCGTTAATAATAAGGTGAACTGCTACGACGCCTATGTTGGCAACTCTGCCAAAGTTGGGTGGTTCGCGGTGATGCGCAAGTGCGGTAACTTCCAAATAAAGCAAAGCGTGCGCAAGCTACCAAAAGCACACTTGGTTACGGCCAGCTGTAAAACGATTCAGGGCTACGCCTACGACGAGCGCCAGAGCGATTTGAAAGTTAAAGTGTATCTATACTTTAATGGGCCTCCAGGCAAAGGCCAGCAGGTTGGGCCGCTCGCTGCCGACCAGTCAACACCATCTGCGCCAGTAGGGCCAGGTCATGGCTTTAGTATTGCGGTACCCGAGCAATATCAAAAGTCTACAACGCCAACAACCGTATGGATGGTCATGCAACCGCTTCCTGGCTGGGACCAGCCGACGGTACAGGCAGACAACACCGTGACTATTCCGGGCAACTGTACGCCTACCGCTACCCCGGCTGCACAATGCATGGACTTACACGCGAGCGTCATTAGCCGCACAAGCTTCAGCCTTGCTGCCAAGGCCACCAAGTCAGGTGGTGCAACAATTAGCGGATACACGTTTGTTGTCACAGACAAGAGTGGTAAAAAGGTCTACGAGAAAACTGTCGCTACAGCTGCCGAACTGGCAGAGACAGGCGCATTCGAAATCAAGACACCAGGTGATTATACGGCTAAGGTTGTGGTCAATACATCGGTTGGCGCAAAAGAATCAGCTGACTGCGCAAAGCCGTTGCAAGTCTCCCCTCCTGACAAATGTATTTACAATGCCGGCCTGACCGCCACCGACGAAAACTGCAAACCCTGCCCTTACGACAAGACTGTCTGGATAAAAGACGAACAGAAGTGTCGTCCGCAAATCAGCCAATCAAAAGAGGCAAAAAACCTGACACAAAACAAGGATGATGCCAACAACACAACGGCAAAAACCGGCGACCGCATAGAGTTCACGGTATACACCACGAACATTGGCAGCGGCACCGTTACTGCAACCGTCGATGAAAGCCTGGCAGACGTGCTGCAGTACTCTAAGCTGACGCATAATGGCGGCGGGTCGTTCGAAGACACAAGCAAGGTGCTCAGCTGGGGCACGGTGTCGCTTGGCCCACAGCAAACAGATGTACGAAAGTTTGTGGTTCAAGTGAATGATGTCATTCCCGCAACGCCACGCGGCGCTAACGACCCGGCTGCTTACAACTGCCTTATGACCAACTCCTACGGCAACACGATCAACATCCACGTTGAGTGCCCACTGGACAAGCAGGTTGAAAGCGCAGTGAAAGAACTGCCGTCGACTGGCCCCGGCGAGAACATGGTCTTTGGCGCCGTCATCCTTATGGTAGTCACCTACTTCTATGCCCGCAGCCGCCAAATGGGCAAAGAGGTGAAACTGATCCGCAAAGAGTTTAACTTTGGAACGATTTAGAGCGAGGGAGCAATATGGCAAGTCCAGAAGTAATTAGAGGTGGCGCCGAGCGCACCGTAGAAGTAGAAAAAGCAGCGGCCGAGCGTGCGGCAGAACTGCGCGAAAAAGGCCTGGAGCAACGCGGCGAGCACGAACCCAGCGCCGAGAAGTTGGCTGCCGACGCTCGTGCTGAAGCCGAAAAGCAGGCAGCACCAGCAGAGGATCACCGCCCTGCCGCCGAAAAGGAAACTACCGTTTCCCACACGTTCCATGCCAACAAAAACCCGGACCGGGCATACAAACAAACAATGGAGACAGTCCAGCGCGAGATGTCCCCTCCCGCCCGGGCATTCAGCAAAGTCATTCACAACAAGGCTGTCGAAAAGGTCAGCGATGTGGCAGGCAGCACTGTTGCCCGCCCGAATGCATTGCTCAGCGGAGCAATCTGCGCCTTCCTGCTGGTCGGCGCCCTGTACCTGCACGCTCGATACTTTGGCTACGCCCTGCAGGGCTCAGAAACAATGGCAGCCTTTTTACTTGGCTGGGCTATCGGTATTGTCTTTGACTTCGTCAAAGCAATGGTCAGCGGCAAGCGCTAACTATTACTTGCCTTCTGTGTGAGGATTGGCTGCGGCTTCGGCTGCAGCCTTTTGCTCTTCTTGGCTGTGATGTATGTGCCCGCGGACATCGATGTAAATCTCGTCAACGTCACTGCCAGGCACTGCTTCGTCACCATTCGTAGCACCATCGATAGCAATACCACTTGGCGGCATCTTTGGCATACGGTTCAGCTTAAGTTCTGTCGGCGACTGCTTTGGCTTGCCTTCATCGGACGAAGCTTGCATGACGTCGGTGGCTTTCGTGTTGGCAATTGCCCTCTCTAGCTCACGGTGTGCGTCACCGTCCAAGTCGGCTGAAACGCCCGTGTGCTGCGGGAACGTGTTAAAGCTTATGCTGCCACCAAAACCTTGCTTCTGTAGCTCAGACAGCCCGTGAGCGTCTTGTGGAGCCTGTTTGTGGGGCTGTTCACTCGCGGCTTCGCTAGGCTGATTGTGCTGACTGATTTTAGGAACATTGAGGTGGACCTGCGTAGGCACGTCGGGCTGGGCTTCCACCTGAGGAGCTGGTTGTTTGCTAGGTCCAAACGACAGGGTATGTTGCTGCGGCGTCGGAACAACAGGGGCAGGCGCTTGTTGTTGGACGGCCGGAGTTGAAGCGATGGCTGTTTGCGGCGGTGCCGCTGGAGCAATTGGCGCGCCCACAGGTGTCAGGCTGCCTGGTTGTTGTGCTGCAGCAGGGGCCTTGCCCGCCACTGGACCAAACTGCTGCTTGCGCTTAGCCAACCATTCATCGAGGAACGACGAACCACCAGCGCCAGCTGGACGTGGCGCATTAGCCGAAGGTGCTCCAGGGACGGGGGCAGCACCAGCACCGGGCTGGGTTGTTTGCCGCATGCGGTCCATGGCAGCCTGACGACGAGCCTGCTTGTCGTTCTCGCCAGAACGCAAGCGGCCAAAGATCTCTTGTTCCACCTGAGGCTTCGGACGTCCATACTTTGCAGCCGACAACCTCTTAAGAGCAAGCGAGAGTTGCGGGTTCGGTTGCCCAAGAGGCGGAATCAAAGCCATGCTGAATGGTGACGATGGTACGTTATTAATCATCACCGAAGCAACCGCCTCAAAGTTTGGCATCTTGGCCAGGTCCTCTGCGTCGAACACCGGGGTAAACTTCTTCACCAGCAGTTCGGCGTCGGTGGTACCAATGCGTCCCGACACTACTGTGCCGACGTTACCAATAATCGCTTCGCGGATCTTGTCGGTCAGCTGCGTCATGAACTGGTTGGCTAGCACCAGGCTCAGGCGGTACTTACGTGCCTGGGACAGGATGATCTCGAACGACTCAGTAGCAAAGTTCTGGAACTCATCGGCGTAGAGCGTAAAGTCTACGCGCTGGTCTTCGGGAATGTCAGCGCGGCCCATGGCTGCAGCCTGGAACTTCATCACAAAAATCATACCCATTAACTGGGCGTTCAGCTCACCCATCTTAGAGATGTTAATAAGTAAGATTTTTTTATTGTCCATAATGTCACGCAAATTAAAGCCGCTTTTTGTCTGGCCAATGATGTTGCGCATCATCTCGTTGCTTAAGAAGGCGCCGAACTTGCTCACGAACCAGCCTAATACCTCACTCTTGTGGTAGTCACTGGTCTGCGCCATTTCCTTGTTCCAGAAGTCCAGAACCGTCTGGTCCTTCACGAACTTAAGCTTCGACTTAGCGTAATCGTTGTCGTTGAACACCTGCGGAATATCAATGAATGACGCGCCGGCCGGATCGGCCATAATCGTCAGCGCGGCGTTTCGGAACCAGTGTTCGTAGCGCGGCCCAATAATACCGGTGTGGCCCGGGTCGTACAGGCGGTACAGCATGGCAATTGCTTCCTGAATCAGGAAGTCTTTCTGGTCATCGGTTTCAAACTCGAACAGGTTGAGGCCAACTGGTGTTGCCATCTGGTCGCCTGGCGAGAAATAAATGACATCCTCAACGCGCTCACGCGGCACCATTGAAAGCAGACGCTCGGCCGAGTCACCGTGTGGGTCCAAAAACGCAAAGCCCTTACCGTCCAACATGTCTTGCAGAGCCAGGTTCTCGAGCATAACAGACTTACCTGTACCGGTCTGACCAATGATGTAAACATGACGACGACGATCGACATCACCCAGACGAATCTCTTTTTTAACCCCACGGAACAGGTTGTAGCCAAGTAGCAAGCCCTTGTCTACCATTTGGTGCGGGCCGTCCACCTGCTTAGACATCTGCCTCTGCAACTGTGAGGTCGGCGTATTGCGTTGATCTGGGAAATGGAATATCGTTGCAAGTTCTACACTGTTCATGACATTCTGCGTCACCTCTTGGGGGAAGAACCTGAAGATAAACGACGTGACGAACTGCTCAATATTCTTAGCCACCGAGAATTTAAAGCCGTTCTTGGTTGGTGAGTCAAACAAGGCAAAGGCAGCCACAATATTCTTAAGGAGTGCCTGAGACTTGGCGGCAGTGTTAGATGACGCGATAACCCTGACCAGCACTTCATACCCTGGGTGACGAGTCTTGTCTTCGATGGCATCAACCGTAGCCTGCTCGAGCGTGCTGAGCTGCTTGTCCTCGGGCTTGTCTTTACTTTCGGGTGGTTTCCACAACGCCTCGGCAACGTCCTTCATAGACATAATGCCAGTCTTCATCCCCTTCTCTTTGCGGATTTTGGTTGTGCGGCTAATGGCATTCTTCATCCACTTGTCATTCGCTGGACGAAGCAGAATCTGCACACCAGCACCGTCCTCGCGACCGAGAGCCGCCAGAGAGTTAAGGATTGCCTGCATGGCATCGCGCTTGGTCTCTTGGTAGGTCGCGATTGGATAGCTGTACTCTTTCTTGAGCGTCAGCTCGCCGCCAATAACACCGCTCATGCGGCCAGCCTGGCTGAATATGTTGTGTTCCTCACACTCTTCTAGCCGCGCTGACGGGTAGGCCGCCTGAACGGCCTGCGAAACAACATCGAGCAATGCAACTGGGCACACCAGGTAATAATGGATGAGCCCCTTGTTCGCGATGATCTCGAAAGACAGATGCCGCTGTCCATAAATACGGCTCTTAAAGCCCTTTGTCGCGGTGCTTGCGATAATGTTGTACATAATCTGCGCCTGCGAAATTGTCTCTTCTGTTACTTCGCGTTGGTCACGGGCGCCAACCTCGATGTCCGAGCTTTCTGGCGGCAAGTGAATAAGCAGCGGAACCATCTTAAGGCCGCGTTCGTAATTCTTAGCTTCGCGCAGGATCTTGCGGTACTGCATGTAGGCCACCCAGACAATGCTGAGTACCAGACCCACAATCACTATAATGCCCACTATAATGCCGAACATAGTCCGCTAGTCACTGCTCAGTTTAATTTCTTTGCCGTACCGCTTTTTCAGGTAGTCAGCCTGAAGCCGACTGACTTCCTGCTCCTGCTTAAAGGGGTCATCTCGGGTCAGGGCGACAATCTTCTTTGCTTTGTCTACCCACTCCTTCTCTATAAGGTCTTCGTCGGATGCGGCAAGAGGATTCGTGTCTTTGGGAGCAGCCTGCACCTGCAACGCCGGAGGAACAGTCTGTGGAGCCGGCAGACTTGGAAGCTGCGGCAATGCGGCAATAGGAGCAGCCGATGGCGCCTGAGGTGCCTGCTCTCTGGCCTCTGGCCCAGCCGGCAACTGTTCAGGAACAGGCTGCGCGGCTTCGCCAGCCTTTGCAGTCGCTGGCGCTTCCTGTGCGCTGTATGCACCCATCTCGGGCGATGGGTTTGATAGTGCTGTTCGTGGCTCCATAACTAGCTAAATTGTACCATACAGCGGCACTCGTGATATGTTATAAAACTTCTTTTCGGCTCCGCCTCAGCACGTAGAAGCAGCCCATAGCCAGCAATAGGACAACCAGGATGACTTCTTTGATCTCGAGCTGGCCCAATGTATTCAACGCTAAAAAGAAGACTGGTCCCAGGCCAATGACGCTTACCAAGTAATACAACTGCTTACGGTGAAGTGGCTTACTCCAGCCCAAAAAGCTAACAAGCTTACTAACGACTATTACCCCGGCATACAGCGCACTTGTAATAAAAAGGTAAGCCAGCACAAATACCGCCAATACACTAAGCGGGCCGTTTTGCAGTGGGCTGGTTATGTTCATAAAAACCAACAGCGACAGCGCCCAAATTAATGGCAGTCCGACAATAGCAAGCACCCGCACTCTCCCCTGCCATGTTGCCATAAGTTCATTCACCATACGTATACTCTACTAAATATGCAGCGAAATAAAAAAGAGACGGCCCAGCATTGTGCCGGCCGCTCTTAAGAGATGGGAGGTGAGAGAGAAATGTGTTCCATGAAAGCCAGGGGGGAAATCCGCTCAACGTATATGACTTATGTAGCGCTTCCCGCCCTGGGCAATACTGACCGCTCTCTTTCGAGAGCATAGAGTTGTCATTCAACGGAAAGTTTCCGCCGAACCACAGGGAGGCATTAACAAGAGTGGACCGCTCGCGGTTTGGCGAATGTCTTGCAAGGACGCGTACCTTGCGAGTTAATTCGCCAAACCGCGGGGTCATACACTCAATTGTTAAGGAAGGTGCAAGCTCGATGCTACAAATTTTTGTTTCAATGTTTTTGTGTTATCAAAGCTTAGTTACAATGTAGCACGCTTTACTTAATACGTCAATGGTTATGCTTATTTTTATATTGTTACAAATACAACTTTAATCTGTTAGCATTGTTATTATTGCTAACGCTTTTTGCAAATGAGTGTTGTGCATAATGTAAAGTAATAACGTTGCCATATTGCACAACACGCATCTATATACTCATTAAAAGCTACACGCAATGGCAAAGAGCCTAGCCGGATCGCACATGCTGCGCCTGCGTCGCGTTGCATGCGAGCAAGCGACACTGCCGAAAACCCACGCGTTTAACAACCTAACAACCGACCACGCCCCGCCACGATGTTCGTGCTCGAAAATAAAAGTCAGCACAAACCAAATACAATACGCGCGAGCCATTGTGCCATTTTGTATACATATATAGTGTGTAGCATAAGCGCCATGCAACAGCACATATTATGATGAGCTGCAAAATCCTGCGACGCACGAACGCCATGCAAAAAAAACAAAGCCATAGCCAGACAGCCCACGACGGTACGGCCATACTCACACCCGCAGGCCTTGCTATATACAAAGCACCCGGTTGGTATTGGCTATGGCACGCGCCTCAGCCCGAAGCCACGAAGGCCAGACGGCACGCCCAACGTTCACTCTCTGAACCGTGCGGGCGCACACCATCCCTACCATGCAGGCTGGGACGCTCACAGTTACTGAACGCCTACGCAGCCCACATGCAATACAACCCTGTCACTGCGCACATTCGCAGCCTTATACGCAAAAATGGCATGTATTCAACGTAAAAACGACTTATCCACAGCTTTTACACAATACGAAAATAACCGTTGACATAGCCTTGGTAGCCCCCTATTATAGGGGTAGCACTTGAATAAAAAAGGTGCTCAAAAACAAAAAACGAAAATACTAAACAACGGCTTCTCGCAGGCCGTTGTTTTTAATTTTCAGGGGTTGTTTTCAACCAATGCCCGATGCCAGTTGCCATCATCCTGCTGCACAAAGCCCAGTCTTTTTGCCGGCAAGTCATATGCCCGGGCTGCAGTTTCGGCGGTTATGTGCGGCTCGGTCTCGCCCTTCAAGCGCTTGTGGCGCCAGACATTATTCTCTCCGCCCTGAATAACGAGCCCCTCCAAACCCATGCCTGCAGCAAGCCTTGCGGCAACCTCTACCATACTTTTCTGCCAATCAAACGGAGCAAGGCCTCGGGCATGCACGGCACCGACCACCCCATCCTCGCTATACTTATTGAGCGGGTCAACCAACTTTGCCCTGACGCCCTGCAGTTGGCAAATAATCAATTTATTTTGGGTCAGGCAAGCAACGGACACCATTGCCTGCGGGCGGCCTTTATATGCCAGCGCAAAACCAGTCGGCGCATCGAGCCACATACCGTACCGGGTGATCGGTGTACTGGCGGGAGCATCGTCGGCCGGCATAATGTCATGCGACCACGTGCTATCCCAGCCAGCCGGCTCCGAAAACGACTCCTCAGAACGCAGCGGCAACAACGTATAATCCCCTAGCCTCTTGTCGCCCACTGTAACGCCTGGCAATACGCTCCCACGCAAAATGGCGGGCAGGTCAACCCGACTCAGCGCATCCCCTGCCACATGCTCCATAACGGCATACTGCGCAAGCACCTCGCGCGACTGCGACGTGCTGTGCTTTTGCCAAGCCCACAGTTTTGCTTTTTGTATAAAGTCCGGGTTATACCCGGCCATCTCGGCAAGCGCGCCCTTAAACTGTGTTTCGGCTTCGCGGTGCGGCGCGTTGCAGGCTACAAAGAACAGCCCTTCTTCGCCGTAATGCTCAAAAACAGTTTCGGGTGGAAGGTGGGCCAAAAGGTATGCCGCATGGTATGTAAGCGCGTCGGAGTCCTGGTCTTTATCAAGGTCAAGCAGACTGGATTCGTCATCCAACCGGTCAAGCCCGGCAAGCATGTCATCCAGCCTCACGCTGTGGCCCCAATAAGCGAGCTCGTCAGTTTGTCGTAAGCTCGGGTCTCTCGTAAGTATTTCGCTTGGTGTAATCATAAAATAAGTTCGGAGTGAAGAAACGCGGACACTAGCGTCGGGCGGCGGAACGGCGCATGGCCGCCCGCCGCCCTTGCTCAGATCGTACGGTCGAGGGCCAGCTGGCCGTCGTAGTCGATCACAATCGTCTCGATGCCGGCGTGCTCGCAGGCCGAGCGGACCTCGCCGAGGTCCTGGCGGGCCACCAGTGCGATTGCATCGGGCAGCATCAGGGTGTCGCCCCGCTTGATGAGCCGGAGCAACGCGCCGTTGACACCATCGATACTGCCGTTGAAGACAGTCACGCCGCCGCGGCCCAGTGCCACCTCCCACCGAAGGGTGCCGTCATCGCCGATGCCTTCTTCGACACCCAGCGGTAAGCCATGGGTCGCCTTGAGGCCAACGGCGCCGCTCTGCACGGCCTCGGCGAACTTCCAAATGTTCACGTAGCTGTCGCCCTTGGGCTGCCGGGAAATGTAGCCGTACGGCAGGTGCAGGTACTCTGCGGGGACCCGGGCCTGAGCTACGAAGTACGGATGGACACTGCGGGCCCGAGCGTCGGCGATGCCGTCACTCGGTACCACCAGGACCAGCATGTCGTCCTCCTTGTTGTCCGCGTTTCTGTGCGATATGCATCGCGTCCTGCATTAAACAATAGAACCAGTATTTTATCAACCAAAAAAGACCCAGCATACTGCTAGGGTCCCTTTTGGTGGAGCTGCGGGGTATTGCACCCCGGTCCGCATGGTTACAAGCTGTCCGTCTACAAGCCTAGTACGTTTTGATACTCACCAGTGCATGAAACGCACAAAACCTGGTCAGTTTGGCGAAAAGTCGCGGCATGCGTGTTCGCCACAGCGCATACCAAAACTAGCGAATATAACACTCACACAGGCAACGCTAGTGAATGCCCATGGAATGGTTGCCTAAATTAGGCAACAGTCGCAACAGCGAACTGAGGGACTGCAAAAGCAGTCTTCACAGCGTCAACTGCGCGGCTAACGAAGTTTTTGGCACTTATAGTGCTTTACTACGGTAACGGTGTAGCGGCCGGCTCGCGGGCACAGTCTGTAAAGGTCCACACGTCGAAGCTATTCAGCCCCATGTGCACACTATTATATCATTCTTGTGCTTCCAGGGAAAGTGCGCTACAGTTCTGGCGCCATGATTGCACGAGTCTATTCCGCCACAGCTATTGGGTTCGAGGGTGAACGCATCGAAGTTGAATGCGATGCCAGTAACGGCCTGCCAACACTTTTAATTGTAGGCCTTGGCAATAAAGCCATCGATGAAGCCAAAGAGCGCGTCCGCAGCGCCATTAAAAACAGCGGGCTGGAGTTCCCAAGAAAGCGCGTGACTATAAATCTGGCGCCTGCCAACCTACCGAAGGACGGGGCGCATTTTGATGTGGCAATTGCAACGGCGCTACTACTGGTGAGCGGCCAGCTGCAACACGACGCTCTGAATGGTGTTTTGCTGGTTGGAGAGCTGGCGCTGGACGGAGCAATGCGGCCCGTCCGAGGCGTGATCAGCCATGCAGAAACCGCTCGCCGCCACGGCCACACCACTATTATTGTGCCGCGCGCCAATGCCCAGCAGGCACTCCTGGTCGAAGGCATAACGGTTCTGCCCGCCGATTCGCTGCGCGATGTCTTTTTACATCTTTCGGGCACGGAGCGTATTCAGCCCGCCACCCCTGGCGCACTTGCATCGCCAACAGCACGCCTTCAAACCGACCTCGCCGATGTTAAGGGACAAGAGCAAGCAAAACGTGCGCTCCTTATTGCTGCAGCGGGACATCATAATATATTGCTCAGCGGACCACCTGGTGCCGGCAAAACAATGCTAGCCCAGGCACTGGCCTCTATCCTGCCTCCCCTTACCCGCCAAGAGGTCGTTGAGGTAACAAAACTGCACAGTCTGGCTGGCGATTACCAAGAAGTGGTGACCGCCCGCCCATTCCGCTCGCCACATCACAGCAGTAGCCATGTCGCCCTGGTTGGAGGTGGACAGATGGCTCGCCCGGGCGAGATTAGCCTGGCGCACCATGGCGTCTTATTCTTAGATGAGCTGCCGGAATATAATAGGGCGGCGCTCGAATCGCTTCGGCAGCCGCTCGAGGACCGGATGATACACATCTCGCGTGCGGGCCACCGGGCAAGCTACCCTGCCGGATTTATGCTGGTTGCCACGCAAAACCCCTGCCCGTGCGGTTACGCGGGCGACCAGGCGCGCGAATGCAGCTGTACGCCAGTACAGATCATGCATTACCGCAAAAAGCTATCTGGACCGCTTATGGATCGGATTGATATGATCCTCGAAGTCACCCGGGTCGAACCAGATAAACTCATCAGCAAGGAATCCGGCCTCAGTACCACAGATGCGGCCGGGCATGTTCTCGCTGCCCGTCAGATACAGCAAAGCCGCATCGTCACATCCGGCATGCCCAACGCACACCTTACAAGCGCAATGGCGGCAGACGCTCAGCTGGCGCGCGAAAGTAAGGCACTTTTAGACCATGCCGCCAAGACCCTCCACCTGTCGGCGCGTGGTTATTTTAAAGTGGTAAAAGTAGCCAGAACCATCGCCGATCTCGAGGCAAGCAAGCAAATTCTGCCCATTCATGTCTCTGAGGCACTGCAATATCGCCCACGATCCGTGGATTACTAGTTGAAAACACGCCCCACCCCTGCTATAATGGCTCATCGAATAGACAGTTAAGGTAAGTAAGGAGCAGGTTCTATTAGTAAATCGGTGCGAATCAACGAAGGCATCACCGCCTCCGAACTTCGCGTTATCGGACCAGACGGTAACCAATTAGGAATCCTGTCTCGGTCAGAGGCACTTTTAGAAGCAGAACGAGCTGGCTTAGATCTGATTGAGATTTCGCCGCAGGCCGCTCCGCCCGTTGCCAAGATTATTGACTGGGGTAAATACCAGTATCAAAAAACCAAAGAGCAACAGCGGAACCGCCGCAACACCACTACTGTGGAGATCAAACAAATGCGTTTGGGCCTCAAGATTGGTACGAATGACCTAGAGATTAAGCTGCGCAAGATCCGCGAGTTTCTTGAAGCTGGGCATCGCGTTAAAATCATGGTATTTTTCCGCGGACGTGAAATGGCCCACCAAGATCTTGGCTATGTGATGCTAGATAAAATTATCGAAAAGCTCCAGGACACCGCAACTGTTGAACAAAAGCCAATTATGGCTGGTAAGAATTTAGGAATTGTCGTAAGGAGTACAGTCAATGCCAAAGCTCAAAACGCACCGCGGAACAGCGAAACGCATTAGGATCACCCGCAACGGGAAGGTCTTACGCGGCCAAGCCAACCAAGTGCACTTTAACGAAAAGAAGGGTGAAGGACGCAAACGGTCCCTCGCCGGTAAGACGACAGTCACAGGCGCGATTGCACGCAATCTGAAGCGCGCGCTAGGAGTTTAATCAATGCGTATCAAACGAAGCGTCACAGCACGCAACAAACACAAGAAGTTTTTGAAGCTCGCCAAGGGCATGCAGCACGCACGCCGCCGCAGCTTCCGCCTGGCCAAGCAAGGTGTTATCCGCGCCCTGCAATATGCCTACCGTGATCGCCGCAACAAAAAGCGCGATCTTCGCGGTACATGGATCACCCGCATTAACGCAGCCGCCCGCGAAAATGGCACTACCTACGCTAAGCTGGTAGACGGCATGAAGAAAGCTGGCATAGAACTGGACCGCAAGGTTCTATCTGAACTGGCATCCAACGAGCCAAAGGCCTTCGCCGAAGTCGTTAAAGCAGCGATCAAGTAGCTTCGGCCACCGGACCGCAACTAAAAAATCACCCAATTGGGTGATTTTTTAGTGCCAGACTACCTGTAAGCCGGGTTCTGTCGTGGATGATCATCTATCTAGTTACGCAGTTACCTGCATAATCGAGCGGTTAATCGGCCAGTGTGGCGGAGCCACCACCACATAAATGTGGAAGCACTGGCCTCCTTGCAGCAGACAGGGTTTACCTTCTTGCCATGTCACCATGACACGCTGTGGGCTCTTACATTCGCGAACATGACGCTCTCGTGTCTCGTCGCTATCCTGGACAAGCCAGGCCCACTCCTTTCACCCTTACCTGCCGAAGCAGGCGGTATCGTTTCTGTGGCACTTTCCCTAGGGTTGCCCCCGGTTGCAGTTAGCAACTGTCTCGCCCTTTGCTGCCCGGACTTTCCTCTTGAGTAAACTCAAGCGATCATCTAGCAATCTGACGCTGCTAGTATATCGCGATTTACTCTTTGGATCAAGGTACTTATGCTCTCTCCTGCTCATCGAGGATCTTGTTTACCATGGCATCGGCATCTTTATTGAACTCGCGCCGTACATGGGTAAAGGTGACTTTTTCGAACTTCTTGATCAGATCTTTAATAGATTGATGGATTGGCCAAAGGTCACGGTTCTTGATCTGGTACACACCTGTTAGCTGATTCACAACCAATTGGCTGTCGAGACGACAGCTAAGGCGTCGCCCACCGATCTCTAGCGCCTTCTCGAGCGCTACTTTTACTGCCTGGTATTCAGCCTGATTATTTGTTGTGATTCCCAGGTACCGACCACCTTCAAAGATAACCCGCTCTTGCCCATCCTGAATGACAAATCCCGATGCTGAAGGCCCTGGATTGCCACGAGAGCCCCCATCCGTATACACAATTAATTCTTCTATTTTCGTTGTACCATTTTCCACGTAATTCATAGTGCTGCTTGCACCCATACCTGTTTCTGGAACATTTTTCTCTAGTTGCAAAGCAAGTCGTGTTGTCTCGGTGACTTCATTCAGTTGTATTTCTGACACCTTTTTCCAAGCATACTTGTCGTGCTCGTTACTTACATCAATGGTTGTATCAGGCTTTAAGCTGACTAAAAACACCAGAACAATATATTGGTGCTGCACATCCCGTACGTCCAGCTCGGAATGCACATCAAAAAGCTGCAGTGTCTCTGCTTCCCGGTTAATCTCTTCTGTTATCTCCCGCTGCAACGTCGCCCTTGGGTCCTCGCCAAAGTCAACCTTGCCGCCAGGTAACTCAAATAATCCCTGGTATAACGGATTACCGCCAACGCGCCTCAACAATAAGACCTTTTGGTCTTGCTTGATGATTGCCCTCACGGTAAGTGTTTGTTTCATGATTATGCTCTGTAGATAATTTCGCTCATGGTCGGGATGACAGGACTCGAACCTGCGGCCTCACGGCCCCCAGCCGTACGCGCTACCAACTGCGCCACATCCCGCTATATGTCCCGACCTCTAGGTTGCCCTGCTTGGTGAGCGTCAGGCGTGATATTTCCCGCGTTTACGTGCAGGTGGGTGCCCGCAGCACAATTCCACGGAATAGTGCAATTTGAACTCCCAAAAATATCGAATTGTACAGAAAATTCATTACCTGCGTTCATGCAGCAAGCAGGACACTTTTAGTATAGCGCCTACAAAAGAATTTGACCACCACCTGTCAGAAGACTGAACAGGTGGGCTAACAAACGCGAGAATGGATCGCTCAGCACCGCGTAAAACAGCACAAAGAAGAAGATAATTGCCGCGAACCCCATACTCTCGATCTGCTCCATGACCCGGCGCACTGGATCTGGGGCGACAGCGTACAGTACACGCGAGCCATCCAGGGGTGGAAACGGAATCATGTTAAAGATAAAGAACGACAAGTTAACAAGTGTGAACATGGCCACAGCCAACAGCCAGAACTCTGGTAACTGTTCACCGAACGCCCGGATTACCCCGCCACCTAGCAACGCCAGAGCCGCATTTGTTAAAGGCCCGGCCGCACCGACTAATGCTGCCCCATACTCACCCCACTTAATGCGGTTGGGATTGAACGGCACTGGTTTTGCAGCGCCAAACGGAGGTGCGCCAAGCATCACCAGGAACAGAGGCATTAAAATAGTTGTGAACAAATCAATGTGGGCAAAGGGGTTAAGTGTCAGCCTGCCCTCTTGTTTTGCAGTGTCATCACCAAGCCAATAGCCTACGTAAGCATGCATCGCCTCGTGCAGGGTCATAGATAACAGAATAGATACCAGAACAATAGCAATTGTTGTTAAGTCGAACATCTCCCCTATTATACCAATGATTGACAGGGGCGGTAGAATAAAGTAGAATCTTACCTTAGTAATAGAGAAGAGTTATGGCAGCTACATGCGATCTAACAGGTAAAGGCAAACAGTTCGGCAACCACGTGAGTTTCTCACAGCGGCACGTTAAACGTGTCTGGAGGCCAAACTTACAGAAGAAGACGTTTGTGGTAGATGGTCAAAAAGTGACTATGAACCTCAGTACGGCTGCTATCCGCACCCTTAAGAAAAAGGGTATTCTGGCAAAAGCCGTTTAATCATCCTGAATCAAAAATAACCCCGGTCACTGCGACCGGGGTTATTTTTTAGCTCACATCTGTTACTTCGTGCGAGTAATCTCGTACACAGTTAACGACTCTGGCAGCATACCTGCCTTCAGCTTAAGCTTCGGAGTTGGCTCCTCGTGCTTGGCGCCTAATTCCTTCAGGAAGTCCTCCAGAGGACCTTGAGGCACTTCGTAGGTCACGCCTTCTTCGCTGTAGTGAGTCGGGATCACCACTTTTGGCTCAATGGTACGAACAAGCTCTACGGCCTCTTTTGGCTCAATGCTGTAGCCGTAACCACCAACGGGCAGAATCAGAACGTCCACAACACCGATTGCCTCGAGGTCGTCCTCGCTCAATTTAGGTCGGATATGACCCAATACAGCAACACTCAGATCGTCGAAGTCCAGATGGTATATTGTGGCGCTCTTTGGCGCGCCATCTGGCTGGCTGTGCGGACGGGCTGCGATCCCCTTCACCGAACAGTTCTGGACTTCATATTCGCCCGGTCCATCAATCACCACTGTCTCATCATTGCCTGGGGCCGCAAAAACAGATTCGGTCAGCAACTGTGCCGTTGCGCTCCCCTGGTCTTTGAGGCCTTTGTCACTCAATTTTGGGTCAGTAACAAATGTGTACTTCTTAGTACTAATGACAACACAGTTTCCACCTTTACGTTCAATATCCATAATTCTCCTCCTTAAGCCTCTGACAGTACGTGTTCGGTATCCTGCAACAGGGTAAATTTGCTGTTTATGATAGTAGTAATAAATCGGTCTTTAATACTCAAACGGTAGTAGAACTCCTCATACGGCATGACGGTGTAGTTGAGCTGTTTATTCTCTTCTGTTTCCATGTCTTTAATAAACTTCTTGAGCTGTGTCTTGTTGATATTACCAACTAGTAGTACATCGAGCTCACTACCACTTTTGCGCACCAGACTGCCGCTCAAAAGTGCCACACGTACATCGCCGAGAGGTTTGAGGCGTTTTGCCCAATCTGTGACCACAGGGGTTGCCGTTGCGTCGGCCCCGAATGAGCTGTCACCAAAGATAGCCTTTAGGGGTTCGTAGTATGTGTAACTCTGGTTCACTTCGTAGTACAAGCGGTTGTTAGAGCTGTCACTTTGGATAATCCCAATGCTCAGCATATTAGCCAGCTCGCGACGCACCGAGTTAATCTGTTCGTCAATTTTACGGGTGATCTCGCGCACATAAAAGGCCCTGTTCGGGTTGTTCAGGAACAGATGGAGCAACTTCACCCTCGTCTTTGAGCCAAATAATGCGTCAATCATTTCTCGCCCATTGTATCAAAATGCGGTCCCCGCAGGTATAGCAGACGCATTTTTTACGACGAATGCAAGAACCTGCCGACACGCTCAAGGAGTTCGTCCGGCTCACCCCAGACAATATGCGGGTTGCGCCTAAACCACGTCATCTGGCGTTTTGCGAGTTGCATGTCGCTCGTTACTACTTCCTGGAGAGCTTCCTGCTCTGACTTGACCCCCTCAATGACACCCCTGAAGATGCGGTAGATATTACCAGTCATAGCCTCTGGCTCCCATCCGTATTCGTTAGCCAACCCCCGAACTTCATCTGTGATACCAGCCTGCAGCATGGCTCGAGCACGGTGCTCAATACGCTGGCGTAATACCTCACGATCCGTAGAGATTCCAACAACGAGTGTGTACGGCCTAATATCTCTGTTATTTTTAGGCAAACCCCCAAGTTCTATGGCCCTGATAAGATGCCTCTTGTTTTGGTCATTTATAGGTATTTCGATGTTATTTTGTCTGCATATATCTTGCAGAGCCTCAATTGTCATCTGTTGCAGCTCGGTACGCCTCTGAGGGTCTGCCGGCTCGCCAAACTCAAAGTCAAACAATACCGAATCTATATACAAGCCTGTGCCGCCTACCAACACCGGTACGTGACCCCTGCTATGTATAGCCGCTATCGCTTTGGTAGCTGCGGCCTTAAAATCGGCAGCAGTAAAAGGCTCATGCGGCCGCACAATATCTAACAGATGGTGCGGCACTAATGCCCGCTCCCGAACAGATGGCTTTGCCGTGCCAATATCCATACCTTTGTACACCGTTCGTGAGTCGGCACAAATGATCTCACCGCCATACATCTGGGCGACCTTCATTGCCAATGCCGATTTACCACTGGCTGTTGGGCCAACAATAGCCACGAGGGCTGGGCTACTCATCTGGCCACCACTGGAGCTGGGCAATCTCAACGGTGTACGCGTCGCCCACATTCACACCCTCGGCCTCAAGTAGCGCCTTGTGAGCTTCCCGCCCACCACCAGGCCAACCAACTGCCAGACCGCCTTGTTTATTTACAACACGCTGCCATGGCAACTCTGTTGGTCCAAAGTGTGCGATCTGTCCTACTTCCCAAGCACCCCTGGGCTTTCCGGCTAAAGCAGCCAGTTGCCCATACGTCATTAACCTGCCAGTTGGGATTCGGGCCACCAATGAATAGATTTTTTCTTTAAATTCCTGGTTTTCCATATCACCCCTGTTATTTACTGGATTTGTTGTAAGTATTGCTGCAATTTGTCTATATCAACCTTCTCTTCTTTGTCGCGAAGGCGCACGCTCACCTGCCGGACTTCAACATCCTTGTTGCCCACAATCAGCACAACGGGCACTTTCATCTCTACTGCGTCGCGAATCTTGCGGCCGAGTGATTCACTCCGGTCATCCAGCTTGTAGCGGAGTTCGTTGTATTTAAGAGGTGTCATCAGCACAACACCATCCAACACCTCTTTAACTTCAGATACGTAATCAAGCACTGTGTCATTAATGGTCAGAATGCGAATCTGTTCCGGAGCCAGCCAAAACGGTAGCCAACCAGCTGTCTTCTCGAGAAGAATAGCCATAAACCGCTCATACGAACCCAAGATGGCGCGGTGGATCATAACCGGCGCCTTCTCTGAGCCGTCAGCGTCGGTATAAGTCAACTTAAAGCGCTTAGGGGTCGAGAAATCGAGCTGCACTGTCGAGAGCTGGCGCTCGTTCCCTAAAACGTCTTTATACATAAAGTCCAACTTCGGACCGTACAGCGCGGCCTCACCTTCCATCTTCTTGGCGCCCAGCTTTAGTTCGCCGGCTAGCTCCTCGAGCATTGCCTCCGCCTTGTCCCAATCGGCTGCGTCACCGATGTACTGATCCGGCTTGCTGTAGTCACGAACAGATAGTGATACCCAGTGGTCGCCGTACATCCCTAGTGCAGTGTGGAATTCCTCAATAAAGTTACAGAACTTCACCACCTCTTGTTTAATCTGATCTACCGTACAGAACAGATGGCCGTCATCGACAGTAATTGCACGCACACGCCCAAGGCCACCGATCTGGCCGGGCTTTTCATCGCGGTATTGCATGGTCGATTCCATATAGCTGATTGGTAGGTCGCGGTAGCTGCGAGGCTGAGAGGCGTAAATCTGCGTATGGTGCGGGCAGTTCACCGGCTTCATCACAAAATCAACGTCGTAGTGGCTCTTTACCGCAAACAGTTCATCGCTGAACTTCTGGGCATGACCAGAAATCTCGTACAATTCGCGTTTAGCGATATGCGGGATACCCACCTCTTGGCCGCCGTATTTTGCGCCAGTTTGCAGTAACGCCTGCTTTAAGAGGTTGCGGATAGTTGTGCCACGCGGCGTAAACAGTGGTAGACCCGATCCAACCAGATCAGAGAAAGCAAACAGATCCAACTGTTTACCCAATAAGCGATGGTCGCGGCTTTTAGCCTCTTGGAGCGCCTTTAGATACGCATCCAGCTCTTCCCTGGTTGCAAAGGCCACGCCATACAAACGCTGCATCTGGGGATTCCCCTCTTTGCCACGCCAATAAGCGCCTGCAACGCGCATTAACTTAAAGGCGCCGACCTTGCCCGTGCTCTCAACGTGAGGGCCGCGGCAAAGGTCGGTGAAATCACCGTTCGTATAGAACGATACTTCGTCCACTTTGCTGTCGCCAGTGGCTTCCAAGCCAAGTTCGTCAGCGTCTAACTCCTTAGCGACAGTAGTGCCTGCACGCTGTAGATCGTGCAGGAGTTCCTTCTTATAAGGCTGTTTGGCAGTTTCGGCCCACGTGATTGCCTCTTCCAGGGGCATGGTGGAGCGCTCAAACACCTGGTTCTCGCGGACTATCTTCTTCATGACAGACTCAATCTTGCCAAAATCTGCCTCAGAAATAGTCGTGTCGCCTAAATCGATATCGTAATAAAAGCCATTTTCTACCACTGGGCCGACCCCAAATTTAGCTTCAGGCCAGAGGCGCTTTACGGCAGAGGCCGCAATATGTGCCAACGAGTGACGCATGGGATGCAGGGTGTCATTGTGATCTGCAGACATAAGAATTCCTTTTTTAACTAGTAACAACAGACTTGGTGTATGTAAAAGTACCCCCTAGGGGGTGGTGATCAACGTAACTGCTGTAACCAAGCGACACATAACTGATGGTATTTTACTCCGAATTGGCGTGTCTGGGCAAGCGCAGTACTATTAAGGCATGGATGTCATTATTATTGGCGCCGGCATTGCCGGCCTGAACGCAGCACGCCTTCTGCAGGACGCAGGCAAAAAAGTTGTTATTTTAGAGGCCAGGAACCGCCTTGGCGGACGGCTCTATACCCGGCACAATCTGGCAGATTCGCCGGTAGAGCTTGGTGGAGAGCTCATACATGGCGAACGCGCCGCAACCTGGGATCTGATCCGGCAGCACGCCATAGATACCGTCAAACTCCCAAGCGGACCCGCAAGCACCAAGGCAACCCTGCGCAGCCTGGATTGGGAATCCTTGCCCACCCCTACCCCAGATGAATCTGTGGCCGACTATCTGGCACGGAGCCAACTGCAAACCCCAGCCGAACTAGCATACCTCGACATCGACGAGGAGCCCCTCCGCCGCACCGGCGCAGCCTTCCTTATGGACTGGTACCGCCAGGCGCTCAAGCGTGATAACGAGGCGTACGGCGACAACGATTACCGGATTCCAGGCGGATATGATCAGATTGTGAACGTCTTAGCCAAAGGAGTGACTGTGCAGTTTGGTGCACAGGTAGAGCGTGTAGAATATGGTACTTCAGGTGTCACTGTCACCTACTGGCAGGATGGCGCCCAGCGCTCTGTTGCAGCACCGCATGCGATCACCACCTTACCCCTGGGGGTACTGAAGCACGGCGGCGTCCAGTTTTTACCTACCCTCCCCCAGCCAAAGCAACAGGCCATCCTGGCGCTCAGCACTATAGACATCGCAAAGCTGGTGTACGTCTTTGACCAGCCTGTTCTGCCAGATGACACCGGCTACGTGACAGATACAACCACCCAACCTCGTATGTGGTGGAGGGGTAGCCTTGGCTCTTCTGGCACCCAGCACGTAGTGGTTGGATGGGCTGCAGGTGATGCCGCACGGCAATTACTTGAAATGGAGTATGCTGACGCTTTGGCGCACGGACTCTCTGCACTGCGAAAGCACGCCAAAGACCCGCACACCGAACCTGTTACTTCTCTGATGCACAACTGGGCGGCAGACCCCTACACCAGGGGAGCATACAGCTTTTCGCCCCCAGGCTGCCCAAAGGATGCCTTCGATGCCCTGGCCGCTTCAACAGATGGATGCCTTTTCTGGGCGGGCGAGGCTACATACGCACAGGACCCCTCTACCGTGCATGGCGCGTACCTATCTGGTAGGCGTGCCGCCGAAGAGATACTTGGATCATAAAAACCGACACCCAAGAAAAATACCCCAGGCAAACCTGAGGTATTTTTCTTGGTGGGCTCTAGAGGACTCGAACCTCTGACCTCTTCCACGTCAAGGAAGCGCTCTAGCCAACTGAGCTAAGAGCCCGACTACGAATAACAGAGTACGATAAAAAGTGTTTCTGATCAAGAGGAGGCACCATGTACCCCATATGTGATATGTTTGCACGCTCATGCTTAGTTGACATATTTAGACTCTTATGCTAATATAATAAATGTTATGGATAATCCATTGCTTACCCCTGAACATGAACAATCTGAACTCCAGAAATTCAAGATTCACTACGAGCACATTGCCGATAATCAAACCGACGATGTACCAGCCAAGAAAGCTCGCAAGTAATCTCGCTGAACGCCCAGATGTTACAAGCACCCCACAAGGGTGCTTGTTTTATTCCCAAAGAAATCCACACATTCCCACAGGTTATCCACTAGCATTTTGAATAGTTAAATGACAATATATAGTCATGGTATGTCCATTTTGTCTTCACAAGAAAACTGACGTTTTTAACTCTCGCGCAGGTGCGCGGCTCAACCAGATCTGGCGCAGGCGGCGCTGCCCGGAATGCGGCGCGCAGTTCACTACATACGAAAGCGCCGACCCAGGGTCGATCCTCACAGTTCAGGACGGCAAAAAGCTCATCCCTTTTTCGCACAGCCGGTTACTCCTTGAGCTACTTCAGGTATGCGACCACCGACAAGATCTGGATGACGCTGTGCCCTATCTGGCACACACTATCGAACAAAAGCTATTCAAAGCAGCAGGCACTGCGCAAAATCTGGCGCTCACTAAAGCACAGCTAGTCGAAACCATCTCAGAGACGCTCCAGCACTATGATTCCGTGGCATATGTTAAGTACATCGGGCGGCATCAAAAAAACCTCAGCAGCGCGGCACTGCGCAAGGCATTAAAACAGTCTTAGCTATTTTTTGACAGCTTTGACGGTAACATCGAACTTGTCGAGATACTTTCCGAGCAGCAAGCGGGTCTGCGAGTAAAACGCGGCTGTCGCACCATACCCAATACTGACCACCGGCATGATCAGCCATTGCGCCAGCATAAAGATATTACGGCGACGCTTGTAGCGTACAGGACGCGGCGGCAGCATCTTGAAGGTCAGGTAGATCGTAATGAACAAACCAAACATCGCTAGGAACTGCAGCTGGCTGGCAATCTGTGGCAATTCGTGAGCTACAATGCTGCGGTTGGCCTGGGAGTTAATGATAAGCGGCGCCCACGCCCCAAACGTAATAATGATCGGTGCGGTTGCCCAACTTACGTGGCTGTCAATCAGGCGCAAAAAGCGCGACCAAAATCCAAAACGCGACACCTTGCTGTCGGACCGGAATCCCTGGTGTGCAACGTAGGCTACATCTGAAGCCCCGTATGCCCATCGGCGCAGCTGCACAAACTGGGCCTTAATGGTCTTCTTGTATGTCTCAGCCAATACCGCGTCCTGGTAGATTGGCACGTAGATTGGCGTGACCTCGTAATTACCATCGAACCTAAAATAACTGCGCCAGTATTGGTGGCCGTCTTCTACAATGGTGCGCGTGCTCCAGAAATCGGTCTTAAGAAGCGATGACATGCCCTGCGAATGCGCCGCAAAGTTACGCAGCATATGTGGCCGCGTAGCGTTAATAATCGTCCAGAATGAGTTACCCGTGGCCAGAACGCGCATTGGCGCCGGCACATCCCAAATGTTGTTCATGAATAATGCTACTGGCTGGAAGGCACGGAACTCGCGTTGAGGGTCGGCTATATATGCGTACATAGCATAGGCCAGGTACTGCGAGTGGGGGCGGTTATCGGAGTCGAGTGTTGTAACCAACACACGTTCAGCGTCGATCTTTCGTTCTTCAAGGAAAGTCTTAAGGTAACGGCCAGCAAAGGTAATGTTGCCACCTTTCCCTACTACCTCACCTTCCATGCCGTCCGGATGCTCAATAGCCGCCGCAAAGTAGCACTGCTTGCCGTATTTTGCCGCCAGCTCTTTGGCCAGGTCCCTGGTTTCCTGGGGGCCGCGGGCTTCGTAGGCGATAAGCAAGATTAAACGGCTCATGTCGTAGTTGCTCGCGAAAAGCGCTTCGAGTGTCGGCGTTAACACCTCTCGGGATTCGTTATACGTTGCAATAACAACAGCGTTGAATGCCTCACTCGGTTTAAAATGCGCAGCTGGGTGAGCCACCATCCCCTGCAGATTCTCGAGGTGCTCTACCGTTTTAAACTCTTTATGAGATGGGTTCTTCTGGAAACGCTCCAGAGCGGCATGCGGGTCCTCGAGGTCGTTCAGGCGCGCCTGCCAATCAAGCTTACGGGCCCGCTCCAGAGAGTTGTAGCCCTGGATCGTGCGGTATGCCATGCCCACCGCCTTCACGAAGAACATAATAATGTACCCGATGATAAAAATTGCCGCGAGCAGCGGGTTAATCAGGCTTAAGACGATGGGTAATAAGATAAGGCTGTAGCTTAAGATTGCAGGAAGCATCTCGAAAAAGCGGTATTTAGGGGTGCGCTTACCGAGTGGGATTTCGATATCTGTCATACCGTTGGCGCAAGGTTAAAAATAGCATTAGCGATAATCATGGCCACCGCAAGGATGAAGAGGCTGAACCCCATAAGCCCAAGCCCAAGCATGCGGTTAAAGGCATGTATTTTTATTGCCAGAAAGCCATTTATTGCCACGAGTAGCACGCCGAACATGCCGTAACTGATCTGTGTGTACCACTGGTCGCGGTCAATGTTACTTTGGCCGTATCCAGTAAAACGCACCGGGACCTGAATGTCACTGGGGTGAATGCGTAAAACTGTTGTAGCAATTAAAGCAATTGCGCCAAGAACCATAAAAGCGAGCAGCAATACCGCCACTCTATCTTTTGTGATCGCTAACCAATCTGCTCTTTTTATCATATTTTGGGTAAGCCCACTTACGTGCCAGTATACACCAAAAGCACTCGTGGTGCGGGTAGAGAGAATCGAACTCTCCGCTCAGCCTTGGGAAGGCTACATATTAACCACTATACGATACCCGCGAATACGTGGAGCCACCTGCCGGGATCGAACCGGCGACCTGCTCGTTACGAATGAGCTGCTCTACCTGCTGAGCTAAGGCGGCGCGACAGATCACATTATAGGATATAGATGGTGCGCAAACAAGAATCAACCACCGAACAGGACTAATAGTGTGCTTTGAGGACGCCTGTGAGCTGCGCGATAAGGTCGGTGCTATCTGTGTATGGCCGTATCTCGCGGCTGTAGAACTTCAGCGCACCAGATGGTCGACTGCCCTCGCGGTAAAAGCACACAATAGGCACTTGCGCAGCCGTCGCCAGACCTATCTCTATACCCTGCCCCGTGGACGCGTGCGACACCTCGCAGACCATTAGATCAAAGGAGTCAATGATATCCGTTGTCTTAATTGCAATATTTGGCCCGTCGTGGGGCAGGAAAAATTCGTGGTCATCGAACAGCTGGGATTCCTTCAGCGGCGTATATAGCCCGGCCTCGTAGTCATAGCTGCTGGCATGGGTCACGTAAATCTTCATGTATTTCATTGTACCAGACCAAAAAACTGCCCCGCCAACGAGTGGCGAGGCAAAGTGAGGCCTGGTGGATTCGACCCACATCTCCGCATTCGCGGCGCTTTACATGTAAGCTACTTGGCCCCGGAACTTTTTACGCTTTCGTGTTCAGGCGTCCGGCCGGATGCACCAGCAATGAGGTAGTTTGACCCACCGCGGACGGATGATGCTTATATTTATCAATAATCTATACTAGAATCATGAGCGAATACGACGATCTTCGAAAGCACTACCGCCCCAAACACATCAAACTTCTTCTCATTGCTGAATCACCTCCTCCGGGTAAAGCCGAGATCCCGAGCAGTCGCCACTTCTACCGCGCCGACCAGGAACGCCGCGAAGACCGGCTGTTCACAAACACCGTCAAGGCGCTGTACCCAGAAGCGGCCGAACAGACCGAAACCCAAATTCAGCCTAATAAGGAAGCCTGGCTGCGGCGCATGCAAGCCGACGGTGTATATATGATTGAAGCACTCGAGGAATCACAGCGACACAAGGTGACAAAAGATGAACGCCAGGAGCGAATTGGGGCCGCCCTACCCCGCCTTATTAAGCGCGTACAGGAGCTGGCTGAAGCAGATACTAAACTTATCCTGATCAAATCGAATGTCTTTGAAGTCGCGGCCGAACCGCTGCGCGCAGCAGGGTTCGACGTTCTTAACACCGAGCTTGTTGATTACCCGGGACGTTTTAACCAGCGTGATTACCGCGAGAAGCTAGAAGCCTTGGGCTCACCCGTTATACGATCTAGTAAAAAATAGCTTCGCTGTTATTACAACAACGAAGCTTTGCGCCCGGTGCTCTCCCCCAAAGGTAAAGCACCGGGCACCAATCACACTGCGGGCGGCCCGGGGATCTCCGGGTTGGCCCTGACCTTGGCGGCGAACGCCTCGGCCACCGTTGGCGCCGAAGGGTCACTCGCGATCAGTTCCAGCATGGCGCCGGCGGTAGGCAGGTAGCCGGGCGAAAGCACCTGGAAGTACCAACCGCAGCGACCCGTCTGGTTCATGCGCACTGGCACGTACTCACCCAGATGGAGGCCGAGCTTGTAGCAGGGACGCCGGGGCGAGGTAACGCGCAGCACCACGTCGCCACAGCGGAACTCGTCACCAATGCGCACATCGGTCTCGAGCATGCCATGCACTGTGAGGTTCTCGCCGAACGAGATGCCCGGACTCACCCCGCTCGACAGCTCGGCGTTCCACTCCGCCAGATGATCGAGCGGATACGCGTACACTGCCTTGAGCGGGCCACCATGCACCTGCTTACCAGCGACAACACGCTTGTCGGCCTGGTCGTCTGGTTCGAGTCCCAGCGCGCCAACGTAGACGCGCTCGTCCTCGACCCGTTGCTTGACGATTCCGGACTGAACCTGCCGGCCGCGGAACTCGCCAAGCAGCCCGGGCTTTCCCGCACTGACCTGTATGATCGTCAGCACACTATCACCTCTCTCGTGGATTGACTAGACACATTATACATCTACGAAGCGCATAGCCTGCTAGATGTAGTCGCCAATGCTCACAATGAATTGGTCACCCGGAGTAAACTTAATCACCTGTTTTGCAATTTGGTCTTCGATCGCTTCACGTCCAGACAACGTGGTAACTTCAACCATGCGTTCAGGCTGGACGCTCACCCTGCCCTCTGCATCAGTAACATAGCGCACCTTACTGCCAACGATACCAGGAGTGTGGTCGTAGGCCAGGGCTTTTTCGGCTGCCTCTTGCATAAGGCGGAGGGCCAGTTCGCTGCGGTGCTCGTCGGGTGAGCTCTTGAAACGAGGCATGGTTTCGACGCCAGCAGCCCAGCCCATGGCTTCAGCAATTGTGGCATCAACGCTTGTAGCAAAATCCTCTGAGCTGTTTACTTTGCCATACTCTCGCACTGGCTGCGAGCCTGCAGCAGCTTCGTCTGTCGGTTCGATAGCTTCGTGCACCTCATGGAAGATTTCGCCGGGCACTTTTTGGCGCGAATAATCAAAATGCTCGTCGAAGTACCGGCCAGTATCACCCTTCACGAGCCGTTCAAGCCCATGGCCCAGCGCCTCGTGCGACACCACGATCGCCAAAAGGGCGTGAAAGTCGGCACCTGCCTCGCGGGCCTGCTCTTTCAACGCTGGCATATTTATAAGAACAGCACCGGGGATGGCAAAACCACCGATCTCGCCACCCTTTAGGTTTTGCGCCAGTCTGATTCCGTTCGACAAGATGATTTTGGGGCGGTCGGGATCAGCCGCCATAAGCCCGCCAGAAAACTGGTCCAACGCAGTGAGGGTATTAAAGACGGTTTCTACTGCCTCCCTATCTTCTTCGGGCTCGCCAAGTTCAAACACTTCGAAGTTCTGACCCGTTGGCTGTTCATCTACCATGATATCTAAGGTGTGTTGTGCGGCAACCGACAGGTGGTCTACTGCGGCAGGATCAAGCGCACGCTCGCGGAGCTTGTCGCCCACGTTCACCCACCAGGAATCCCGGTATGCACGCTCGGCAGCCTGGTTAACAAATGCCTCTTGAACCTGTTCTATGCCATAGTGCGGAGCGTTTATATTTGCTGTAAAAAGTTCTACGTTTGACTCGAGGTAATCATCCGTCATGCGGAATGTGTCGGGTAGGTCGAGTGCGCCAAATTCCAGAGCATAGATTTCACGGAGCTCATCGCCCTGGGGCAATGCGTTGCGGCTGCGCTCTTGTTCTGAATGGTTTATGGCTGTCTCGGACATGTTTGTTTTTAAGGGTACGCTTTACATTACAATAGCATAAAGCTTATGATTTAGCAACGTCACATAGGGTATATTCGCGCATTATTAAATATCCAAATCT
>DATEFB010000026.1:0-92943 GCA_035280845.1 Saccharimonadales bacterium (SeqCode) | reverse complement strand
TGTTCTGGTAGTCGGTTATAAAACGCAGCGCCATACTTTCGGCGCCGCTTGGCTGTTCGAGGACATTTGCTCGTATAACTGTGTGTAGAACGCTCTTTTCACCGAGCGCTACGTGGCGGTAGTAACTCGCCCACCTGGCCTGGTCAAGTGGAGACAGCTGGTTTATATCGGCGGTCTCCATGCCCGCAATAAGCTCGCGGCATTCCTGCTGGTCGGCCGGGCTCAGCGTTTCGAATCGCAGGCATTCCTGGCCGCCAGCCACCTCCCCATCTGCCGGCAGGGTGGATTCGGCCACTGTGCCACCGCCTCGGCCCTCGGTATTCCCCTCCTGGCCCGCGCATGCTGCGGCCGGAAGCGTCAAGGCAACAGCGGCAACAACCCGCACTGTCCTGCTTTTTGCGAGGCGTCGCAGCGCGTCAAGCCTTGACACGCGATGGTTCAGTAAATTAAGATCATTTTTGTGTGTTTCAAGCGGAGGGTCGGTGTCTAGCCCGTCAGCAAAGTATCCGATCCCTTCGTTTGGACCCCCTGCCATTACTGGCAAAGGTAGCATTTCAGCATAGGTTTTCCCCATACGCTACTCCCTTTTATTTATGAACTACCACACCTGCATGGTTTAACTGCAGTATATAAGATGTGCGACAGAGGGTAAAATTTATGCTCCTGATGTGTGTATATCGACCCCCTTGTTTACCAAAGGCGAGCCTCGTGCTATAAATGGTGACAGTAATAAAAGAAATAAATACTGTGTTAACCAGCGCGTTCCAGACAAAAAAACTACCCGTATTTACTGCCCTCTCAGCCGCACTATTAGCGGTATTTCTTTTACTGGCAGTGCCCATGGCGGCCCAGGCCGGCACACCAGCCGTTGCCAACTGCACCACCGCCGACAACCAGCCGGGCGTGCGCACCGCAATATCTGTCGGAGGCAGCAACTGTGTAGCCATTGGTAATGCCGGGCTGCAAAGTAACGCCATATTCGTCTACGCCACGAACGTCCTAAAGGTCATTTCTGCCCTCGCTGGTCTAGCTACTACTGGTGGCTTTATTTGGGGAGGTATATTGTATATAACAGCTCGCGCAAATGCAGGCCAGGTAGAAAAAGCAAAGATGGTCATGATTAACTCCGTCATTGGCCTGCTACTCTTTATATTTATGTATGCAATTCTTCAATTCTTAGTGCCTGGAGGTGTCTTTACGTGATCAAGTATAAAATTGCCGTCATTTTAACTGCTGTTACGCTGCTGTTTAGCGGCGCTGCAGGCGCTTTGGCTGCACCTGCGCCGGAACCAGGCGGTGGCGGCGGTGCTGGTGGATGTGGCGGTGGCGGTGTTGCCGGTTTCCTTGGCTTCCGGGCATGGGACGCCTGTTTGGACCACGATGCCAACGGCGTGCCTCAATTTAAGGCGCTTGAGGATGTCTGGAAAGTCGCAATCATTGTCGTGGAGTTCTTTATTAAGATTTCGGGATACCTGGCTGCCGGGTTCATCATCTGGGGCGGCATTAAGTACCAGAAGAGCCAGGGTGAACCAGGCGAGCTGACGCAAGCCCGCCAGATCATAACGAACGCACTCATGGGACTGATCATCTGTCTGCTTTCTGTAGCAATTGTGCAGTTTATTGCGGGGACATTCTAATGCTGGAGTCACTACGCTCTTTTGCGGCCGGTCAGGTTGATCCCAATGTGATCGGCGTTCCTCGTGTTGAGTTAACACAGAATGTCGTTGGTAATGTTGTGAGCACCGTGTTTGTTGTTGTCGGCGCGTTGGCCGTATTCTTCTTGCTGGTTGGCGCTGCCCGATACGTAACAGCAAACGGCGAGCAGGCAAAGATTGCCCAGGCTAAGAACACAATCCTCTATTCGATCATAGGTATTATTATTTCGGCACTGGGCTTCACCATAGTACAATTCGTAGTAGGAAGATTAACTGGAACGCTAACATGAAAAAAATCGCCCTTTTTGCTGCACTGTTTGCGACACTCGGCTTGGCCGTTGTTGCCGTTGAACCGGCTCAGGCTATTAACGTATTCCCTACCTGTGGCACCGACACAGGATCAACTGTCTGTAGTGCCACAACCGACAAGTTATTTGGGGCGGGCAGCATCTGGAACCGCATCCTGACAACGTTCACCTATATAATTGGCGCAATCTCAGTATTGATGATTATTATTGGCGGTATTCGTTACGTTACGAGTAACGGTGACCAGAACTCTATTACGAGCGCTAAGAACACCATCCTCTACTCTGTGATTGGCCTTATTGTGGCGATCTTGGCTTACGCAATCGTGTCATTCGTAATCATTAACATTGGATAAAAAATGAAATACTTGCAATTTTTAGCCAGCCAAAAAGATTCGCTTTGTCAGGGCGCAACCGGCAATGCTGCCTGTACTACTACTGGACCAACCCTTATGGAGACAATCGGCACTATTAGCGACGTACTGATTTACATCCTCGGGGCAGTGGCGGTTATCATGATTATCATTGGCGGCTTCCGGTATGCTACAAGCAACGGCGACCAAAACACTATCACTGGCGCCAAGAACACCATTATGTACGCTATTATCGGTATTATAGTAGCGGTGTTGGCATATGCCATCGTGAAGTTTGTCGTAGACAATATCGCGTAGCATCTAGCCAAATGGCAATCGAGTGGTAAAATAAAAGACATAAGGAGAAATTACCTAAATGAAAGCAGTATTTAAAAAAATTGGCCAAGCTCTGATGCTTACGCCAGCACTGGCGCTCGCACTCAGTTTTGCGACTCCAGCAGTTACGTACGCTGACGCTTCCTGTACTGGTGGCAACGGCGACATTACCCAGGGTCCAGCCGGCGGCGCAGCATGTGCCAAGCCAGCCAGCGGTGCCACTAACTTGTTTGGGCCTAACGGTATCTTCATTACCATTACCAACATCTTGCTCTTCATCATCGGTGCAGTTGCCGTTGTGATGTTGATCATCGGTGGTATCCGATACGTCGTATCGGCTGGTGACCAGAACGCTGTTACAAGCGCTAAGAACACCATCCTCTACGCTATCATTGGTATCGTAGTCGCCTTCCTGGCATACGCAGCAGTCAACTTTGTTACTGCGCAGTTGGCACCAAAAGCTCCTGCGGCAACCTAGCCAATACAGTATCTCTCAAAGAAATAATCCCGTCCCAGTGGCGGGATTATTTTTATTATTGATGCAGTGTCCTGGAGCCCAGGGCTGCACAGGCGCCATAGCAGTAGTCTTGACGTTGAGTGCTCGACCGTCCGCGGCTACCAAAAAACCGGCCAGCGGGCCGGTTCGTGGTGCAAGTGTCGTTCCTTACATAATCTCGATCTTGCGAGCCTGTTCCTGCTTGACCTTCACAAAGCTAATGGTCAGCACGCCGTCTTTGAGCACGGCTTCGACTTCTTCTTCCTTTACCTGTACGGGTAAAGCGATTGTGCGTGAGAAATCGCCCCAATAACACTCTTGCAAGTGCCACTGTTCGACTTCTTCTTCTCCGCTCGTTAGCGTACCGCTAATGGTCAAAATACCGTCAGAAATACTGACGTCCAGATCCTGCTTGTTTACACCAGCAGTACGAGCTTTAACCACTAACTTTTCTTTAGTCTCAAAAACATCAACTGCGAGTTGACCGACTGGCTGCTCTTCTTCCCAACTCTCTTCAGTGACAGTAGTTGTCGCATCATCGCCCACCTGTGCTGCGTCGTCATCACCTAAGAAGGCTGCGGCAAGTTCGTCTTCCATCAGCAAATCGTCGTTTTGCTTCTGTCCTCGTGCCATTGCACTTCCTCCACTTCCTGTTCTTTGGCTCACAAAGTGATTACTTGTACGCTAATTATAGCGGAACCGGGCAAAGTATGGCAATATTATAGTCCAAGGACGTAAAAATGACATCATTACTCGAGAAGCTTGTAGCAATAATTGCCCCACACACATGTTTTGTGTGTGGTAACGAAGACAACGTGTTGTGTGAAGAGTGTCTAAAGACTGAACACATTGCATTGGCGCCAACATGCCTGTTATGCGGTGCGGCCTCGGAGGGATGGCGGGTGTGCAGCCGCTGTCGGCCCGTGTCTTCGCTCAATCACATCTGGGCGGCTGGTGTTTACGACGGCCTGTTGGAGCGAATTATTCATGCATATAAGTTCGAACGCGTTCGCTCGGCCTGCGAACCGCTCGTTACGATTATGCAATCTTCGTTGCCGCAGCGCCAATGGGTGGTCGTGCCGGTACCAACTGCACCACCACGGATTCGTCAGCGCGGGTACGACCAAGCGGCGTTGCTGGCCAAGGCGCTGGCGGTACATCAAAATAATGTGTTCTCCCCTGCCCTTTTACGTGTTCAATACGACCGGCAGGTTGGTAAAAATCGTATGCAACGGCAAGAACAAAGTGAACATATGTTTTCGACGGCACTTGGGCGTGATGTGCAGGGCGCACATATTTTACTCGTAGACGATGTCTGTACGACTGGCGCTACATTTTCGGCCGCAGCCCGTGTGCTATTGGCATCGGGTGCGGCGAGTGTTGATGCTGTTGCCGCCGCCTGGCAGCCGCCCCAGGCTTAGTTCCAGCGTGGTTGCCATGTAGTAGGAAGCATATGCGGGTAGAACTTCTCAAATACAAAGTAATGGGCGTCACCAAATCGTTCTGGTGTGGCGTGCAGTGCCTGCCGCAGCTCTTCGGTGGTAAAGGTTTCGACTGCGTCTGCCTCGGTCCCCAGTACTATCTCGTCTTTCGGTTCAATCTCGTACACTACGAACAAATGATTCTCGTCCCGGCCTAGTATACGGCGGTGAAATTGCGCCCGGCCAACCAGTCGGTGGCTGAGGTTGCGCACACCGATCTCTTCTTCGGTCTCGCGGAGCAGTGCCGCGATTTCTGACTCACCCGCTTTTACGTGCCCGCCAACAGGGGCGACTAACTGGCCTGCATCCTGACGGTCGGGTGTTTGGCGTACTAATGCCCATGTGTCGCCCAGCTTAACGTAGGCTATAACCGTTGGATGCAGCAGGCCATGAACGTGCGCATGGCTTTTTAAGACGTGCGCAAGGGTTTTTCCAGATTCATCTATGTGGTCAACATATTCATCGCTCATACAGCTAGCATAGCGCATTACCCTGTCGCAGGCGTAGCAGTACATTTTTACCAAAGAAAAAGCCCCACTTAAAAAAGTGGGACTCTTTCCATGGTACGCCTGACAGGATTCGAACCTATGACCTTTGGCTCCGCAAGCCAACGCTCTATCCAGCTGAGCTACAGGCGCATGTTGCAGCCCCAAAGAAGTATTGCTACGTCTTCAAAGCTGCACCTTGAACTAGAAGGTACCTTCTGCCCACAAGGGGCGAACAGAGACGACTATACCACAGATTAACGTGAGTTAAAAGTGGAGACGGCGCATTATAGCGTCGATTGGGTCTGGTTGTAGTTCCTCAAGGGGAAGATGTGTGCTCAGTATGCCAACAATCTGCTCGCCATCTTCTTGTGCGAAGTATACTGTGACTGCTGGCATGAAGCGTTTTGTAGGAATGAGCATAATCGAGAAGAATGCTTCTTCGGCAAGTACGCCGAACGAGCGGAAGTCACTTAAGTGGTATACGCGGTCATCGATTTGTAGTCCATGATGGCCGAGTGCATATTTTTTTACCTTTGGCTTGCGGAACGCAAAGACGCCCATGGCGGCGGCCATAACTACAACCAGGGCTGCGAATGTCCATGCCTGGAGCCAAAGGGCAATGCCTAAAATGATGGCTACTATAATGCCAAAACCAATAATCCATGTCGCATCTTTGCTGCGATGGATGTATTCAGATGCCTCCCAGTGAACGACCTCGTCGTCATCGTATTCCGGAGTCGTTGGCAAAAACTCCTCATCGGCTACCTGAGTAGCCTGGTAAGGCGCCTGCTGCGTTGGGCGGTAAAACCCTTGCTGATCCCCGGATGGCTGCTGCGTATTAGGCTGCATATGTAGGTAGTATAGCATTTTGTTACGCGTTTGGGGCATACGACTTGTAACAGATGTGATACAATATCTCCAGTTTACGGAGAGGTGTCCGAGCGGTTTAAGGAAACGGTCTTGAAAACCGTCGTGCCTGAAAGGGTACCGAGGGTTCGAATCCCTCCCTCTCCGCCAAGAAAAATGACCAGGTTTTGTGCCTGGTTATTTTTTGTGCGAACAGTTGATTACATTGCATTTTTACTATTTTTATGGTATTATAACTTTCAATCGCCCAAGCCACCCTTCGGGGTGTCATGTTGAGAGGACAGTCCGTTGAACGGAACCCAGGCGAAGCCCCTTCGCGGCACTCCCCAATATGTCATTGCGCAGGCCACCATGCGTGCGATGAGCGGTCTGCCGCCCATCCTCAGCTTCGGTGGTTTCACCGACCCGGTGGAGGCGCTGGCGGCTGCACGGCACATCGTGTCGGGCGGGGCATACTACGCCACCATGACCGACGCCCAACTCCAGCGCGCGGTGCGCCAGATCCTGGCCACCTGCTGGACCATCGAGCGCGCTCGTGCCCGCATCCGCGCCGAGCTGGCCTGCCCGATGCACGTGATGCTCACCTACCACGGCCCGTATCTGGTCGGCCAGATGCACGGCCGTGACGGCGTCATCAGCCTGTGAAGGGGAACTGTCGTGAGGCTTTCTCACGCACCCGCCATGTCTTCGGACCTCTGGCGGGTTTTCCTTTTTATAGCACAAAACCCCTCGCATAACAGATCAAATTCTGATACAATAACCCGCGTACTCCTGGAGGGGTACCCAAGTGGCTTAAGGGGACGGTTTGCTAAATCGTTAGACTGGGGCAACCTGGTGCGAGGGTTCGAATCCCTCCTCCTCCGCCAAGAAAGTGGCCCGAACATTCCGTTCGGGCTATTTTCTTGCCATGCTTATGCTTGCAAAGTTACCAATATGGTGGTATTGTGCGCACAAAGGAGTAATACCACACTATGAATCTCTCTAAAGTCAAGAGTGGGCTGTTAGCGTTCCTGACAGTAAGCGCACTCACCTTCTCTGTTGTCCTGCCGCTCCACGCAGCAGCTATTAATATGATCCCTAACCCTTCGGCCGAGACGGCCACTGCGGACGGCGCTATGCCGCTGCATTGGCAAAAGAACGCTTGGGGAACGAACGCCGCCACCTTTGCATACAAGACAGATGGCTATGAATCTGCCCGCAGCCTGTTGGTCACCATGAATAACTACCAGGATGGCGACGCCAAGTGGTACGTCGACCCGATCGACGCCGCTCCAAATACCAAGTACACCTTCAGCTCGCACTACAAATCAAATGTGAACACGCACATCGTAGCCGTAAGCCTGGATGCAAACAACCAGCCTTACTACTGGGATGTTGCTTTGGTCGTACCCGCCAGCCCAACAACATGGGCGAACGCGACCTACAGCGTGACTACTCCAGACAACACTAAAAAGCTGTCCATCCTTCATGTTATAGAGTCGAACGGCTGGCTGCAGACCGACGCAGTTAGTTTGAGCTTGCCCGAGATTGTAACCCCTCCGACGCCTCCAACACAACCAAACGGGCAGTTGGTGCCGAATGCCTCGCTCGAGACTGCATCGGCCACAAACGCCAGCCTCCCAGCATATTGGAGCACGAGCCAGTGGGGCGAGAACACCCCTAAATACGAATACCTGAAATCGGGCGCTTACCAAGGCAGCCGCAGTGTGAAGCTGACAGTCAGCAACTACAAGAGTGGTGATGCCAAATGGAAGTTTGCCGCCCAGCCACTGACTCCGGGCAAAGACTACGCCTTTAATACCTGGTACCGCAGCAACACGACGCCGCACATGGTGGCTGAGTTTCAGAAGGCTGATGGCAGCTACAGCTACTTTGGCATGCCTGACCCTCTGACCAGCGGCACTAACTGGTACCAGTACAAAGGTGTATTTACGGTGCCCGCCGAGGCCGTGAATGTATCGGTATTTGTATTCCTGACAAGTAATGGCTGGGTGCAGACCGATGATTACAGCCTGGCACCCTACCAATATCCTGCCTACACACGGGGCATGGTTACACTGACCTTCGATGACGCCTTTGAGCGCAACGTCGACACTGTCCTGCCTGTGTTAAGCCAATACGGCTTTAAAACGACGCAGTGTTACGCCACGCAGTACATTCAGGGCCTGAACGACCAAATCGCCAATGTGAAGAAATTCTCGAAGGCTGGCCATGAAACCTGCGCCCACTCTATTACCCACCCTGAGCTGACAAAGGTGACGACCACCCAACTGCGCCGCGAGTTAAGCAATTCCCAAAGCTTCTTAAAGAGTATTACTGGCGAGCAGGTTAAGACGTTCGCGACACCTTACGGCGATTACAACGCTACTGTAAATAACGAAATCAAGAAATATTACAGTGCGCACCGAACTACCGACGAAGGCTACAACGCCAAAGACAACCTGGACCAATACCGTTTGCGAGTGCAGAATATGACACCGTCTACCACGCTGGCTCAGTTCCAGGCATGGGTCAACAAGGCAAAGGCAGACCGCACCTGGCTGGTCATTGTGTACCACAAGGTAGACACAGCCAACCTCGAGCCCTACGACACATACAAAGCCGACTTTGACGCGCAGATGGCATGGCTTGCCCAAAGCGGCATCAGCGTCCAACGCCTCGACACTGCCCTGGCCGAAGCCCGCGCCCAGCGTTAAATAGGCAGCTTAGAGCTGTAGCTTTCCCAGATAAATTTTAGCGACGGCGCGATTTCGTCGGGGTGATGCATGATCAAATTGCGTAGTTGTTGCGGCGTTACCACGACCAGCGTATCAATATCGATGACGCTGTAGGTCGCTGGCGGCTCGCCAATCATGTAGTACGTCGTGGCGTAGGCTTGCAGTCCGTCAGAGGTGTGCATCATTTGCTCGCCAAGCAGTTTTAAGTCGGCTTTATCGATGAATAATTCGCGCTGTACCCCGCGTTCAGCGGCTTCTTCGGCAGTTTCGTCAGTGCGGCGGATGGTCGCGAGCGTCGATCCCATCTGGCGCGAGTAAATATTCGGCAGATCTTCGCGCGCGGGTATAACGCCCAATACCACCTCTCCTTGTGGTGTAATAAGAAACACAAAAATTACATGATAAATATCGGCGGACTTATTGATTTCCCGCCGTGGCTTTGTGCCAATGATTTTTCCATCCACATCTAATACGTCAACCAGGTGAGCGGCGTGTTCCATGATGTAGATTATAGACTACCCGTGCAAGCTTTATTGCACGATGCGAGGTGGAGTTTGAGGTTTGGGTATAGTTTTCGCAGGTTGGGTGGGCGAAGGTGGAGTCGCTGGTGGCTGCTCGGGTGAAGGCGGCTGAGTTGGTGCGGCTGGTGGCTTTGGCCCAGGGGTAAACGGTGTGACTTTGGTGTACTTGCGTCGCGCAAAGAACCCGGCGAGCCAGGTGGCGCCACCAACAGCGGTTATCATGCCACCAAACATAGCAAAGGCCAGTCCGACACCCGGGAACACAGTTTGTACGAGCGGGTTGATAATGTTTACAACCATGGCAGCTTGCTGTGCGTCGCCAGCCTGGGCGGCCGCAGACAGGTCGAGCTTGGCGCCAAAGAACCACAGTAATCCACCGCCGATAGTAATCAGGAGGCCCTGGAAGAACACACGGCGGCCAATAACGCTTAGACCCTTCAGTTTGCTGTCGCACAGCAATACGTACCCTATGCCCATAAGCACTGCCAGAATCGGCAATACAACGCTGGCTGTGCGCATGGCGCTGGCGGCGGCGGGCAGGTACGGCATCTCGGGCAGCTCAATCCCCACCTCTTTTAATGTGTTCTGTGTCAGTGGTCCATCAAGGAAGCCGCTGCCCTCTACGAGCTGCAGGCTTTGGTCGGCAAAGCTAGCTGCACTCATGCCTTGCGGAATACAGGTTGGGTTGCTTGTGTTGGGATTTACACGGGTTGGGCACGCCGGCAACTGGGCTAGACGAGGCGTGACAATGAGAACCAAATTGTTGCGGAACTCTTCGCGTCTTTCTTGTACCGGGATTGAGAAAGTGATGGAGGTTTTCTTTCCTTCGATCCAATCAAAAGTTGCATCGATCGCCCGTTCGGTTTGGGTTTTTAGGTAATTGGCCGGAAATGTTTGTTCCAGGGCTGCTTGCATATCTTGACTAGTCGCAAGACCCTGATTACTCTCAATAATTGCGAACGGTTTGAGTCCGTCATCATACGCCCCACTCGTGGCCAGCCATCCCTTCACTGTATCGCGGTTAAGTAATGTCGCCTGCAACACCGAAACGCTGACCCACGCCGCCAGCACCAATCCGACGGCTATAGCAAGTAACCAGCGGCTTAAGCCGCGTAATATATTCATAGCTGTATTGTAGCGTAAAAAGCTAGCGCTCAACAACTGCCGTTTCATCTGTTACAATTGGGCGGAATGGAGAGGTGTCCGAGTGGTTGAAGGTGCCGCTCTCGAAAAGCGGTGTGGCGCGCAAGTGTCACCGAGGGTTCGAATCCCTCCCTCTCCGCCAAGAAAAAAGCCCGAGCTGTATGCTCGGGCTTTTTTCTTTGAATAAGTTGTGTAGAGTGGACCCATCACGCCGTTGTGACGGATCCACTTTTCTATGCCTTACTGGTTGTGCTGTGCTTGCGGATGCGCCAGACAAGCACCAGGCCGAGTGTGCCGTATACCACTGCCGATAGCCCGAAGGCCACACCCGCCCCGTACTGGAACGAGGGCAATAGCTGCACGCTGGCGTTGATTGCCAGGCTCATGACGCTGTACAGGGTGAACTGCACGGTACTCATGACCGCCGCCATTGTCGCGCGCATACTCTCAGGCACCAGGGTCATCAGATAGACGGTAATAATACCCATCTGCATTGCCCTGATGAAGTAGAACGCCAGCACCAGCCATTTGCCGTACGCCGGCTGTACCCACATGAGCGCACCGTAGGTGGCCGCTGCCAGAGCGGGTAGCGAGGCAAGCGCGCCCCACCGCCCCAACAGTTTCTCGTATGGAACGATCAGGAACGTGAAGCCGAACAGCGCCAGGTGGTACACGAGCCAAATTGCCGGCATGTCCTCGGTTGGCGTACCGCTCCGTTGCAGGTACGTCTGGGACAGCCAGACCATGGTTTGGGTCGTGCAGCCGATTACGGCGCCGTAAAGTACGATCGCCCTGACAAGCGGTGTTGACCGGAAGACTTCGCGCACCCGACCGGCGGCGAGCCCCCAGCCAGACAGTACGGTTTTGGCGAACCCCTGATGCAGCACCCCTTCCGGCCTGATGTCGGTCAGGAACAGGTGCGAGGTAAGCGCCATTAGCAGGCAGATGCCCACTTGTAGCCACGCCACCAGGCGCAGGCCGTCGCTGGCGTAATGCTGCAGGATAAGCCAGGTTGCAACACTGGCCGCGGCCTCGCCAATGGCCGCAATCGCCAGGCTCCAGCGTACAAACCGTCTGTAGCGCTCGGCGGCTGCCGGGTCATGCAACGATCCGATGGTCAGGCTGCTGAGTGCGTTTGGAACGCCACGCCAGCAGGCACCGCCCAGCCCAAGCAGGGCCGCTGAAGCTACGAAGGTTTCAAAATTTTGCGCCAAAGCAAGTAGCGCAAAACTCGCCGCCAACAGTACCCCGCTGGCGGTAACCATCTTTTTGTAGCTGTATTCGTCGGCCAACCTGCCTGTTGGCACGTCGGCCAAAAGGATGATGATCCACGGCAGTGCGAAGATCACCCCGATTGTGGCCTGCCCTAGCCCGCTTTGGCTGTAAAGCGTTTGCCTTAGTGGTACGGTCAGGTCGAACATGAACAGCAGCGCAAGCACCTGCAATGTCGGCAGGTTAAAACGCGTCGTAGACACGACTCTCCCCAGGCATAGAAAACCCCCACAATCATGTGAGGCTTACGTATTATACAATAGCGTAGCAATTTTACCAGATGCCGACGGTCGCCTAGTGCGAGTGCGCATCGCTGTCGTATTCTAGCTCAAGTGAATAATCGTATTCATTTTGGCCAGGAACAAGCAGGGAGCGGACGCGTTCAAACAATACGAATTCAGTAGGCGTGGTCAGTTTGATTGGTTTGTAGACTGCCTCAACGGTGATTGTTGCGTCGTACTCTGCCGTACTGCTTCGTGACACTAGCTTAGTAAGCTGCCCGTTGCCCTTGCCGATCCATACATCGGTAGTATCGGTGGTGAACGTTTGAGGAATATCGGCGGCTTCGTCGCTGAGCTGATCCAGGTTGACGTCTTTGCACTCGGCGGCTGGTCGCGCAAACGAACTCAGTTTACCGGCGGCTTCATACAACGGTTTTTCTTGCGTGTAATCCAGCTCAACTACGTAGTGGCGGCTGTGTTCGCCCAAGATGATATCGCCCGGCAGTTCTTTAGTGGCTTTGGCGTACGGATGTTTGGCGAGTAAATCCAATAACCGGGGCTCGTCTGCAGGTTGCAACCGTCCCTGGCTGTAAGCAAGAGCACAGTTCCAGATTGCCACCAGCTCCTTGCTTTCGGTGACATCGTAGCGGCTAATGCGGACCCACTTGCCGCCAAGTTCATCCATAATGTCGGTGATTTTGGACTCGCTGTATCCGCTCGCGCCGTGTAAGAACGAAGCCAGAGCGGCGTTGTCGGCAATTTTTACGTAGATGTCACCGTCTTCTGCCTGAAACAGTTCTCCTGTAAAATTGGCGTCGACCAGACCGGTGTTGAGGGTAAGCACGGCCTGATAGTGGCCGCTGTGACTGGTGACTCCCGACAGAATGCGTAGCGCCACCGAAAAGCCATGTTTGGTTTTGTATTCCATGGTAATGCGCATGGCTGCCGATTCAGCTTTGTACATGTTGACGATCGCTTTGTTTAGGCTCGCCTGAGGGTCAACCGGCCAGTTTAAGTAGGCATACGCCCCTGTTCCAAGGGCAAAAAGAACCGCCGCAGTGCTTATGGCGGCGATGGTGACGTGTGCTTTTGCCCAGGTTATGAGTTTCATGCTGGCTGGACTATACAACAGGCAATTAACACCGTCAACTAAATGAGCGGCTTGTTCGGCCCATGAAAGTTATTGGCGTTGAACTGCGACATAAATCCGGTTGTCGAGAACTTATTATGCAGGTCATGGGCGAAATAAGAGGGTCCGCCCAGGCGTTTTACCTGGTCGCGGATTTCGTTCGGTACATGGTTGAGCGTGCTTTGGGTGAGCGGCGACAGGTGTCCACCGTAGTTGGCATAGGCATATTCGGTCTGGTGGCCGGGACGGTTCACCTCTACAACTGTGCCAGGCTTAAGCTGGGTGTTCATGCCTACGCTGCGACTATCGCCAATTGTTTTAATGGTTGCATCTGGTACGTAGTGGTTGAGGGCGGCGGGCTGCTGTACCGGACGGTCGTAAGTGTGTTGAGCGGGCAAGTTGGCGTGGAACTGGGCGGCATGTATTTCTGGGTGAAACGCCCGACTGCCAAAGGTATTGGCGACGAATGGTCGAGGTGTTTGTGGCCGGAAATTGGTGTATGAATGGTACGAGCTTGCGCCAGGGATCATACAAATACCATACTAAAAATGCTTATGCTTGTCAAGTTAAGTGATGTGCACTGAGCGCGCTGTAAACGATTCCGCAGGCACTCCGTGCCGAGGACTAGTGAGCAGGGCGCTCAGTGCACATCACCCACTCTATGGCATACTAAGTATATGGAACCATCAATATATACCCGTATCATTCGTGGCGAACTCCCCAGCCACAAAGTGTATGAAGATGAAAAAACGCTCGCCTTCCTCGATATCCATCCTGTCCGGCCTGGGCACACCCTGGTTGTGCCTAAGGTGCAGGTGAATCGTGTCGAAGACCTGGCCGACGACGATTACGCAGCGCTTATGCAGTCGGTGCGCAAAGTCATGCGCCGCATTGTAGAGGTGTATGGCCGCGAGTACCGAGCTTGTGTTAAGATAATCGGCTTTGATGTGCCGCATGCCCATGTGCAGGTCTTCCCTTGCAGGAGCGGCAAAGATTGGTTCGCCGAGCAAGACACGGAATCCGATCCCGACCACACCGCCTTGGCAGAGATCGCTAAAAAGCTTGCGTTTTAACACAGACACCTAATTGACGAGTTGCCAATATTGTGCTAATGTTTATTCAGCATAAGCTAACACAAACATGGCAAAGTCGCACCTCGTTACCACCCTTAGTCTATTCATTGCAAGCACGATCTTGCTAAGCAGCGTGCATGCCACGCAATTACTTGGCGCAACAGATGGCGGCGAAGACGGCGGGCGTGCCAAAAAATCGATCGATTCCAGTAAGATCGAGAAGATCGATCACGACCTGCACCACCATTCCGACAAAACAGGCTCGCAGCTAATTAAAGATGCGAGTGACAATGGCAAATATGTCGACAGTCGGTCGCTGCGTTTGTCTCGTCACAAAAAAGACATTGTCCGCCACCGGCTGGACCACTGGAAGCATGCCATCGCGGACATTGCCCTCACCCACCACTTGTTTATTTAAAGCGGTTTAATAACATCGAGTTCGCGCACAAGACGCTGCTCGATTGTTTTTTGTTCGGCAAGCTGCATGCGTGTTTGCTCGACTACCGTTGGCGGCGCCTTGTCGACGTACCCGGCATTGCCCAGACGTGCCTCGAGGCGGTCAATACCGGCGCGGGTTTCGGCCAGGCGCTGCTCGAGTTTGGTCTGGTGCTCATAAAGAGTGGCTTCATCAACATCAAGCCAGACTTCGTGTTTGGCAACGGCCAGGCGCATTCCCCTCCCCTGCCCTGCCTGCTGGATGGCTTTGAGTTGGGCGAGGTGATGGATCAGCGCGGTATTGTTTTCGATAAGCGGGTCGCTAATGAACAGTAAGGTTTGTTTGCCCTTGCTAAGACTGGTAGCCACAAAACGGATCTCGTTGACCAGGACTTTGAGCTGCTCGAATGTCCGGGCTTCGGCTGGTTTGATTGCAACAGGGGTGGGCCAGGTCCCGTTGATAAGCAGGGATTTCTCCCACTTAAGCGTTTGCCAGATGGTTTCGGTCACAAATGGGGCAAATGGGTGTGCAATTGTCAGGATGGTTTCTAGAACATACGCCAAAACAGAATTGTTGGTGTGAATTTTACTACTTTCTATATACCAGTCGGCAACATCGTCCCAGATAGTGTGGTACATGAGCTCGTAAGCTTCAGCGAAGCGGTATTGTTCGATGAGCTTTCCGATCTGGGCGCCAGCCTTGTTAAGCCGGTCGAGAATCCAGTGGTCAGCAGCAGTCTCTGGTGCCGGAGTGCGCTCTTTATAGTTTTCGCCAAGTTTGTCTTCGATAAAACGCGACATGTTCCAGAGCTTGTTCGCAAAGTTACGCCCAGCCACCACGCTGCCGGTGCTGAACGCCTGGTTAATGCCCGGGCTGCGGCTGGCAAGCAGGCCCATGCGCAGTGCATCTGAGCCATACTCTTTAACGGCGTCTTGCGGGTTAATAACATTACCTTTGCTTTTGCTCATCTTCAGGCCATGCTCATCGAGTACGAGGCCGTGCAGGTAGACCGTTTTGAATGGCACTTGGTCGGTGCAGTAAAGGCCCAGCATGATCATGCGCGAGACCCATGGGAAGAGAATGTCACCGCCGGTCTCCATGGCACTGAGCGGATAGAAATCTGCCAACGTCCCTTTTTCGAGATAATCAGTCGTGATGTATGGCCACTGGCCCGAGCTGAACCAAGTGTCGAAGGTGTCTTCCTCCCGGTGGTAGGTAATACCATCTACTTCGATGCTGGGCTGGTCAACGCGGTCGTCGTATATCCACTTGGTGTGGTCATTCGCGCTTTGGAATGCCGGGATTGGAATGCCCCAGGGAATCTGTCTGCTGAGGTTCCAGTCCTTGAGGTGACGAAGGTAATTTACAAGCACCTTGCCCTTGTTGGCGGGGATGAACGTAATCTCCCCTGCCTCTATGGCGGCGATTGCCCGTTCGGCTAGTGGCTGGACCTTTAAGAACCACTGGTCTTTAATAAGCGGCTGAATAACCGTACCACACTTGTAACAGTGGCCAACGGAGTGTTCGTAGTCTTGTTCGCCGCGGAGGGCCTCGGTCTCTTCCAGGGTTTTTAAGACGAGCTTGCGGGCCTCCAGGGCATCAAGCCCCTGGTATTCCTTAGGTGCCTCGCCTGTCATCTTGCCATCGATGCCAATAACCTCGATAACCTGGAGGTTGTGCCGCTCCCCTATCTCGAAGTCGACAGGGTCGTGCGCAGGGGTGATCTTAACGGCGCCAGTTCCAAAGCTGGCATCAATGGCGTCATCGGCAATAATGGTGATCTCGCGGTTGGTAATTGGTACCCATACCCTTTTGCCGATAAGGTCTTTGTAACGGGGGTCATTGGGGTTAACAGCAATGGCAGTGTCACCCAGGAGTGTTTCGGGACGGGTGGTAGCGACGACGATCTCGCCTATTTTGTCGACAAGCGTGTACGCGATGCTCCAAAGTTTGGACTTTTCGTTCTTGTGGATAACTTCGATATCTGCGAAGGACGTTTGGTGTTTTGTACAGTAGTTAACGATACGTTCACCACGGTAAACAAGGCCGTCATCCCACAGCTTTTTAAATGTGCCATATGCAGTTGTGATTACCTTCTCGTCCAGCGTAAAGGTGAGGCTATCCCAATCGAGACTTGCTCCGAGCTCCCGCAGCTGGATCTCCATATTGCCACGCTGCTGCTCAACAAAGTCCCACACCTGCTGGTACAGATCATCACGTGAAAAATCAAATCGCGACTTGCCTCGGATGTCAAGAGCTTTTTCATACACAACCCAGGTTTCGAAGCCCGCATGGTCGGCGCCCGGAATAAAGACGGTCGCCTCCCCTTTTAACCTGTGGTACCGGATGGCGGCGTCTTCGACTGCAACTGTGAGTGCGTGGCCGACGTGCAGGTTACCGTTGGCATTTGGTGGCGGTAGTGCGATGCTAAAATAACCCTTTTTTGGGTCCCCTTTTGGCGCAAAGGCTTTGCTTTGTTCCCAGAGGGTGTATACCTCTGGCTCGTAGGCTTGTGGTTCGTAGGTTTTTGGTAATTTCATAATAGTTAAGAAAAGTGCGGTTTCACACGAAAATCAAAGAATCCTAGACATGTCCTCCTCTAGTGAATGAACAAAAATAGAACTGATTTCCACGCACCTTTTTGTTTTCTGCACCAGTATATCATAGGTTCGGCGGGGGAGTAGTGAAGCTTTGAGGCGTTTGTGGTATAACAAAACCAAGGAGCATAAGCACTATGGCAACAACGAAAACTAAGAGCACCCCTAAGCTACTGACGGCAGGGCACAACCGGATCTCGTGGCGCCGGTTAATAATCCTAGCGTCGATTACCTTGAACATTGGGTTCCTTGTAATCTGGATTGGGTTGTCAGCCACGAACTCATTAGACGGCCTCTTCATGGAAGACGGCCTGACACGGTATTGCTCAGAGAATAATGACGACAAGTTTAAGGATTCCAAAGAAGATGTGCGGGCACTGCGTAATTACGTCTGTTATCACCCAGATGCCAAGGACTTCTTCGACAAGGGGTACAACGACTACCTGCAATTCAAGGGCATTACAAAGTCCTAATCTGTGGCGACTAAACAAAAAACCGCTCCATCTGGGGCGGTTTTTACATAGAGAGGCTGGGAACGACCTCGAGCGAGAACGGGTCAGCCGCCTCTTTGCGCTGGGCTTCGTAGTAGGCGAGGGTGGCGATCATGGCAGCGTTATCGGTACACAGTGAAATAGGCGCGTATTCGATTGGGATCGGCAGTCGCTCCTGCAACTGACGGCGGAGCTCCTGGTTGGCGGCAACACCACCCGCAATAACCACCGATGCTGGTGAAAAGTCGTTGTAGGCGAGCATTGTTTTGTCGACCAGCGTCTCAATGGCCACGCGTTGGAATGATGCCGCAATATTGTTGCGCTGTGAGACGCTGAGAAGCTCTGCAAGCTGCATGGAAGGGAAGTCGTGTCCTTTGCCGCATTCCTGCTGCACACGGCGCAGGACGGCCGTTTTAAGGCCCGAAAAGCTAAAGTCGTATTTGCCGGTGAGCTTGGCTTTGGGGAAAGCATATGCCCGGTCATCACCCTCGAGCGCAGCTTTGGACACAGATGGTCCGCCGGGGTAGGGGAGTCCAATCACCTTGGCTACCTTGTCGAATGCTTCGCCAACGGCGTCATCTTGTGTCTGGCCAAGCATTTGGTAGTCGCCATGCCCTTTAAACAGTACAAGCTGGCTGTGGCCACCACTGACAATAAGCGACAGCATAGGGAAGGCGGGTTGCTCGGCTAATAAAAAGTTGGCGTATACATGCCCTTCTACATGGTGGATGGGGTAGAGCGGTTTGTTCTTTGTGACCGCCAGTGTGCGGGCGGTAAGCGTGCCAATAAGAAGTGAGCCAATCAGGCCGGGCGCATACGTCACGGCAATGGCGTCTACATCGTCCCAGGTGATTTTGGCCTCTGTAAGGGCTTGGTCGACAACTGCCAGGATAACCTCAATGTGGCTGCGTGCTGCAATCTCGGGCACAACGCCACCGAAGGCTTTGTGGATATCGATTTGGCTTTGAACAACGTTACTTAAAAGCTTGCGGCCGTCTACTACGACCGCAGCCGATGTTTCGTCGCAGCTGCTCTCAATGCCAAGAATGATCATTACAGATTGAATGGTAGCTCAGTGGATAGTGTTTTGCAAGGAAGGCGGGTCCGGAGCGTGCGCCCCGGAACCCATGTCCTCTGCTCTGTTACAGCCCCGCTTCACGGAGGGCGATTCGGGCTTCGTCGTGCTGGTCGGCTGGGGAGATGTCGCCCCTGAGGTAGCGCAGGCCGATGAACGACAGTAACCTGGCGGCCTCGCCCACCGGTGGCAGACTCATGACCGGCAGGCAGCGCACTGTCATCCGGCGGCCAATCCTAAGGACGCCGCGCTGCACCTTCCGAAGGGTGGAGTTTACGCCGGTGCGGGCGTACCACAGGGGGAGATGTTCGTCGCCGTTCTGCCATCTGATCAACAGATGGGCGAGATCCATACTTTCGGTGACCAGGGTGAAGTTGTCGTCTCGTGGCAGCATGTGCCGGTCGTACGCACTCTTGAAGGCGCGCAGTGCCATGGCCTGGCCACAACTTGCGGCGCCCAGGCCGTTACAGGGGTCATCGACAAAGGGTGCGGCCAGGATTGCCCAGCCTTTATTGGTGGTAGCCAGACCGCCAGTGTGCAGGGTGCTTGATGGCGCCTCTCCGGCGATAGCTATAACGAAAGGGGCATCTGACGAAGTGGCTATGACCTCTGGCCGAGCATACGCTTGCAGAAGGGGCACGGTATCTCCGAATCCGCAGATGGAACAAAGGACGCCATAACTGTACCCCATATCACGCACCTCCGTCTATCTGCTATGATTGGCATAAGACAAAAGCGAGGGTATATGCACCAGATCAAACAGGGTATTAAAAAGGTGATTCCTAAGAACGCCGTGTATCAGGTTGCGAACGCCTATCACTTGGTGGTAGCCATAGCGGCCAACATTCGATATGGGTTTCCGGCGCGTAGCGCAAGGGTGATTATGGTAACCGGAACAAACGGTAAAACGACTACTGTTGCATACATCGCCAAGATGCTGATGCAGGCTGGCCATAAAGTCGGTGTAAATAGCACAGCATTTTACAGCTTCGGTGATGGCACGCTCGAGCCAAACACCTCTAACCGAACAGTAAACGACATTTTTGAGGTTCAGCGCATGTTGGCCCGCATGAAGCAGAATGGCTGCGACTACATTGTAATGGAGGTTACCTCTATGGCGCTGGTGCAGCACCGGGTCTGGGGCGTCCCGTGCGACGTAGCCGTTATGACCAACCTGACTCAGGACCATCTGGACTACCACAAGACTATGGAGCGCTACGCCGAAGCCAAGGGTAAACTGTTTGCCCGGCGGCCAAAACTGATTGTGCTCAACCGAGACGACGACTGGTTTGATTTTTATAACAAGTACGAAGCCAGCGAGCGCAAGGTTACGTACGGTACAGATAAAGCGTCAACAGTGCGGATCGCTGAAGCCGATCTGGGCCACCAGGGGACAGATGTCACCCTTAAGGTGGAAAACGAACATACATTGGCTTTTCACACCCACTTGCCCGGCAAGTTTAACGTGTATAATGCCACCGCAGCCGCCGCTGTAGGGTATTATCTTCAGCTTGAGCCAGAGCAGGTGACCAAGGGGATTGAAGCTCTCGAAAGCGTCCCAGGCCGCATGGAGCGGATCGATGAAGGCCAGCGATTTGAAGTGGTGATCGACTATGCGCACACGCCCGACGCGTTGCAGAACCTGCTCGACACCCTGCGCCATCTGACAAAAGGCAAGTTGTGGGTGGTATTTGGTGCTACTGGCGACCGAGACAAGGGAAAACGGCCGATTATGGGCGAAATTGCCGCCCGGTTGGCTGACCGCATCATCCTGACAGATGACGAGCCCTATTACGAGGACCCGGCTGCGATTCGCGCGGCAGTCATGGAAGGTATTGTGCAAGGGAAGGGTCAGTCCAAGACTGTTGAGGTGGCCGACCGTAAAGAGGCGATTGTCAAAGCTATCTCGGAGGCTCGGCCCCGAGACATCGTAGCTATAACAGGGATGGGCCACGAGCAATTCCGCATTGTTGGCGGGGAGCGCCAGCCGTGGAGCGACGCCGGCATTGCCCGCGAAGCCCTTCAAAAGAAAACTGCATAACTTGCCACCTTTGCTATCATAGATATAGCTATGGGGGTTTTGAATTCACTGACGACAAAGGTGCAAGCCCATGCCGCGGCCGTGACGCATCGGTACCCGGCACGGCGTATGCAAATTATTATGGTTGCCGGACCAGATGGCGGCCAGCTGACTATTGAGTGCATCAGCCGGATTGTGCGCAAGCAGGGTGCAAAGGTCGGCATTATCTCGGCCCAGTTTGTCGAGATCGCAGGCGAGCGGGCCGAAGGGAGTGACCAGGCAGATGTCTTGGGCGACCCGTTCCGCATGCAGGCCCTGTTGGCTCAGATGCGGCGGGCTGGCTGCAATTATATCCTGATCGAGGTGCCGCCCCAGTTACCGGCCCATGGGTTTGCCGGTTTGCAGCCGACACTTTTGGTTATGCGCCGCTGTGGTGATTCGCATCTGAATGAAGCCAGTAATACTGCGCGCCGTGCCATCTGGCGCAAGCTGCTTGGCTTGCATCCAGCCCAAGTAGTTCTAAACCGTGATGACCCATGTTACGCGTTGCCTGCAGGATTGCACGAGACGGCTACCATGACCTACGGCACCCACGAAAAAGCCGAATGCAAGATTGGCGGCGTCCAGATCCACCCCAAGGGGAGTGCTATTTCGTTAGTGGTTGACCACCAAACCGACATTAACCTGACGACGTCTTTAACTGGCAAGACGGCCACTTACAGTGTGGTCGCCGCAGCCGCAGCCGCCTACATGTTACATATACCGATCGGTTCCATAGAAGATGGGATTGCAGCGGTAACAGATCAGCCCGGCGCGTTGCAATATATACCCGCTAACCGGCCGTATCAGATTGTTATAGATGGCAACACAACTCCAGACGGTGTGGCAGAAACGCTCGAAACGCTGAAGCATTTTACAAAAAACCGTTTACTGGCTGTGGTGGGAGCTAGCTTGCTGGTGACTCCGGAGTGGCGCCAACAGATCGGTGAGCTCGCCGCCCAGTCAGATCGGCTGATTATTACAGATGGGGAATATACGGCCGAGGAAAGTCCAGTGACGGTTCGCCAGCAGCTACTGGAAGGGGTTGTGGCCGCAGGGGCGGATGCTCGCACCGAAGAAGTCGCCGACCGCGCCGAGGCGCTCGAGAAAGCCCTGAGTATTGCCCGGCGGGGAGACACCCTTGTCATTTTAGCTTCTACCCAGCGCCCATACCGACAGCTTGGACTGGAGCGACAGCCCTGGAATGACGCGCAACAGCTCGAACAGCACTTGTCGTAAAAAGCGCCCCTAGCGGAGCGCTTTTTTGATCTGGTAGGCGGCCCTGTAGACACCGTAACGCAATGGCCGCACTGGTAGTTCCCAGGTGCCGTGGTATGCTTTGTAATCGCCTCCGAAGGACTGCTTGAACTTAGTCAGGCCCTTCCAGCGGTGCGTATCTGGAGCGTCGGCCGGGGCGACGCCAACAAAATCAAACTGTTGTTTACCCTCTACCTGGGCGTCAAAGATCATTTCGGCAAGCAGTGGGGTGCCTGGGTGGAGTTTGCGGGCTTCGAACCTGGCGGCGGCATGGGCGTAATAGCGGGTGGTCGGGCTATCGAAGCAAAAGGCACTGGCAACGGGCTTGCCCTCGTGCTCGGCCAGATAGAGCTTACCTGCGCCACGCTCCATAAGTACCTTGGCCATGGTGCGGTAATAGATGTCGGAGTGCTGCAGAATGTGGTTGCGGCCAGCTACCTCGCGCATCATATCTATAAAATGGCGCATGTCGGCGTGCTTGCTGCTGACGCGCAGTTTTAACCCCTTGGACGTGTGATTGCGCCAGAGATTACGGTTCGTAGCTGTCATGTCGGCCAGAAGCTCTTCCTGCGATTTTGTGAGGTCCTGCACCCAGGTGAGGCGAGGCTGGATATCCTTCAGTGCGGCCTTTAAGCCCAGTTCACGCATCTGTGCGCCACTGGTCTTTACAATTGGTTCAATACGTACAAGGACGGCTTTTTGCTGGCGGGCGAGCTGGCGGAGGGCCTCAAGCGCTTGTGCGAAGCTTTTGGGGCTCTTGGCGAGCGGTCCGTAGGGGCAATACAGGCGGGTGCCAGTTCGGGATTGTTCGAGGATGGCCATGCACTGCCAACTTGTGCCGTAGGCGTAAAACACCCTGCGACCGATGGCATGCTGGAAGGCTGCCCAATGGCTGGTTTGTAAAAAGTGACCCCCTGCGAGGCTTAGTGTCGTATCCCATTCCTGGCCGGGGATGCCTTCTGTCCATTGCATAGGTTCATCTTATCAGTTTTATGCCCAGATATGAACGCACCCCGGCTTCCGAATCCACGAGGGAAACGGCTGCCGGGGTGTGCTCAGCTTGGTGCGGGGAAGCGCGTCAGTTGCAGACGGCGAGGTCGCGGAACGCCTGGTAGGCGTGCTCCGTCGAGGTGCCGACGGCCACGATCACGCGGTGGAACTCCGGCTCCGGGTTCTCGCCGTCCTCCCCCGTCGCGCAGGGGATGGAAACCGGCTGCCAGGCCATGCCCCAGGGGGCGGTGGGCTCGACGCCGTACAGCTCGCCGACGAAGGCGCGCTCGTACGGACGGAGGTCGGTGCCCTCGTAGACGGCGACGTCGCGGTCACCCTCCAGGGTCTCCCCGAAGAAGGCGAACGGCGCGTCGTGGTCGTTGGTGTTCTCGACCGAGACCCGCAGAGCATCACCGCTGAAGTGGTACTTCCGCAGGTTCGCGGCGGCCCGCTTGGCGAGCACCAGGTTGGGACCAGCGGTCTCGATCGAGCCGTCGGCGTTGACCCAGGCCATCGCCCACTGGGCGTCGATGTCCTCCGTGAGGTTCAACCCCAGGAGGTCGCGCCAGTCCTTGCGGGCACCGGCACGGCACTGGGTCACCAGCTCCACCATCTCGCCGTTGATCTCGGTGATGATGGAGTAGGCGGTGATCTGGCTCGCGGCCTTGATCCCCTGCGCTTCCATGTTGGTCTGGAAGGACTGGGGGATGTCGACGCCGCTGATGGTTGTGATCACAGTGGATCTCCCTCGGTGAACAGAAGCCGAAGCTTCCCGGTTTCTAGTGGTGCGATGGTGACTTGCGTGTTGACGTACCCCGAGCAACTGATGCCCGGGCCTGTCTCTTTGCCGTCCACGAGCGGGTAGCACGTGGCGCCAAAGATGTGGAACAGGTCCTCTCGCGTCGAATCAGGGTGCAGCATGTCGGCGTGAGGGTAGACCCTCACCTCGGCACGATGTCCCGGACCCGAACTGATTGCCAGATCGATGAAGCGACGAGCATCGTTACCGATGAGTGCCTGTACCGCATCGCGGAGGCCCCCTACCGGTGCACGAATGTCGTAACTGATCTGCGTATCTTCCCCTTGGTTACCAGAGGAGGATGCAGACGTTCGATCCGCGCTCAAGGCTTTCACCTCCTCGGTAACACATTGTTAAGCTGAACTAAGTGAATATTTAACCACAAACAGATTAAAAAGTCAATAGACTGGTATAATAAAGATTCACGTAGCAACGTATGAAGGAGTTTTTGTAAGTGAATGCTGCAATTTTCAAGGCGTATGATATACGCGGTAAAGTGGGATCAGAGCTAAGCAACGAAACCTGTAATCAGATTGGACGGGCCTTTGCTGACTGGCTGCCACAAGAGGGTGTCGTCGCTGTCGGCCACGACATGCGGCCGGACTCAGCCGATCTGGCTGCCCAGTTTATTGAGGGACTGCGCCAGCAAGGGCGGGACGTGTGGGACATTGGCCAAGTGACCAGCGACATGATTTATTTTGCTGTCGGGAAGTTCAACCTGGCGGGCGGCGGAGTTATTACTGCTAGCCACAACCCCGGTGAATACAACGGCATTAAGCTGTACCGCGACAAAGTCACCCCTGTTGGGCTAGACTCTGGCCTCGATGCCGTCCGCGACGCGGTCATGCATGGCACGTTTAAGGAACCGGCTGCCACTCCTGGCACTGTTACCAAGCGCAGTATTACCGACGAATGGGTGGAACACTGCATGACCTTTGTGACTGGCCTCAAACCGTTCAAGATAGCAATCGACGCCGGCAATGGCATGGCTGGTGCTATATTGCCATCTATTTTGCCTAAATTACCACTCGAGGTAGAAGCAATGTACTTTGAGCCGGATGGCACATTCCCAAACCACGAAGCCAACCCTCAGAAGCCAGAGAACCTGGCCGACCTGATCGCCAAAGTAACCGAAAATGGGTATGACTTTGGTATTGCCTTCGACGGTGATGGCGACCGTGCTGGTTTTGTAGACGACAAAGGCCGAATGGTTCTTGGAAGTGATCTGATGAGCATTGTTGCCCATTACTACCTGCAAAAGTTCCCTGGTGCCAAAATTGTGCACGAAGTCCGCACCAGCCGGGCTACAATAGAGCTCATTAAGAAGTGGGGCGGCCAACCTGTGCGCACCAAAGCTGGCCGCGTGTACATTGGCGCAAAACTGCGCGAAGTGAGCGCCCCATTTGGTGGCGAGACCACCGGCCACTTTTTCTTTACCGAGAATTTTGACGCCGACAGCGGCCTGATCACCGCCCTAGTTGCCATGCAGGCTATTGCCGACAGCGGTAAGAAGCTCAGCGAATTGGTAGACGAGTACCATCTGTACGCGATGGGCCCAGAGATCAACTTTGAGGTAGAGGACGCCCAGGCGGCTCTTTCCACATTACGCGATGCTTTTGCAGATGGCGAACAGGATGAGCTGGACGGTCTGACCGTGAACTATCCAACCAAATGGTTTAATATTCGCGCCAGCAACACCGAACCGGTGATTCGCTTGAACGCCGAGGCTGAGAGCCAGGAAGAGCTCGATACCTTTGTTGCCAAGATTAAAGAAGTTATAGGACGGTAATATGCCTACACTACTGGAAACGCTCACCTACCAACCGGTAGAGCTTGCTTTTGGCACCTCTGGCCTACGAGGCCTGGTGACCGACATGACAGATTTGGAATGCTACATAAATGCCACCGGGTTCCTGCGGTTTATGGCCCAGGCGGAAGGGTTGGCGCCAGCATCAACGGTGTATCTGGCCGGGGACCTGCGCGACAGCACCCCTCGTATCTTAAAGGTGATGGCCAAGGCAATCACCGACAGTGGTCACCATGTGGTGTATTCCGGCTTGGTCCCTACGCCAACAGTGGCGTATTATGCGCTCACTAAACTGTCGGCCTGCATTATGGTTACTGGCAGCCACATTCCAGATGACCGCAACGGCATTAAGTTTTACAAGGCCGACGGCGAAGTATTAAAAGATGACGAGCTCTCGATTAAAGAGGCGGTGGCAGGAGTCCGGGCTGAATTATATGCGCTTGAGGCTGAAAAATCAGAATTCTCAGGCGATGGCTCACTGAAACACCACGTGACGCTCCCACCAGAGGATGCTACGGCCGCCCACGATTACAAGCTTCGTTTTAGGGACATCTTTGATTCAGATGCGCTGGCGGGCAAAAAAGTCGTGCTCTACCAGCATTCATCTGTTGGCCGCGATATGTACGTAGACATGTTGCAGGCTATGGGCGCAACCGTGGAAACGGTTGGCCGCAGCGATAAGTTCGTGCCCATTGATACCGAAAACGTTACCCCAGACGACCAGGCCTATTTTAAGGTGCTCGCCAAGCAGCACCCCGACGCATTTGCCATTGTTTCGGCAGACGGCGACGCTGACCGGCCGTTTGTTATTGATGAAACCGGCGTTTTTCACCGGGGCGATGTGTTGGGTGCGGTTGTGGCTGATTGGCTTGACGCTGATTTTGCCGGATACCCTGTGAGCGCCAGTGACGCAGTAGACAAGCATCTGACAGACCGCCACATCCATTGGCAGCATACCAAGATTGGATCCCCTTATGTCGTATCTGTTATGTATAATGCCCTTCGCGCTGGCAGCAAACGTGTTGTCGGCTGGGAGGTGAATGGCGGGTTCCTGATTGGCGGCGACTTGCAGGTGAATGGCAAAACCTTAAAGGCGCTGCCAACCCGCGATGCCTTTTTGCCAATTGCGGCGGCGCTCGTTACCGCGGTTCAATCTGGCAAGCCAATATCTGGCATTTTCGATGAGCTTTCACAGCGCTTCACCCAGGCGGGTTTGATTAACGATTTTCCAACAGAGGTGTCCAAGCAAATCATCCAGCGCTACAGCGAAGACACGCCTGAGGCGCGGGCCGCTCTGGGGCAGTGCTTCAGTGCTGCGCACGGATTCGGCAACATTACCAAGATCAATAGCCTGGACGGTGTTCGGATGTACTTCGATAACGGTGACATCGCCCACATGCGCCCATCCGGGAACGCCCCTCAGCTGCGCATTTACAGCGTAGCCAACACGCAGGAGAGGGCGGATGAGATTGTAGCCAAAGCAATTGCCGAACCGGGCGGTATCTTTAGGGCGATTGAAGCTGACCTGCAGAAGCAAGTCTGACATTTGCTTTAGACAAAGCGTTAAAAACGTTTTATAATCTGAACTGCCACCACGAGGTGGCAGTTCCGTTTTTTGGAGGACCTATGACCGCTCAAGAGCCGGATCCGCGCCTTCCCGCCCGCGTCAATCGCGCCGGGGGTGCGCTGGCATCCGTACTTGCGTGGGACCAGCACCTCGCGCTGCTGGACAAGGCCCAGATGTTCGTGATCGCTGACATCGTCAGCAGGTTCCCTTCGCTGAACACGGAGGCCGCTGTCGACCTGTTGGCCGACGCCGCGGGCTACCACAAGCAGCAGATGGGGGACTGGTTCGACCGTCTGATCGACGACTACGGCATTGATGCCGTCTACATGGCCATCGAGTGCCTGGAGGCGACGGGTCTGCGTACCGCCGAGGAATCCGCCGCGAATAACAGCCTCGAAGAGGACTCTATTCTCGTGCGGATGCTCGCGTGGTTCGACAAGCTCAATGAGGCCGGCTTCACCGCGGCCTCGGCAGAGCAGGCAGCACAGTACATGACCCGGTTGGGTGGATGGGCCAACGCTCAGGCGTTCACCATCGACCAGACCGATTCCGTGCTGTCCGGCGCGTGCGAGCACCACAGCGTGCCGGCTGGGGACGAGGACGACGACGACCCCTACGGCCGCCAGAAGGTGTCCGCCGGTGCCGACGACGGCGATGACGATGACGATGGCGATACCGACGAGGAGGCATACCGGTGATCCGGAACCCTCTGGAATCGCTGGGTATCCCCAAGTACATCGTCGCTGGTATCTGGGGCGATTCGTCGCTCACAGAGCCAGAGCGGGTGGCGCGATTGATGGAGATCATCAAGAACGCCTACCGCGGCCTTCAGCGGTCCCTGCACACGGACGTGGCGGGCGAGAACCCCTACATCCGTGAGATCACCGAAGCGTTCGAGGACATCGAGGCCGAGGTGCTGCCGGGCATCATCAACCGGTTCATCACCGTTTCCGACATCCAGCGCGAGCGCGAGGTGCAGGAGGTGCGCAGGCAGATTGAACAGGCCACTGGCCGGTTCAAGACGCTGCTGCCCTTCCTTCGCCTGGTCGACTGGCGAGAGGTGATGGGCAGCGACACGCCGGTAGAGCTGCTGCTCGGCCTCCCCGAGAACCTCTGGGATGTCGGCGACAGCTTCATGAACACCTACCTGCTGGCCTGTACGGCGAGCGGGCAGGGGCTCACGCGCCTGCCGCATCCGGACGACGGTGATGCGCTGACGCCCATGATCGCGCGGTTCGCAAACGTGCCTTTCTGGGAGGGCGGCGAGTGGCAGGTCGATGACTTCGACTACTCGACTGTGCCTGCTACACCCAGGAGGTACCGCTACGAGCCGGCGCGACCGGTCGGACCGGTGCGCCTGGTAGGGCAAGTCCGCCCGTCGGCCCTGTATGCCCTGGCGGGCACCCAGGGGGAGCGCAGGCCGGCAATCGAAGGCGGCGGCGCCATGCCGATCGTCGGTGGCGGTGCGCCCAACAGCACGGTCAGCGACACGATCGTGTGGTGGGACCCCGCCGGCGCCTGGTGGCTGCCCGGTCTGGAGCATCGGCTTCAGCTTGGCAACTTCGCCATCATCGCCAGAGGTGAAGGCGCCCAGCTTCGCCTGGCGGTCGCGGGCCGGTATCTAACCGGACGCCAGCTCAACTGACGGAACGACCCTGCCCGGTGCCCTTGTTTGGGCACCGGGCAGGGATGTCTACTTACGAACGTATATGCACCTCATGCTTGAGGTGTTTTATTTTTGGCGGCATATATGCGCCCAATAAAAAAACCGGTCACCCGGCGCAGTCCGTCTGGGGACTTACGCCGGGTAACCGTGGTTTCACGACCGTCATGCTCCGTAGAGCGTGTGGTCGAGGGTGGCCAGCATGGTGGCCTTGTCGAGGCCTGGGCTGACCGGAGGCATGAACTCGATGGTCACCGTGCGCCAGAAGCGCGGGAACCAGCAGCCCGGGGGGATCAGGCGCTCGGCTCCGGTGGAGACCATCGGCACCACTGTGGCGCCAGCCTCGTACAGCCGGAATACGCCGCCCTTCATTCGCCGCACGTTTTCCGCGGTCGAGATGCCGCCGCGAGGGTACATTCCCATGATGCAGCCGTCCTTGACCGCCGCCTGGGCGCCCTCGAGCGCCACCTGGCCGGTAGTTGCCGTGCGGGTGTCGCCGCGGTGCACGGGGATGAACCCCATGCGCAGCATGACCTTGCCCACGACGGGGATCCGGAACACGCCGCGCGTGGCCATGAACACCACCGGCTGGCCGTTGCCGTGCCGGATCAGTGCCCGGAAGGCGACGATGCCGTCGGCCGTGGACCGGTGGTTACCGGCCGCCACGAACCCGCCGTGCGGGATGTTCTGCACGCCGCGCACCTCCAGCCGACCCATCAACCTGAGCAACAGGCAGATGAACCGCGAAAAGCGGAGTACGCGCCGCCGCGTCTTGTCGTTCATGATTCCCTCTTTCGGAACGGTGAGAAGCGGAAGTCGGTGCACTTGAAACTTCCAAGAAATATGGAATTGCATATATTTTAGCACTCTTGCATTGCAAGTGCTAGTTTGGCATAGTAAAAAGTACAGAAAACTAAGGAGGTTTACCTAATGAGCACGAGCATCAAACCGATTGATGACCGCATTATTGCGGTGCCTGAAGAGGCTGCGAATAAGACCACATCCGGCCTCTACATCCCTGAAGGGGCAAAAGAAAAATCAACCATCGCGAGCGTTATTGCCGTGGGCCCCGAGGTTAAATACGTGAAAGTCGGCGACCGTATTATTTATAAGCAGTACGCCCAAAGTCTGGCTGAACTGAAAATCGATGGCAAGGATTACATTAGCGTCCGCGAAACAGGCGTTATTGCAACGCTTTAGCCCTAAGGAGAATATGAACTATGGCAAAAAAAGTATTTTATGACGACGACGCCCGCGCCCGCGTACTCGGCGGCGCAAAGGCCTTATACGACGCAGTAAAAGTGACCATGGGGCCAAAAGGCCGCAATGTGGTGATTGGCAAAAGCTATGGTGGCCCAACGGTGACCCACGACGGTGTGACTGTTGCGAAAGCAGTTGACCTTCCAGATGACGATGACGAGACATTGGGCTACAAAGTCGGCGCCGAGCTGATTAAGCAGGCTGCCAACAAAATGAACGATGTCGCCGGTGATGGCACGACTACCGTTACCGTACTGACTTACAGCATCCTGGCTGAAGCCAACCGCCTTATTGCCGCTGGCCACAATCCAATGGAGCTCCGCAAAGGTGTTGAGCAAGCTGGCGCCGAAGTGCTGGCCAAGCTTGCAGAACTCCGCGAAGACATTGGCAGCAAAAAAGAGCGCGTCGCTGAAGTCGCCACCATTTCTGCTGGCGACAAAGAAATCGGCAAGCTGATTGCCGATGTCATTAGTAAGGTCGGCAAAGACGGCGTTGTAACCGTAGAGGAAGGTCAAGGCCTGCACCTCGAGAGCGAAATCGTGGAAGGCTTCACCATGGACCGTGGCTACGTGAGCCCATACATGGTTACCGACACCACCCGTATGGAAGCTGTTTACGAAAAACCAGCAGTCGTTATTACTGACGAAAAAATTACAAGTGCCCAGCAATTCCTGCCAATGCTCGAAAAGCTTGCCCAAGCTGGCAAAAAGGACCTCGTGCTTATTGCTGAAGACGTAGAGGCCGAGGTGATGGGCATCCTCATCCTGAACAAACTGAAGGGCGTCTTTAACACTGTAGCTGTAAAAGCTCCTGCCTTTGGTGACCGTCGCAAGGATATTTTGCAGGATTTGGCTGTTTTGACCGGCGCAACAGTTATTAGCAGTGAACAGGGCATCACCTTTGAGACCGCCGACCTAAGCATGGTTGGTTCTGCCCGCAAGGTGCTTGTCACTAAAGACGAGACTACCATTATTGAAGGCGCTGGTACGCCAAAAGATGTGAGCGAGCGCGTGAAGCAAATCCGCGCCCAGGCCGCAGCGACAACCAGCGACTACGACAAAGAGAATTACGAGAAGCGCGCCGCAGCCCTTGGTGGCAAAGTCGCCGTGATTAAGGTTGGTGGTGCCAGTGAAGTCGAGATTGAGGAAGCCAAATTCCGCGTCGATGACGCCGTAGCCGCAACCAAGGCTGCGCTTGATGAAGGCATTGTTGCCGGTGGTGGCGTAACACTCGTCGACCTGAGCAAAGGCATCGAAGTTGCGGGTACCGACGGCATCGCTGCTGGCCGCCAGATCTTGAAGAACGCTTTGCTCCAGCCATTCCGCCAGCTGATGGTGAACGCCGGTGTAAACGCCGACGAAAAATTGCCAGAAGTTGTTAAGAGTAAGAAAGCCGGGCAAGGCTTTGACGTTAATAGCCCAGACGCCCTGATTGACCTCAAGGCAAAAGGCATCGTTGACCCAGCCCGCGTGACGAAAGAGGCAATTCAGAACGCCGTAAGTATTGCTGCAACCGCAATGACTATGGGCGCTTTGGTTGTTGAAGTTCCAGAGAAGGAAGCGCCAGCTGGCGGTGCCGGTGGCGGCATGCCAGGCATGGGCATGATGTAGTCTAGATAGACATACTATAAACAAAACAGGGGATTGTAAAATCTCCTGTTTTGTTATATAATATTGTCTAGTCCGTTTCGGCGTATACTTATGTACGCCCAAAGCAGGAGGTAAACATATGACCACGCCGCCCGCCGCCAGCACCCGTCCCGGGACCGCGACGAAGGTCACCGAGGACCCGTCCCTGACGGTGTTCAAGGTGCTGAACGGCGACATTGGTCGTGCCGCACTCAAGACCCTGCCCGTGGCTACGCAGGCCCTGCTGGTCGAGACGCTCCTGGAGCAGTCCCGCAGGCAGTTCTTCGACGCCAACAACGGGTTCACCGGAGCCAGCTTCTCGGCGATCGTGATGGAGCTGCTGGGCACCGACAAGGTGCGCACGCAGACCGTGATGACCGCCATGCGCAAGCGCGGCTCGTACAGCAACACCGGCACCAAGTCCAAGCCCAAGATCACCTTCACCGGTACCCGCGAGTCCAAGGACATCCTCAACGAGGTTGAGGCTGCCCGGACCCCGGAACCGGCGTCGGTGCAGGACTCGGGCCTGGCCAACCGCCCCACCAGTCAGGCGCCCGGCCAGCACATCGCTGGGCCGACGGCGGAGCCCTATGGCACGTCCACCAAGGTGGACGTCGGCGGTGGTACCACCGTGGTGATGGTGCTCGGCGACCTGCCGCAGCTGTGTGGCTCCGGCCGCCGACTCGTGGGCGTGCTGGCCGACCGCACCTTCGCGGACACCGACGGTGACCCCGACGTCATCATCGGCCTGATCCGCGAGCTGGCCACCCGGCTGAGCTGAGTCATCCCTGCAAGAACGGCACTGGCCGTGTCGCATTCGCCCCTTCGGCGTCTGCGGCACGGCCACTGTTCGTATACGGGGTAGTTGCCTGCTACACTAGAAACTATATGACGCATTATTCGGTGGTTTCTGCAGGTGTATTTGACCAGATTAAAAAGGGTGAGCGTATTATTGAGCCCCGTCTTAACGATGAAGCCCACCGCCGCATCCGGCCCGGTGACCTGATCATTGTGACTAACCGTGCCACAGAAGAAGAGGTGGTTACTAAGGTTGTGGGTGTCCTGCGGTATCCCAGCTTTGTCGAATTGCTACAAGCCTACCCACCTGCCCGTTTTGGCGCCTCCGACGAGCGCTACATTTTAGCCGAAATGCGCCGTTATTACACCAATGACCAAGAAATCGCCCACGGCGTACTGGGCATCAAGCTGCATGTCTTAAAAGGAGCCTCTAAAAATGGAGATTAACTTTTGCCGTCGGTGCGCAAAGCCTGTCACAAAAAAATCCGAGGGCTTTTACGTCTGCCCAGCCGGGCACAGTTTGTTCTACAAGATGTATAACGGCGCTACAATCGTTTTATTAAACCAGCAAGATGAGGTGCTGGTCGCGGTTCGTGGCCAAGACCCAGGCAAGGGCACGCTCGACCTGCCGGGCGGTTTTTTGGACCCGGGAGAAACACCGCTCGAAGCAATCCACCGCGAGATCGAAGAAGAAACCGGGTACCTAAAAGCCGATTACGACACGCCCGAGTTCCTTTGCTGGGCCACCGACATGTACGAGTTTGAGGGCGAGACACACGAGGTGCTGGCAACGGTGCTGTGGGCGCGGTTGCGCTCCGAAAAGCCGCTCGCGCCTGGCGATGATGTTGCCTCGCTGCATTGGATGCCGCTGGAATCTATCCAGGACAGTGATATTTACAGCGGTTTTGGCGGCGTACGAAAAGCGCTGCAGACAATGCGGCAGCGCTTTCATGCAAGTTAGGCTGGATTAGCGCTTGCTCGAGAAGTAATCGATTTCTTTGATGATGTCCAGCAGTGCCTGGGCCCGCTTTGTGTCATCGGTGATGCCTTTGGCGGCATCGTGGGCTTCGTCGAGCAAGGCCTGGTCATCTGTAGAGCGAATAATCAGCAAAAGCGTATCGAACTTTTCTTCGGCGGGCAGGTTTAGCTTGCCGACCAACGGACGGAGTTCTTCGAGGGCGGAGGCTTTCAACTTGTCGAGCGGGCCGCTGCCGGTGCTGGTTGCGTTCGATGCTGGCTCTGACTTTTTGTCGTCGTTTGCTTTTGCGTGCGAGTGTTTGATTTCGGGAGCAGGGGCAGCAGGTGCTTCCTCTGGAGCGTCATCCTCGAGGTCATCTGGTTGCGGCAAAGCCATGCCAATAGTCGGCGGCTCGTCGGCCAGCGGGTCTGGTGCAGTTGTTGGATCTGGGCCCGGCACACCGCCTCCTGCCTGTCCACCTGCGACTGGCGTTTCTTCGAATTGCAAACCGCCTTGCAGCGCCTTGGCGAGTTCGTCGTCACCCTGCATCGGCGGATGTTGATCTTGTTTTGCGTCCATTTCCCACCTCTTATACTGTTTACGCTTTTATGCTATTCATCGTATCATATTTACACGCGGTGGGGGAATAAGGAGACTTTATGCTAGACGATGTAAATGTTATCAAACAACGCGATCCGCAGGACGCACTGGGTTTTACGGCCAAGCAGCCAGAACAGCTGGCGCATGATTTTGGCCTGGCAGGCACTGCACAGTTTAAAGAAATAAAAAATGTGGTATTTGCCGGGATGGGCGGGAGCTCACTCGTGGCAGAACTTGCGCACACATGGCCGGCACTCAATGTGCCGTTTGTCGTTAGTAAGGAATATCGACTGCCTAAGTTTGTCGGGCCGGACACGCTGGTAATTGCTGCTAGCTATTCGGGAAACACCGAAGAAACGCTTGAGGCGCTCGACGAAGCCAGGGCCAAAGGTGCCCAAGTGGCGACCATTGCCCACGGCGGCAAGCTGGTAGAGCGCGCGCACGAACACGGCGACCCGCTGGCCGTGATTCCGGAATGCACGCAGCCGCGCACCGGCGTGCTGTACATGTACCGCGCTTTGGTAGAAATTTTAGTGGCTGCAAAATTGGTCGCGCCAACGGCAATCGCCGAGCTGGAAGCGCTCATTGCGCCACTCGAACAGGCTGCTAACGCCTGGAAGGCCGATATGCCAGAGGCACACAACACCGCCAAGCAGCTGGCTCAGGAGCTGGCAGGTAAAACGCCAATTATTTACGGCGGCCCGTTAACGTACCCGGCGGCGTACAAATGGAAAATCGACGTCAACGAAAACGCTAAAAATACGGCCTGGAGCAACTTCTTCCCCGAACTCAACCATAATGAGTTTATTGGGTGGAGCAGCCACCCGGTCGAAAAGCCATTCGCGGTAGTTGACCTTATTAGCAGCTACGAGCACCCCCGGGTATTAAAACGCTTCGACGTCACCGACCGCCTGCTGAGCGGCCTGCGGCCAGCCGCAATCCGCGTCGAGGCCAAGGGCGGCAGCGTGCTCGAACACCTGCTGTACCTGGTGCTGCTTGGCGACTTCGCAACCACGTACATGGCGCTGTTAAACGGTGTTAACCCAACGCCAGTCGATCTGGTAGAGAAGTTTAAGAAGGAGCTAGGATAATGCACGACGCGCCACACTTTGACCCAGCCAGTTTTAGTAATGAGCCATATGCAAAGCGCATCGAAAAACCTTGGGGTTACGAAATTCACTGGGTTGCAGAGGATGCACCTTACATGGGCAAAGTGTTGCATGTGAACGAAGGCGCCCGCCTGAGCCTGCAGGTCCACGACGAAAAGCAGGAGAGTTGGTTCTTAATGAGCGGCCGTGCGGCTGTCATTTGGGAAGACAGCAAGGGCGAATTAATCGAAACAGAACTGCAGCCTGGCGTCGGTTATAGCACAAAAGTGGGCCAGAAGCACCGGCTGAAGGGCTTGACCGATACAGACATCCTGGAAGTGTCTACCCCTGAGCTTGGCACCACCTGGCGCCTGGATGATGATTACGCCCGTCCCCACGAAACTCCTGAGCAGCGCAAAAAAGAGCGTGGCGAAGAGTAATACTGCATCTGAATATGACAAGGGGGCGCAGCGTATGTTACGCGGCGCCCCCAGCCGATCCGCCTGAGCGGTAGTGTTTTGCGACTTTGCTCGCGCAGGAACGGCAAGCGCTCATGTGGGCGAACAGCAGGTCGCGGTCATGCGATGAGCCCTCGGCGAGGGCAGTAGACAGGAACGAGCAGGTGGGGCTGGGGCCAGCGGCAGTGCCGATAGCTTGTAGCGCCGCCTCTGCTTCGGCGGAATCGAATTCGATCCCGCCGTCTTCGCTGATGCGCATGGAACACTCCTAGTAGGTGGTCTGACTTTGCACAATTATAGCATGTTTACCCAGTTTTCGCAAGCGTGACTGGCTTTGTTCCTCGAACTGGCGCTCTACGAATTCAAAGACGTTAAAGGGGTCGTCATATTCATAGTTGTTGATTCGACCCATCTGGTCGGCATCGAAAATACAGTTATAAACCTTTTCGCCAGTCTGGTCTTTGCTGCGGCGATAGACAACGCCTTTTTCGCGGGCACGGTCAGCTTGCTCACGGCTAATAATGCCCTGGCGCAACATGTCGTCTACGGCGTGGTCAAAACCATTGCGCGACTTAATATCCATGCGAAGCTCCCAACCGTCGGGGTTGTACACAACCAGGTCTGAACCGCGTAAATCTTCTTCTGTAGAGGTTTGGCGAACCGACCAATCTTCTGGTAGCGTCTGATGCAGTGCACGCAGTACTGCAGCTTCGCGGCGGGCACCGGCCATGGTTATGGCGATATTGCGCTCATCCATAATTGGCAGGCCCCACTTGCCTTTAAGCAGGTTGTTACTGCGGCGCAACAGGCGGTCGGGGAATTCATCCATCATAGCGGGCGGCATATGGGCAAGGACACCGGCAATTTCTTGGTTAAACCCGCTCAGCAAGGCGACGTCTGTTGGTTTGTCATGGGAAGAATGGTTGTCGATGCGGTCCTGGGCTTCGGCAGCGCTCGGCAGGCCAAGGAGCAGCAGTGCCATGCGGTTGGCGGTTACCTTAGAGGTATTCCAATCTTCGATGGGGGCGTGGCCGTCTGGCCCTGGTGTCTCGGCCTCTTGCATTACTTGGAGCTGCATGGCGCGGGCTAGTTCTACGGTGTGCCGGGCAGAGGTGCCGCGGCCGTCTTGTTCGAGCGCGGTGTGTGCCTCCTGAAAACGTCCATGCACAAGCAGGTCGGTACCTTGCCAGATACGTTCGGTAATACTGTCGCGTTCAACGCCTGTTGCCGGACGGGGAGGTGCTAATGTGTTCGTTGCCATGTTTGTTTTTTCGAAACGTTTAATTAAACATTAGCATTTTTAGGCGCTAATGTCAATCTCATGGTGCAGTATAAACTACTGGAAGTAACGCAGGGCTTCGATCGGGTCTTTGCGTGCGGCTTTTACAGCGGGCCACGCACCGAACAACAGGCCGACGGTAAGGGCAATGGCCATGCTCATAAGGACAATCCACACGGTGATGCCGGGCATAAAGCCCAAGAATGTACCGGCCACAAAGGCAATTGCGTATCCACCAGCAATGCCAAACAGGCCGCCAGCAATAGTCATGACTAACGCCTCAATGAGGAACTGTGAGAGCACCTGGTGGTTGGTGGCGCCAACGGCTTTGCGGATGCCAATCTCGCGGGTGCGTTCGGTAACGCTGACCAGCATGATGTTCATAATGCCAATGCCGCCCACCAATATAGAGATACCGGCGATCGCGCTAATAAATGTGGTAAGTATACGGAAGAGCTGGTCGGTGAGTTGCAGCGCTTCTTCTGGGCGCAGGACGCTGAAATCTTCTTCACCCTCGTGGTTGGCAAGCAGGGAAGTGCGCAGTGTATTGGCGACTGGCGTTGTTTTGCCGGCGTCGTCGGTTTTTACGGTAATTTGCTGGATTTGGGCGATGCCCTGGTTAAACGATTTGCCAGCTTCCATGCTCACGAACGCTGACTTATTCAGGTCAACGGCGTTGCTGACGGCGATAGAGGAATCGAACCGTTTAAGAATGCCGATAACGGTGAACTCCTGACCACGCAGCTTTACTTTTTGGCCAATGGCAACGTCTGATCCGAGCAGTTGGATGGCTAAATCCTGGCCGAGCACTACTGTTTCGCGCACAATGCCACGGCTTAAGAATTCGCCCGAGCGCATGCCAAAGCTGAGGGCTTCGTCGAGCTGTGGGCTGGTGGCGATAATAGTGCCGCTGGCGGTGCGCCCTTCGGTGGTGCCAATGCTGCCGGTGACCAGCATGAATGGCGCAGCATCAGCGACGCCGTCGGTTTTTTGTACTGTCTCAAGGTCGCGTTCGGTCAGGGTAGACGAGCTGAGGGTGGGCAACAGTCCCGAACTGAACAGTGAGCCAGCCTCGTTAACGGCAACCTTGCCCGGCCGAATGGCGATGATGTCATTCCCAAGCTGGCCAATTTGCCCGCGCACCATGTTTTTTGCGCCTTCACCCAAGGCAAAAATTGCCGTAACTGAGGCGACGCCAATCACAATGCCTAAAATGGTCAACGCGGTGCGGACCTTGGTAGCTTTGAGGTTGTTAATAGCGATTTTTAAATCGACGAGCCAGCGCATTATTTTTTAGCCTTTCGTTTTTTTGCCACTTTGGTGGCACGTTTTTTGCGGGCTTTTTTGGGGCTGAGACTGGCGGTCATTGCCTCTGTGGCATCGGCGTATTGTTCGTTGGCTTTGGCGGCGGCTTCGAGCGCTTTGCGGAAGCTGTTCAGCGGGCGCTTGGCGCTGGCGTCGATATCTTTGCTGGGGTGCTTGCTGTCGGTGGCGACGCGCCCGTCGATCATTTGGATGATGCGGTCGGCGTAAATGGCGACGTCGGGGTTGTGGGTGACCATGATGATGGTGTTGCCTTGGCGGTGGATGTCGGCCAGCTCTTCCATAATAATTTCACTGGATTTGGTGTCGAGGTTGCCGGTTGGTTCGTCGGCCAAAATAATAGCCGGGCGGCTAACCAGCGCGCGGGCGATTGCCACGCGTTGCAGTTGGCCCCCGGAAAGTTGGTAGGGCATGTAATACTCGCGTTCGTTCAGGCCAAACGTTTTGAGCAGTTTGCTGGCAGCCGTCAGCCGTTTGGTGCGGGTGCTGCCTTTGTAAGTAAGAGGTAGGGCGACGTTTTCGATGACGTTGGTGCGGCTGAGCAGGTTAAAGTTTTGGAAGATCATGCCAATGTGGTCGCGGCGGAGTCTGGCGCGGCGGCGCTGCGAAAGGTCGGCCACGGCTTTGCCTTCGAGGTAGTATTCGCCGTGCGTCGGGGTATCCAGCAGGCCTAGGATGTTCATGAGCGTAGTCTTGCCCGAGCCGCTTGGCCCCATGATGGCGACAAATTCACCCTTCTCGATAGTAAGGGTGAGGTTGTCGAGGGCTACGGTTGTCGCGTCGCCCACGCCAAACATCTTGCTGAGGCCAAAAATTTCTATTGCTGGTTGCATAATTACCAAATGGATACGGGTTATTTCCAGTATACGAGCGCCTGCGTTTAACAGATAGGCCTTTTTTCACAACAGTTATAAGCAAAAGCAAATCAAAACGCGGCCGGTGTATGGCCGCGTGATAGCGCGAAAAGATGGGAATATAGCCCGACTGGGTGGCGGCACGAGGCCGCCACCGCCTCAAGTCGTCGTCAGGTAGGGGAGCGGGTACTGGACCGGGCCAGGCGGACCGGGCGTCGCCACGGCCGTGTGCATGCCCGTCAGTACGCCACTGATGAATTCCATCAGGGGGATGACAGTACTGTACCCCAGGGGGTAAGAGCGTTTTGCCCATCGGCCGGTCTGGTGCAGACGCTGGAAGGCCAGGCAGACCTCATCTCGCCACTGCACGACGATGGTTTGCGATGGCGCCATGCCGGCCACGTAGCCGGTCGGGTCTTCGACGCCCAGGTTGGTCAGCTCGTACAGAACATCCTGTTGGGTAAGAGGCCGCCGCTTCTGGTGCGTGTACGGCGTCCAGAGAACATGATGCCGCTTGAGCGGGTTGCTTGGCTCCCCCGGGATGCTGAACGTGTTGAGCGCCAGCAGTAGCGAGAAACCCAACCCCTCGTCTTCGACGACGTAGTTGAGTTTGTGGCTGAATACGGTGCCCACGAGGGTGCGGATGTCATGCTGCTCGGGTCGTGGGTCGCCAGTCATGTGCCGGAGCACAAAGTCGGCAGCCAGGTCATCGAGGGTCGTCATGAGAGCTCCGTGTCTATATTCCCAAAATACGCCAAATGACGTGACTATATAATATAATAATTTTAAGAAAAAGCCATAGGAATGCCGCGCGGCGGTCGGTGGGACAGTCCCGACCGCCGCGCCTTGACATCAGGATGCAACGCTGTAGAGCAATGGACGGGGATGATTTGCCGGCCCCGGTCCGATGGAGCTGACGTTCAGCTCGCCCAGAATGGCACTCAGGTCAACTGGGCATCTGGGTTCGGGGATGGACATGTTGAGCCACCGCGTGGGCGCCAACCGCTGATATGCCGCCAGCGGACCTGTTGATTTCAGCCGGTACACCAGGCAGCCGACAGGGAAATCCCTGAGCGACTCCAGGTTGAACCAGTCGAATTCGTTGCCCGCCTTCAGGACATCGATGCTGTTGGCGACCGCCACGCTCTGCCCGACGCCACCCATGGGAATGGGGTCGTCCGACACTGTAGGGCGCGGCGCCCACGTCCGGCGGTAATCTGGCGGATAGTCCCCCCCAGCCCGCCCGATGCCTGCCTTGACTGCATCGCGAAAAGTGCTCGCCACACGGTCGGTAGACAGGAGGGCGCCAGGGCGCGGCGTCACTCGGAGTCCGTGTTTCACCAGGAGCGGGTTGGCAGTCGTGGCGTCCTCGGCTTCGAGGACCGAACCCAAGACCAGCCACACCGTCCGTGTTTCTCCGGCCCGCAGTGCCCCGTTGCCGTGCGCGATGCACGACGCCAGGTCGTTTGTGATGTTGGGATCGGGTACGGTGCCAGCCGCCGTAAGTATTGCTTCGGCGATCTGTGCTGCACTGACGTGCATAGGCTGTACCTTTCTCTCGGCATTCCTTGGCACCTAGTTTCAGGTGCCATTGGCTTGTTGCACTATACAATGAGTACCGGCAACTGGCAACTGCCCGGCAATCTGTTACAATGTCTGCTATACGGAGAGATGGCCGAGCGGTTGAAGGCGCACGCTTGGAAAGCGTGTGTGCGGGGCAACTCGTACCGAGGGTTCGAATCCCTCTCTCTCCGCCATGAAAAGAGCATCCCGCAGCGGGTGCTTTTTTTGGCGCAAAATAGCAGGCAGGCGCTGTTGTTCGGCGCGTTTCGCGTGGTATTATGCTTGCACTACACATAGTCTACTCACGTGTTGTGAGTCTTTTTTATGGATACCGTATGATCGAACGAGCCAACCTGCCATATAAAGAGCTTTTCGTTGCCACTGCGCACGATTTGCTCATGACGCCGCACACAGGCGAACCGCACGAGTTACAAGCCCCGCGAGATGACGGCATGTTCGATGAATCCCGCATTGTGCGTGCCACCGAGCGGCGCGTGCCTCGCCAAATGCTTACCATAGAGTTGGAAGGAGGGCAGCTTCGCGACCTGCCGTTATTTGAGGTGAGCTACACTGGCCTGGCTAACGAGCCAGACATGCGACGCCTGTTGGCTGGCCCCGCCCTCGACACATTGGTTGTTGCCAGCCGGATTGGTGGGCGGTACTTACACCGTACCAGCATGGATACACAGGGCGCCTTCGGGCACCCAGCGAATATTATCCGCGACCCGGCAACTGGTGCATTGCTTTCGGCCGAACGGATTGGTGTGCCTCAGCCTACAGAGTACCGGGGCCCTAATGATTTAGAGACGGTAAACACAGCACGCCTGACGGGCCACGCACTACGGCTGGTGAATTACCTGCCAGAAGATATGTATCTGGTGACACCAGGTTCGGCAGAGCCGCTGCAAGTGAGTAATTGTGGTCGCGTTGCAGATGTGAATTACCAGTACGAGCCGTTCGCGCAGACTCGGCAAGGGGTAGTAATTGCCCAAAGCACGCCCTTAGAAGTGACAGGTATGCCCGACAGTCCGGGGCGCGATGAGCTACGGCTCGTACACACCGAAGTTCTTTTTGAGAGTTTGCGCCTGGGTATCGCCAGCCCCGAAGAGGCCTCGCGGATGGTCGTAGCCTGCGGGGTGCACCGGATGCCCAGTGGCCAGCAAGGCAACTCGTTTAGTGGGTTGGCATATTACAATGCCCAAACACTCGAGGAAATATATCGCCACATAAAAATCTGACATCTGGTGCTCATTTGATATCATGGTCGGCAGGAATGAGGTTCGCCTCTTTTTAGCTCCCACGACGAAAGGCACACGCATGCGAGTCCGCACCAGCTTGGCAGTTGGCGCAGGTATTGCGCTGGTTCTGGCATTGGCGACACAGGCGACACCCAAGGCGGCGGCCATGATCGGTCCGCCGGCAATGGTGAGCGCCCCGCCATCGCCGCTGGCAGCAACCGTTCCATCGTTTCTGCTGCCGGTCCCGGCGCCCGAACCCACGCCCGAGTTCACGCCAGTCACGATCGACCCGGCTACCTACAGCCTGGGTCATGGCCCAAACATCGGCGATGCCGTGGTCCTGACTTACGACGACTGCCCGGCGTCGGCCACGATGTACCGGGAGGTCATGGAATACGCCCGGCAACAGAACATCGGCCTGGTCATTGCGCCGACCGGTGAGTGCTACCGTTGGTACCTGAAGCAGGGCCTGGACCTGGTGCAGGTGGCCCGAACCAACGGCCAGTATGTGATCAACCACAGTGATTCGCATCCCAACCTAAAGCGGCTGGGGTACGAAAAAGCAAAGCGGCAAATCAGCGGCGACGTCGCGTCGGACTACGGCCGGCCGCCGTACGGTGCGCATAACGCCACTGTCGACAAAGCCTACGCCGATGCTGGCATCCGCCAGTGGCTGTGGGATGTGGACACCGAGGATTGGCGCGGCAAGAGCCGCCAGTCGGTGGTGAACTACACCGTTGCCAATGCCTGTAAGGGCTGCACGGTGCTCATGCACTTGCAGCACAAGGGGTTCAGCGTAACGGCCATCGGCCAGATGAAGACCGGGCTCGAGGCCCGCGGCCTGGTGCTGTGCCGTGCCTACCGCGGTTGGGATAATACCGGCCCGGTGGAGCCAGCCCCGGCTAGGTTGGGTGACAACGCGCTGCCTTGCTGATCGTTTTTTGGGAGCGGGCCGCGGCGGGGATTCTCCGTCGCGGCCTCCACACCGACAACTTTGCGCCACGAGTGCCTCGTGCTACTGTTAAAGTATGCTTATTGACGTTGATTCTATTACAAAGATTTATGGCAAGGGCGACAACGCCTTTGTGGCTCTCGACAAAGTATCGCTTGGAATTAAGCGTGGCGAGAGCGTTGCGATTATTGGTAAATCCGGTTCGGGCAAATCCACGCTTATGCACGTGATTGCTGCGCTTGACCGCGTCAATTCGGGTACCATCTCGTTTGATGAACACGAATATGAGTCGATGAAAGGCGCCAAGCTTGATCAGCTTCGCAGCAAGAAATTCGGTTTTATTTTTCAGCAGTTCTTTTTGAACGGCCGTGAAACGGTGCTCGAGAATGTATTACTACCACTGAAGATTGCCGGTGTTAGCTATGGCCAGCGCAAAAAAATGGCCATGAAAGCGCTGGAAGAAGTCGACCTGACCGATAAAGTGAACAACCGCGCCACCGACCTGTCGGGCGGGCAGCGGCAGCGTGTGGCGATCGCCCGCGCCCTCGCCAACCAACCCGAAGTTATTTTTGCTGACGAGCCAACCGGCAACCTCGACAGCGAGAACGGTGCACGTGTAGAGGATCTGCTCTTCCGCCTGAACCGCGAAAAGGGCATTACCCTGATTATTGTGACGCACGATGACGAGCTAGCTGCCAAATGCCGCCGCCGCTTCCTTATGAAGGACGGCCAACTAACGGAGGTTAAGAAGAAATGAAGTTCCTAGACGTTCTGGCAACTGCCAACCGAAACCTGATGCGCTCGAAGCTCCGCACGCTTTTGACTATCCTGGCTATCTTTATTGGTGGATTTACCCTGACGCTAACAACCGCCCTAAACACTGGCGCCAACCAGTACCTGGAGCGCCAGCTTGGTAACGTTGCAGTGCCCGGCGTGTTCGAAGTGACGCCCAAGACTGAAGAAAATCCCTTTAGTGGCGGCGCAGAGCTAAAGGAATACGATCCAGACAAGAAAACCGCCAGCCTGAGTTCGTTCTACAACGCCACCATGACCCAGGGCGACGTGGACAAACTCAAAAAGGTAGAAGGTATCGCTTCGGTCGTGCCGTTGTACCAGGTGACTCCCGAATACATTACCCGCAATGACGGCAAAAAATACGCGCTCAGCCAGCTTCAGCAGGATTTTGGCCTTAACCTCGACCTTGCGTCGGGCAGGCTCATTAAGAACGAAGATTCGGCCAGTATGGTTCTGCCACAGAAGTACCTTGAACCGCTTGGCCTGACTGTTCAGGACGCCCCGGGCACTAAAGTAACGGTTGCCTACAAAGATGGCACGGGTGCGTTGGTAGAGCGGGAGCTCACTGTAGTCGGCGTTATGCGCGAGGCAATTGTAACGGCTGGCGCGGTGTACATTGACGTAACGACGGCCAAGACGATTGCCCAGGCGCAAGGCCAGACCGGCCGGTTTATCCAACTGTTTGCTTCGTTTAAAGATGTGAACGACACAACCGACGAATCTGTGCTCAAAAAACGGCTGGAAGCAGCCGGAAGTTACACGGCGACGTCATTCAAAGAGAGCATCGGCACACTGACATCTGTGGTCAGCGCCATTACTGCGGCCCTTAACATTATCGGCATTATCGCACTGGTCGCGGCCAGCTTTGGAATCATTAACACCTTGCTTATGAGTGTGTACGAGCGCACACAAGAAATCGGCCTCATGAAGGCGCTGGGCATGCGCCGCAGCAAAGTCTTTGCCCTGTTTGCAATAGAGGCGGCGCTGGTTGGCTTTTGGGGCTCTGCCGTAGCGGTTGGTGCCGCGTTTGGTGCAAGCAACTTGGTCAACGATTATGCAGCCGCCAACTTCTTGAAGGACTTTGAGGGGTTCACTCTGCTTGTCGTTGACCCGTCTGGCGCGCTGTTCGTGGTCGGGCTGATTATGTTGATTGCCTTTGTCGCCGGGACGCTGCCTGCGCTTAAGGCGTCACGGCTGAATCCTATCGAGGCACTCCGCAGCGAATAGGGGCGGGCGTCGTAAAAACGTTGGATTTTGCGACTTTGATGTGGAATTTGCGGCACGTACTTTTCTGTTCGTCCAAGGTGTCGGGTGTGTGTCACAGGGGTAGCATAAGCGTTTTCAATTAAATTGGTTAACCATAGCACGAAAACTTGCTTATCCATAGCAAAATTTCAGATTGCACGGCATATGCCTCTACGATATACTCCATGCCTATGGGGAACACACACACGACCAACTATGTTTTTGTGACCGGAGGGGTCATCTCTGGACTTGGAAAAGGCATCACAGCGGCGTCATTGGGCGCCGTTTTACAAGCCCGGGGTTTAAAGGTAAGTATGCAGAAGCTCGACGTTTATTTGAACGTCGATGCCGGGACGCTCAATCCGGCTGAACATGGAGAGTGCTTCGTAACAGATGACGGCGCCGAGACCGATTTGGACCTTGGTCACTACGAACGCTTCCTGGACGTCAACATGACACAGCGGAGTTCTACTATGAGCGGCAGACTCTTTTTAAAGATGATCGAAGATGAGCGCGCCGGAAAGTTTTTGGGCAAGACCGTGCAGATGGTGCCGCATTTTACCAACACAATTCAGGAAGATATTATTGCCGCGGGGCAGGGGAGCGACATTCATATTGTCGAAATCGGTGGGACGGTGGGCGACATTGAAGCCACCGCCTTTTTGGAAGCGATCCGTGAGATGGCTGTAAAGTTCCCGGGCCGGTGCGCGTTTGCCCACGTGGTGTACATGCCATTTTTGGGGACAAGCAAGGAGTTTAAATCAAAGCCGGTGCAGAACGCACTCCGTGATCTGCGCAGTGTCGGGATCATTCCTGATCTTGTCTTGGTCCGTGCCGAGAGTCAACCGCCGCACAGTGCCGCAGCCAAGATCAGTTTATTCGGCGGCGTGCCTCCAGAAGCGGTAATTATGCTGCCAAACGCCCGCACCGTGTACCAGGTGCCGCTCACGTTGTGGGAGCACAAGGCCGGTTCAATCCTGCTTAAGAGGTTGGGTGTTGCCGACCACACCCCTGACCTTAAAAAATGGCGCGACGTCTTAAAGGCAGCCACAACTACATACGACCAAACGGTAAAGATTGGTGTCGTTGCCAAGTATCTGGACAACGAAGACACGTACATCTCGGTGATCGAGGCGCTGCGCAGTGCAGCCTGGGCCAACAAAGTAAACCTTGATTTTGACTGGGTGAACGCCGAAGAAGTCGAAGAGAAAGGCGCTGAGGCAGTCCTCTCGGCGTACGATGGCCTGATTGTGCCTGGCGGGTTTGGCTCGCGCGGCCTGGAGGGCATGATTGCCTCGGCCCAATATGCTATGGCCAACAAAGTGCCGTACCTGGGCATTTGCCTGGGTATGCAGATGGCGGTCATTGGCGCGGCACGGAATGCCGGGCTGCACGACGCAATCAGTTCCGAAGTAAAGCCAGACGCCAAGCACCCAGTGATTTACATTATGAATGACCAAAAAGGCAAAGAGGCGACCGGCGGCACAATGCGCCTGGGCTCGTACCCGTGTGTGCTCGAGAAGGGTAGTCTGGCGGAGCGGGTGTATGGCGCACACCAGATAGACGAACGCCATCGCCACCGTTACGAGGTGAACCAGAAATACGACAAATACTATCAGAAGGCCGGGCTGAAGTTGAGTGGCAAGTCGCCGGATGGCACACTGGTAGAGATGATTGAACACGTTGACCACCCGTACTTTATTGGTACGCAGGCTCACCCGGAATTGAAGTCACGGCCGAACCGTCCGCACCCGTTGTTTGATGGGTTGATTAAAGCGGCTGCTGCGTAATCTAGCCAAGAAACCCAGCATTCCCTGATGAAGAAACAATCCGCAGCCGCCAGGCGAGGACGTTTCTGAGACGGGGAATGCTGGGTTTTGCCTGCATGAGATCCTTCTACCAGAGGCATGCTACAATAACTGTGATTATGGAAACCATTCAAAATACATTACGACGCGTTATACAAAAAGTATTCAGCCAGGATATTACCCCAGAGCTGACCCGTCCCGATGAACAATTCGGCGACTACTCGACCAACGTCGCCATGCAATTGGCGAGTGTATTGAACAGGCCGCCGCGCCAGATCGCCGAAGAGCTGGTAGCTGCGCTGGAGCCCGAATTAAAAGACTACGCCGACAGTATTACTATTGCCGGGCCCGGTTTCATTAACGTTGCCTTGCACGACCACGTGATTATGGCCGCTGCTGCCCATGCCCCCGAAGTGAAGCCGCAAACCTACAAGGGCAAGGTTGTCGTGGCCGAATATTCCGACCCGAACCCATTTAAGGCGTTGCACGCCGGCCACCTGTATACCACCATTATAGGCGATGCCATTTCTAAGCTGATCCAAACCGCTGGTGGCGAAGTGCACCGCGTTAACTTTGGCGGTGACGTTGGGCTGCACGTTGGCAAGGCCATGTGGGCAATTATTGGCGACGACGAAGAATCGGCCTGGCAGACAGTGCAGTCAAAGAAGGATGCATCGTTGCACGAACGCGCCACCTGGATGGCCGACCAATACGTGAAGGGCAATACTGCTTACGAAGACGAAGCTGCCAAAGCCCAGATCGTAGAAGTGAACAAAAAAGTGTACGATGTGCACGCCCAGGACGACCACGACAGTACCTTCGCCAAGATTTACTGGGAGTGCCGCCAGTGGAGTTACGACTATTTTGATTGGTTTTATACTGAGCTTGGCGTGGATCCGTTCGAGAAGTATTATCCCGAAAGCTCAACAGTGCAGCTTGGCATCGACACCGTTCGCGAGCAGCTGAAAAAGGACGTATACAAAGAGAGCGACGGCGCCATTGTCTTTGATGGCGAAGCGCATGGCCTGCACACCCGCGTGTTTATAAACAGCCAGGGTTTGCCCACCTACGAGGCGAAAGACGTTGGCCTGATTATGGCAAAATGGCGCGACTACCACTTTGACCAGTCGGTTATTATTACTGGCAACGACATTATTGAATACATGAAAGTCGTGCTCAAAAGCATTGAGCAGTTCCAGCCCGAGTTGCCCCCACGCACTACCCATCTGACCCACGGCATGGTTAAGCTGGAGGGTGGTGTAAAAATGAGTTCGCGCAAAGGTAATGTATTGTACGGCAATGACATTCTGCAAGCAGCCGAGGCAGCAGTGGCAGAAGGTTCAAAAGAGACCGCATACGCCGCAGTAAAATACGCATTTTTAAAGCAGCGAATCGGCGGCGACATCATTTACAGTCCCAAAGAATCGGTCGCGATGGAAGGCAACAGCGGCCCGTATTTGCAGTACGCCCACGCCCGCGCCTGCAGCATTCTGCAAAAAGCTGCGGATGCCGAGGCAGCCTTTGACGGCAGCCTCGAAAGCGACGAACGCAGCCTGGCACGCAAAATCAGCGAATATCCAGAGGTCATTGGCAAGGCTGTGACCGAAATGATGCCGCATCATATTTGCACGTACCTGTACGAGCTCGCCCAGACGTTCAACCGTTTTTATGAACACAACCGTGTGGTTGGCAGTGACCGCCAGCCGACTCGCCAGCTTCTTGTACAGCTGTACGCCGACGTGCTTAAGGACGGCCTCGACATCATGAACATCCCGGCGCCCGTTCGCCTGTAAGCTATACTAAACGTATGCCAAACAAGCAAACAACCGACGCAGAATGGAAGAAAATCCTGACGCCCGAGCAGTACCGCGTGCTCCGCAAAAAGGGGACCGAACTGCCTTTTACGGGTAAGTACGAGTTCGAAGACGGCGAAGGCAAATACGTGTGCGGCGCTTGTGGGGCAGACCTGTTCGAGAGCGGCACCAAGTTCGACGCCAATTGCGGGTGGCCCAGTTTTTACGACGCCCGCCCGGGTGCAGTGGAGTTCCACGGCGACGCGACGCATGGCATGTCCCGCACCGAAGTGACCTGTGCCAATTGTGGCAGTCATCTTGGCCATATTTTCGCGGATGCACCCGACCAGCCTACTGGCCAGCGCTACTGCATAAACTCAATCTCGTTAGATTTTAAACCGAAAGGGAAGTGATGGCCGACATTAAGAAGACAAACCCGACTATACTGCTGTGGCTGGATCTGGAGATGACTGGCCTGGCACCTGCCACCGACCGCATTGTTGAGGTTGCGGCGATTGCTACGGATTGGGATTTTACGGCGCTTGGCACGTACGAGAGCGGTGTGCGGCAGGATGAATCCCAGCTCAAAGAACTGTTTGGCGCCAACCCATGGGCGGCTGCCCGGCCGGCCGAGACGCAGGAGATGATCGCGTTATCGCAGCGGAGCCCAAGCGAGGCAGAAGTGCAGGCTGCGGTTGTGGCATTTGTAAACCAATACGCTGGCCCAGGCAATGTTGTGCTACTGGCTGGCAATTCGATTCATCAGGACCGCCAGTTCATTCGCGCGTGGTGGCCGGAACTCGAGGCGCGGCTGCATTACCGCATGCTCGATGTGAGCGCCTGGAAGGTTGTCATGCAGGCTAAATACGGCCTGGAATTTCCTAAGAAAGAGACGCACCGCGCGCTCGATGACATCAGGGAAAGTATCGACGAGCTAAAGTTTTATCTGGAAAAAGGGTCGTTCACGGTATAATCGAGCACATGATCACGCATAAACAACTCGAAACATTTATTCTGTCGCTGCCCGGGGCTGTGCTGGACTATCCGTTTGGCAAAGATGTCGCTGTGTATAAAGTCGGCGATAAAATGTTTGCTTTGATTGCCGAAGACCGCAATCCGGTACGGATTAGCCTTAAGTGCGACCCGCATTTGGCCGAAGTGTTGCGCGAAAAATACGAGACGGTGCTGCCCGGTTACCATCTGAACAAAAAGCACTGGAATACTGTTGTTTGTTCGGGGCAGTTGAGCGAAGAAGAAATCCGCGACCTTATTGTGCACTCGCACCAATTGGTTACAGCTTAAAGCGCAAGTTTTGTCAGCTGGCTGTCGAGCGCGTCGAGGCTGACAAGTGTTTTGTTGAGCGCGTCAATCGTTGCTTCGTTACCACCTGCTGCCTTGAGTGTTTCAGCAAGCTGGTAGGCGGCGGCGATCTTATCGCGCAGCACGGCGACATATTCGCGGTCGAATCCCCCGGTTAGCTGGGCTTTCTTTAGTTCTGGATCAGTGGTTGTGTCGGTCTCGGCGGCGGTAATGTCTTCGGGGACGGCCTCGAGGCCAAAGCTTACTCTCATCTGTTTGGCCAGTGTGCTGGTATCGCCACTTACCAAGATGAGGGCGGTGGCGCTTACGGTGCGCAGGTCGCTGCTGCGAATGTTGCCCTTTTGCTTGTCGAGGAGATTTTGCAGGGAGCTCATGCGGGCCACCAGCCGGGCGAAGTCGTTTTGTGGCCCTTTGCCGATTGAGCTGACAACAGACAGGACGACGGCGATGACAATTATCGCGCCAATAAAGATGCCAAATATTTTAAGGATACCGCTTAGGCCGCCTGCGCTGCCGCCTGCTGGTTTGTTGTATTCTGCCGCGGCACCATAATATTTGGGTTGCATGTAAGCATTTAACCACAGTTCTGCCTGCTGTTGCCAGATTGACAGCAGGATGATTGGATACTAAAATATGCCCACCTACGTACCGCAAGTGTACTGTAGGAGAACGTACCTTGCGGTATTCACTGCCACCCAGGAGGTGTAAGTGCTCGCGTTTGACTGCATGGCCCTGACATGGGCGCTCCGGCGAGCCGCTGGAGATGCTGAGGGCCTGCACTGGAAAGCGGACGTTGAGGGCTTCGAGCCGCTCGCCGCTTACAGTGCCGGGCTTCCGGCTAGTGGTCGCCCCGCCAGCGGTGCGACCCTGAACGTTACCGGAACCGCGGCCAAGCTCGCCGAGTTGGCTGCCCGCCACAAGCTGGCGGACCGGGAGTATGCCCACGATGGTGCCGGGATTCTTACGGCCACTTCGCAGCAGATCCGCTTTACGGCACCGACCGAGCTGGTGCGCGTGCGACGGGTTGCCCCCGGCGACGGGTACCACCTCTTCGCGGCGGTGCCGGCTAAAGAGGCATGGGTATACGACTTCTGCTATCCGCTGTCGCCCGACGCCAGGGTCCCGGACTGGCTGCCGGCGCGCTACCGCCGTGAGGCCGTGGCGTGCGTCCCGGTCGAAGACGGCATGCTGTGGCTTACCCCCGCGCAGGGGGCGAGCCGGTTCGAACTGTTCGCCAAGGCCCGCCGGGTTGTGGCCAAAGTCAGTGGCGTTGAGCCCTCCTCCCGCTGGGGGAGTGTGCTCTGGCCGCTGGTGACGGTTGCCACCAGCTACCGCCTTGACGGGTTGGCCGGTGCCTCGCTGGGCGACAACGGACCGAAGCTGCTGGACGCCTTCCAGATGCTGAAGCTGGGCTACGCCACCGACTCCCTGAGCCGGGCCCTTCCGCCCAAGTCCAACCTGGACGAGCCGCTACCCCTGGCCTACAACGCCTCAACGCTGGTCTTCAAGACTGGCCGGAACAGCACCGAGATCCAGTGGCTGTACCACTTTGGTGTTGCGGACTGGGACGTCTTCGGCGCCCTGTGAACCAGTGAATCAGCAGGGATACGACCCCATACTGCGCCACCTCCAATGGTGTAGTATGGGATCCCTCCAGACCCTTTTTTACAGAAAGAAGGCTGTGGAGGGATACCACCGGTGGAACAGTGGTAGAATAGGGGCAGCATGGAAGCGAAAGAGGAGATCAGGTCACGGCTCAACATTGAGGACGTCATTGGGCAATACGTCCAGCTTAAGCGCGCCGGCCGGAATTTTAAGGGGCTCAGTCCGTTCAGCCAGGAAAAATCCCCCAGCTTCATGGTCAGCCCCGACAAACACATTTGGCACGACTTCAGCAGCGGCAAAGGTGGCGACGTATTTGCCTTTGTTATGGAGATGGAGGGCGTCGACTTTAAGGGCGCAATGGAACTTTTGGCACGAAAAGCCGGCGTCGACCTTACCCAGTACCAGCAAAAAGGCGATGGCAGCTTCGCCAAAAAGAAAGAGCGCTTGGCGCAAGCCTCGGAGTTGGCGGCAAAGTTTTACCAACGCGTGTTCATTCATAGCCCCGAGGCGATTGCGTATTTTAAGAAACGCGGCCTGCAAAAGCAGACGATCGTTGATTTTATGCTGGGGTACAGCCCGACAAATGGTGAGCTGCTTAAGGCAATGACCAAGCGGGGATTCACCGAGGTCGAGCTGCGCGACGCCGGGCTGGTGGTGACGCGTCGTGGCCGCGCAAGCGACATGTTCCGCGGCCGCATGATGGTCACGCTGCAGGATGCCCAGGGGCGCCCGATCGGTTTTACTGCCCGCCTCATCCGCGACGAACCCAACGCGCCAAAATACATCAATACGCCCCAAACTTTGTTGTACGACAAGTCGCGCCACGTTTTTGGACTTCATTTGGCCAAAGAAGCTATTCGCCAAAAAGATTTTGCGGTGATTGTAGAAGGAAACATGGACGTGATCACCAGCCATCAGGCTGGGGTCAAGAACGTGGTCGCCACCGCGGGCACGGCGCTGACCGAGTACCACCTGCGTACTTTGAGCCGTTTTTCGGCCGACGTCCGGCTGAGCTTTGACGCCGACAAGGCGGGGATTGCCGCCACCGAACGGGCGATCGGCATTGCCAGTAACCTGGGCGTAAATCTAAGTATCATTACGCTTACCGACGGCGCCAAAGACCCCGATGAACTCATCCAGAAAGATGTAAAACTGTGGCAGAAGGCCACCGAGAACCCTACCGATGCAGTAGAGTGGCTGCTTGATGTGTACGGTAAGACCTACGACTTTACGACCGCCGAAGGCAAGCGGCGCATTACCGATCGGGTGATCAGCATTATTAAGACTATTAGTGATCCGGTGCTGCTTGAACACTATCTACAGGTTGTAGCCACCCGCATTGGCAGTAGCTTCGAGGCGCTGGATAAAAAACTGAACCAACAACCCCAGAAAGAGCAGGCTAAGGCACCGGCGCGAACTATGGCCGTGGCTCCAACCAATCCCGAGGGCATGGAATACCAGGATCACCTGCTGGCAATGGCATTCCGCCATCCACAGCTGCGCGACAGTCTGAGCCGCCTGGAGCCGCAGGAATTTTCCGGTGAACTCCGCCAATCTGCTGCCGCGCACATCAAAGAAAATGCGCCCCTGTTGCAATCTGACGAAATGAGTGTCAAAATGGGTGAGTTAGAACTGATTGCGGACACCAAGTATCCGACAGTATCAGACGAGCTGTACTACGACGCAGCCGACATTGCCAAAAGAATCAAAAAAGAATACAAACAGAAACAACTCAGTGAATTCAGCAAACAGTTTGTCGCTTCCGATGATGCTGACCTCCGGTCAGAACTGAACACTACAATGAAACAACTCATCAAAGAAATCGAAGAACTTAAACACTAGGGGCAAGCCTGTGCCAAAAAAAGCAACTACCGCAAACCAAAAACCGGCTGAAGAGTTTGACGAGCGTCCGCTTACCGACGATATTGTCGATGGCGAAGAAGACACCGTCGCTGCGGTTATCGACCCGGACCTGACCGATGATACCCTCGAACCAAGCCCGGAAGAGTTTGAAGAAGAGGAAGAGTGGAGTGAAGAAGACGCCACCACGGCAAGTGGTTCATACCTCGACGATATTTCTGACGACAGCGTGCGCCTGTACCTGCGTGAAATCGGCAAGATCCCACTTTTGACCCCAGAAGAAGAGCTGGCACTAGCCCAGAAAGTAAAAGCCGGCGACAAGTCTGCTAAGGACAAGATGGCCGAAGCCAACATGCGTTTGGTTGTTTCTATTGCTAAGCGCTACAGCGGCCGTGGCTTGGACTTTTTGGACCTGATCCAGGAAGGGAACACTGGTCTTCTGCGCGCAGTCGAGAAGTTCGACCCAGACAAAGGTTTTAAGTTCAGCACCTACGCCACCTGGTGGATCCGCCAAGCCATTACCCGCGCCATTGCCGACCAGGCGCGCACAATCCGCATTCCGGTGCACATGGTTGAGACGATCAACAAGCTACTGCGCACCCAGCGCCGTATGACGCAGGAGCTCAACCGCGAGCCAACGATTGAAGAACTGGCCAAAGAAATGGAAATGGAGCCAGAGAAGATCGAATACGTCATGAAGATTAAGCAGGACATTACGTCACTCGACGCCAACGTCCGTGATGACGATGACGATTCGGTGCTCGGTGACTTCATCGAAGACGAAGACGCCCAGAGCCCAGAAGAGTCGGCCACTACTCAGCTGCTGAAAGAGCAAGTCAAAGACATGCTTGGCGTGCTGACCGAGCGCGAGCAAAAAATACTGAAGATGCGGTTTGGCCTGGAAGACGGCAAGAGCCACACCCTCGAAGAAGTCGGCCAGGAGTTCAGCGTTACCCGCGAGCGCATCCGCCAGATTGAAGCCAAGGCTTTAAGCAAGCTGCGCAAGCACAAAGACGCCAAGAAATTGTACGAATACTTGCAGTAGCAGGTGCCACATTGATGTAGTTTTTTAAGAGGCCGGAACTTTCGGCCTCTTTGGTACGTATAGTAGGTAGGTGCGAGCAATCGCACTGGTAATGCATTTGTTGTCTCGAGGAAGAGAGAGCTCGTGGAACCCACGACACGACGGCGCGCCCTGGGATTGGGCGGCGTCGCACTGCTGGGTGCGGCGGCAGCGGCACTGACCGGCGAGGCTGCAATGGCGCAGCCCTCTGACGGTCGCCGTGGCCCGGAGCCCAGCCTGGTGCTCCCCGGCCTGGAGGTCCCGCCGCCATGGATGGCGCTGCCGTTCCGTAAGCGGGACGCGGCGCGCAGTGGCGGCACTAGCAACATCTCCGAAGGAACCTACCTGGGGAGTGAGCGGGGCATCCACGGTGGCGGCCACGACATCGTCGCCGGCATCATCGGCAACGGCCTGCACAACGCCATCGACTACGACCTGCCGTACGACACCGACATCCTGGCGCCGGCTGACGGTGTTGCCTTCCGGACGTACCAGTCCTGGTTGACCAACGTCGTCTACCAGCGTGACGGACGCAGTGGCCGGGTCGGTTTCGGCCTGGGTCTCTGGCTCATCACGCTGCACCGCGTCCCGGGAACCAACGTCTACTGGTGGACCAAGAAGGCCCACTGCTCGTGGATCGACCCCGGGGTCCGCTACCTGCGGCCCTACGTCGATGCCGACGGGGACTGGCACGAGCCCAATTCGGGCCCGGACAACCTCTACATCCCCGACGGCGACCTGTTCGCGATGGGTACGCCCATCAAGCGGGGCGACGTTTTGGCACGAGTGGGGGACACCGGGGTCGAATGGGGGTGGCGGGACGACTTCGACATCGAGGCGGGGCAGGTCCGCCCGCGCAACCGGGGGCAGTTGCCGCCGTGGGACGTGGACATCCACCTGCACGACGAGATCTACCGGCGGGTCAACGGTTCGCCCGCCGCCGGTGAGTCGCTGGACACCCGGCGACTGTCGATCGACCCGTTCGGCCGCTACGGCCAGGTGCGCCGGTGGGAGGGCTACTCGGCCTACGACGGCTACAAGCTCAGCCCCGGGCACGTGTTCCTGACCGACCGCGGCAAGCCGATCTACGCCGCCTGACATGCATTGCCACCGGACGCCCTGCTCTTTGCGGGTGGGGCGTCCGGCTGGAACTATGAAATTTTTGGCATGAAAGCCATCATTTTTGGAGCATACTGACTCTTACATAAGGAGCTTCGCATGATTCCAACATCGCTTCCGCCCGAACTTACCCAAGCTGTACAACCAGCCGATTTTTCGCCCTCGCCCAACCAGGTGGCCGATTTTGACCGGCCAGAGACCAAAGAAGTTATCAAGCAGTTTCTGCTGCGCCAATTTGTAAAAAAAGAGATCCGCGAGAACGAGCAGCTGAACATTTTAACAGATGTCACCTTGTACGATATGCAAACCGGCCGCACAATTTTAGGCCACAACGAATCCACGCCACACTTTGCCGCCAGTATAAACAAGCTGCCGGTGACGCTGCTGTTGCTACGTAACCTGCAGGCGAACACCGTGACGCTCGACACCACTGTGACATGGCAGGAGTCTGACCGCCGCGCTGGCAATGGTATCTATGACCAGCCGGGCGTGTACCAGGCCACGGTTGGTCAGGTATTGCACGACATGCTGAACCGTTCGGGTAACACAGCGGTGCGCATTCTGGTGAACGGCGTGCTCGGCGGGCCGTATGCAGTAAACGAACGGCTGGCTCAGATTCCAGAGCTCGAGCACACGCGCTTGATCCCACTGGATTCAAACCGCTTTTATTTGGGCAACACCACGTCGAAAGAGGCGCTGTTTGTGCTACGCGAGCTGATGGCCGAAGACGCCAGCTATACGCGCATCATAAAGCAGTTTTTGGCGACCAATATTTTTGTGAACGATGGCGTGCGCAGCCAGCTGGCGGGCAATGATTATATTTTGCTCGTCAACAAGACCGGCCTGCTGTACGACCCTGATGGCAACAACCACCACGATGTGGGCATTATTTATAACCAGAAGACGGGCAAGTCGTACGGCTATTCATTCCTGAATACTGCGCCGAGCGACAGCGCCGACGCCGACACCCGCGCCCAGCAATCCAATAAAGACATGGGTAAGTACACACTGCGCTTTAGCGGCGACAAACCTGTGCCGGGGAGTGCCCAGCAACAGCCGCAAACACTGCGCCAGCAACAGTTGGTGCCAGAGATTAAGATGCTATATTAAAAGCCGATTTCGTGCAGTACTTCGTCGAGCTGCGCGAAAAGGTCTTCCGGGGTGGTTCGGTTCAGCACGGTGTAATCCGCGTTGGCGATCGGGCCACCCTTTTCGATGCCTTCAATTTCGCCATATTCCCGGGCAGTCACTTGCTCTTCGGTGAACGGGCGGATGGGGCGGTGCAGGAGGCGTTCGTGGCGGAGTTTGCGTGGGGCGGCAATCGCAAGGATCACTGCACCGTCGCCGTATTTTTCTTTAAAGAATTTGTACTCGGACCAGCTGTATAGGCCGTCTGCCACAATGCGGGTGTGGCCTGCAGCAATGTATTCGTCTATCTTGGCCGAGATGCGTTTGGCGTGAGACGCCGGGCCCTCTTTGGCGCGGATATCTTCGCGGACCATGCGCTCGTTCTGCTCGTTGACTTCGAGACCACGGCGGGCGACTTCATCCATGGTTATGCCACCGAAATACAGAATAGGTGGCAGCTCGGGGCGGGCGCTCATAACGTGGTCAACGCATGAACTCTTGCCGGCACCGGGCATGCCTACAAACGTCAGGATGAGGGGCTTGCTTGTCATTTCACCGCCAGTATACAGGAGTGAACAGTGGCATGTAAACTGTTGCTCGCGTATAATTAGAACATATGACGCCCGCGACCACGACCTTCGAAACGCAATTGGCCGCTTACAAAGAATTGCTCGAGCCCCGTATTGCGGCCTTGTGCCAGCGGCTAGAGCAAAAAGCGCAGCAGGATTTTGGCGATTATTCCAGCCAGACCATCCACGCCTATACATCAATTCTGGATAGAGGCGGCAAGCGGCTTCGTGGATCGCTCGTGCTGTCGTCGTACCAGATGTGCGGCGGCAAAGACCTCGAAGTGGTATTGCCAGTTGCTGTAGCTGTCGAGATGCTACAGGCTTACTTACTGATTCTGGATGACATTTACGATTATTCAGCTACCCGGCGCGGCGGTCCAACTGCCCATGTTATGATGCGTGACCTGCATACTCAAAGGGGTTGGCGCGGCGACAGCCTGCATTTTGGCGAAGCAGTCGCCGGGCTTTCGGCGTTTGTGGGGGCGCACACAGCAATGGAGGAGGTGGCCAAGAGTGCTCTGCCGGCCGAGGCACGGGCATCCATACTCGAGATCATTAACCGCTCCATGGTAGTGACAGGCTTTGGCCAGGTGAATGACATATTCGGCGAAGCGGCGCAGGATGTCGGTGAAGAGCAGGTGCGGCGCATGCTGACCTGGAAGACGGCGCATTATTCGTTTATCAGTCCGCTGACCGTGGGCGCAGTTGCCGCCGGTGCCCCTAAGGATACGTTGGGTTGCTTGCACGATTACGGCATACATGCGGGGCTGGCATTCCAGGTGGCCGATGATATTTTGGGCACATTTGGCGATGAATCAAAAAGCGGCAAAAGCACAAAGGATGACCTGCGCGAAGGCAAAATAACCCTGCTTGTTGCCCGGGCACTTGCACAAGCCCAGCCGGCCCAGCGCGAACGGCTGCTTGAGCATTTGGGAAACCATGAGCTCACGGATGCCCAGTATCAGGAGTGTAAAACAATTATTGTGGAATCGGGGGCATTGGCCTATGCCTACGAGCTGGCGGCTCAGCACAGCAAACTGGCCATGACTGCCTTGGACGGCGCAGATCCACAGTGGCAGCCCAAAGGCATCGTCTTTCTTACGGAGCTTGCGCAGTACATTGTTGACCGCAAGGGCTAGTGGTTACTGCATCGGTTGCATTGCAGAGTATTATAGAAAGAGATGAAGATAGCTGTTATTGGTGCAGGGTTTGGAGGTTTGAGCGCTGCTGCGGTCCTGGCGCAGGCCGGTCATGAGGTGATTGTGTTTGAAAAGAACGACCAGCCCGGCGGCCGGGCACGTGTGCTCACCACCGATGACGGGTTTACCTTCGACCTCGGTCCCAGCTGGTATTTAATGCCTGATATTTACGAGGAATTCTTTGCCCGCTTTGACAAGCAACCGAGTGATTATTACGAGCTACGCGAAATTATACCCAGCTACCGCGCGTATTTTGATGACGGCCCACTAGACATTCACCCAGCACCCGCGGCGTACAAAGATTTTGACACCCTGGAACCTGGGGCGGGTGAGCGTCTGGGCGAGCTGCTCGGCAAGACCAAGCGCGAATATGAACTTGTGCGTTCGCAACTGCTGCAATCCGAAGGCCTGGATGTGAAACAACTGTTGCAACCAGCGGCCTTGAAGATGCTCCTGAACCCCGAGCTCGAACAGACCTACCATGGCCGGATTGCCAAATATGTGCACGACCCGCGGCTGCAGAAAATTCTGGAGTTTATGGTGGTATTCATGGGTGGGTCACCCAGCAATATCCCGGCGCTGTACAGTCTATTGAGCTGGGTCGACTTTGGCCTGCGAACGCACTACCCCATGGGAGGGTTTGGTGCTGTGGCGAGAGCCTTCGAATCTTTGGCACGCGAGCAAGGCGTCGCAATCACATATAACGCTCCGGTTGAACACATTCTAATCAAAGATGGCAAAGCCACTGCCGTTCGGGTATTGGGTGTTGAACACTCAGTTGATGCGGTTGTGGCAAATGCCGATTACCATCACGTCGAAGCCGACCTGCTTGAGCCGCAGGCGCGTAGCTACTCCGAAAAGTACTGGCAAAGCCGCACTATGTCACCCTCGGGTATCATTGCCACACTTGGCATAAAGCAACGCTTGCCATTAGCGCATCATAACCTGTTCTTCGATGCGCCCTGGGATGATAACTTCCAGGCGGTATTCGACCAAGGGCGTCTACACGACCAGCCGCTCTTTTATGCCTGCGCACCATCTCAGACAGACCCCAGTGTTGCGCCTGAGGGGCACGAAAATGTGTTCATTCTGATTCCGGTGACGAATGCCGAACATCCTGCCCATGCATATGACACGATTGTCGACCACGCCATCGACCGCATTGAACACCAGACTGGCCGGCAGTTCAAGGCGAACATTGTCCACAGGCACATTTTGGGCCGCGAATACTTTACCGAAACCTTTAACGCCTTTCGCGGTAACAGCTTTGGACTGGCGCACACCCGCGCCCAAAGCGGTCCATTGCGTCCTCGCATCCGCAGCAAAAAGGTAAGCAACCTGTACTTTGCAGGCCAAATGACTAACCCTGGCACAGGGGTGTCGCTGGTCGTGCTCTCGGGACAAGTGGCGGCTAACGCCCTGATGCGCTACAGTAAATAACTATGAATACGGATGAGGCGATTTTTCGACAGGGGAGCACTACGTATTTTACGAGCAGCCTGTTTTTTGGCGTCCAGCAGCGGCAGGATGTCACGCGGTTATATAGCTTTGTCCGCACAGCCGATGACTACGTCGACGAAACGCCGCAGCGCATTGGCCAGCTTAACGACCTTATTGCTATATGGCAACGGTTGGGCGACGCCCCCATGCGCGAGCTTGAAGCGAGCGACCAGGACGAGCTCAACCTGCGGGTTACCAAAAATATCGCCCGCCTCAAGATTATCTATGGGTTCAATGTTGAATGGGTGGACGCCTTCCTGGTGTCGATGTTGCACGACGCTCAGCCAAAAAAATATAAGACATTGGACGACAGCCTTCAGTACGTGTATGGGTCTGCAGAAGTAATTGGTCTCATGATGGCCGCGCTCCTTCGCCTGCCAAAGGAGTCATACGAAACAGCGCGGTTGCAGGGGCGGGCAATGCAGTGGATCAATTTTGTGCGTGATGTCGCCGAAGACAACGCCCTTGGCCGCTGTTATTTTCCGCAAGAAGACCTGAAGCACTTTGGATTAAAAGACCTCAAGGAAGCTACTGCACAAAAACAACCAGAGGCATTTACTGAATTCATGCGTCTTCAGATTGCCCGCTATAACGATTGGCAGAAGCAGGCCTCCGAAGGCTTTGCTTACCTGCCACGCCGCGCACGTGTTGCGGTCGCCACAGCCAGCGACGGATACACGTACACTGCCCGCACGATTGCCAAAGACCCGCTCATTGTTTTTGGCCGCAAGGTAAAACCAAGCCGCGCGCGACTCGTTGTTTCGGCGGCCGGGCATATTTTTGACTGATGCGCTGGCTCTACGCAGTTTTTAACCTGGCTATTGTGGCCGGCCCGCTGGCAGTGACACTGGTGTGGTTTCGGGATTTTTGGCGGCATTGGCGCGCATTGCTGCTGAGTTTCTTTATGATCTCACTGACCTGGATTGTGCTGGATGCCGCCTCTCACGCCAGTGGTTGGTGGTCATATAACCAGGAGTTTATTACCGGGCCCCGGCTCATTGGCCTGCCGCTCGAAGAGCTAGCCTTTTTCTTTACCGTGCCGTTTGCCTGTATGGTTGTGTGGCATGTGCTCGAGAGCAGGTACAAGGGGCGATTGCCCGTAGCCGCCCCGCGCTGGCTGCTTGGTGCCATTATTGCTGCGTGCCTGGTGCTTGCCGCTGTGTTCGCGGACCGCCAGCGGACGCTTATCGACGCAGGAATCACGGTGCTTACCGCCGTCGCCTTGTGGGGCACGCCACTGGTGCGTCAAAAAGCGTGGTGGTATTGGAACGGGGTAGTCATTCTGCTGTTTATTGTGTGCAATTCGGTTCTGACTGCAGCGCCGGTTGTTGTATATAACGAGCCGGTGATGACTGGCTGGCGCGTTGGCACTATCCCATTCGAAGATTTCCTTTATAATTTTAGCCTGCTCAATCTGGTACTGCTGGTGTACGTTCGCAGCCGCAAGCTCACAGATACGCAATAAGACATTGTTATAACCTGACTAATGTGGTATTACATGGTTTACTATGGACCGCCGCACCAAAGAGCCCCACGAAGCACCCGAATTCGACTTGTCCGAGAGCCAGGTTGATGATGAGTTTGAGCGTACCAGAGCCGAAGAGTCCTGGCGCATCATGCAGGCGATCCAACGGGGCCGCACCGACGACGCAACCGACCAAGAGAGGCGTGAGGCTGACGCTGCGTTTGCCCAGTTTTACAATCGGTACCACGATGAAGTTCGGAAGGTGATTTTTTTCCGGGTCGGCCGCGATCCGCAACTTGCCGACGACCTGGCTGCCGACGTGTTTGTTCGCGCCTTTAAATCTGCCGGCAATGTGACCTGGCAAGGTAAGGATATGGGTGCGTGGCTCCGCGTGATTGCCGTAAATATTTCGTACGATTACGTCAAATCTGCCTACCACCAGCGCGTCGTAAATGGCCTTGATGACACCGCGATTCATTATCGTCCTGACGCCTCGCGCCTCGGCGATCCCGAAAAAGTGGCCCTGGCCAGAGTAAGACGGGAAGAATTGCTGCGAGCGGTGGGCAGCCTTACTCCAGACCAAAGGGACGCGGTGATACTGCGCTACTTCGAGGAACGTTCGGTCCAAGAAACCGCCGAAGCCATGGGCCGCGAACAGGGCGCAGTAAAGGGGCTGACGACACGGGCGATGCGTGCGCTCAGCCGGCTTCTGAGTAGTGAAGAGTCAGAAAAACCACCGACAGCCATGGCAAAACGGAAATCACGAAAGAAGCAGCCTGAGGGCGAATTGCCGCCCGACCCTGGTTTTATTATCTCACCCCAGGCGGTAGTTGGAGGGGACATTGCCGTTGCTGTGGATCCGAACACTCACGCCGAACCCGTGAACATTATGACTGATGTCAAAGTTGCACTCAGCTCGCTGGCCAAACCAGTTCGGCCGGGCGCGGTCCCAGAGCGCATGCCCTGGCAGGAACCCGGGTACGGCCCGCGCGAGATGGGCCACATAGTAGTAGACAGGCTTGGCGGAAGTCCCGATTCAAAGGAGTAACGCTCTCCGGGAAGGCCGTGTATACTGGGGTGTATGAGTGAGCGCTTAGTTATCATCGACGGCAAGTCAGTTTTTTATCGTGGCTACTACGCCATGCCTAACCTCAGCACCAAAGACGGCACGCCAACTGGTGGCGTGTACGGTTTTGCAACCATGGCGCTCGAGATCGTTAAGAAGTTAAAACCCAATTACGTGTGCGTGGCGTGGGACAAGGCCAAGACCAACATCCGTTCCCGGCTGGAGCTATACCCAGAATACAAAGGCAACCGTAAGCCTGCACCGCCAGATTTTTACGAGCAGATTCCGATCCTGCAGGATTTGCTGGCGTCGTTAGGCTGGCCACTGTACGAGATCGACGACTACGAAGCTGACGACATTATGGGCGCTTTTGCCAAGCAGGCCGGCGAGAAGGGGATCGAGAGTTACCTGGTTACCTCTGACCTCGATGTACTGCAGTTGGTGAACGCCCACACCCACATTTACACGCTCAAAAAAGGTTTCAGTAACATTGAGTTGTTTAACCTGGCAAGCTTCCAAGAGAAATATGGCGTCGGCCCGCACCAATGGTGTGACGTAAAGGCGCTGAAGGGCGATTCGTCCGACAACATCCCAGGTGTGGCCGGTATTGGCGAAAAAACCGCGCTTGATTTGATTAAAGAATACAAAACGCTCGATGGCGTGTACGAAAACATCGAACTTATTAAACCGGCCGTCAAAAAGAAACTCGAAGCCAACAAGGACATGGCGTACTTGAGCCAGAAGCTGGTGACCTTAATGGTGGACGCGCCCATTACGCTGGACCTGAGCGAGGCCAAATTAAAGGACGGCGTGACGCCTGAATTTGTGGCGATGCTTCGTAAGCTCGAGTTCCGCGCATTGTTGCGCCAGGTAGAATCCGCGCTAACGCCTGCGCAGCTGGCTATCGCCGAAGAAAACGTGGAGCGCCGCGAACTGCCATTTACCAAAGAGCAGCCGTTTAACGCTGCCGACTTTGTTGCCGATGCCCCGCGCGTTATCGCCTTGAATCCCGAGGGTAGTGAATTATGGGCGAGTCCTACAGAGGGTACCTATTCGCGTATTACGTTGGGCGAAGGGGCCGCCGCCGAGGCGCTCAAAACATTATCGAACGGTCCGATTATTGGGCACAACCTTAAGACTGCGCTTCGGGCGCTGCTGGCCGAGGGCACTGACTGGCCGGGCGACGTGGCCCATGACACGCATGTGGCGGCGTTTATTCTAAACTCGCTGGAGCGTGCCCGAGAGCTGTCTGACCTGCGTGGCATGACGCTCGACATGGCCGACCCGCACCAGGTGCTGCCAAGTATTTGGGAGGCCTACACCGACCAAAAAGCCCAGTTCGACCAACTGCCAAAACTGCAGAAGGTTGCCACTGACCTAGACTTCCCAGCAATCAAGTTACTGGCGCTTATTGAGCACCGGGGCATCACCCTCAACAGCGAATTCCTAAACAACATGGGCACCAAATTTGCCGAACGCATTGCTGAATTTGAAGCCAAAATCCACGAGCTCGCCGGACAGGAATTTAACATAAGTTCCCCCACACAGCTAGCCACAATTTTGTTCGAAAAGTTGAGCCTGCCAACGCAAGGGGTGAAAAAAGGGAAGACCGGCTATTCAACCGGCGCGGCCGAGCTGGATAAGTTGCGTGGCTTGCATCCGGTCATTGACCTCATTACCCAATACCGCGAATACACCAAGCTTAAAAGTACCTATATCGACTCGCTGCCTAAGCTGGTGGACGCCCAAGGCAAACTGCACACCACCTTTAACCTGGATGGCGCTGCGACCGGCCGGTTAAGCTCGACCAACCCGAACCTACAGAACATTCCAACCCGGTCCGAGATTGGGCAGGCAATCCGCCAAGCCTTTGTGCCCGCGCCAGGTAATGTGTTTGTGAGCGCCGACTACAGCCAGTTCGAGCTGCGCTTGGCCGCTGTTATGGCTGACGATAAAGATTTGCTGGAGAGTTTTAACAAAGACGAAGACATTCATGTACGCACCGCCGCCGAAGTATACGGCGTGCCTCTGGAAGAAGTTACCAAAGCCCAGCGCTCCCGTGCCAAAACTGTGAACTTTGGCGTGTTGTATGGCATGAGTCCACACGGTTTGGCCGTTGCGACCGGTATGACTTTTGGTGAGGCAAAAGAATTCATTACCAAGTACTTCGAACTGCGTGCGCCAATCCGCAACTACATGGAAAAAATCATTAAGCGCGCCGAGATTGACGGCTATGTCGAGACGATTTTTGGCCGCCGCAGACCGACTCCTGACTTAAAATCTAGCAACTTTGCCGTGCGCGAAGCTGCCAAACGAGCCGCCATTAACATGCCAATCCAGGGCACCGAAGCCGACCTTATGAAGCTTGCCATGATTAAAGTAGAAGAGGTGCTCGAGGGCCTGGGTCAACAGATCTTGCAGGTGCATGACAGCATTTTGGTAGAGACGCCAACCGCCAACGCCGAGAAGGTGAGTACTCTCTTAAAAGAGACAATGGAAGGCATTTACGAGCTGCCAGTGAAGTTGAAGGTGGATGTGAAGACGGGGGCGAACTGGGGTGAGCTTTAAGCTTTAGGCTCTGCTTCAATTACCATCTTGGTGCCGTCTTTAAAGGTCGCTTCGATTTTTGCAAATATCTCTGTTGGCTTAGTATCTTTATGGTCAAAAGCAAGTTTGTGATTATCTGTGTCGACAAAGATTTGTGAATTCTTGTGGCCCTTTTTGCCTGCATAGATAACTATTTGATGGCCATGTTTAGATTCCATGATTTGCGTGGTGATGCTATATTCGGTATCTCTCACTTTAACCTTTGCAACTGGAGTCAATACCCCATTGTGGTCAATGACATCAACCTTTGCTATGTCTTTTGATCGTATCTTGTGCGCTGCATATTTTTCCTGTTCATGCCACGAGCGGGGAAGCTGCTTGCGTGCGGAGCAGTCTGGGCAGGCAAGGCTAGTCAGGCTTCTCTCAGCTGGAATGAGGAGCGGCATATTATGATCGCTACAGTAAGGCTGGGCTCGATTGGAATCGTAGGTAGACATCCACCATTTGATGCCAGAATCATCAATAATGTGGAATTTTTCAGCTATCATGCTGCTATTTTACTACTGTCGTCCCAGATTTCAATCTATAGCAATGAGGAAGCCTGCGCTAAAACCGCATTGCAAAATTCCGCTGCGCCCAGCGCAGGTCGGAAACGCAAATCAGCAAGAGGGGGACTGCCAACAGCCAGTTGTGCGTTATAAGGCAGTAAATAAGGGCGGGCAGGAGGCCGGCGCCAGTGATTAACTGGGCAATCCAGGCCTTCTTAAAGAATACGCGTACCGCGACGGCAATCATTATAATCATAACCACGTAAACTATCCCCAACATGTGACAAACGATATCATTCGTTCCCTCGAAGCACAATAGCTTTGGAATAAATAACGATTTTTTCACATTCGGCTACTGTAGTAAAAAAAGAGTAAAATTACATCATGCAACAAGACGGCTCATACCAACAGCGCGTCGCCCGGGCCAGGCAATTGCTGGGCACGGTGCGGCATGCGGCAATCGCAACGGTTAATGCAAATGGCAGCCCACATAATTCGCCAGTGTTCAGTACCTGGGACGCTGACCTTAACTTTTACTGGGCCAGCGGACCGGCCACCCAGCATTCCCAGAATATTGCCCGCGATCCACGGGTGTTTGTGGTGTTGTTTGATTCAATGCAACAGGGCGGCGGCCTGTATATGCAAGGCCGGGCCGCAGAGCTTGGCGGTACCGGGCTGGAAGGGGCGTTAAAAATCATAAACGCCAACCGCCAAAAGTGGGGGAGGCAGCCCGTTACCCCAAGCGATTATAGTGGTGATTCGCCTCAGCGGCTATACAAAGCCACCCGCCAAGCCACATGGGTCAATGTGACAGAGCGCAGTGCCAGCGGCGGTATTGTGCGCGAACACCGCCGCGAAGTCGCTCCGCACGACCTGCTACAATAGAAGGGATATGACGCGCAGAAAGAAATCATCTACCGGTAAGAAATTACCTGCGAACGTAGCTAAAAAACGTCCGCAGAAACAAAAGGCAGCCAAGGCTGCTACGCAAGCCGCTCCAGAAGTAACACCCGAAGCGGTGGTCGCCGAACGGGCAATTAAAATAGAAGCCAGGCGCGTTCGCCGCACGCCAGAAGTCTCGGCTGCCGAAGCGTTGCCAGCACCAGCTCGCCGCAGCCTGGGCCTGGCTGAACGCCTGGCGATTGTGGCCGGTGGCGTATTCCTAGTGGTTGGCATTGTCGGGGTGCTCCAACGCCCAGACACCAGCGTTCCTGTAACAGATGTAAAAAAACAAAATATCCCCATGTCGTTGGACGATTTTAAAGACGACCCGGCGATCCAACAGGTTATCCAAAAACAGCTTGGCGAGCAGGGCACGGCAGCGCCTACACCTCAACAACAGCAGGCACAATCACCTCAAACTGCTGGCGGCAACCTGCAGGCTCCGGCCAACAGCCTGCAGCCCTAGAGGTCGGGTTTTGAATTAATCTTTTTTTATGGTATAGTACCTCTTAAGTTCGCATCCCTGCGCACTTGAGATATCCCTGAAAGGGGCGCACCTGTGAGTAGCACTGGGTTTCATCTCATGACCCGGGCTGACGACGCAGCAAACGCCCTCCTGGCCCGCAAGGGTCTGGAAGTGCGAGTGCTGTGTGTGAGCACCGACAGTGGGCTGAAGTTCCGAGCCCATGAGTCTGATCCCGCCGCCTTGGACTGGCAGCGACGGAGTTACCGTGCCCTGGGCGCGGAGCTGCGATGCATCCAGCCCTTGGAGGGTACGCCGCGCCTGGTTGTGCCGGGCCTGGTGCCCGAACCCGAAAAGCTGCCAGACGACCAGCTCGTCCTGCCAGCGAAAGGGGTCGGCTACCTGAACGCCGACAATCCCAACCCAGCCTGCCTGGGAACGGTGATGGAAGGCCAGCACCTTGCTGGCGTGGCCATGCCGTTCGACAACGAGCCGGCGGCGTACTTCACGTACGTCGATCCTGGCCGCCGTCGGGGTGATCCGCACTACGTGGTCACCGCAGTTCTGCTGGGCGTGTGGCATCGGTTGCCGCACGGTCTGGTGACGCGGTTGGTCAGGTTGGTCCGCAAGACCGTCACGGATTCGGGACGAAAGTTCTCGTTCAAGCACCTGTGGGCCTGGGTTTCGCCCGGTGGCCGCAGCGATGGCATCACCATCAGCGAGGACGCCCTGACGCAACTCCGTGACGCTGGACCGACGTACGAACACTACCTCTACGAGGGAGTGGGCACCACCGAGGAAGAGCCCCACGGGCTCAACCTCACCGGACTGTTCCACCAGTTGCTCGTCGCCGAGGGAATCCCTCGGAAGCAGATCAGCGGGCTACCTGGGGTGAGCACGTTCAGCGATCCCGCATCGGCCACCAAGCCGCCGTGGGCACGCCTCAGGAGAGAAGGTTCTGATTTCATCATCATCGCCGGCGCGGTACTCACCGCCACCTGACGCTCAGACGCAGGGATGGAACTGGCCCGGATGCACGTAACCCCGTGCGCCGGGCCATTTCCATATCTAAACTTTGGTACACTAAGAGTATGCAAGAGGGGAAAGCGGCCGTCCTGGAGTCTGCCTCATGAAGGTGGATTTATACATTGCTGCCTCGGTAGAGGGGTTTATTGCTGACCGCTACGGAAACACAGCCTGGGTCGCCGACGAAGAATTATTTGAGGCAACTGCCCGCAAATACGGGTGTATTTGCATGGGGCACGCCACCTACCGTGAATATGGCGGGCCGGCGTTCGAAGGCGTGCAGCACATTGTGCTGGTCCACAAAATCCCCAAAAAGAACAAACACGAATCGGTTCATTTTGTAACGAATGTCGATGAAGCCATAGCCAAAGCCCGCGAACTTGGCTTTAAGAAACTACTGGTGATTGGCGGCGCCAAAACGAACCATAGTTTTATGCAGGCCGACGTTGTAAGTCGGGTGTATGTTGATATTCATCCGATTTTACTCGAGAAAGGGCTGCCAATGTTTGGCGATTACAAAGCCCAGTTCGATTTTAAAATGGTCAAAAACAAGTGGCACAACGATGGCTTTATGCATGCCGAATATACCATTGGCCAGACGCATACCCGCGTGGCGGTGGTGATTATCCGCGACGAAACTGGCGCGTATTTTGCGCACCGCCGCCGCCCGGACAAAAAATATTACCCCGGATTATGGGGCTTGGGCGCAGGCGGCAAAGTGCATGACAGTGAAGACCCCGAAGATGCCGCCCAACGGGAGCTTAAAGAAGAAACGGGGCTGCGACAGCGCGTGCAGTTTTGCTTTAAGATGGATTATTCCGACCCAACTGTGACCCACACCATTTATGTATACGAAATCACCCTTAAAAAACAGCAGGATTTACAGAACCCGCACGAATGGGACGCAACAGCCTGGATGACAGCTGAGCACATAAACGAGTTAGCCGCCGAATCGCAGCTCTGCCCTGATACGAAGGAATTGTACCAGCGCTACCGGACCGACCTTAACGACTAAGCCGGGCTATCTCGGCCAGCGCTTTTTCGAGCGCGTGCAGCAGGCGCGGCTGGCGGGTGTATTCAAAGGGGTCGACCTTGCGCAGCAGGGAACGGTCGTCGCAGTCCTGGAGGGCTTGGATGTAGCGCATGATCCGCGCCGGATCTTCGGGTTCGGCCTGGCCGCCCGCCGCCAGAATAGCGGTACTGAGCGTGCGGAATACAATGTCGTCGGTGTGAAGCCCGGCGGTCTGCTCTAGCAGGTCGTCGTGGCGCATAGGGCGGCCATCGGTGCCGTACACCATACGCAGCTGCATAATCAGCGTGTCGCGGTTTTGTTCAAGGAGCACCTGACGATGTGCCTCGGGGCTGGCAACAGTCCGGTCCTCCGTGGATTCAAAACGTGGGCGCTTAGGCGCTTCTGGGGCTGTACGCGGCCGGATAAGCTGCTTCAGGACATGCAGGCCAACCAAACGCCGAAGGGCGTCTGTATAGCCCGAGACGGCGTTTCGGACTTCGATCGTACTGACCCCGCGCGACGTGGCATCTAAAATATAGAGCTGGTTTGTTTCGGGATCTGTAAACGGTGTTTGCTGGTGCCCGACCCCGGGCAGGCGGCGGCCAATGCTTGGCAGGGCATCGCCGTTAATGATGCTCACGGCCTCGGTGCCGAACGCCTCTTTAAGCGACAGGTACAAAAAGTGCGATGACCCCACGCACTGCATGTGCAGCCGACCGTCGGCTCCAATTTGTCCGGCGTAATCTGCAAGGTTGGCGGGGAATTCTGGCATAAAGGCATCGCGCGGCAAGATGTAGCGGTTGGTACGGCTGATGTCGCGCGTTAGCTGGCTGACAGTCAGGTTTGGAGTGCCGTGCACGAGCATAGCCAGTTCATGCAGGCCAACATCGGCGTAGGTTTGGGCGAGCGCCAGCCGGGCTTGGTCGGGAATAATGGTGGAGCATTCGGTGTAGGGGTCGGCCTCGGGCGTGTAGCGCAGGGCGAACAGCTTGCGTTCGGCGTCCAGCCCAAGCGGTTGGTAGCCGGGGATGGTGGGGAAGAGCCCGTCGCCGATTGCTTTGAGCTTCAAAATAAGGTCGGCCTCGTCTTCATCGAACCCGCCCAGTTCGGGATCGGCGTCGTGGTACTGGATGATGCGCTGGTTGGTATCATCGACGGGCCGTTTTTTAATGCTGCCCAGCGATTCACGCATGCCGCGTTTGTACTCACGGCGCGACAGGGCGCGGAGTGGCTCAAAGCCCTGTCGTTTGTCGTAGGCAAGGATGAACGAATCCAGTTCTTCATCGAATTCGCTCGGCATAGCCAGAAGCGTTGCCAGCGTGCCAAATTGCCGGCTGGCTATGTTGGCGCTGACAAAATCGCGGTAGGATTCAGCCAGGCTGCCGGTATAGCGGGCAAGTAATTCTTCCAGAAGCTCGCTGTAGTTAATGTCGGCGCCTTCTTCGTCGAGGAGGGCTGTGAGCGCGTCGGTAACCAGGAACGTCGAAATGCCTCGCAGCCGGGCCTGGCCGGGCGAGCTCAAATAATCCATCGATTGGGCCCAGGTTATGAACGATTCGGTGGAGTGGTTGACTGTTTCGGCGTCGGTGACGATCCGGATAACGCTGTATGCACCCTGCTCTTTTTGGGGGAGGAGCGGGCGGCGGTCGCCAGTTGGTGGCGGGTCGGCGGGCATGTTGTAATGCACCGTTTTTATAGAGCGGATCTCGGTGCCGCGCACAGAGCTGCCAAGTTCGTCAGCAGCCAATCCTTTAAAGAATTTGATCGCGCGGGTTGCTGGCGAATCTGTTTCGGGGATGGCATGGCGGTCGTAGCGGGTGGTTTCATCAAGACGCAGGACAGCCCGCGTCAGGTCGGCCCGCGCGGCGGTATGGGTGCGCAGGTCTTGTCCGGCGGGTACGCCGTGGCGCCGCCGGACTGAATCTTCGGCGGCCTGTTCCTCGAGTAGGCGTTCAACGGGCGTTAACGGCCGCTCGTTCCAGGTGTAGCGGTCCAGGTTAAAGCTCTCCAGCAAACGGTAGCCGGGCGTGTTCGAGACAAGCGCCTCGACCAGTGGTTCAAAGAGGTGAGGGCTTTGCTCATTAAACAGTTCACGGCGGTATGCCAGCAGCTCCCCAAGGCCGAGCGGGCCAAGCATGGCCGCGACATTGTGCATGTCCTGGTGGTCGGCGTGGTTGTAATCGAGGGTGAGCATGGGCGTGTCTTCGTCGGGCAGCAGATAGCGCTTTAGGCCGCGGGGGAGTGGCGTGTGGTCGTTCCCGAACCAGAAATAGGCGGTAATGTCGCCGTACGCCCGGATTATGGCGCGGCGCGCGGGGTCGCCCTGCGATTGGGCGGCGCTTTCAACGACGTCGCGGAGTACGGTGCGCTGGAATTCGCGGTCCTCGCGGGCGTTTGCCTGGTTGACCGAGCTGTTTTGCCAGGCCGCAAACAGGGCGTGCGACGGTTCTTCGTCGACGTGCTCAACCCGTTGGTAGCCGGGTTCCAAAATAATATCTTCCATCTCTCCAGTTGACATAAAGACCAATTGTATCATGGCAGAGTAAAAACCACCCCTGTCGGTGCTATACTTTTTTTATGAATGAGTCTATTTTTGCCACAGGAAAACTGTTCGAGCTGGTACACGTGGCCCAGCCAGATGGCCGCGTCTTCGAAGTCGCCCGCCGTGCACCTGGCGTCCGGCTGATCATTGCCGACCTTCCCAACAAAAAAGTGCTGCTAACCAAAGAATTCAGACAGGAATTAGGCGTACACGATTTCCGCTTGCCCGGTGGTAAGGTATTCGATACGCTGGCCGAGTTTGAGACATTCCGTACCTCTGGCAAAGATATTCTGGATGCCGCTACCTCCAAGGCGAAGGCCGAAGCCGCCGAAGAAGCTGGCATGCATGTGGCAGAAGTGACGTTCTTTAAAAAGTCCACCCTCGGCGCCACGGTAGAGTGGGATTTGTATGTCTTTACGGCCACCGACTGGCAGCCAGGCGACCAGGCACTCGAAGACGGCGAGCAAATCGACGACGTCAGTTGGTACGATTTTGCCACCGCCAAAGAAATGATTGTAAAGGGAGACATGCACGAAGAGCGCGTCGCCCTGATTCTGTTGCAATGGCTCGAGGCCCAACATGGCTGAATTCAACTGCGCGGGCGTGCTGCTGATTGACCCCGAAGGCAACTTGATCACCCAACACCGCGATGACAAGCCTGGCATTAACAGCCCCGGCCTGGCGAGTTTTTTTGGCGGCACACTGGAGCCCGAAGACGCCTCACCATTGGCTGCGGCTGTACGCGAAATTAACGAAGAAACCAACCTCAACCTAACCGAAGCCGACCTGGAAGAATGGATCACGTACGATTTTGACCTGTCGGCCGACCGCCTGGAACATGAATTTATTTATATCGCCAAAGGTGTCTCTGTGCAGGGGCTCGAGGTCTATGAAGGCCAGGGATACCATGTGGTGCGCAGCCTCGACGATCCGCTTTTGGCACCAGTCTGCCGGCCGGGCGCCGAGAAGTGGTTTAAAGAGCGCGACTATATTCTGAATGCCACAGCTGAGCATCCAGAGGTGCACCGCTCGGCTGCTACGCTCTTCATAGGCCCGGACGGCACCATGTATGGCCATCAGCGGGACGATAAGCCGGGCATCGACCAGCCCGGCAAGATTGGTGCATTTGGTGGCGGCTGCGAAGAAGGCGAGACCTCGCTCCAGGCTGCCATCCGCGAGCTCCACGAAGAGACTGACCGCCAATTTAAACCTGGCCAACTTGAACTTCTAAACCGTTTTGTTGTGTGGCGCGAGCTGACACGGGAATACGAGCAGGCAACAATCTACATCGTCCGTAACTTCGATGTGGCTGGCATGAAAGTCTTTGAAGGGGTGGGGGTCGCAGTAATACCGGGCCCCAATAAGCACATTGCATCGACGATTACGCCTGCTGTCCGACAGTGGTTCGCCAAGTAGTTGCTAAGCATAACCATTTTGCTATGATTAAGAGTAATAAAGCGGGGTTTGCATGGCACGATTACCAACACCTGGGGGTGACAGTGGAGTTTGGGGCGACGTCCTCAATGCCTTTTTAGATGTCGAGCACAACACCGACGGTTCCCTGAAGCGCAGCGCCGACATCGATACAGCCCTGACGCGTTACACCAAACCGGGCGCCGGTATCCCTATAACTGACCTGACGAGTGGCCTGCAAACCACTCTTAACAATGCGCTCCAAAAGAATGAGCACGTCGTGTATGCCCGTGACTACGGTGCCGTGTTCGATAACGCTACCAACGACGCTGTTGCGCTGCAGGCTGCTATTGCGGCTGCAATCACTGCTAACAAACCGCTGTTACTTGGGGCGGGTACGGCAATTGTCGGCGCACCACTGACTATTAGTGGGCCAATTACGATCATTGGCATGGGCCGCGAAGAAACAATCTTAAAAGCGGCTAACGGACTGAATGATTACGTCATTAAGTTCGCGGCTGGTGCAGGTAACCCAGTTACAGGTGCGCATTTTGCAGACTTTGCCGTAGACGGCAACGCCGACAACCAAACAGCTGGCGGTGGCATCTCGGCCGACGGCGCCGTGCAGTGCAGTTTTGAGCGCGTCCATTGTTACAGCAGCTACAACTGGGGGCTCAAATTGGGGCCAATGCAGGGCGGGGCATACGGCCACCATAACCGTGTATTGAGTTGTTTGTTCGATAACTCCAACAACAGCGATGGTTTTGGCGGCGGCGTCTGGCTGACCGGCAGCGACGAAAACTGGCTGATCGCCTGCGATTTCGAAAACTTAGGTGGCGCACTCAACCCGGTCGGTTCGCGGCCGGTCGCGTTATTGGATCAGGCCGGACTACAACATTTTATTAGCCTTAACTTTGTGGGCGGCGGCAACAACTGTATCGGCATCCGCATTCAGGACCAAAGCAACACCCGCATTATTGGCTCGACATTCGATGGCGTTGCGGGCGACAACATCTTTATTGTCGGCAGTAGTAACATTGTTGCGAACAACCTCTTCGCGAGCACCGGCGACCAAGGTAACGTGGCTGCCTCGGCTATCCACCTGGAATTTGGCACGCACTATAACATTATTTCTGGAAACAATATTCAGACAGATGGTGACGCCGGTAAAACACGCAGCCTTATCCGCGAAGAGGCAACTGGCGGGTCTGGCGATAACCTTATTGTCGATAACGTCCTTGTGCAGAACGCCGCGCCAACCGTTGCGCTGGTAGAATCGGCCGGCACAAACACTATTCTGCGCAATAACCTGGGTTGGCGGACAGAGGCCACAGGAGCGGCGACGGTCGCAAACGGCACAACGTCAATTGCAGTGACGCATACATTGGCGGCGACTCCGGCGCTGGCGAACATTAGCGTGACGCCAACTAACAGCATGGGAACAGCGACAAAATTCTGGATCAGTGGCGTTGGTGCCACACAGTTTACGATCAACGTGAACGCCGACCCTGGCGCCACAACCGCGACATTCGTTTGGAACGCGCGGTTCTAGTAGTCCAAAAAGGCGATGGCCGCCAGCGGTTCCTCGGAAGGTCCCACTGGCGGCCGCATCCTGCTCAGGCACCGCTGTCCGGTGTGTCACAGATCTTGATCTTCTCGTAGATCTGCGTGGCCAGAGCGTCCAGGTCGGTGGTGCTGAAGGGCGTGTTGCCCAGGTCTTCGACCTTGCGCTCGCCCAGCCAGCGAATGCCTTGGTCCCACATCTCCATCAGGAGTGCGGCGTTGGTCCAGAGCCCCGAAACCACCATGGATTCGGCGGCCTGGCGCGACAGTCGCAGCAGCTCCTCGTTGGATTGAGAGGGGCCGCGGCGCCATCTGTCGGTTGCCACTGCTACCACTGTTTCGTACAGCGGCATCACCGTGGCACGTACCAGCTCCAGCGGCACGGTGATGCTGGCCTGCAGCGGCCGCACGATTCCGTCGCGGAGGTCGAGCTGCCGGACACGGTGGTCTAGCGTGGTCAATTGGGGGGTACCGCGCGGCGTGGCTTCAACCTCGAAGCCGACGTATTGGAAGTCGGCTCCGGCCACCTTGCCCAGTACCAGGAAGTTCCGGCCGTCCAGCCGCACCACCTGCGGTTCACCCGCAGCAATAGCGCCGTCCAAACCGCGTTGGTCGAAGCTCATAGCAACTCCCTCGGATGCATCAGTTGGATCTGATCATATTTTTATATCATCTTGAAAATTGTTTGTAAATTCCAAGGTACAATAGTGGCATGCCTGAATTGCCCGAAGTTGAAACAGTCCGGATTGGCCTCGACGGCCTGCTGCCCGGCCGTACGATTGCCAGCCAGAAACATGATTGGCCGCGTGGTTTTCCGAATTCACCCCAGGATGTTGCGCAATTTTTGATTGGCGCGTCTGTAACGGCTGTGCGCCGCCGCGCGAAGGTGCTGATTATTGATGTTTCGACCAACTATTCACTGGTGATCCATTTAAAGATGACCGGCCAGTTGGTGTTCCGCAGCAAGACGGCTGCGTTTGGCGCCGGACACCCTAATGCTAGTTTGGTGGGCGAGCTGCCCGACAAATCAACCAGGGTAACGCTTACCTTTACCGACGGGTCCCGGCTGTTTTTTAACGACCAGCGCAAGTTTGGCTGGATGCGCCTACTGCCAACGGCAGAGGTCGAAGAGTTGGATTTCTTTAAAAAAGTTGGTCCCGAACCGCTGGCCGCCGACTTTACTGCAGATATTTTTATAGAACGCTTGAACCGCAGGGCAAAGAGCGGTATAAAGGCAGTGCTGCTCGACCAAACCGTCGTGGCCGGCATTGGTAACATCTACGCCGACGAAAGCCTGTGGTTAGCAAAAATCCACCCAGAAACAAAGGTAGGGGATGTCCCGGTTGCCCGGTTAAAAAAGTTGTACGAAGGCCTGCTGGCAGTGCTTCGTTTGAGTATCCAAAAAGGCGGCTCAACAGACCGCAATTATGTGGATGCGACTGGCAAGCGAGGAAGCTACCTGACATTTGCCAATGTGTTTCGGCGCGAAGGCCAGCCATGCACGCGCTGCGGAACAGTAATTATAAAGACGCGGGTTGCCGGCCGGGGTACGCATACCTGCCCGGTGTGCCAGCCGGCGCCACAACAAAAGGAGAAATAACATGAAGCTACAGGTCGTGAACAAATCGAAACATCCGCTACCAGTGCACCAGACACCGCATTCGGCTGCGGTCGACCTTTCGGCTAACATTGACGCGCCAATCATCCTCGGGACGCTGGAACGCGCCGTGGTGCCAACAGGCGTGTTCGCAGCGCTGCCGCCCGGGTACGAAGCTCAGATCCGGCCACGCAGCGGCCTGGCTGCCAAGCACGGCATTAGCATTGTGAACGCTCCCGGCACCATCGATGCTGACTACAGGGGAGAATACGGCGTTATTTTAATCAACCTCAGCAACGAGCCTTACACCATTAACGATGGCGACCGCATTGCCCAGATGGTAGTGACAAAACACGAAACAATCGAATGGGAAGAAGTGAGCGAGCTCAGCGATTCAGATCGCAGTGGTGGATTCGGCAGCACCGGCAAATAGTGACGGTCAGCCCACGGGGTCCGAAGACGCCGCGGGCTGACCGTGTACTCAGTTGATCGCGTGGGGCAGACGCTTGCTGGCTTCGTCCATCATCGAGATGAACGTGATCAGCGGCCAACCCAGCGCGTACCACAGTCGGCGGGGCATGCTCACCCCGGTGTCTTGCGTGGTCAGGAGTATCCAGATCACACCGAGCGGGTAGGTGAGCAGCACGATCAACGCGCCGATCATCAGTAGTACGCCCTTCACGCCAGACGGTCGCCGCCGGGGCGGGACTGTGCGCATTGCGACCTCCTTTTCGATCCTCGGGTACAGATTATAAGTACCACGCCCGCGCGGCTGCTGCAATATGCCGTTCACCGGTTAACGGGTATAATAATCGGGTGATACTTACGCTGACCGGAGATAACTCGTATGCCGCCGCCCGCGCCGAGCGCCAGCTTGTTGATGCTTTTCTTGCGAAGCACGGTGCAAATGGCATAGAGCGGGTAGACGCCGAAGGGCTTGAGCCAGTGCGTTTGCCTGATTTGCTTCAGGGTGCAACGCTCTTTGCTCCTGTCCGGCTCGTTATTCTTAAGAACGTCTCGGCGAATAAGGCAATTCAGGAGCCGCTGGCCGAAGCATTGGCTCACGCTGCCAGTGACACTACGGTAGTTATTGCTGACGCACATCTGGATAAACGCACCAAACTCTATAAATTTTTGAAATCAAACACTGATTTTCGCGAATTCCCCGCGCTCGATGAACACAAATTAGTTGCATGGGTGCAGCAGACGGTGAGTGAGGCGGGTGCCTCAGTGAGTAAAACCGACGCCCAGCATCTAGTGCAGCGCGTTGGCCACGACCAATGGCGGTTGCATCACGAAATCCAAAAACTCGTCAGCTACCAGGGCGATATTACCAGGGGTGTTATTGACTCACTGGTCGAGCCCAGCCCCGAAGGGAATGCCTTCGAACTTTTAGATGCCGCATTGGCGGGCAACACCGCAAAAGTGAGCAGTATTGTTGCGGCGCTCAAAACCGAAGAAGACCCGTATAAATTATTTGGTCTGCTGGCCAGCCAGGTACATGCGCTGGCAGTAACAGCGGCAGCGGGTGGGCGTAGCCCCGATGTCATTGCCAAGGATGCCGGCTTGCATCCGTTTGTGGTGCGCAAGACGCAGCCCATAGCCCGCAAGCTTGGCATGCCTCGCGTCCAGCGCATTGCCCGCGAGGTTGCCGACTGCGATTGGCATTTAAAAAGCACGGGCGCAGACCCGTGGCAATTACTCGAAACAACACTACAGAAAATTGCAAGGTAGGTGCGATGTACCGGGCCCTCCAGAAGAGAGGAGGGACCCGGTAGCATCATCCGTTCAGGTGGTGGGAGTGCGCGCCGCCAGCATTCTGCCGCGTGCCAGGAGCACGGCGGCCAGGTGCTTGTTGCGCTGCGCGGGAGACTGGCTGCAGGCGTACCAGCTCATGAAGTCGAGGCTGGGCAGGGTGCCCAACCGCAGGCTGAGCGAGGTGTCGTGGTACCACTCGGACAGGAGTGAGTCGACGACCTGCGCGGGTGGCGCAACGTCGTGGCTCCAGACGCTGTCAAGCGCCCAGTCGATCATCGTTTGCCTGTCGCCAGCGAGCACCAGCATGGCCGTCAACTCGTCGATCGTCAGCGGGTGCCGAACGAGGAACGTGTAGGGCCCAGCCGCCATCGAGAGGCGCTCCTGGTGGTGGGTGACACGAAAGTCGGCCGGGTTGCCCGCGGCGTCGACCTCGATGGTCACGATGGAGTCGTCCACCTTTTGCGGGTGCCCGAATCCGGGGTCGAAGAAGTTGGAGGGGTACCGGTAGCGCTCCGCGGCGATCACTCTGTGCAGTTTGCCATCGATGGTGATGACGAACGGCCCCTCTGCCTTCAGGCGGGCGATGAGTGTGGCGTGGTCAAGCTGCTCAGCCATGGCGGCCTTCGCTTTCTGGTTGGATGATGCGCGACTAGCGGTCGTTCTTGGTGACCACAATGAGGTATTTGGCGGTCGTGCTCCGTTGCCCGTGGTTCAGGCTGACGAGCGAGATCTCGGGGTTCGGGATCTCGTAGCGCGTGGCCAGGGTGGCCCCATACGACGTCATCTCGTGACGGTCCAGGGTACCCGTGGCGCTTGCGACAGCGTGTGAGCCGCGCTCGCACTGTTCGGTCAAGGGTTCGACGTGCATGTGCCATCCTCTCGGGTAGTCGATATCTAATTATGACATAATTTTCTATAAAAAACAAGCACCAATGTGCTTGCGAATAAATGTCTAGTGGGTGCGGCGAGGCAGGTCTGCGACAAAGTGCCAGCAGTCCTGCCCGCCGTCACCGCGACGTTCAGGCGAAGAGGTCGTCCAGCCCGATCTGAAACTCCACCATGCCGTCGGTGGTGTGCACCGTCAGCTTGGTGTTGAAGTGGTCGGCCAGGGCGTGAAGCAGGTGGTCGTCATCGTCGGTGACCAGGTTGTAGTCGCCGCAGATGATGCCCAGCCGGCACTCCAGGACGCCGTAGGGCGCGCCCAGGATCTCGACGTCGAAGTTGTGCTCGACGTGCGAGACGTTGCTGGTGAAGCGGGCCTTCAGGTCGCTGACGACGGTGGCCGACCCGATGCGCCGGAGCGCGAGGTAGGTCGAGGCCAGCGTGCGGAGCGCGTTGCCAGCCGTGGCGGCCAGGTCGGCGCTGCTGTCCGGCACGTCGTAGGCGAAGGGCTCGATGACGGTGCCGGTGGCGGCGGGGGCAAGGGTCATGACGACTCCTCATGTCGGATTGTCGCGGTTCGACCGCAGAAGTGGATTACCCTGCGATTGATGAATGCATTATAGTATAAAACATAAGCTTTGTCAATATGTCTACCCCTGAAGAAAAGATGTAATAAAAAACAGCCTGTAGGGCATACAGGCTGTTTTTATACGCAGGAAACTGCTATTTAGCGGCTTTTTTGGCTGCTGGCTTTGCAGCTGGTTTCTTTGCTGCGGCAGGTTTTGCGGCAGCTGCCTTCTTGGTGACAGGTTTTTTAGCTGCGACTTTTTCGGCTGGGGCGACTGCCTTGGGGGCAGTTGTTGGTGCTGTGCTCTTAGGAACGCTAGCGTTCTTGGCACTCTTTACGCCGGCAGCTTTGGCAGCAGCAGCAAGCTGGGCTTTTTTGCGGGCGGCAGTGTTCTTAGGAAGAAGGTTCTTCTTAACAGCCTTGTCAATTTCTGACTGGGCCTTGCTAAGGTTCTCACCTGTCATTTTGGCGGTGAAAGCCTTGACTGCGGCCTTCAGGCCACGCTTAGTTTGTTGGTTGCGCGACTTGCGGGTAGCCGCTTGGTGCATGCGCTTGATAGCTGATTTAATAATCGGCATAGTGGTTCCGTTTAATTAGTGTAAAGTTCAAGGAGTTACTATACCGTACACTGCTCAATCTGTAAAGGGGATATGTCATAGTGACCTCGTGGTGCTATACTTGTCATAACTAAAGCATAAGGATGATTATGTTCGGCAAAAAGTATGCGACTCCAGACGGTTTGCAGCGGACTCTGATTGTATCGGGTCTCGCGGCGTACGCCGTTGGCCTGGCTCAGACATTATATCTGTTTTACCAGCAGTCATTCACTAATCCCAACTTCAGTGGATTTTGGCCAATATTACTGTGGCAGGCGCTGCCGGTTGCATTCTTTGGCTTGGCGTACTATTTGAATCCGCGCAAAAAACTTACACCTGTACAAAAGATTTTTGAAGCCATGGTGCTTTCAATGATAGGAGTGAGTGCATTCTCAGTACTGTCCCAAGGCGTGTCGTACCTAACCTCGGGGGGACTGATGGCCGAAAACTTCCTTATGTACCAGATTGTCCTTATGTCGGTCATGGTCGTCGGTTTTGGCGGCGTCCTGTATTTTCTGGTGTATACAAAACGCTGGAAATAGCCAGAACTCTTTAAATATTCTCTTGCACCCCCATTAAGCTTATGCTACAGTGAGCTAAAAGTGCACCATCAAACAAAAAGGTTAAAGTAACATGCAGCAAGATGCAGCAAACTCTAAACAGCTCATAGTTGAGCGGGTTCGCCAATCTACCAACATTCTTGTAGCCGTAAGTGCCAACCCAACGGTTGACGCGCTGGCTGCTGCCTTGGCGCTTGCCCTAATGCTCAATAAGATGGATAAGCACGCCACTGCTGTCTTTAGCGGGGCAATGCCGCCTGCTATGGAGTTCCTGAACCCAGGAAAGACGTTCGAGAACAGCGTGGACTCACTGCGCGACTTTATTATCTCACTCGACAAAGAAAAAGCCGACCGCCTTCGCTATAAGGTAGAAGACGATGTTGTGCGCATTTTCATTACGCCGTATCGCACCACCATTACCGAAAAAGACCTTCAGTTCAGCCAGGGTGACTTTAACGTCGACCTAATTTTGGCGCTTGGAGTAGAGAAGCGCGACGACCTCGACAAAGCAATTATTGCCCACGGCCGTATCTTGCACGACGCAACGGTCATGACGATTAACGCCAACAACCAGCAAAGCAGCCTGGGCTCGATTGATTGGCACGAATCCAACGTCAGCAGCTTATGTGAGATGTTGGTGAGTATGTCTGAGTCGTTCCAGCAGCCAGGGCTGCTTGACCAGCAAATCGCTACAGCAATGTTAACCGGTATTGTGGCCGCCACCGACCGCTTTAGTAACGAACACACAACGCCGCGGATTATGACTATGGCCGCACAGCTAATGGCGGCCGGTGCCAACCAGCAGCTTATTGCAAACAACCTACTAAAAGCCAACCAGCTACCAAGCGCCGCCCCTGCAGTGGGCCAGCTTGTGCCAAATGGCGGCTCGGTAAAAGTGGCCGCACCATCGGAAGAAGCACCTAAGAAAGATGGCGAACTGGACATTGTTCATCCTAAGAAGGAAGAATCTCAGCCGCTCGAGGAAGCTCCAGCTGCTCCAGCTCAACAGCCGCAGCAGGGACAGAACCAGGGTCAGAACCAAAACCAGAACCAAGGGCAGCAGCAATCTGGCAAGAAGAACAAAAATAGGAACAAGAACCGCCAGCAGACTGCAGAGGATGAGCTTGCAGCTGCGTTGCCGGCCGCCCGCCAGCCTGTTGGGTTTGACCAGCTGAAAGAGGCGATTGCCGGTGCGTCGAGTGCAGATGTTCCAGCGATTATGCGCGAGCCAAAAGCGCCTGGCAGCCAGACGGTAAACGGCGCTGGTGACGACGAGGACGAAGACGGCAGACCAAAAGAAGACCCAGGCTTTGTTGTTGGTAGCAGTTCATGGCGCGGCCGTCGCCTGGAACCGCCAGTCTTGGGCGGTACGCTTAACGCAACAACCGAAAAAGCTATGGATGATTCGCGCAAGGCAGAGGACGCCGATCGCAATTTGAAGTTATTGACTCACCCCGATGAGTCGTCTGCACAAGCCAAGTCCAGCGGACCAAAAGTTGTGCAGCCACCGGCACTAGAGCCGGAACAAGAGGTTGCGCCAGCGCCTGCATTGCCACCTGCGCCAGAACCGTCACCTGTTGTGGAACCAGCGCTTCAGCCTGAGTCAGTCGTGGCTCCTGAACCTGCACCCGAACCAGTAGTTGGGCCCACTCCTGTGTTGCCGCCCCCTCCGACACCCGAGCCTGTAGCGCCAGCCCCTGAGCCTGTGCAGCCGCCAGCTCCGGAGCCAACACCTGCGCCAGAGCCGCAAGTACCAGCTCTGGAACCCGCACCAGCACCGTTGCCACAGCCTGAACCTGTAGCTCCGGCTCCTGTGTTGCCTCCATTGCCAGAGATTGACCTGCCTGCACCTGCACCCGAACCAGCCGCCCTTGCCCCAGAGGCTCCGGCAATTGTTCCGGCCGCAGCAGAGGCTGCAAACGAAGCCGCTGCAATCGCTAAACCCGCGGATGCAACCGGTGCAGACCTTGATGCTGCCCGCCAGGCTGTGACCGATGCGTTGCAGTCCCAACCGTTCGATCCATCTGGCCAGCCACTGCAATCCGCCGGTGCCATGCCGTTTGGTACGAGCGAACCAGCTCCGGCTCCTCAGTTTGACACGCCAGCCGCGCCAGCTCCTCTCGAACCAGCCCAGTTTGATGCTCCGGCCCCAGCCGCACCGGCGTTGCCACAGACGCTACCACCATTGCCGCCAATGCCACCGCTTCCACAGGCTGACCCGACGCAGCCAATGCCACCGCCACCGAGCCTGGCAGATCTGCCGCCGCTTCCAAGCGACCTGCCAACTGTTCCAGCAGTCGCTCCGCCGCCAGAAGCACCAACTCCAGAAGTACCTCCAGCACCCGTTGACCCTCGCCAATACAAAATCCCTGGCGCCTAAAAGCGTGGTAGAGTAGGGGCATGCAAACCCCCTCTGGTATTCTTTTGATCGATAAGCCCGCTGGCATGTCCAGCTTTGGCGTGGTCGCGCGTGTGCGCCGCCAGCTCAGCCAGGAAGCGGGCAAAAAAGTGAAGGTGGGACACACCGGCACGCTGGACCCGTTTGCGACCGGGCTCATGATTATTGTGGTTGGCGACTACTGTAAACGCGCCGGTGAATTTAGCAAACTCGATAAATCCTACGAGGCTACCATCCGTCTTGGGGCCACAAGCTCTACAGGCGACCCCGAGGGTGAAATTACCGCCATATCTGATGCACAGCCCACCGAGGCTGCTGTTCAGGCTGCGCTTATGCCTTTTAGGGGTGAGATCCAACAAACACCGCCGATATACAGCGCCATTAAAATCGACGGCCAGCGCGCCTACAAGCTTGCCCGTGAAGGTAAAGAGGTGGAAATGCCGGTCCGTACAGTGATGGTGCATTCCTTGGAGCTTTCTGGTTACACGTATCCGGACGCAAAAATTGCCTGTCATGTCGGGAGCGGCACATATATTCGTACGCTCGCTCAAGATATTGGCAAAGCCCTGGGAACTGGCGCTTATACTACGCAGCTGCGCCGTACAACGGTAGGGCGGTGGGATATTGCCGAGGCCATAAGCCCCGACGACAGCATTGTTGCCGATCTGTTACGCACACCCTAGGCATGACAACTCCGGCCCAAACGTTTACAATGCCACACTGTATTGTTCAGTGGCATTGCCACACGTCGTAAAGAGGGCGCATGAAATCCATCGACGAGATTGCGGTGACGGCTGCCGGTCCGACCCCCGGCCCGGAAGACGTAGCCGCCTGGATCGCCGCCGCTGAGGCAGAAGGCTACGCGGTCGAGACCATCGGCCCTATGACCCTGCCGACGCTGGCGCTCCTGAAGATCAAGGAGGAGCTGGTGACGCTCTACGCCGCCCCGCAAGACGGCAGCGGAGCGCCCACTGTGGTGGTCCGTCAGGCGACCGCCGACGAGATGTACGCGCTGGCCGAAGAGCGGCTGGGGATTCCCGACCAGCGGCCGGGCAACTGAACAACATCCAACCAGCACTGCTGGATTGCCGGGGCAGAGAAGTACCTCTGCCCCGGCAACAACCTCTTAAAAGCCAGGGTATTGCGACTTCTATCCCTATCTGTTAAAATGAGCAACGATGATTACTAAAGACACCAAAGCCAAGGTTATCGCCGAAGTGCAGACGCACAAGACCGATGTCGGCTCCCCTCAAGCGCAGGTCGCTATTTTGACTCAGCGCATCAAAGAGGTAACCGAACACCTTAAGGCTAACAAGCATGACTTCCACGGACGCCGTGGTCTGCTGCAGATGGTAGGACGCCGCAAGCGCCTGCTTAAATACCTGCAGGAGAAGAACTACGAAGCCTACCAAGGCCTCATCGCAAAACTAGGGCTGCGCAAATAATCGCCAGCCCTTGTTCTTTATTTAAGCTATAATTTTTACAGCACCCGCAATAATTCAAAAGTAAGCTGCGTGTGGTGGATTGGTTTGCACTAACAGTAGTGCACGGCAACCCGTTACACGCGACACCTGGGTGCTAAAGAAAGGATTCAAATGGGAACAATCAACCCTTTTGGCAAAGATATTATTAAAGTTGAAACCGATTTTCTCGGTAAGACATTAAGCCTCGAGGTAAACCGCATTGGTTTCCGCACCTCCGCCTCGGTTTTGGCCCGCTACGGCGACACCGTGGTTATGGGTACTGCCATGGTCAGCGAACAGCCAGCCCACGGGTTTGACTATTTTCCGCTGAGCATCGACTACGAAGAAAAAATGTATGCAGCTGGTAAGATCAGCGGCAGTCGCTTTATTAAGCGCGAAGGCCGTCCGTCAGAAGACGCCATTCTGATTGGCCGCATCATCGACCGCCCAATCCGCCCATTGTGGCCAAAAGGCTACCACAACGAAGTGCAGGGTGTTGCATCAGTTCTGAGCATGGACCCAAGCTTCCGCCCGGACATGATCGCCATGATTGCCATGAGTACCGCCTTCATGCTGACTGGCGCACCATTCGAAGGCCCGGTCGCTGGTATCCGCGTTGGCCTGAAAGACGGTAAGCCTGCCGGCTTCCTGTCGCTCGAAGAAATGGACAAGAACGAGCTCGACCTGGTTGTTGCTGGTACGAAAGACGGCATCATGATGGTTGAGGCAGGCGCCAACGAAGTCACCGAAGAGCAGGTTGTAGAAGCATTGGCTTGGGCGCAAGAGGCCATCCAGCCAGCAATTGCCCTGCAGACCGAGCTGGTAGAGAAGGTGGGCGTCACTAAGCAAGAATTCGAACTGACCCTGCCCGACGAAGGCATCCAGACCAAAGTCGCCGCCTGGCTCGAAGACAAGCTTGGCCAAGGCCTGCGCGCTCCTTATCCGGAACGCAACGACCTGGTAAAGGGCCTCCGCGACAGCGCTCACGAAAATTTCAAGCAAGAAGTTGGCGAAGAAGAGTACAAACTGGTTAAGGGCGAGTACGACGACGCCATTACCATGGCTATCCACAAAGATGTCCGCAAAGGCATTCTGGAAGATGGTGTGCGCCCAGATGGCCGCAAGCCGCAAGACATCCGCACGCTTTCAAGCGAAGTTGGCATTTTGCCACGCACCCACGGTTCAAGCTTATTTACCCGTGGTATGACCCAGGGCATGAACATTGTTACCCTGGCACCACTTAGCTACGCCCAGATTGTTGACACTATGGAGCGCGACGCCGAGCGCCGCTACATGCACCACTACAACGCTCCTGGCTACACCGTTGGTGAGGTTCGCCGCCTGGGAAGCCCGGGACGCCGCGAAATTGGCCACGGCTACCTGGCAGAACGCGCGTTGACCGCCGTTCTTCCTGCTGAAGAAGACTTCCCATACGCAATCCGCAGCGTGACCGAAATTATGAGCCAGAACGGTTCAACCAGCATGGCCGCAACCTGCAGCAGCTGTTTGGCACTTATGGACGCTGGTGTGCCGCTTAAGGCGCCGGTCAGCGGTATTGCCATGGGCCTTATGAAAGACGGCGACAAGATCGTTATTCTTAGCGACATCGCCGACGCCGAAGACTTTGCCGGCGACATGGACTTTAAGACTGCCGGTACTAGCAAGGGCATCACCGCCCTGCAGATGGACATGAAGGTTCACGGCTTGCCTGTTGATGTGCTCAAGGAAGCCCTGATGCAGGGGAAAGAGGGCCGTGCCCACATTCTTGCCCACATGCTCGAGACCATCCCGACGCACCGCGACAAGCTCAGCCCATATGCACCACGCATCGAGAAGATGATGATCAAGCCAGAGAAAATCCGCGAAGTCATTGGTAAGGGCGGCGAAACAATCAACCGCATTATTGCCGAGACGGGCGCCGAGATCGACATTAAGGACGACGGCCTGGTTATGGTGTCAGCTGTTGATACCAAGAGCATCGAAGCTGCTATGCAGATGATCAAAGACATTGTTGCTGAGCCGGAAATCGGCACCGTTTACAAGGGTACTGTAGTGAAGATCATGGAATTTGGCGCATTCGTGAACATTATGCCTGGCCGCGATGGTCTAGTGCACATTAGCCAGATCAGCGACAAGCGTGTCGAAAAAGTCACCGACGTTCTGAGCGAAGGCGACGAAGTGACGGTCAAGTTGACTGCCATCGATGACCATGGCCGTTTGAACCTGAGCATAAAAGACGCAAAGTAATAAAAAACCTCTCGTCTGAGAGGGGTATGGCGGGGTCGCCTACGCGATGACGCGCAGGCGACCCCGTTTTGTGCTTCACGACCACTGTTGAACTTCGTCGAGCCGCAGGAGGCCGACGCAGGTGTCGCTCAGCGCGGCCTCGGTGGCGGTGAAGCCGGGGCAGTCCGGGCGGCGCTCCTTGTGCAGCGCGAGCACGAAGTCCAGGAACTCCTGGTGCGACATGCCCATGTAGTCGATGAACGGCAGGTGCAGCTCGCCGAACACGCCCGCGCAGAACATGGTGACCACCTGGTGGTGGGGGCAGGCGCGCTCCATGTCGCGGTGCAGCCGGTCCACCGTCACGTGGTAGAACGTGAAGTTGCCGCGGATGTTCTCCTCGACCTTGTTCACGTCCTCGTTGCCGACGCTGGCCAGCGTGGCCACGGCGTGTCCCCAGTCCGTCTCTTCCGCAGAGGCGAGGAAGCCGCTGCGTGCGGGCAGGTGGGGGCCGGCGCTGCCGGTGGCCTTGTGCCAGGCGATCGAAGCGCGCATAGCAGCGAGCATCGCAGCCTTGACCTCGGCCGGGTCGTCCTTGTCGTACATCTGTCCTCCAGATGGAACGTCGGGAATTTCTATATTTTACCATTTAAAGACTGTTTAGTCAATTTTATGATGGACATCACGCCCGGAGAGTGCTATAATGAACCTACTTTCGCAAGCCGAGCACTCACACTAATTCGCACGCTTGCATCTGAACTCGATACATGAAGCACCAGGGTAAACAAAAACGTCTCGATCAAATTGCAGCAGATATTGTCGCGAGTAATATCTGCCCGGATTTGGCCAAGACGGCCATGAACCTGGTGCCAGGCGAGGGCGACCCAGACGCCGACATTGTGCTGATTGGCGAGGCTCCTGGTAAAAACGAAGACCTGACTGGCCGGCCATTCGTAGGCGCAGCGGGCAAGTTCTTGACTGAACTACTGGCAATCGCCGGATTGACCCGCGAAGAAGTGTTTATAACCAGCATTGTTAAGTACCGTCCGCCACATAACCGCGACCCGCGCCCAATCGAAAAAGAGGAATCCTGGCCGTTCCTGCTGCGTCAACTTACCGTGATCCAACCCAAACTGGTGGTCACTTTAGGCAGGCACAGCATGGGCTATTTTGTCCCAGGTGTCACTATTGGCCAGGCCCACGGCACGCTCGTAAAGGGCGACCAGTGGGACATCCTGCCGGTATATCACCCTGCCGCAGCGCTGTATAGTGGCGCAACGCGCGCTCTGGTGATTGAAGATTTTATGAAACTCAAAAGTATTGTTACATCCTTGAAAGGAAAGAAGTAAGGAATGAATCCAAATAACAAACCGAATGCAGGCGGGCAGAACCGCCAGCCAAAAAACCAAAACAACCGCGCACCGCGCCAGGCCAACCCTGGTAAAGGCCAGATCGGCCGCCCAAAGCGCAACCAAGAGGGCGCACCCAGCGCCCGCCCGCAATCCAACAACAGCGTCCTGGCTAAAACCCAGATCCGCCGCGGCGAAGTGCAACGCGCCCAGCGCCGTACCAGCGAGAACGTGAACGCTGTTGCCAGCCAGCATGTTATTGACGTGCCGGTTAACAAATCGGGGTACAACGGCTACGGTGGCCAGCAGTTCACCTTGAACATGCAAAAAACCATCCCTCGCACCGACGGCCCGATTTTGCGCGTCATCCCAATTGGCGGCCTTGGTGAGATGGGCATTGGTAAAAACATGATGGCCATCGAATACGATAACGACATTATTATCATCGACATGGGCTTCCTGTTCCCAGGCTCCGACTACCCAGGCATCAACTACATAGTGCCAGACATTACCTACCTGGAAGAGCGCAAGCACAAGATCCGCGGCATTGTCTTTACCCACGGCCACCTTGACCACATTGGCGCCACCCGCCACTTGCTGCACCGTTTGCCAGCACCGGTCTACGGCAGTAAGTTCACCCTTGGCATGGTAGAGAAGATGATGGAAGAATCCGATACGCCGTACCGCCCAACCTACAATGTGCTCAACCCCGAAGCACACGAACGCGTGCAGCTTGGCGACAGCTTTAGTATTGAGCTGGTGCGCGTGAACCACTCCATCCCGGATTCGACTGCTGTTGTGGTACGCACACCTGTCGGCGTGTTAATTGACACCGGCGACTGGCGCTTTGAAGACAATCCTGTTGATGGCCGCAAGTTCGACCTAGAGCGCCTCGACCAGATCAGCCGCGAAGAAGGCGTACTGCTGCTTATGAACGAAAGCACCAACTGTGAATCAGCCGGTACGCACCTGCACGGTGAGTTCGAGATTGGCAACACTTTCAGTAAAATCATGGAGCAACACACCAGTAGCCGCCTGATTGTCTCGACCTTTAGCTCGCAGATCCACCGTATCCAGATGATCCTGGAAAGTGCCCAAAAACACGGCCGCAAAGTCGCGTTTGCTGGCTACAGCATGCTTCAGAACATGGAAGTCGCCCTGCGCGCCCAAAGCATTAAAGTGCCAAAAGACGTCATTATGCGCATGGATGACATTGTAAAACTGCCCGACAGCAAAATCGTGGTGGTCTGTACAGGTAGCCAGGGTGAGTTCAGCGCCGTGCTTAACCGCATGGTGAGCGGCAGCCACAAGCACATTAAGGTGAAGAAAACCGACATTATTGTGCTGAGCTCTAACCCGATCCCGGGTAACGAGAAGTACGTTGTGCGTACTGTTGACGGCCTGATCCGCGAGGGTGCGGACGTGCTGCAAAACTCGCACAACCACATCCACAACGCCGGTCCGTTGCACCTTTCGGGCCACGGCTATTACGACGACCACGTAAAGCTGCTTGGCGTGGTGAAGCCAAAGTACTACATGCCAATCCATGGTGAGTTCCACATGCTGGCCCACAACGCACAAATGGCCGAAGTTGACGGCGGCGTAAAGAAAGAAAACATCTTTGTGTGCGACAGCGGCGACGTGTTGCAGTTTGACCAAAATGGCCTGGCCCGCAAGGCTGGCCGCGTGCCTGTCGGCGGTGTCATGTACGATGACTCCGGCGATATCGTCAGTGAAGTCGTGCTGAAAGACCGCATCCACATGGCCTCGGAAGGCATGTTCATTGTTGTGTTGACGCTCAGCCGTCAGACCGGCCGTCTGCTGACCAGCCCGGACATCATCAGTCGTGGGTTCATTTACCTCCGCGACAGCGAGGAACTTATGAACACTATTCGCAGCTACCTGAAGCAAAAGATCGCCCGTGGCTTTGGCGGCCGCCGTGGCGACCTGGACGACATGAAGAAAGAGCTCAAAGACGAGATCACTCACATTCTGTACGACCAAACCCGCCGTACGCCGATTGTGATCCCGGTTATTAACGAGATCGGCACCGGCAACAGCCAGCCGCAACCAAGCGAGCCAACACCTATGCCGTTCCGCTCGCCAGCACCCGAATCGGCACCTCCGCAAAAAGAATCGCGTCCGCGCGAGTTCTAACCAACAAACCGCCAAGTATAGCGCTTGGCGGTTTTGTTATGCGGTAAAAAGTTGTATGCTGTGTTTTGACCGTTTTTCAGCCTGACAGATTGAGGCCGGTATGACACCTGCACCTGCTTCCGAGCAGCGCGACAGCATCCTTGCGCTGGTCGACTACGTATTCACCCAGGGCGAGCCCTTGCCATGGGAGCTGGCCGAGTTGCGCGGGAATCTGCCCGATGCCTTCCGAAGCCTGGCCAGCCTGTTCCTGAACGTCCGGCTGACCCTGCGCTGGCGGGGCTTCGGCGTCAGCCACAGCGGCGTCGAGGTCAGGCCGGGCGCAAGTGCCGAGGCCATCACCCTGGCGATCAGGGTGTACGACCCGCAGGAGATGCGACCGGTCCTGGAACGCGCCTTCGGGCACGCCGGGTTCATGAACATCATGTACGCCGACCAGCCTGGCGCCATGGGCGGCTATCTGCACGTGACCGCCACGCCACAACTGATCCAGAACATCCGGAGCTGACGGCCATCACGGCACACCACCCGCGCAAACCGTGCCGCGGGTGGTGTGCCTCTATTTTTTATGTCACCCACAGTGGTGATATTTTTAATTCATCATGCTTACGGTAGAATGAGGGCATAATGACTGAAACGCAAAGCGCAGAGTATGTAGGCAGACATCGCAAGCTTGACTTCGAGGAGGTCGTGCCTGCTGATGTGACCGTCCGTGCAGAGGCAGCAGAGATTGATCCCTTGGTTCCAGGTGTCGAATATCCGCTCGAATTGAATCGCCCGCTAGCCGTGGGCGAAGATTATGACGTGCTGGGCGCCATACGTGCCAGCGAGAACGACAAAATATTCTACATTCTTGATGTTCGTAAAACTGAGGCAGACGAGCATGGCGTGCGTATGGTAGACGGCACGCCAGTAGAAGGCGATTTTGTGCTGGTGAGCGACGAATCTGAGTCGCGCAAGCGCGGTTATACCACTATCCACGAGCAAAGCGCCGATGCAATAACGCCAGAGAATCCTACGGGAGTGCTCCGCATAGGTCGCGGGTACCATCGCGATGAATTTGACTATCCACAATCTATCTCCAAAGGGCACTTCGACATACGCCTAACGCCCGAAGGGGAGCTGTTCGTAAGCGATATCCATTCAATGAACGGTATTCGGCTGGTGCAGGGCGAGTCAGTTGAATCCGCGTTTAAGTTGCCCAGCCACGACCAGGAACACGCACACGAAGCTATCGAAGCAGAGGAACCTCACACCGAACCCATTGTGGCCACAGCCTCTGAGCGCACTACTGTAGATGTCGCAGAAGACGCTGGCACTGAAAGCGCTGTTGAGCACCAAGCCGCTACGCCCGAGGCAGAAGAGCAGGGCGAGATGCTCACCCCTTCTGAAATATTCGCCAGCCCCGAGGCGCTGCGTGGCGCGCTCCAGCACCCTGAACGCATGCACCCAGGCGAATACGCGGCACTTACCGAGGTCGTAGCGACCTGGCATGAGTTGCAGGTTGCCGCAACGTGCACCGAAGAATGGGAGAAGCTTAAGCCGCTGGCCCTGCAGCTTCAGTCCGAAGCCGAGACAGAGGCAAATTCCCTGAGTATGCGCATCGGTGCGCTCGAGCAGCTACAGGATACGCTAATTCGCTTACGCAGTAACCTCGACGTTGTACGACCCGAGGACGTCTCAAGGTTACCCGAGGATATGATCCCGGAATACACCCCTCCTCAACATTCGCCACTAAAGGAGCAACTTGCAACAGCTACCGAGGATGCTCGGGCTCGGGTGCGGAAAGCGGCGGGTAACGCTGAGCAGGAATTAGACGACGAGCAAGCGTTCAAGTTACTCGAATCGATTAATTATGGCCAAGGGCAAGAAAATGTTATGGGTATTTTGGCTACCATGCAAGCGCCCGAGGGCACGAGCAGGGATTGGTTCACGAAATTACAGCAGATTGAGGAACTACTGATTTACAGTCATCCTGCCTCAGACGAATCATTTGATTATAGGGTCATCCGGGATGCGCTTGGCACAATGAATACATACATAGGTGGCGCAGATTATAGCAATGCCTACCATTCTGCAACAGAAGCCTACGTCAAACTGCAAGCTATATTGGACGGAACATACCAGCGCCGCGGGGCAGTGTATACAGTGACAAATTCGTGGATCTCACGATAAAAAACACCCCTGCAAAGTCAGGGGTGTTTTGATAATACGAGGGTTTGCATCAGACAGATGCGGTTCGGTGAGCCTGCGCCCATCCGATGCAAACCGGTGGTGCGGGCTCAGAGGTCCGGCTGAATGTGGTCGGCGGCGGCAGCCACGCGGTCCTTGGCGGCGCGGATGGTGTCGCGGACGTCCATGTGGTGAGTGTCACTCAGCATGAAGGTCAGCTCGGTGCGCTCGGCGTTGAGGCACACCTCGTTGTAGAGGCTGTAGACCGAGCGGATGAGCCACTCCTCCAGGCGAACCAGGCTGTCCTTGTCGCCCGTCACGGCGCAGTGGACGTGCCCGATGTTGGGCGTCGCCGTAAAGTGCGCCTTCAGCCAGCGCGCGGTTGTGTCGCCGATGTCCACGTTGAGTTGGAAATCGAGCATGAAGTTGGCGAGGTCGGCGGTGTGCTGGGCCGGGATTCGCTCATCGGTGGCCACGGCCAGACGGCCGAAGCACACGCCCGAGACCTGGCCGAGCTTGTAGACGAACGCCTCCAGGAGGCTGTTGAAGCTCTTCCGGCCTCGGATTGTGGCGCCCAGTTTTTTGACGCTCGTGCGTACTTTCATGGCGCGCTCCCTGTGGGTCGAGATCTGTCTGATGCGTGAGGCGCGTTTGTGACGCGGATCGGCATTATTTTAAAACATTGATTTAATTTTGTCAAAGTCTTATAATCGTTTTTGTTCTACCGTCAAACACCAGAGGTGGTGAAACGCATGACCAGAGCCCGCAACGCGGCTGTGAACGTGGTGATGATGGGGGAGTACGGGACTGATCCCGACGAGAAGCTCTCTCTGAT
>DATEFB010000025.1:0-106571 GCA_035280845.1 Saccharimonadales bacterium (SeqCode) | reverse complement strand
CTGCAACACAGGCGGCCACCACGGCCGCCATCGTGGACAGCTCGCCGACGTACTCGGCGCCGGCTTGCGACCCGTCCCCTGCGCCCAGTGTGGACTGTGGCGGCAGTTTCTGACATAAGGCCCATGGGGTACAGCGCCTGACGGTGAATACGCCGCCAGGGCCGACACTCGCGAAATCTGCGAGTGTCGGCCACCCCTATACAAAAGCAATTATTTTTAGTATAATTAACCTCCGTTACGCACTCCTATTAATTAAACGTGGGAGGCCGGATAGGCCGTAGGTACCACAAGGGAGCATTTATTATGGCGAAAGTCGTAAAAGCAAATCTTAAAATGCGTCTGCCAGCTGGCCGTGCCAGCGCAGGCCCACCAGTAGGTTCAATCTTAGGTCAGCACGGCCTGAACCTGATGGACTTTGTGCAAGCGTTTAACGACCGCACAAAAGACATGATGGGCAAAGACGTTATTGTCCACGTTAAGGTCCACGAAGACCGTACGTTTGTATTCGAGATCATCGGTCAGCCTGTTGACGACATGATCCGCGAAACAATCAAGCTCGCTAAGGGCTCTGGCAAACCGCACGCCGAGAAAGTTGGTAAGATTACCAAAGCTCAGCTCCGTGAAATCGCCGAAAAGAAAATGGACGTCATGAACGCAAACGACGTCGAAGCCGCAATGAAGACCGTTGCCGGCACTGCCCGCAGCATGGGCGTTGAAGTAGTAGATTAATTAAATTGTGGGAGGCTCTAAAAGCCGTTCGCACCACATGGAGTTACCCCTATGGCTAAGAAAGATGAAGCCACAAAGAGCGTTGAAGAGCTCGAAGTAAAAGCAGAAGCAACGACTGCTGAAGAAACAGTTGCCGAGAAGCCAGAAGTAGAAGCAGCCGAAACCAACGAGCCAAAAGCTGAAAAAGCCGCAGCAAAAGCCGGTAAGCGCAGCGAGAAAGCTCAAAAAGAAGCTGAAGACAAAGTCGCTAAAGAAGAGCGCAAGGCTGCTGGTGACACCACTCCTGTAGATGGTGAAGCCAAAGTGAAGCAAAAGCAGAACCCAACCCGCAGCCGCCTTGAGCGCCGCGGCAAGAACTACCGCAAGGTTGCTGAGCTGATCGAAAAGAACAAAGCCTACACCCTGTCTGAAGCCCTTGAACTTGCCACCAAGACCAACGTCGGTAAGTTTGATGGCACCGTAGAGCTGCACCTGAACCTGAACGTAGACCCACGCCAAGCCGACCAGAACATCCGCGGCACTGTTACCCTGCCCGAAGGCACTGGTAAGACCGTACGTGTTGCTGTGTTCGCTGACGCTGCCAACCAGGAAAAAGCTAAAAAAGCTGGTGCTGACATTGTTGGCGAAGAAGACTTCCTGGCTCAGCTCGACAAAGAGATTTTGGACTTTGACGTCCTTATTAGCACACCACAAAACATGGCTAAGCTTGGCAAATACGCACGTATGCTGGGGCCACGCGGCCTCATGCCAAACCCTAAGAGTGGTACCGTCACTGCAAACGTCGCCAAGGCTGTAGAAGAAGCCAAGGCTGGACGGGTTGAATACCGCGTCGACAAGCAAGCCATTGTCCATCAGGGCATTGGCAAAGTTAGCTTTGGTGCCGCCAAGTTGCACACCAACGCCAAGGCATTTGTCGACAACCTGAACCAGAGCAAGCCTGCCAGCATCAAGGGCGCCCTTATTAAGGGTATCACCGTGAGCACAACCATGGGCCCTGGCATCAAGGTTGACGCAAGCTCGCTGTAGGAGTAGCATTGCCCCTTGGGGGCAAAAAAATGAGTACAGAAACAATGGCAAGGCATCGCCAAGAAGAGATGCCCGAAGACGATCCGAGCATTACAGTGCTCGACCAAGAACCAGAAACGCCCGAATACGGGGTGTACCAGCCAGGACGGCGCGTGCTTGGCAGTATGGCGGCATCGGCTGCGGCAGGAGAATTCCTGCGCAACACCAGTGCACTGCTTGCTGCTGATGCGCGTCCGGAACCTGATTCGCCGGTACGGCCAGACGGCGAAGAGTGGCTCGAAGAAGCAACCGTTCGGATCGCATAAAAATACAAAATCCAGAGTCATCACGGCTCTGGATTTTTGTTATGCTATACATATGGGTGAGCTACTTGGTATGACGGGCGCCATTGGTAGTGGGAAGACCACTTTTGCTGCATTTTTAGGTGAATCTGTATCGGACCACGCGCACTACGAAACCTGGCACGTCGTTGCCGAGATAGCCACTGCCTTTAACCAAGCCCTTAAAGTTGAACTAGCCTACGAAACCACAAGTGACACGCTTGAGCTCGCCAATCAGGTGTTAATTTGGCTGCCCGACGCCATTAGTGAGCATCTGCACCACGACGTGGTCTGGAACCAGCTGGCTATTGCCAAACATGACACGTTGCAGCACCCCGAACTGTACGACAAATTATTCGCGTACGTGCATCAGGTGGGTGCGGACCGTGCCTTGTTAGATGCGCCTTTGAACACGCACACAAAAGAGCAGTTCCGTGCCCTTTTGCAGTGGCTCGGCGGCTACCTGGTGGTAAAGCTCAGCAAAACAATTTGGTACGACGAGATTATGCGCCGCATCCAGCTGCGCGACGCCACAACAAGCCTCGTGCTTATTGGCGGGGTCCGCTATGCCAGCGACGCGGAGGTGGTGCGCTCACGCGGTGGTCGCATTGTTAGCGTAGAACGCCCAGGCAGCGAAACGCGCGGACCCGATATAACAGAGGCTGGGCGTGCGGGAATTAAACCCGACATTACGGTTGTGAACAATGGGACCTTAGAGCAACTACGCCTTGCGGCAGAAAACCTGGCACGCGACCTGGCGGCCGGTTCACCTAAGAAACGCTATAGTGCAGCATAACAGTGTCGTCGCCAATGTTCTGTACATCGAGCAGCTTCAGCTGTTTCTCTAGCGGCTCGCGGAACAAGGGCACGCCCGCGCCAAACACCACAGGGTGAATAGTAATAAAGATTTCGTCAACCAGACCAGCAGCCAGGAACTCTGCGTATACATGCGCGCCGCCGCAAATGGCCAGGTGTTCTACACCTTGCGCCTGCAACGCGGCAACAACCTCAGCGGGCGAGCCCTTTATTGTTTCTACTCCTTCTGTGGTAATACTCTCGGGGCGGGTCGTGTACACGATTGTCCGTCGGCCAGGCAGCGCCCGATTAAAGGTTTCGAAGGTGGTGCGGCCAAATAATGCCGCGCCCGCCTCTTTTGTTTTTTGTGTAAAAAATACTTTGTCGGCGTGGCTTGTCCACCGTGTCGAGAGGTGTCCGGCGTCCTGGCCAATATAGCCATCCGCCGTAAGTGCAGCAATAATAAATGTCTTCATCGCTTTCCATTGTATAATTTTGGTATGGAAATCTACAAACCGTTTGCCGAGCGTACACCCGACAGCCAATACCAAGATTTACTTCGCAAGATTCTGGAGGAAGGCACAGAAGTCATGCCAATCCATGGCGAAAAAGCCAAGATGATTGTTGGCGCCCAGCTTCGCTACCCTCTTGCAAACGGTTTCCCAGTGGTCACCGAACGTGACCTCTCGGGTATCTTTTTTAAGGGAGCTTTAGCCGAGCACATTGCCTTTTTGCACGGTGCCCGCACCCAGGAGCAGCTCGAAGCCTTTGGCTGCAAGTGGTGGAGCCGCTGGGTAACCAAAGAACGCACAGCCATCTTTAACTTGCCAGAAGGCGACTTGGGTGACGGTTCGTATGGGGCGGCTTGGGCGGCCTTTCCAACAGCTGAAGGCACGCCTTTCAACCAGGTCGAACACTTGATGAAGCAAATTAAAGAGCGCCCGTACTTGCGGACGCATGTTTTAAGCCCGTGGATTCCACAATATACCCTGCAGCACGAGGGTCTGACACGCAAAGTCGTTGTAGCGCCTTGCCATGGGTACGTGCACGTTTTGTGTTTCCCTGAAACCAAAGAACTGGTCATTCACCACTTCCAGCGTAGCGGCGACCTGCCCGTTGGTGTGCCATTTAACTTTATGCAATACGCCGCCTTTGGCCTGATGGTCAGCCAGCTGATTGGCTACACCCTTAAAGAAGTCGTATACACTTTCTCGGACGTGCATATGTACGAAAGCCAGTACGACAAAGTCCGCGAACTGCTGGAGCGTGAACCCCGCAAGCTCCCCACAGTTGTTATCTCTGACGAAGCAAAGGGCATTACGGACATTATGGACTTCCGCCCCGAGCATTTTGTGCTGAGCGACTACGACCCGCATCCTAAAATGGGTATTCCAACCCCTGTGTAGCTATGAGCCAGAAATATGTTAATTCCAAGAACGCCAACCGCCGCACCGATGGCGTCTATGGCAAGGTTATTAATAAGATCACCGAAGACGGCGTGTGCCCGTTTTGTCCGGAGCACCTTGCCAACTACCATCCAAACCCCATCTTAAAAGAGGGTGAGTATTGGCTGTATACGCGCAACGCATATCCCTACGAAGGGGCGGTGCATCATTTTTTACTTATCCATAAGGCGCACATCCAGGCCTTTGCCGATATTACACCCGCCGCTTGGCTAGAGTTACAGGGGCTTATAAACACCATTGCACTTGAGCACAATATTCCTGGTGGCGCTTTTGTGTGCCGTTTTGGCGAAACAAAATATACTGGTGCGAGCGTTTCGCACCTCCATGCACAACTGATATCAGGTCCGGGAGCAGATGGCTCTGAGCCCGTGCTTATGCGCGTCGGTTAGCGCTTCACCTGCACGATCTCTATACCTGCGTCCCGCAAGGTAGCTTCGGCATCGATAAGTGAGTAGCCCTCGGCGTAAAAAACTTTTGCAATGCCCGCAGTGGCAATGAGCTTGGCACATGTTGGACAGGGGAAGGTAGTGACATACATGGCGGTGCCTTTTAATGCCGTGCCGTCGCGGGCTGCCAGCCCAATTGCGTACGCTTCTCCGTGTTCTGCAGTGGTCAGATCGTAGCTGACGCCGGCATCGAAGTTGGAACGTGGGTCGCCCATGGCGTTTAAATCGTAGGTATCGCTGTGGTTTGGGCGATTGTAACCCGTTACCAACGCCTTGCCGTCTTTGGCGATTACCACGCCAACCTGCCGCCACCAATCCGGGCTTTTTGTAGCTGCTTTTGCGGCTTTGGCAATGAGTTCTCGGTCTAGTGTGTCGGTCGATACAATACGGTCGGGCGGCACGGGGCTTTCTTTAGACGCCCATTGGCCATCCCAGCGCAGGTGCGCCGGTACAAACGTGACTTTTTTGCCCTTTAAATACTTTTTGGCAAATAAGCGGCTTATGTCTTCGTCAGGCATAACAATCGGCGCAGTGCCTAACTTTGGTAATGCCTCTTCGTCCAGGATGTGCACATCATTCCAGGTGCTGCGAAGCACGGCCACCATGTCTATTGCCTGTATGGCGCGGACATCACGCTCAGCTTTTGGGTAGAGCTGGCGTACTAACTGGGTATCGAGCACGTATACTGGCCCCTCGTGCGCGCCTAAAAACTCTGCATACCCGCGGTGATACGCAGGAAAGTAGGCAATAACAGTCATGATTTACGAATCTTGTTTATAAAATCACGGGTCAGGTCGTTAATTTCGGAAGCCAGTTTCTCGGCCCCTTCGATTGTAAGTTGGCGGATGCGTGCGCTGGTGTGGGCGGTGCCCTGCGGCGGCAAAACAACAATATCGCCGCATACGTTTTCGTAATCTTCACGCATTTGTTTGTTCAGTTTCATGTCGCTCGAGAAATCTTTGGTGGTGCTCGAAACAACCAGCACATCCGGCTTTACCAGGTGAATGAGGTCACCAATGCCGTGGTGCTGTTCACGCACAACCACAACATCGACATGCCGCAAGTGTACCAACATCTCGATGCGTTCTTTTTGTGGGACAATCGGGCGGCCGTCACCCTTGCGAATGCGGGTTAGCTCATCTGAATCTACGCCAACAATCAGTACATCTCCGTACGATTTTGCCATCTCGAGGTATTTGGCATGGCCTTCATGGATCAAATCGAACACGCCTTGGGTCAAAACGATCCGAAGGCCTTGGTTGCGCAGCTTTTGTACAAGAATCGAGAGGGAATCAAAATCACGCAGGTAACGCTGATTAAAATTCGTGCCAGATTGCAGGATTGGCGTCACAGGGACGTCCAAACTTGCAGGTGATTCCCTCCAGGACATATTTTCAGTATACCGAAAGCCTGCCACTGGTGGCAAGCTAGACGCGGCGTAACATGTTCAGTACGCGTGCACCGTAAAAGGTCGCTGTCGAGGGCACAAGCAGGCCGGTGCGGTCTTTTACTTCGGTCTCGATTGCCTGGATTGTTTCTGGGCGGCGAACCCAGGTGGGGTTTTCGGAATCATAACGGTCTACCACGGCGTCGGCACTAATGTTGTAGTGGCGCATTTTAAACCGGGCAGTCGCTACATTAATAACACCTTCGCGGAGGCCTTGCTGTGCCGTGGCGGTTTTGTCGTCCCAGTTTGCTTCGCCTTTAGTGGCGCGGTACACACGCCGCAGGTCACTGCTGGCCAGAATGCCGCAGATAATAATAAGACGGACTTCCTGCGCGGCCTCGTGGTCGATGTCGGCAAGGCGGTCAATGTCTAGCGCAAAGGTCGAGAGTTTGTCTACCTCGACGTGGGAATGTGCTTCGTACCGCATGGTCGTGCCGGTCATTTGTAATTCCTCGGTGAATGGACCCGTTTGTAGCAGGCGTCGCCGACGGGTTATCATGGTGAGCCCGCGCACGCTGGTTACGCCCCAGTCAATCGCGACCCGTCGCTTGGCCTCTTCGCTATCTGCGCTGAAGACCTCGCTGTTGTAGGGGCTGTTCACAAACACGCTGTCGGGGCCGACCAGGCGTTCCTGCATGGCGTCGGCGGCGTCCCAGTCGCCGCCCAGGCGCAGAATCCCAAGTGTAGCGGTTCGGGCAGATGGGTCGTTCAAAAATAGAGGCGTCGTGATTTCGCCCTGAAGCGCCCGCTCCCATGTTTCGTGGCCATCAGAAACAGCAGGTATGCCAAGGGGCTGCCAGTCTTGGTTGTGAATTTGCTGCGCGCGGCTGCGGCTAAATTCGTAGGCGGCAATATCGTCGTCTGCGGCAGCAAATTTTCCTGAGATTTCTACGGGTCGGTTTACCATAATGTACTTCGTTAGTTGGTTATGCGCGGCTGGGTGGATAGGGGGTTGCCCGTATCACCCAGCCGCGTACTATACACGCTTTGTCGGGTCACGATCAAAATTCGGTGTATAGGTTGCACAGATACTCATGGGTGGAGTACGCGTGCCACATGCTTTGGTTCAGGTGGTGAGTCCAGCCATCGACGAGAGGTGGTTGTTGCGGCGTGTCTTCACCGCGTCAATCACCCACGCGGGAACGTTGCCGATCATCCGCTCGATCGTGATGGGAAAACCTGCCAATTCGGTGATGAGCTGCGCCAAGTGCTTGCGCTGCTTGCGTGCCGAGGGGTACTGCGGCAGGCGTGACTTGGTGTGCTGACAAATGTCGTCAGCAACCGTCTTCGCCCGCCCACTCAACCTGCTAGCCACGTTTGCCTCCTTGTGCGTCGTGAGCCATGTCCGGCCTGGAGCATGTGTTGCAGCGATCGGTTCAAGGGGTCGATCGCTTCGGGCTGTTAGGCCCGGTAGAACTTGGGACGGCCAGGAACCCAAGTTCTACCGGAACTACCAGACCTTGTGTAACAAAAACGAGCTCATCCTTGTGGGGTGAGCTCGTATGTTCTTGTCTAGTATGAATCTATGCTATGAACTATCGGTCAACCCCGCGTGTGCACACAATAATAAGAAGGCTAAACTTAGCCCCTTGATACATACGGTGTGCGCGGTCGTTAACGTAGTTCACAATAACATTTATGCATACGCGGTAGCGGCTGTCAAGGAACGGCCCTATAATGGGCGGTACGTTGCACGCCCGGGAGGTGGGGAATGCCCACATTGCGGTCGGTGGCTGTCAAGGTGGCGCTGCTTGCGGCAGCCATCACAGCTATCAACAAAATCATCCGGCCTATTGTAGAAATAGCGCTCGATGAATGGGACCGCCGTGGCGAGCTCAAAAGGAAGAGGTGATGCCTAACGCCAGGAACGCCAACGCCACATGACACGTGCGGGGAGGTGGCGCCGTGTAGCCGCCTCCCCGCCGTCACACCCCTGTTCGTGCAGCGATTTCCTTGACTTTTTTAGCAGACAGCGTTTATATCTAAAGCACATGCACCAACTAACCAACCAGCTGTTTACTTTTGCTTTCTGGTTTACGCCCCTCACGGAGCTTGGTTGGCGACGCGCGTAAATAATTTACAAAGAAGATCCAAAACCGAGCTCCAGGCTCGGTTTTTTTAAGCTCAAAAAAAGGAGAAGAAGAGTATGTACCGACCAGCAGAATACTACGTAAGTCCCTCGATGGGTGAGTTCACCCCTAAAACCAATGCCGACGAGTTAGTCGATGCATTTCATGACATTGCCCATAACCGCATTATTGTACCTGGCGAGGTCATCCGCGCCGACGATGTCGACGACACGCCAATGCGACGGCTCGACGTTGTACCCGAGCATGGTATTTACATGAACGTTCATCCGCAAACGCTGCACATTACCCAGGATACCGCCCAGACCCTTGAAGGGCTCATGGCGGACTGGTTTCGCCATTACCCCGAAGAGCCAACCTATGCCCGCCGAGAGCATGGCGTGCCAATGGTGCTGACGCGGTTCGACGGCATTATCCGGCCAGACGGTGAGATTGGCTTGTGCGAGTTCGACGACGTTCCAACAATGTTCAGCGCCCTCCGTGGCATTAACCCTGTCGCCGCCAGCTACGTTGATGCCGCTGCCGACCAGCTTGGCGCGCCGCTCTACAGTGCTTTTTTGCCAGAAGAAGGATACGTGTACCCGCATGACGACCACCTGTGGTTGCCATCTACAGGCGATGCGCCGCTACCTGAAGTTGCGGTAATCCCACGCGCGCGGCGTTCTCATCCTGACTTTGGCCGGTTCATGGACCAGTGGGGCGAACAAAGCGCCGTTGCCGCCTGGGAGCGCGACAACAAAGGTCCACTCGCGGCAATGGACATGGGCGTTTTGGCGGCCAATTTGACGGTTGCACTGGAAGTTGGTGAGCGCCTCAAAGGCGAAAGGCCTGTTGTGCTGAAGGGTCTTAAGAGCTCGCGCACAGAGGCAGCGGGTGTTATGGCAGCGAGTCGGTTTAAGATCCGGGGATCGGCATCGCCCGGCCAACTGGCGCGCAAATTCGCTGGTGCGGGCATCGACCTGCAAGAGGATCGCACTATGGTGCTCCAGCCATTTTACAAACCACCGACCATGGATGAACTTGGCCTGAAATTCCGCGACGGCGATAGCGCCACCATGGCTGCTGCCGACGCACGCAATAGTACCGCCGCCGAACTTGTGAAGCCGGGCAACGAGGGCAAATACCACGTGCTCAGTCGCATATATGGCGTGTATCTGCCGGGCGAGAACGCCGATGCCAAAGGCAGGCATGTCATTATTGGCGGCTTCTGGATGGCGCGGCCAAATGCAGCTATTATCCACGGCGCTTCCGATGCTATAGTGGGCAAAATGGAAGTCGACGGATTGGAGCGGTATGCAGCCTAAGCCAACACTCAAAATAATTTTAGATGGCCTTGTTTGTGTGCCGAGCGTGACCGGCCAGCACGATGCAGCTAAAAAAGTAATAGAGGTAGCCGCTAGTCATGCGCAGGCGGCAGGCGTTGCACATATTGCTGTAGGCGAATCGGGCGGGTATCCATACCTTCTGGCTACGACCCGCCCGGCAAACGATGACATGCTGTGGTTTGCCTGCCATCTAGACGTCGTACCAGGCAGCGACAATCTGTTTTCTGTCCGCGAAGATGACGCCAACTATTACGGCCGTGGCGTCTTTGACATGAAGGGTATGGTAGCTGGCGTGCTGGCTGCGTTGTACCGACTGCCGAATATCGGTGACACGAATGTTGGCTTGCTGTTCACAACTGACGAAGAAGTTGGTGGTAAAAATGGCGTCGGAGCGCTTGTAGATGACACTTTTAGGGGCGCCGGCGTGATCGTGTTTGACCAAAGCTTTGATTGGGTGCTGCAGGAACGCATGAAGGGCGTGCTGTGGCTGCGGTTCACTGCAAAGGGTAAAACCGCCCACGGTGCACGGCCATGGCTTGGCAAAAACGCTAACCTGGCCTTGGTTGATTTTTTGCACGAGATGCAGGCCTGGTTCGAGCGCGAAATGCCGCATGACCACCCCGATAATTACGACACAACCTATAATCTGGGAACTATGCAGGGCGGAGAGGCCACGAACCAGGTGCCCGCCACCGCACAAGCCACCGCAGACATTCGGTTTGTCAGCGAAGATGATGCTGCAAAAGTGGTGCAGAACGCCCGCGCCATCGCAAAAAAACACGGCGTCGACGTTGAGGAATGGATGCACGAACCCTGTGCCGACACTGATCTGAGCAGCTATTGGTACAAAAAGACTGTCGAGCTAATGGCGAAGCTTACGATTGTGCCTGGGCCAAAGGGTGAACGCTTTGGTCACGGTTCTACCGATGGCCGGTTCTTTGCACCCTACGGCATTCCAACCATAACTACCCGGCCGCCGGGCGGCGCCCAACACTCAGAAGCTGAGTGGGTTAGCAAAGAGGGCTTGGCGCAAGTAGAAGAGCTCGCGTATCATCTGATACTGGCCACAACCGTTGACACTCGCACAATGGTTTTGTATACTCACAGGTGAACATTGCCAAAGACAGTAGCTGCCAAATAAGGCTTAATCTGCTACCGAGGATAATGAGACAAAAATCGAGTTCTCTCCCGAACAAGAGTCTTAGGTAATGCGAGAATCTAAGACTCTTTTTTATTGGCTTAGGCTCTCGGCCGAATCTTAACAATCTGGTCGAACATTATAAAAGAAGAGGAGTCTATCTATGGCAATTAACCGCCAGACGAAAGAGTCCCAGGTTGCTGAACTTGCAGCTCTGATTGGCGACGCCAAGCTGACTACATTTGCAGCCTACCAGGGCCTGACCGTAAAAGAACTCCAAAGCTTGCGCCGCGCTGCCCGCGAAGCTGGTGTCACCATCAAAGTGGTTAAAAACCGCCTTGTCCGCGTGGCCCTTAGCCAAAACGAGCAGCTAAAAGACGTCGACACCGGCCTGTTAAAAGGCCAGCTGCTCTACGCAATGAGCTCTGTAGACGAAGTTGCCCCAGCCCAAGTGCTGGCCAAATTCGCCAAAGAGCACGAAGCGCTTAAGTTGATCGGTGGCTTCGACGCTGTCGGCACCTTGCTTGAAGAAGCAGACGTGAAAGCATTGGCAAGCCTGCCTACCAAGGACCAGCTCCGCGGTATCCTGGTTGGCACCATTGCTGCACCACTGTCTGGCTTCGTCAACGTATTGGCAGGCAACGTCCGTGGCGTATTGAACGTTTTGAACGCTCGCGCAGACGCTTTGGAAAATTAATTACTGAAAACCATTTAGGAGAACTATCATGGCAGACGAAGAAAAGAAGACTGTCGAAGTTCCAGCTGAATTTAAAGATTTGGTTGCAACCCTCGACAAAATGAGCGCGCTGGAAATCAGCAAGTTTGTAAAATTCCTGGAAGAGTACTGGGGCGTTAGCGCCGCTGCTCCAGCAGTAGCTATTGCCGCTGCTCCAGCCGAAGGCGGCGCTGCCGCTGAAGACGAAAAGACTGAGTTCACCGTTACCCTTAAGGACGCCGGTGCTCAAAAAGTTGCTGTTATTAAGGCTGTTAAAGATCTTACCGGTCTTGGCCTTGGTGAAGCTAAAGGTCTCGTTGACAACGTTCCAAGCGCTATCAAAGAGAAAGTCAGCAAAGACGAAGCCGAAGCCGCAAAGAAGGCTTTGGAAGAAGCTGGCGCTACTGTCGAAGTCGCTTAATAAGCGCATTCATTTCGTTCGACCAGACGTTACAAAAACACCCTGCATTGCGCGGGGTGTTTTTTGTTGCTTTCGCCATTTTTGGCTCGTCAGTATAACTGCACAGTTATAGAGCAAATACCCGCGCCCGGGCGACGCCTGAACTCCATGTCGGAGCCAGGCGCCGCGCCGGGGTTGGGTGTGGCCGTCAGGACATGCTGACGCGCCACAGTTGTCCGTCACGGATGAAGACCACGGTGTCATCCAGGTCGCCCAGGAGCATCGTCGTGGTTGCATCCTTGTCGGCGACCCGGTTGACGTTGCCCCCGGTGGGAGCGAAGATCACCAGTTCGCCATCTCGGACGATGGTTGCCACTACGCCTCGCGGCAGCAGCGACATGTTCAGTTCCGGCCCTTCGGCGTCGCCCTCCCAGACCGTGTAGGTCTTGTAGAGGCGGTCGAACGTGAATTCGACCTTGCGGTATTCACCATCTTTGTTGATGGCGACCACCGACACGAACCGGGTACCGCCCTTGGCCGCAACGACTCGAAGATCGTCGAGTTCGCGGACGCGCACCTGGCCACAGGCATCGGTGCCGAACGGCGCGATCAGGTACTTGGCCCCCATCGCGTCCAGCACGCCCACACCGTCGAACCAGTGCGTCGAGTTGAACATTGTCTGCCAGGTCTGTCCGACGCTCAGGATGGGACGGGCGAACTTCTTGAGATGAAGCTCGACCAGGCCCTCGATGGTGACGCCGAAGAGGCGGTTCTGGTAGCGCACGATGCTCTGTGCGTTGAGGTTGACGGTCAGTGGCGTACTTGCGCCGGTGGTGGCGTCGAGGTACGCGAACGTCGGGCGCCTGCCACCATTGGCAACGAGCCACCCGCCGTCGACCTTGACCAGCTCGCAGTTCTCGGACTCTGCGGTGCCGATCTGGCGCCGCAGCCTGGTGTCGAACAGCTTCAGGGAACGGAGCAGCACCACACCACTCGGGAACACCCGGATGACCGGGTCGCCCGAACGGTCGAAGAGCCGCTCGTACTTGAGGCTGCCCGCCGAAGTGGTGACGATGCGCATGACTCGCACCTGCCTTGCCGGCGTTGTGGTGCCGGTGTAGAAGGGCGAGGGCGGTTGCGAACGCTCGCCATTTTGGAATGCTGCCTCGTACCACGCCAGGAGCGGGCCCGGGATGCACGAGAAGTCTCGCACGGCCTGGTTGAGCCGTACGCCGGCCGTGAAGACCGACTTTTTCTCCTTCATGCGCCGTTCCATCTCGGTGCGCTTGTAGCCGTCCAGCGTACCCCGGTAGGGGTGGATGCCGGTGTAGACCTGGAAGGTCACGACTCCGAGCGCGAACCGGTCGGTTTCGATCCCGACCTTGGGCGTGTGCCAGTCGCGGATCGACGCCATCATGGGGACCGTTTGCGGCTTGAAGCCGGCAGTGATCCACGCGTCGACGTCGAACGCTCGTGCCTTGCGGGCGGGCGATGTACCGGGCACCGTCGTCCAGTTGAGCTCGTTGGGGTCGCACATGATCGTGTTGCGATCGTGCGCATAGCCCATGGTGCCGAACATGTCCTCCACCAGTAGCGAAGCTTGTTCGTCGCCGAACCCGGTCCGCTGACGGTAGTCGTTGGTGAAGATGCTGGACAGCGATTCGCCGCCCTCGACGTAATCCATGTAGAACCCGATCGGGGTCCCACTGCTATCGAGGACCATGTTGCGCGGTGACACGATGGATTCATGCTGGAACGCCGTGAGGCGCTTGAGGTTCTCCATCATGCCGGGCTGCGACAGCCGCTTGGGGTCGGTGTAAAGCTTGACCATTGTGCCTGCGGCGCGATAGACCGAGCCCTCACCACCGGTCGCGACGTGCATGGACGGGGTCAGCTTGAGCTTGCCCCGGCCCACCAGTTCGACTTGCATCGGTCCGGTGAGTTTCATGCTTCCTCCTCCGTCTGGGGAGCGGGGTCGTCGTTCAGGATCACGGCGTAGGACAGGTCGTCCAGTGCGCCACGGCCGAGCTTCTTGGCGTCGTTGTAGAACCGTCGCATCCGCCGCGTGGCGAAGGCGCCGTTGGTGTTCTTGAAGGCCACCAACTGTCGGACTGCATCGTGCCACTCGATGTTCTGGACCTGCGTGACGCCATCCGTGAAGACGACGATCTTGCGCAGGTGTGGCGGCAGGATGAGTACCGGCCCGTTGATGCCCTGCGGCACCGTATAGGACGTGGTGTCAGTCTTGACCGCCACAGGATCACCGGGCTTCCACACCCAGGTCTCCGCGATTAGGTACGGGGTCACACGGTCGTCGTTGTAGTACGCCGTGAAATCCTTGTAGCCATCCGCGTAGTACGCGGGGTAGAACGGGGCGGGAGGGCGGCTGACATCGGGCTTCAGCCAGTCGAACCGCACCATGGTGAGTACGCCGTTGGCGTCCTCCCAGGCAACAACGCCGTCACCCAGAATGTGGATGACGCCGCCAGCCGTGGTGTAGTAGGCGTACAGACTTGTTGCGTACAGGTCAGCCTGCACCAGGTCTTGCATCTCCCTGGAGCTGCCCATGACGATGCGCTGCTCCAGTGAGATCCGCTCCACCGTGCCCTCGGCGAAGGGGTTGCGGACGACCTGCCAGTGCTGGCGAAGTGCTCGCGCCGCGGCGTTGGCCACAATGCGCGAACCGTTATCTGTCTCGCCACCGGTCGAACAGCCGTCCGACACGATCGCGAAGGCGGCACCATCGACGACAAGGCTCCGTGCGTAATCCTGGCACGGCATGCCGTCACCATCGTGGGTGACGCCGATCATGAAATGCGAATCGGTCTGCACCGACAATCCTCCTAAAGCAAAAGGAGGAGCGGTGGACAGCGACGAAGCGCTGTCCACCGACTCCTCGCGTCGTTGGATCCGCGTCTGGCCCGAAGGTCAGATGGTCGCGGGGATGGACTGGGACGGTCCGCCCGTGCCGAGCGCCTGGCTCTGGCTGGAGATGGAGAACTCCACGAACGCCGCCAGCTTGGCCAGCGAGTCCGGCGTGGCGTTACCCGCGTCGGTGTACTGGTCGAAACCGGCGTCGACGCGGAACTGCTCCAGCTCGCTGCGGCAGTGGTCGGCGTTGATGCCGATCAGGATCGCCAGCATCGACTCCATCAGCTCGCCGGTCGTGATCTTGGCCAGCTTGGCCTTGATCTCGGCGGGGCGAACGGTGGAGACCGGGTTGCCGCTCCAGTCACCCTCGACGCCATCGGTGATGACGAAGAGGATGCCGTTGACGTCGAAGTCCTGACTGGTCAGGTCCTCGGCGTACTCGGCCATGGCACCCACGCCGGAGAACGTCGCGTCCCACAGGGGGGTCGCGCCGGAGGCGTGGATGGTCGGGTAGTCGGAGGTGTTGATCTCCAGCACCCGGGTGAAGCCGTGCAGCTCCTCGTGCCCGTTGTTGTAGCTCGTCGAGAAGACGATCACGCGAACGAGCAGGAACTCCTTGCGGGCGTTCTTCTGGCAGGCGGCGATCACGGTCAGCAGCATCTCACGGAGCTGCTGGGTGAAGCCGCTGGTGGAACCGGTCGTGTCGACCACGATGGTCACCAGCGTGTAGCCGGAGGCACCCAGCCCGCCGATCCGCGTGGCCTGGAACGTGAAGTTCGAGCCACCGATCTGGTAGGTCTGCATGCCGGCGTCATCGCCGCTGTTGTTGCCCACGAGCCTCGGCATCTTCTTTTCCTCGTTTCTGCTTGTTCTCGGAGGCCGTCAGGCCAGGAACTCGGTGGACGTGGTCAGGTTGATGCCCTTCGCGACCATCTCCTCCTGCCACGCGGCGGTGGCGAGGGGGAAGTCGAGCTTCGGGTCGCCGGGGACGGCGGCCGGGATGCCCGACATGCAGTCGGTCAGCAGCCAGAGCTTGCGCACCAGCTTGGGGTCGATGTTCTCGACGATCTGCGTGACGCTGGTCTTGACGCAGTGCGTCCACGCCTCGCCGGCCACGACCACGCGGTCCGCGGTCTCCAGGACTTCGAGCAGACGGGTGTTGAGCCCACTGCTGGGGTCGCTGGCCATGGGGACCTCGGCCTGGAGGGCACCGTAGTGCTCCGTCCAGGGATTGGTACCCTTGGTGACGAAGTTGATGTTGGCGAAGTTCTCGCCGGCCCACCAGTTCAGGGCGTCCGCAAGGTCCTTCTGCACCGCGTGACCGGTCGAACCGATCAGGCAGTGGATGGTCCAGACCATGAGGAGGTGGTTGCCCTGCTCCTCGAGGGTGCTGGCGTAGCGGATCATGTACTGGCGCACCGTCTCGCCGTCGAGGGCCGGGGGCTTCGCGTCGGCGAAGCGCGGCGTCCAGATGCGCGAACGGATGTCGTCCGACAGGATCGCGGTGAACGGGCTGGGCGGCGTCTTGCCGTCGTTGCCCACCCACATCGTGGGGTGGCCGACGTCCACCAGGTGGTGGCTGTCGAGGGTGACGTGGATGTCGTCCAGACGCGAGCCGAGCCGACGCACGAGGGCGGCGGTTCGGAGCATGTCGTCACCCGCACCCGGCACAGCGAGCGCCGAGGTGTCGTAATCCATGAAGTCATTCTGCGGATCGATGATCAGCAGCTGGACGTTCTCGGACACGATGTCTCCTGTTCTGCACCCTCCTAAAAAGGTGCGGTAGGGGTACGTTTGGAACCGAACTTTCAACGATCGACGGTCAAGGGCAGTATCTCGAAAGAAAAAGGACAATTGCTTGTCCTTCTGCCACAGGGCCGTTGCACCTACGGTATAACAAAGTTAATAATATTGCAAACTCATTATCTATAGACTTTTCTAAATAACATTTTTTAGTATATTGATTTTTGCGAAACGCGGGTGTACACTAAAATTCTATGAGCACATGCGTTATTACCCTCGTCATGGAGCGCCTCCGCTAAGCGGCTGGGTTTCACGCGCGAGCAACGCAGTAACCCGGACCGCAAGGAGTACCGGGATTTTTTATTCAAAGAACATACGATGACACACGAAGAAATAATCGAGCACAGCAAGAACCTGGTCGCCATGCGGTCGGTTGCTGCAAACCAGCCGGGTTTGCATCAGGCCGTAAACTATATTGCGGCCATTCTTGCCGAGCATCCAGATATTACCGTAGAGCGTTTCGAAAGCAATGGCGTGCCCAGCCTACTGGCATATTATGGCCAGCAGCGGCCCGAGCGGTTCGAGACTTTATTTAATGGTCACCTCGACGTTGTACCCGCTCAAGACGACAGCCAATACACACCCCTTATAAAGGAAGGGCGCTTTTATGGCCGGGGCGTGTACGACATGAAGATGGCCTGCGTTGCTATGACTGATGCCTTTATACGCTACGGTCAGAACCACGGCCGTGCGTTTGGGCTGCAAATTGTGGCCGACGAAGAAGTAGGTGGCTACGACGGTGTGTGCGCCCAGCTTGACCAAGGTGTGGCGGCTGATTTTACCATTATGGGTGAAATGACCGACCTGGGCATTTGCAACGAAGCCCGCGGTCTGTGCTGGGTTGAAGTGAACTTTAAAGGCACGTCTGCGCATGGCGGCTACGCCTGGAACGGCGACAACGCCATTGCAAAAGCCAGCGATTTTACCAACGCGCTGCTTGCCCGATTCCCTGTACCAAAAGAGCAGCAGTGGTGCACAACGGCTAATATTGCAGCCATCACCACAGGGAATGAAACGTTTAACATTGTGCCAAACGACGCAACCGTTAAGGTTGACTTTCGTTTTACGTCCGAAGACGCCAACTTTAAAGATGCCGAGAGCGTGAAGGCGCTTATTACTCAGATTGCGCCGGAAGCAGTTGTGGTAGATATGCCTGTTTTTGAGCCGGCAGTAACGACTCCCGAATCTAACATATATCTGAGGCACTTTATGCGCAGCTTCGAGAGTGTTAGCGGCGACAGTGTCACCTTGATCCGCCGCTACGCCGGCAGCGATGGCCGACATTTTGCCATGCGTGGCATGGACACCATTGAGTTTGGCCTAAGCGGTGCTGACCATCACAGCGAAAGCGAATACGTTGACCTGTCGAGCTTGCAGCCATTTTGCGACACTTTGCGTGCCTATATGCGAAGCCCCGTGCCTACCAAGCCGTCGAGCACCCGAGCCCATGTTAAGCAGGTTGTGACGGCAGCCTGACACTAGGTGCTGCCAACAGGGCTGCACGCTAGATATAGCGCACCTGTGGAAAACTTTGTTGACCGCACAAAAGGGTGATGCTATGATGACATCAAGTAATCAGGCTAACCCCTGAAAGACAAACAGAGAGAAGGAATTATACAGTGGCAGAATTACCCGAGAAGCAAATCAAACGATTACGCTCGTTACTGCAAGATGCCGAAACCAACCTGTCCGCAGCAAAAGAGCTGCTTATTAGTTTAGTAGGTGAAGACGCATCCGACGTTGCCGGTCCCAAAGAAGACGTCGCCGGTAAGGTTATTGAGGGCGTATTCGATGGCCAGACAATGGTTGGTCCAGATGGCAAAACCTACCCAGTGCCTGCCAACTACGCCAGCAAATCCAAGCTGGTAGAAGGTGACATCCTTAAATTGACCATCGCAGACGACGGCACATTCATCTACAAGCAAATCGGGCCAGTTGCCCGCCGCCAGATCATTGGCCAGCTTGGCCAGCGTGACGGTACTTTCTATGTAGAGGCTGGTGGCCGCGAATACCGCGTGCTTATGGCTAGCGTAACCTACTTTAAATGTCGCATTGGCGACCAGGTAAGCATTATTATCCCCGAAGATAATCGCGAAGCCGAGTGGGCCGCAGTAGAAGCCGCGCTGTAAAGCGCGGTTTTTCTTTTTATCCCGCACAAGTGATGCAGATCACAGGTACGAGTATTCGGCATACGTTACAGTATGACACATGAAACAACGAACTATTTACTTAGCTATGCTCGCCGGCGGCATTGTTGGTGTGGCCGCGGCCTTTTTGCAAACTACCGAGAAAATAGCCCTTCTAAAGAATAGCGATGCGGTTTTAGCCTGCGACCTGAACAGCGTTTTTAGCTGCACTAATGTACTCAACGCCTGGCAAAGCTCAGTCTTTGGGTTCCCGAACTCATTAATGTGCATGCTGCTCTTTACTATTTTCGCAAGCATTGCGCTGGTAGGCGTCAGTGGCGGCACGCTTTCACGTAAGCTGCGGCTCGGCATCCAAGCGCTATCACTCCTTACGCTATGTTTTGCCTTGTGGTTCTTGGCGCAGAGCATTTACGCCATTAACGCGCTCTGTATCCTGTGCATCTTCTGCTTTGCTGGCCTTTTGCTGGTGAATTGGTCTTGGCTGCGACTCAATGCGGCAGACGTGCCAATTGGCGAGCGGGGGAGGGCGCTCCTTAAGCGGTATATCGCAAGCGGTGGGGACGCCTTTGTGTGGGTGTTGCTTGGGTTGGTTGTCGCTTTGGCTATGATTTTACGGTTCGTTTAAAGGAGCAAGAATATGAACAAACGATTCTGGATTATAACAATCATTCTGGTCGCCGGGCTGGCGTGCCTGATCTGGATCAAAGGGAATAAAAGTTCTGTGGAATCGCAGGCCGCCTTTGGCGGCGCAACAACTGAGCATATCATTGGAAGGAAAGACTCCGTTGTTTCGGTAGTTGAGTACAGCGATTTCCAGTGTCCAGCATGCAGGGCCTATTATCCGACTGTAAGGCAGGTGATCGAGAAGTACGGGGACCGCATCAGCTTTGAATACAGGCACTACCCACTTGTCAGCCTGCACCGCAATGCCTTTGCCGCGGCACGCGCCTCAGAAGCCGCTGGCAACCAAGGAAAGTTCTGGGAAATGTACCAGATTTTGTTCGAGGACCAATCCGCGTGGTCGGAAGCAGATAACGCCCCGGCCATCTTTGAGGCATACGCCAAAAAACTTAATCTCGACCTACCTATGTACACGACAGCTTTTGCCAGCAGTAAAACAAGTGCCGCTATTTACGCGGATATGAAAGAGTTTGATGCCCTTGGCCTGCCAAAGTCTACGCCTACGTTTCTGATAAACGGCAGGCGAGTTGAGGCTCGTAATAATGTGGATGATTTTAGCAGGCTTATTGACGAAGAGCTTATCGCCGCAGGCCGGTAGGTGCGATGTCGTACTGGCTTACTCTGCCCTCGATAATATAAATGCATCCGTTTTTTGATTATTTTAGCCACTGAATTGGGGTTACGCCCCGGTTAGTCAAACGGCCCGGCACCCGCTCCCCCGCGAAGGGAAGACAGGCACCGGGCCGCCACTGGCGGTAGGCCACGCGTCAGCCGTTGGGCTTTGCGCTTGGCCGCGGAACGAAGTCCGCGCATTGGGGCGTCGTCCGGTCGGACTTGTTGGTGGAGCACCGGAAGACGCGACCGTTGGTAGTGCTGTAGGCGGTCGGAAGTTTCTCCGTGCCGCCGTCCTGCACGACGATCTTGACGCCAGTTCCCTGCATCAGGACTGACCCCCTGAGGGTGCCGATGATCAGGATGGTGCCACCATCGCCGCACATGGTGATGCTGCCGGTCATGGTCGCGTTGTCGGCGACCACCACACGCCGGTTGGGTCCGAGCAGCCGCACGTCGGTGTCGCGCTGACCCTTGATCTCCAGGACCTCGGTCTTGATGTCGCTGTCGCCAGCGCCCACACTGCCCGCATCGGGGCATTGCTGGGAGCCGGGGAGCGGCGATTCGCTGACCGCGGGGAACTGGAAGGGCTGGCGCGTCGAGGACGGGCTCGGCGAAGGGCTGGCCGTGGCCGGTCGCGGAGACTGGCCCGCGACCTGCGGCGTTCCGGCGCCGAACGGGTTGATCACTGCGAAGAGCGCGATGACCAGCCCGATAACTACTACTGCCAACACCATGGTGGCATTCCGCCACGCCTTGGACACCTGAGGCACGGATGCCTTGTTAGTGTGAGGCGGCGGAGTCTCTGCACCCGCGCGTGTCATGCAACCTCCAATGGCTCGTGAGGGCCAGTGTTGGCCAACACAATAGTATATTTTACAACTGTTACGTGCTTTTGGCAAGGTTACGGAAACGGGTAAATACTACAATCATAATCGCGGCGCGGTGAGCTATACTAAGAACAAGTATGGGGCAGGCGTTATATAGGAAGTACCGTTCAAGGTCGCTTGAGGAGCTCGTTGGGCAGGAGCATATTACGCATACCCTCGCGCGGGCACTGAAAGCTGGCCGCATAAGCCACGCCTACCTTTTCACTGGTCCACGCGGCGTCGGCAAAACAAGCGTGGCGCGTATTCTGGCGCACGAAATCAACCAGTTACCATATAGCGACTCGCAAAATTTGGACATTATCGAGATAGACGCAGCCAGCAATCGCCGCATCGATGACATTCGTGACCTGCGCGAAAAGGTGTTCATTACCCCAGTCGCCACAAAATACAAAGTGTACATCATCGACGAGGTGCACATGTTAACAGGTGAAAGCTTTAATGCGCTACTGAAGACATTAGAGGAGCCACCGGCGCACGTCGTATTTATTCTAGCCACCACCGAAGCCCATAAACTCCCCGCCACAATCGTGAGCCGTACACAGCGCTTTGCGTTCAGGCTCGTCAGTCGCGAGAAAATGGTGGCACACCTGCGCGAGATCGCAGATAAAGAAGGTTTACATATTACCGATGAAGCCCTTAGCCTTATTGCCGACCATGGCGAGGGCACATTCAGGGATAGCATTAGCTTACTCGACCAGCTTTCACATTCTTCCGATAAAGAGATTGGTGCCGATGATGTTGCCAATACTCTGGGTCTGGCTCCTCAGGCACAGCTGGAAGGTCTGGTTGACGCGCTCGTTAAGGCGGACCGCACCGCTATTAGCAAACAGCTGACTGCGCTCAGCATTCAGGGCGCCAACACAAGCACACTGGTCGGACAGCTCAGTAAAGCGTTGGCAGAGGCGGCCCAAAAACAACCGCATTTATATCATGTGATCGATAAGCTGCTGGATGTTCCGCGCGCATATAACCCTGACCTTAAGTTATTGACGGTCTTAATGCTATCGACCAACCCTGCCCAGCCAGCAATAAAAGCAGAGGTTAAAAATGTGCCCGCAGTTGCTGCTGCGCCTGCACCCGTGACTATTGCGCAGGCGCCGGTCGTACGACGCCAGGCACCAATGCAGGCAACAGCCAAGCCTTCTGCCTCGCCAAAAACCACCGCTGAAGAGCTCGCCCCGATCCCGTCTGACAAGCCATTGGCACAGCTCGACAACGCCGATTGGCATACCTTCCTGGACGCCGTAAAAAAGGCTAGTCCACCGCTGTATAGCGTGGTCAAACAAGCTCAGCCCAGCTTTAATGTGGCAGAACAAGAGCTCATGCTCACTTTTAAGTTCCAATTGCATCGTAAAAAACTCGATGACCCTAAGCAAAAGGTAGCGCTTTTGCATATTATGTTGGCAGCACTTGGTGGCGCTCCAGCTATTAAAACCGACGTCAGTGCTGACGCAACGCCACCTCCGCCACCACCTGCTGATCCTGCGCTTGCATCTGTCGCTGCTATTATGGGTGGAGGGGAAGTAATCGATGCCACAGCCGCGTAACAAGAAATTCGAAGATAAGCCTAAGAACCAGCAAATGCCCGATGGCAAGCTCCCGCCGCAAAACCTCGATGCTGAGGTGAGTATTTTGGGCGCCGTTTTAATTGATGAAGATGTGCTGACGCGCGTTTCCGACAAACTGACTGCTGATGATTTTTACGATCCACGCCACCGTCTTATTTATGGCGCTATGGTTGTTTTGTACGAACGCCACAAACCAGTCGACATGTTGACGCTTTCGGACGAGCTAAAGAAGAATGACAATTTAGATGACGCCGGGGGCCCTGACTACCTAACCGAATTGACAAACCAGGTCCCAACCGCAGCGCACGCCGAAAGTTATGCCGACATAATTACGCAGAATGCTATGCGCCGCCGCCTTATTACAGCCTCTGGTGCGATTGCCGAACTTGGCTTTGACGGCACCAAAAACTCGCAGGAACTCCTGGGCGAGGCTGAAGCCCATTTGTTTGCGGTATCCGACCAGACACTTCGTCAGGAGCTCGCCAGCCTGGAGCAGATCCTTGAAGAAAGTTTCGACCGCATGGAAGAGCTGCACCGCGACAAATCCAAGATGCGTGGTGTGCCCAGCGGCTACCGTGACCTCGATAACATGATGGCCGGCCTGCAACGGAGCGACCTTATTATCCTTGCTGCCCGCCCTGCCATGGGTAAATCCACTTTTGCGTTAAACCTGGCGCACAATGTGGCCGTGGGCGCAAACCAGTCAGTACTGGTATTCAGCCTCGAGATGAGCAAAGAGCAACTTGTGGACCGTATGCTCGCCGACGAAGCCGGAGTTGATGCCTGGAATATTCGTACAGGCAACCTAAGTGATGAAGATTTTGAGAAATTAAGCCATGCTATGGGCGTTTTGGCTGAAGCGCCGATATTTATCGACGACACGCCTGGATTGAGCGTACTAGAAATGCGCACCAAAGCCCGCCGTGCCGCGCACGAGCGGCCGCTTGGCCTGATTGTCGTGGACTACTTGCAGCTTATGAGTGGCTCTTCTAGGAGCTTTGGTGATAACCGTGTGCAGGAAATCTCCGAGATCTCGCGTGGACTCAAGTTGGTCGCGCGCGAACTGAACGTGCCCGTTATTGCGCTCAGTCAGTTAAGCCGTTCTGTTGAAAGTCGCACACCGCCGCATCCGCAGCTGTCTGACCTTCGCGAATCTGGCTCCATCGAGCAGGACGCCGACATTGTTATGTTCCTGTACCGCGACGCGTACTATAACCCTGACACCGAAAACCCGAACATCACCCAACTTATGATCAAGAAACATCGTAACGGCCCAGTTGGTCAAATTGACTTGTACTTCCACCCAGAGCGATTGAAGTTCTTGTCGGTAGATAAGCACCACGAATAAAAAAGGGTGGCGCGGGATCGTACAGACTCCCGCACCACCTTTCAGGCCACGCCCATTGCCCGTAGCAGGAATACGCCATCGATGCAGAACTGCTGCTGGTGCGTCCGGAGTTTCCCGAACCAGCGTGTGGCCAACTGTGGCAGAGTCGCCTCCAGGTCAGGCTGCCACACGAGCGCCACGCACAAGGGGTTCCAGCGTGGGCCTCCCTTGCCGGGCGGGCACTTGCAGCGCTCTGCACCCACAGCGTAGAGGGGTTGGGGCTCGGGGTTGATCTGCCGCAGAGCCGGTCTTACGACGGCCTGCACATCCAGCGGCATGTAGCTGGGACAATCCAGCGTCACGCCACCGGGCTCGAAGAACAGATTCAGATCGAGCGCCCACATGGTCGGTGCCCCCTGTGTAATGACGCAGGGGAAGAGCACGTGCACCTTGAGCGGCTCATCTTGGGCCAAGCGCAGCGAGTCAGCCGAAGTGACGCGCCGTACGCCAGGCATCAGCTCCGCCAACAGCGGGTCGATGGGATGGACGTTGTCGTTCATGGGGTATCCTTTCAGGATAGACGACTTATATAACTAACCACAAAAACCAAAAATTTCAACCCGCTACCATGCCGTGCGTTTGTTGGCGTGCTAGGGTATACTACATGTAATAACGCATATGAATATTCGCCCTGTATCCGAGTGGACATTGTATCGCCTGCGATTTGCTATAGCCTACGGCTGTCTGGCCGTGCTCGCAATTACGCTTCTTTTGTTGTTCGGAAATGACATTCCACCGGGCTTAGGGCCAAGTGAGCAGCAGAGCATTATTACGTCGCATGCCGTAACGTTCGATAAGCTTCCGACAGATATTATTGACTTGCCCTACCACGTGCTGCAAAAACTCAGCGTTGACTGGCTTGGCGTTACGCCGCTTGGTGTGCGACTACCATCGCTCGTCTTTGGTGCTCTGACTGCCTTGTGTATGGCACTGGTGCTTCGGCGCTGGTTTACCACCAATGTAGCAATTCTGGCGACTATCATTATTATTACTTCGAGTTGGTTCCTGGGCACTGCCCGGCTGGGTAGTGCAGGTGTTATGATTCCGTTCTGGACGAGTGCGCTATTGCTTTGTGCAACCTATGTTACGCAGCAGACTAAAAACTGGAAGTGGTGGCGCGTCGGTTTTGCAATGACAGCCGCTTTTTCTTTATATACGCCGTTTATGATCTACCTGTTTGCGGCTGTGGCGTTGGCAAGTGTTGCGCAACCTCATTTGCGGTATCTGCTACGCGAAAGTAACCGTGTGAATCTGTTCATTGGCGGGTTCTTCTTTGTGATGATGCTCGTACCATTGGGCTGGGGTGTGTACCAGAACCCGGACATCGCGCGGGTGCTGCTTGCTGTGCCTGTTGCGCTGCCAGACCCACTACAGTTCTTGCGTGACTTGCTGCATGCAGCAAGTGCGCTCTTAAACCCATTCAATTCATCTACCGGCGAAGTGATTTTGCCAACAATGAGCGTGGTGAGCGTTGCTTTATTACTGATGGGCGGCGCAAGGCTGCTGCGCGATTTCCACTCCGTTCGTGCCCACGTACTGCTTATTTGGGCGGCCATTTTATTGCCGGTGATTGCCCTGAACCCAAACAGCCTGGCCGTTGCTATGATTCCGGCATTCCTGGTCATTACTATTGGACTGAACCAAATCATCCGGTACTGGTACCGTTTGTTCCCGCGCAACCCATACGCCCGTTTGTTTGGGCTGTTACCACTCGCCGTGCTCATAGTTAGTATTGTGCAGGTTAACTACCAGCGGTACACATTTGGCATGGCGTACAGCGCACAGTCTGGCAATACGTTCGTACCAGACGCATTTTTGGCACAGGACGAGATAGAGAAAGCCAAGGCAGGCAGTGTAACACTCGTGGTGCCCGAGAACCAGCGTCCCCTATACGAAGTCATGGCTGGTCGCAGTAAAACAGTCGTGGTCACAAGTGGTGCTTTTGCCCAACAGCGGCCCGGCACCTGGGTTGTTATGCCGCAAGAAGTTGGCCCGCTAGGCACAACAGTTCCCATGCCTAAGCCCCCATCTAAAATGGTCGTAAGTGACCGCAAGGCTGATAGTCTGCGATTTGTAGTGTACCAGCGTTAGCTACATCTGTTACAATAAATAGAACCAAAGGAGACCTCCATGTTTAACCAAGCCAAAATGATTATGAAGATTAAGAAAGCTCAAAAGGAGCTTGCCAACGAAATCATTGAAGTAGAGGCAGGTGATGGCGCTGTTGTAGTGCGTATTACCGGCGAGCAGAAGATCAAGAACATCAGCATCGACCCAGAGCAAGTTGACCTTGAGGACATCCACGAGCTTGAGCGCTGGATCGAAACCGCTGTCAAAGAAGCGATTCTGCGTTCACAGCAAGTTGCTGCCGAAAAAATGAAGCCGCTTATGGGCGGCCTTGGTAACCTCGGCCTGTAGGCCAGCGGATACTTGTGTCTGCGATCCTCCCGAAAGCGCTACTCCATCTTATTGAAGAGCTCGGCAAATTGCCGGGTGTTGGGCCACGCACCGCCGAACGGTATGCGTATGATTTATTGCGCCGTGACCCAAGCGTTGCACGGCGGGTGTCAGACGCCATCGCCAACCTGCACGCCGGCGTAAAATATTGCCCAAAGACCTTTGCACTCATAGAGAAAGAACAAGACGTTTCGCCGCTGTATAGCGATTCTGAACGAGACAAAACAATTGTCGCCGTGGTTGAAGAGCCGCTCGATGTTGTTGCTCTCGAACGAACCGGCCAGTACAAAGGAACGTATCATGTGCTTGGCGGCGTTATTTCGCCAATCGACGGCATTGGCCCAGAGCAGCTACACATTACCGAACTCCTTGACCGCATCACTGAAGATGCTGTGCAAGAGGTTATCCTCGCAACCAACGCCAGCGTCGAAGGGGAATCCACTGCACTCTACCTTCAGAAACAAATCGGGGAACATCCTGGCGTCAGGGTCACCAGGCTCGCCCGCGGCTTGCCCGTCGGTGTCGACCTTGAATACGCCGACCAGATCACACTTAGTCACGCGCTAGAAGGCAGGCAGAGCCTATAGCTTATGGATGCCCAGCACACCGACCAATCGGAACGTTTTTTGCTGGGTGAGTACATTGAACGGGCGCGGGCCCATGGTATAGAATCGCTCGAAGAAGCGGGCGAGAGGGCGTGGATGTACCAAATGGCAATGCGCGGTATTGCCGAGGCTAGGCACCGCGACCGGCTTGCTGCTTTGCCTGCGAATCCAGTCGAGTGGAACCGGGAATGGCAACCGGGACCCGAGCAGCAGGCTGAGTTGCGCGAAGAACTACGGCTTGTTGCCCGACGCGCGGCAATAATGGAAAATTTTGAGGCATTCGTTCGTGGCGCCCGTGACGGCTCGGTTGATTCCGGGCTGCTGCCTTATCAGATCGAGCCATTCGAAGCCACACAGCAATTCGTGAGCGCCGCTACCAATGACCTCCTTACGCATGAAGAACCGGTTATACAGCTCCTGACTAAAGGAGGCTACCTTGAGGAGCCGCCTTCATTTGGCAAAACATATTTTATGGCCGCCATCGCTCGTGCAGCCGGCGCGGGCAAGCCACCAAACGAACACGATAACTATCCTATACGCGTCTTAGTGCTGACGCCGCGCCGGAAGCTTGTGCGCCAAACCATCGGCATGCCCACAACAACAACTCAAGTCGAACGTGGGTTTGCTGCGGCCGCACCTGACCTTCGTGTCACACCGTACTATTCTGGAAAGCATGACTTAACGGGCGACGTGGTTGTTATGACGTACCAGTCATTCATTGGGGCAGTGCGCAATGGCCTGCTCGACGAGCACCACTTTGACATCATTCTTTGTGACGAGGGCCATCGTCTTCATGCGCCAAAAACAAAAGAGGCGTTTACCCAGTACCGTCCCGGCCGCCTCTCGCTGGCCTTATCGGGCAGTCCAGATTACGACGACGGTAAGAGGCTGCAAGACATACTGCCGGTCCGCATTGATGGCAGCGATCCGCTGACGGGTATCCACGAGGGCTACATTAACGGATTCCAATATTGGGCCTACCAGACAAGCTCACGGATCGTGGTGAATAACTCCTCTCAGGCAGAATTTACTGACGCAGAGCTACACCCACTTATTAACGACGCCGAACGAAACGGCCTTATTTTAAGTATTATGAAACGCGACATCGAATCCGGCCGCCGTGGCATTGTGCGCTGCGTGCGGGGCGGCGAATGTTTACACCCACGGTTAATTGCGAGCCTTGCCGAGCAGACGCTTATTCGCGACCCGCTAACGGGCGAAATGCGGCCCATGCGTGTGATCGCCCTCGATTATAAGCAGGATGATATCCTCGATGAAATCATCGACCTTCTGTCGCAGCCCGAGGGTCCCGATGCTTTAACATACGTCGGCATCCTAAATGAAGGCGTAGATAGCGCCGCAATTCGTTTTATTGTTGATGCCGCGCCTACTACCTCGCAGGTTGTTGGCAAGCAGGTGGCAGGCAGGTCATACCGGCTTGATCCTGAAGGCCGTCTGACTATGCTCTCGCAGCTATTCGACGAAGTCGTTGGCCGTAAAACACGCTACACTTTTTTGCACGCAGTTGGCGTGCATGAGTTTGAGCAAGGGCTTGTCGTTGCTCAGCCAGCCCTGGCAGAGGCAACCAAAGCGGGCCACCGTGACCGAGGTATTACCCAAGACGAGCTGCCTATTGAACTGCGCGGCGCACTCGTCGAAGACTTACAATCATATTGCACGGAATTTCTGGAACTCCAGCCAATATACGGCGAGGTCCTGCCTGATTCTATTTCGCTTATCAGCCTTGTAGAGCTGGGCCGGAGCTATGTGTCAACCTTAGGCCGCGAAACAGTCCAAGTTATGTTGCGGCGTGTTAACTTTGACCCCCCATTTTATGCCAAACCAGAAGCCGGCATGCCGGGATACTATTACAAAGAGACGGCGTGGGATGTCCTTGAGAAGGAATTGCAAAAAATTAAGCTGCCACCAGAGGGGTGGATGCACCGCACCGCCATGGTTCTAGAGTTAGGCAGCAACACGTACCGGTTTGACCGTTTTATACGCAGGCATGGCTATACGGGGCTTCGCTACAACCATCCTCAGAACCTAGTTGAATATACCTACTACAATCCTAAGATATTTGAAGCATTCAAGGCCGAAGAAGACAAACGCCTCATGCCTGACCCGGGCGACATTGAAGTACTAAAGCTCGCTAGGGAAGTGGGAGCATCGCCAGCCACCCTTGAACGGTTCCTGGCGCAGCGCAATATAAAGTGGCAAGAGAAGCAGGCAGCAAGCAAGTACCTCGCCCGTTTCATTAATGCCGAACAAGCTGCGGAGGTGCGCGATTATTTTGGCGTTATAGACGGGTCGCTAACGATAACGGAAATCAGCAACGTGCTCGGGCTAGCCCGCACCCGCGTGAACACATGGATGCAGGGCAAAGGCTACATCGAGCCGGACAAGCAAGAGCGAGCAGGTGCACCGCGTCTTACAAACTACGGCCGCCGGTTTCCTCCAGACATCATTACCGAGGCGATTGAAGCCTTAAATCCCGATGAAGCGAATCCTGATTGGGTAACGCTGCGAGCCTACGCCGCCGAAAACGGGCGTTCCTACAGTGAGGCGAAGCGCATTATCGATGCCAACAATATTCCGATACAACGAGTGCGAGATGCCAAAACGCGTTCTGCGTACCCTGTTATATACCTTGACGCCGAAGGTCGCGCTAGGTATGACGAAGTTGCCCCTCCTGTGGGTAACGCCGAGCCTGGCGATCGTACCATGAACCAATTAAAAGAAATGACGGGCTTCAGTGATTTTAAGATTCGCAGTGCCATGAGTCCAGATGAGTTGGCAAGCGGTGTGCCAAAGATCGCGGCGTCCGGCCCAACAATTGGCCGCAAGGCGCCTCATTTTCCCGCCAAAACAGTTGCAGACCTGCTGACAAAGTTCGGCATTCCCATCCCCTCAGATGTAGCACGAGCGGCCGGCCTGATACCTGGTTCAAAACCAGTAGCTGTTCAAAGCATGCCTGCCTCAGAGGTTGCTGCTCAGCCGAAAAATGTCACTCCTTCTAAAGAACGGCGTCCGGCAGAAGCCAAGCCGGTTGACTCACCACGACCATGGCAACCGGTCACGGGTACGACAATAATGGAAGCAAGCTATGAACATGATGATTGGGTGCCGGTTGGTCAGTTTTTGCAAGAAATCCAGTGTGACACAAAGAGCTTCTGGGTGCTGCTGCGCCGCCTTAGCCTTGCCTCGCAAAATTCATTCCGCAGACCAGATGGCAGTCGCGACGTGCTTATGCGGCCGTATGTTGCAGCCCAAGTGCGTCGGCAAGCGTCACACATAGAGACAGCGCCGCGCGGATGGTACAGTTCAGAAGAGATCGCCCGCCACTGCAAGGTCGGCGAGCAGCAGGTGATCGAATTCATACGCCAATTAACTCCACAAGACCAAGAGGTAAAGCTATTCCGCAGTGCCCACGATAGCGTCATTACAACCCACTATGGGTCACGCATTGCAGGCCAGGCAAAGCGTAAGTTCGGCGTACAGTAGGCAAACCGGGGGGATTCTTATACAATGAAAGGCAATGTTCAAACAAGTCCCAGATCTTATGAAAGCCGCGACTCACGTTGTGGTGGTGCAAGCCGAAAATCCAGATGGCGACAGCCTGGGGAGCTCGGTTGCGCTTGAAGCTATCTTGAGTGAGATGGGCAAAAAAGTAACCATGTACTGCGCGATCGAGATTCCAAAGTATTTGCGCTACATCCAGGGCTGGGACCGAGTGGTCGACACTTTCCCTAGGGATAGCGACCTGACGATTATTGTCGACACAGCCAGCTCTGCCTTGCTAGAAAAAGCCTTAAACCCTAACAACAAGGCACACATTACGTCGCATCCCGTACTGGTTATTGACCATCATGCAACCGTTGGCGACCTGCCATTCGAGCATGTGGCAATTACCGATCCCGCCGCCGTTGCTACGGGTGAGTTGCTGTATTACATGGCAAAAGAACTTGGCTGGCCACTGCCAGCTGATGCCTGTGAGAACCTGGCGATCTCTATTCTTGCGGACTCACTCGGGCTTATTACCGAAAGCGTCACCGCCAACTCTGTAAAAGCGGTCGCCGGACTGGTTGAGGGCGGCGCAAAATTGAGCACAATAGAAAACCGCCGCCGTGAATTTATGAAAAAATCAGCCGCAATCCTTGCCTACAAAGGCCGGTTGCTGCAGCGAATCGAATACTATGTTGACGGTGCATTGGCGGTGGTGCACATTCCTTTCGACGAAATCCATGATTACAGCAACGAATACAACCCGTCTATTTTAGTGCTCGACGAAATGCGTCTGGTAGAGGGCGTGCGTATTGCCGTAGCTATTAAGACTTATCCAGACGGCAAAGTTACCGGTAAAATTCGGGCCAATGCCGACGCTAAAATTGCCGAAACTGTTGCAGCTTTCTTTGGCGGCGGCGGCCACGCCTACTCTGCCGGATTCAAAGTATACGGCGATGGCCTTGAGCAGGTTAAGACTGAGCTCATTGGCGCTGTCGATAAAGCGTTGCGCGACTACGATAAGACTGTGTAAGGAGCCCTATGCAACTTCATAACACCCTCACCCGATCCATGCAGCAATTTGAGCCGTTGGCGCCTGGCAAAGTAGGGCTTTATACATGTGGCCCGACCGTGTACGACTACCAGCACATTGGCAACTACGCCACCTACATTCGTTGGGACACGCTGGTCCGCACGCTACGTGAATCTGGCTACGACGTGAACTGGGTTATGAATATCACCGACGTCGGACACCTTACGAGCGACGCCGACGACGGTGAAGACAAACTCGAAAAAGGCGCCAAACGCGAAGGTAAAACCGCCTGGGAAGTCGCTGCATTCTATACCAAGGACTTCCTCGAGAGTCTAACGGCGCTTAATGTACTACAGCCAACCCATCTGCCAAAAGCCACCGACCATATTGCGCAGCAAATCACCCTTATACAAGAGCTCGAGACAAAAGGCCATACTTACACGATTGATGATGGTGTATATTACGACACGACCACATTTGCGGATTACGGAAAGCTGGCTCAGCTTGATCTGGATGCCTTAAAAGCTGGCGCGCGAGTTGAACTAAATCCCCAAAAGCGGAACCCAACGGACTTTGCACTATGGAAGTTTACGCCAACGGGCGAAAAGCGCGACATGGAATGGGATAGCCCTTGGGGCAAAGGTTTTCCTGGCTGGCACATTGAATGTTCGGCAATGAGTATGCAGTATTTGGGCGAGACACTCGACATTCATACTGGCGGCATAGACCACCTGCCTGTGCATCACGTCAACGAAATCGCCCAGTCAGAAGGCGCGACCGGCAAGCAATTCTCGCGTTTCTGGTTGCACAGCAATCACATTATGGTAGATGGCAATAAAATTTCTAAAAGCCTACAAAACGGCATTACTTTGGCTGACCTTGCCGCCAAAGGGTTCAGCCCTCTGGATGTTCGTTTGTTATTTTTGCAAAGTCACTACCGCACAAGCGCAAACTTCTCGCTAGAGGGCTTAGAAGCCGCTAAACAACGCCGTATAAGCCTGCAGGCGTTCGCTGACTTACGATTACAGTCTACCCCAGCCACAAGTGACTACGTAGCCGAGAAAAAAGCTATTTTGCAAAAACTGCAAGACGACCTGAACACGCCCGAAGCACTTGCCAGCCTCAGCAGTGCCGAACATGCTGGCGAGAAAGAACTGACGGCGCCAGCACAAGAATTCGTCGCATTCCTAGACCGTGCATTTGGCTTGAAACTTAGCGAGAGCGTCGATATAACTGACGAGCAAAAAGAGCTCATTGCGAAGCGCAGCGATGCCCGCGAGCGCAAAGACTTTGCCGCTGCCGATGCAGTTCGCGACACGCTCCTAGCTAGCAACATTGCCTTGCGCGATACAGAATACGGCACCTTCTGGAGCCGTACAAACTAGTCGTTTGCCGTAGCTTTAGCGACCAAACGCTGCCACATGCCCCGCCTCGCTGGCGTGGTTGTGCTTTTTTTACGGTGCTCCATGTGGTCAATCAGCATCACACGAATACAGCCCGCAATAGGGATGGCGACAATACCGCCAACAATACCCAGTAGGCTAATGCCAATGATAATGGCTACGAAGACCGATAGTGCACTCAGTGCAACCGTTCGTGATTGCACAAGCGGCTGAATAAAGTTGTTCTCTATTTGCTGATAAATAAAGAAGTACACAGCAAATGCGACTGCTGCGCCTATATCGCTAGTCAACAGTACGAGCGTTACGAGCACTGCGCCAATTGTTGCGCCCACCATTGGAACGAGGTCAGTTATGAAGATGATCGCAGTCAATGGAATGACAGCATCTACCCGCACAGCAGGGAAGAAGTAGTGAAGAATCAGTAATGTAGCGAGTCCGGCAGCTGCTGCAACGGTAGCAACAAGCACCTGGCCATTCACGTAGCTTGTGACAACCTTATACATTTTAATAGCCAAAGCCTGGTGCCGCTTCAGCTTGTGTTCGTCGTAATACAGCGACCACAGTCGTTTGATCCAAGCTGGACCCTCGATGAGCATCAGGAAGGTGAGTACGAGTACGGTAATGAGTGTAATGAATCCAGAAAGGATAGATGTAACACCATTTACAACCGAACTGCCAATTCCCTGCGCCACGCCCGAGGCCTGCTGCTGTGCGCCTGCAACCAATTGGCTGATCTGCTCCTGCAGGTTATAGCGGTTAATAAAGTCAGCAACAACACCTTGCTGCGAGCTCAAGCGTTCTACATAACTTGGCAAGTCGGCAATAAAGCGGTTTGTCTGGTCAACAATCGGCGGCAGTGCAATATATACGAACACGCCAACAACGGCCAGGACAATAAGGTAAGCAAGCGCAGTTGCAAGCACCCGGCTTTGGCCCGGCAACTTTTTAGCAAGAGCGCTGACAGGAGGGTTGAGCGCCAGTGCCAAAAATGCCGCGATGAAAATAATCATCAGGGGTGTCCATAATTTAGTAAGCATAAATATGACTGTTACGAACCCAGTCACTACAAGCAAGAACCGTACAAATGTTTTTGTATCTACGTCGACTTTGACTTTCATATTGCTCTCAGTATGGCAGATTTTATCCGGCTGACAAGCCTAGTGGGACTTGTGCGCGCCATTGAGTTGGTTCTCGAGGCTATGGGCGATATCTGCGCTGTGCAGCGGTCGGAGCATACGCTCAAGATCGGGGTCAGCCTCAAGGATAACACCATTTTTTTCGAGCAGTTTAAGCTGCAGCTGGATCATTTTTGTTACTTCCTCTTCGGCCATGGTGTTGATCTGGAGGTCAATTTCTTCGCGAAGGTCAGCAATCTTTGCAGCCCGGTTCTGCGAAATCAACACAATGATCGCCAGAAAAATAGCTTCCAGCGACACAACCATCGTAAGCAGCCCGAACGGGAACGGATCAAAGGGCTGGACGCCAGGCACCCAGCCCATATTGATCACAATCCAAAACATAAACCATACAGCGTTCATTGTTAGGAAGCCGACAGTGCCAAAATAGTCGGTCAGCCAGTCCGCAAAGCGTTCGGCAGGGGAGCGGCGCGCATCTGCTTGCGCCTTAAGGCTCTTTATGACGCGGCGGCGGCGTCCAAAACCCGGTGGGTGCTCTGGTTGAGGCTGTTGTATATCCATGTAGCAATAGTAGCAAAACGGTTATGTATTACAACGCCTAGAGCGTGGCTGTTACCACGACGCGGTAGTGGCACTTAGAGTTAGCTTCGTCGTTATAGCTATGCACTAAAACCGTTGCCAGCTTGGTGGCTGAACCGGTCTTTGGCGCCACGCTAACGGTGTGGGGAGTCAGCTCTAGAATCGTCCCGTTTGTAGGGATTTCTGACAGGGTTACATTGGCAGGATTGAGGTACTCCATCGTCTGTCCACTCGTGTTGGTAAATTGCCAGTAGCCGTTCATTGTTTCAACGTTGCCAGTAGTGCAGGGGAATGCCGAAATTGTACCAAAGCCTGGGACGGTGGCAAGTGTGTGACTTCCCTGTGAATCGTAGTCAATGCTCAAACGGTTGGCATAGGTTGACGCAGTCATGCCTGAAGTGGGGCTGGACAGCTGAATTGCGGTTTCGGTCAGAGCAATACATGATTGGCTGTCTGTATCAATAACACGGATAGCGCCCGTTAAGTTAAGCCGACAAGCGTGCACGATGCCCTGTGCGTCGGGGATGCTCGCCACTGCCGCATATGTTGTTACGCCCCCGATCGCAAGCGCGAGGGCGCCAAAAGCAAACACCTTCTTAAGGCGCTGTGCTACTACGTTCATTTTCACTCCTTAGAGATTTAGTTAGTAAATATAACTATAAGTGAGCATAGTCGGGTGTGTAAGCCTATTTATTAACCAAATTAATGTAATAGTACCGTTTAATAGTCAGATTCAAGATAGACGCGCATAACTTCGAGTATGACTGCCGCGGCCGTGCTGCCATTCGACATATGTGCGTGGTGCGCCAGGAACGTACTCGAAGTTGGGTAATTACTATTTATAGTGCCAGTGGCTTCGACGTTCGTGTCCAGACGTACAACACGATAGTGCACATCCGTACCGTTAGGTGCGCAGAACAACGTTAGCTCATAGACGGCAGCTGCGTTGTTTTTGGGGAAGTTTGCACCCAGGTCAATCTCCGTGGCCGTGCCGGATGCATCGTTGTGCATCATTTTGAGGTTTGCGTCTGCGTCGTCCCAACCTATGCCAATCATGTTTACAAGTGCAGAAGGCAATGTCGCACCAGAGAGAGCAGTAGTGGCGCTATGTAGTCCGGTAAAGAAGCTCGAGGTGGCCACGGTCGTGGTGTTAGTAGAAACACGACTCTGGTAGAAGTACCCGCCCAAGCCAGCTGCGTTACCGCGCCATACCATGGTCTGCGGCGAACGGGTGTTGGCGCCAGCAGACGCAGTGGCGGCACTCGTAATCTGAATGCGACGCATTGAGGTCTTGAGCGTTGTTGAGGCAATTGCCGGGTTGCTAACCGTACCAGTTGCAGTGTTGCCCATGCCCCACGTAGTAACTGCGGTACCAGAACTAGGCAAAAGCATGGCTATGTTGTTGCCGAACAAAGCAGGTTGCAATGGCGTATCGAGGCCACTTGGCCCCTTCATCTTAAGCATCATGCGGCCTGCGATGGACTTGGAGTATATGTGTAGGCTGCCAGTCGCTGGCGCGCCTGGCTCGCTCGTAATGCCAACCATCGTTATGCCGGTATCAGCACCGGTAAGGGACAGATCGTTCCCGGTTTTGTCCCACACAAGATCGGCTTCACCACCGAATGCCCCACCATCATTAAACTGAATTTGAGTATCTGCACCACCAGGGGAACCGCCGCCGCCCGCACCAATACAGTTCGCCCATGCTGCGCCTTCAAAGCAGCGGAATTTGCCTGTGCCCGTGTTGTAGTACATGCCGCCCGTTACGCCAGTAGGATCAGCGCCCAGGTTTGCGAGCTGCACAAGCCCGCCAAAGCCCACGCGCCCATTGCGGGTGTCTACAGAAAGCAAGTTGCTGCCATCCGCTTGTGCTACCTGAAACGCGGTTGTGGAGTTATGGCTATTCTGGAAGGTCGTGCTGCCAGTATCACTTATGCGCAATAATCCTGTGTTCAGGTTGTCATTGGTAGCTGGCGGCGTCACCGTTATATACAGAGAGTACACCAGGGGCGAGGTAGCAGTCGGGGTTGCTCCCGATAGGTCGGACGACCATGTGCCAAACGTCGAGGTAAAGTAGGTAGTGCTCGCCGTTGCACCCGTGTAAGGAGTGCTCGTAGCAGCACCGTCCACCTGGAAGGCCACCCAATATACGGTGCTCGCCGCGAACGTGGCAGAAACAGGGAAGGTATTCCAGCTATTTGCAACGAGTTTCTGGGTAGCGCTTACGGCCAGACGTGTGCCCGGCTTCGTTGTTGCACCGTTGTCGTTGTAGAAAGCCACCTGAGCCGATGTATTTGTCGGGTCTAAGGCGCCCACGTAGAACGATACCGAACCGACTGAACCTGCCGTGGCATTTGTTGGCAACCGGCTCGCGACGAGCAAGCTTGAGTTGCCCGTGTCGTCTGTCGCGCCAGGCGTTGTGTAGCCCACGTCAAACTCAGTAGAAGACGCAGCTGTTGCGCTGGAAAGCTTAAAAACGCCGCCATCGCTGGCATCTACGCCCATAAAGTAATTGCGGTTTGGGTTCTTAAACTCTATCGCCGTATCGCCAGTGCCGGTCTGTTCAATAAGTGCCTGTGAATCCGTTGTTGCAGACGTGCTTTGCGACGAGGTCATTTTGCCGGTGGCTCCAATCTTGAACAATGAAACGCTTCCGTTTGTCAGGACTCTGAAGATGTCGGCAGTTTGGCCGCTTGCCCCCTGGGCTTCCATGGCAATTGCTGCGGCGTCAATCGACGTCGACTTGAATGCTGCAGTCGAAAAGAAGCTGCTGCCACCCGATACGTTCGTGGCGCGTGTAACCTCATTGCTGTTAAGCAGGCTCACGCCATCGTACGCCTGCACGTTTAGCACATTCAAGAACAGGTTACCGTCACCGCTACCCTTAACGAGCAGTCCTGAATCACTTCCTGACATCTGGTTAATCTGCACCGTCGCCGTACTTGCCGCTGCTGCGTTCGTGCCGCCGTTTACCAGCAGACTGCCGCCAATAGACGTCTTGGCATTGCGGTAGTAGGTCGCAGCGCTGGCGGCCTCTAGCTGTGCGGCATCTACATAAAAGGTGCGCGAGGTCGCATCTGTCTGCTTTACATACACGTACGGAGAGCCGCTGACAGCGCCAGTCGTAAACGTACAGGTCAGACGTACCCAGCGGTCAATGTAGGCGGCCTGCCCCGTTGCGCAGCTTGTGTCGGTAGAGCCGTTACCCGCATAGCCGATTTGCAGCGTAGATATGTTGGAGCCGCTGGCTTTTACAAAAACCGAGAACGAATATTGCGTGCTGGCAGTAAGTGCGTACGCAAAGTTGGCGCCGGCGTTTGTGGCCGTTGTTGCAGTGCTCATAGAATAATTACCGTCGTAGGCCTGCGCCGACACACGGGTGAGCGTTGTGCCGGTTTTAGCAGTCCACCCAGTGGTATTGAGCTCAATACTGCTGTTGCCAATAAGATTTGGTGTGGATGTATCAATGTTCAGCGCGCTGTTGCTAGAGGCGTTCAGCACACGAAAACCAGCAGCTGCATTAGTGGTGGTGGTAAAAGTGCTGGCCCCCTGGTTTGTGACCTCAACCACATCGGTGCTGCCGCGTTGGAAGCTTAGGAAGTTGCCCGACACGTTCGTTGTTGGGACTCTGGCATGGATAGAGTTAATAATTGCGCTAGTGTTAGTGCTGCCCTGGGTGTCTATGCGGATACCGCGGATTGTGTTGGCAATAGAGGGCGAATCATCGTCTATAACAATTTCTTGACCTATTACAGTGCCTGTCGTCGAGGTGTTCACAATGGTATTGTTCAGGGCGTTGGTATATGTGCTTCCCGCGACCCCTACAACACTGTTTGTCACGCAAAAACGTCCGCCGCAATCGTCCGGGTCACCGATATAAAACTTGTTGTTGTTTGGGTTGACTGTGACAAACGCGTCAGAACTGCCCTGCACAATGAATGCTGTGGTGCTGGTGGGGTTGTTAACAAGCACGTCTTTGTTGAACGTTGTTTTGCCTGTGCTGTCCACCTTGACTAGTACGTTTGCGCTGGAGTCTTGCAGCTCCATAAGGCTGGCATTCACGCCTGGTGTTGCGCCACCCTTTACCACCATAACGGGCACCGTACCACTGGCAGCGCCTTGAATTTGAGCCGCAATGCTTCCGCTGGCCGCGCTGACGACATTGTAATTAGCTGTCTGTGGGGAAGTACTGTTGTTGATGCCGCTTCCGCCACCAGTGCCAATACAATCAGTCCATCCGCCATTTTGGTAGCAGCGGAATTTGTTCGTACTGCTGTTGTAGTACATCCCGCCGTTTTGCCCAGTAGGGTCACCTGCATTATTTTTGGTATCCAAGACGAGTAAGGTGCCCGTTGTATCTGCCGCGGTCGCGCCGACTCTTACGACTGAGTTTGCTGTATCTACACCAAACACGCTTGTACTTGTAGCGTTTAATACTCTGAAGGCCGACGCCGAGTCGGAGTTATTCTGTAGTGTAATTTGGCCGTTTGCCGACATTGCAAACAAGCCACTGCCCAGGTGGTTGCTGCCGCTCGCAACGTCAATAACACCGTACATCGCAAGTTGCCAACTGTCCTGGAAGGTGTGCGCGCCAAGGCTCGAAGGCCAGGTGCCGTATGATTGGCTAAACCATTTTGTCTGGTTCGAGGTGCCGGTATCGTATGTCAGGTTGTTGTGCGTGCTTCCCGTGCCGTTGTTGTTAGTCGCAATCCAATAGGTTAATCCACTCGAAACACTTACGGGCGCGGTGAGCGTATATTCGTTCCACGAGTTAGGCGAAAGGGTAATGGCCGAAGTCGTTCCCAACCGGGTGCCAGGCGAGCCAGCAACGTCGGTATAAATAGCAGCCTGTCCTTGGTTGTTCGGGCTGGAGCCCACAACGTTGCCCACGTGTGCCCGGATTGTCGTAATGGTGCCGGTTGCTCCGGCTGTAAATTTGGTTGTGGCAATATAATCGTGCGACGAAGAGTCTGTGCCACCTCCGCCCGCTGCCGGGCTATAGCCCATTACAGACGTACCGCCTGCCGCACTCGAACTTAGTTTAAAAAGGTTGCTGTCACTACTGTCTATGCCCATGTAGTAGCTGAGTGACGTGTTCTTAAATTCTGCGCCAACATCACCGGCACCCGCCTGTTGTAGGAGCAAGGGCAAAGTATTTGTTGAACTGTCGTTTACAGACACGTCGAGCGTACGGGTAGGCGTTCCTGCACTCGCACCAATACCAACCCGCTTGTTAGAGCTGTCGACATTAAATATGGTCACCGCGCTCGAGGCCGCCGACGTAACAACTTTGAATGCCGATGTTGAGTCGGTACTATTCTGCGATGTCACGCCCCCAGTGTTACTGACCAGAAAGACATCCGCACCGCTGCGTTCTAGCTCGAGGATATTACCAGTACCCGTTTTGTTGATGTTGATTGAGCTTAAGTTGCCACTGTCCACTTGTACAGCCGTCGGTCCAAGCTGCACAAGCTTGGTAATATCGAGTCCACCGACTTTTGCAGCATTCAACGCATACGGGCTGGCGGCAAGGCGGCGGAAGGGGAGCATCTCACCGTCCCAGGCTGGGCTTACGGCAGTACCGCCGACATTCACCGACAGCCATAGGGTCGCCTGGTTCCAATCGACGCTTGAGCCGAATGCCGTCACCTCGCCAAGCTGCACCGAGAAGTAGCCATTTCGCAGCGTCACGCGGTTTGTTGTTGTGCGGGTTTCTGTCCATTTAAGTGTACCGCCACAAGGCGAACTGCCAGATGCGACACAACCGGTGCCGTCCTGGTAAATTTTGAACTCCATGTTGTATGTGCCATCTGGTACGATTGCACCCGTGGCATCGAGTAGGCGGCCTTGATAGTTGATCTGTTCGTTAATAGCGGCAGACGCAGGCTGAAGGGGAGCCGATGCAACAGCAAGCCCAGCCACAAGCACGGCCGACACAAAGAATCGGCGGTAATGCACCGCCAACGACACTTTACGAACTAGTGTTACCAATCTACCCATGCACCTCGTTTTGCTTTTACGCAATACTGCTTACGATAATAACATTAAAACATCATTAAATCGCTCTTATATTGCTTGTGGTTTCAGGGATTCTACACGTTGTCTTTGTTCTTATTGTCACGCTTTACACGAACCTTCTTCCAGCGGTGCGCAAAGAAGCCGGCCGCAAAACCCACCGCGCCAAAAGCAAATGACGGCACGGCCATATATGTAAAGGCATCGAATGTGATTGGCACGCCAAACAGCGTTGCATTTGGCGTTTCAGCCGGTTTGCCATTCACAATTAATACAAACTGCAAGAATGCCTGGTTGCCGTTTTTATCGGACACGCGCAACTTAACAATATATGTGCCCGCTTTAGTGTAGGTATGCTCAACAAAGAATTGCTCAGCGTTCTCGCGGCTAATGACGCTTTGCTGGCCATCATTCCAGCTGACACTCACAGCATACGGTGGCGTACCCCCTAAAAAGTGAATCGGCAGGTTGAGCGGCTTGTTAACGGTGACGCCCTGGAAGCTGTAATCATAATCGATAATCAACTGGAACTGGGCAACCTGGGTCGATGGCGGGCCCACAGGTGGCGTATTCGCTGGTGCGCCAGGAGTTTGCGGCGTTGGATCGGGCAGCGTAGGCTGTTGCTTGGGCGGCGCAAAAAAGGCAGTAACAGTATCGGAGTCGGGACTGGACTGGTTATTGGCGTCGTACTGGCGCGCAACCAAGTCATTCCGACCTTCGGTCAGGTCCATTTGCATGGTGAAATTATTACTGGCGTCGCACATGGCCGAACCTGCAAATATAGCGTTCCTGAATATGCGCACAATAAGCCCGGCTATGCAGTCTCCCTTTGCCGTGATTGTTTTTTCGGTAAACGTCTGGCCTTGTTCAGGCAACGTAATAGCTGGTGGTGTCGCAGGTGGAGGACCCAGTACGACCCCCGATATGTTAACGTCGCCGTTCTGGGTTTGGGTTACGGCGTGCACAGGAGCAGCAATTACCAAAATGGCCATAATGCCTGCAAAAATGAGCACACGCCCCCGTATAATTCTCATGGTTGCATTGTAGCCCGCTGCCCGCGTCGCTTACAATAGAATGTATGCAGAAACCTGCAGGTCAGAAAACGGCGCGAGCCATCTTGGGTACGCTTTTTGTAGGCGTTTTTGCTGTGCTTGCCGTGCCGGACATAGCGTATGCCTTAAGTTCTGGCAGTTACCAAATCCAGGAAGACTTTGTAGGGGGAGGTGGGAACACACGCTCGGCTTCATCTAGTTATATTTCGCAGGACGCAATTGGTGGAGCGGCAGCTGGCGACGGAAGCGGTACGGCGTACCGTACACAATCTGGCAGCCAGACCACAAGTGACCCAACCTTAAGTATGAGCGTCGATACTGCCAGCGTGAACCTGGGCGCACTCTCTACATCGCTCACCCGAACGGGAACGGCGACATTTAGCGTCCTTAACTATACAAGCTATGGCTACATTGTGCAGACTATTGGCAATCCTCCCGATAATGGCGTGCACACTTTAACAGGACTTGCGTCGCAAGCGGCGTCGGCTACCAATACAGAGCAATTTGGCATAAACCTTAAAGCAAATACAGCTCCGACGACGTTTGGCGCAGAGCCCTTAGAGGTGCCAGATAACACATTCTCTTTTGGCGTTGCGGCAACAGGCTACAACACAGCAAACCAATACAAATACGTTGCCGGGAACACTATTGCATCGGCACCCAAGAGCTCTGGCAAGACAACGTACACCATTTCTTACATTGTAAATATTTCAAACAATACACCCGGCGGCAGCTATTCAGGCAAGCAAACATTAGTGGTCGTGGGGACATACTAAATTATCATAAGCATCATTGTATCCCGAAGTGGCTTTATGGTACTTTGGTAGTAATAACGCTAGGGAGGCGTACCGGGTAAATGTTGAAAAAAATAGCAAAGAGAGTCGCGTATATAGTAAGCGCACTGGCCGTTACGGCGGCAATTGTGCCATCGGCGCCAGCAAGCGCGCTGCAAGTGACTGCAAGAAGTCTTACGATTAGCAATTCAGCTCCAGGGAACGCAGGCGGCACCGGGGTAACGTACACATTCGCATTCACGCCTGCACAAGCTACTAACATTAAGTCAGTCAACATCGACATTTGTACGACTGCTTCTGGCACATGTACGCCACCATCGACCAACGTTCCTGCCGGGCTTACAACAACGGCAGCAGCAGTCGGCACAATCAGCGGCATTGGCTCCGGCGGTAGCTGGACGGGTACGTTTACGACAAACGGTCGTCTTCGTATTGCAAACGGTTCAAGCACCGGCGCACCAACCACGGCCAGCCTGCAGTTCACAAACATCACAAACCCAAACGCAGTCAACACAACCTTCTACGCGCGCATCACAACATACTCTGACGCGACATTTACTACTCCCATCGACACAGGTACGGTTGCATCAAGCACCGCTAACCAAATTCAGCTGAGCGCGTCAGTCGACGAGACGCTGACATTCTGCACAGGAACATCCGGCATCACAAGCTCCAGCTGCGCAGGCGCAACAGGCACCGCAGTTAACCTTGGGGCACTGACCGCCAGCACAACAGGCTCGGGCACATCTCAAATTGGCATCTCCACAAACGCCGCCACAGGATATGCAGTAACGGTCAATGGCGCAACACTAACTTCTGCTTCAAACTCGGTTACTGCACTTGCGACACAAACTGCTTCTGCTCAGGGCAGCGCTCAATTCGGCCTTAACTTAAAAGATAACGCAGCACCAGACGTAGGCGCTGAGCCAGCAGGCGCGGGTACCGCGACTCCAACTGCAAACTACAACACAGCAGACCAATACCGCTTTGTCACCGGCGACCAGGTTGCAAGCAAGGCCTCGTCAGACGCCTTCCGCCTGTTTACGGTCTCATACATTGCCAACATTCCAGGCAACCAGCCAGCAGGTACATATACAGCAACAATGACTTACATCGCGACCGCCACCTTTTAGGGTGGTAGTCACGCTTGGCAGTTTTCTGTATAATCCAAAGCAATGAAGTTACGTCACTTGCACCACGGTGTCGTCAGGGTAGTCTGTCTGTTCGCAGCGGCAGTCGTGTTTGCTACTGCCTTGCCTGTCGCTGGTGTAAAAGCTGAAGCAGGGCAGGCGTTCTCTATTTCTCCGCCGCTCATTGAGCTTAAAGCTGACCCCGGCCAGACTGTGAATGCCACCATTAAATTTACAAACGTATCGGGCGGCGAGCTGCTCATTAAAACGCAGTTCAATGATTTCGGCGCCAAAGATGAATCGGGTGACCCAAATATTATTTTCGATGACACACAGAGCGTTACATACTCGCTAAGGAATTGGATCGCTTCGCCCCAACCTTTTAAGATCGCCAGCAAAGAAACTAAAACACTGACGTTCCCCATTACCGTTCCTAACGATGCAGAACCAGGTGGTCACTATGCCGTTATCCGCTTTACGGGAACTGCGCCAGACCTCGAGCAAAGTGGCGTTTCACTCACCGGAAGCATTGGCAGCCTGGTGCTTCTGCAGGTAGCTGGCGACATTAAAGAGGACGCCGAAATGATTGAGTTTGCGCCGGCAACCGTGCACACGAAGCAAAATGGCGACCCTGAATATACAAACACCAGCTTCTTTGAAACGGGCCCGCTTGGCTTTGTGCAGCGCATAAAAAACTCCGGCAACGTACACGTCAAACCGACTGGTACTGTAGAGATTTTTAATGCGTTTGGCAGTAAAGTGTCTACCGTTCGCGTGAATGGTGACCCTACAAATCCTAAAGACCCGCCTAAGAGCGTGCTGCCGCAAAGCACACGGCGCTTTGGCGAGACCGTAAGCGACGCTGGATTCTTATTTGGCTATTACACCGCAAAGGTTAACGTAAGTTATGGTCAAGGCCAGAAACAGCTGACGCAGACCATTAACTTCTGGGTCATTCCGTACAAGCTAATCATCTTAGTAGTGGTTATCGGTACAGCGCTGTTCTTCTTACTCCGCGTCGGAATCCGCCGTTACAACCAGCATATTATTGGCAGGGCAGGGGGCAGTAAGACGTTCAGCAGTGCTGACGGCAAGTCTAAGCTCAGCCGCAAAAAGAAGTAGGCTATTTAGCCAACACCCGCTTAAACGTCTCATAAGCGGGCTTTTTTGTACCGTTAGAACGGATAATACCAAAGAAGTTTTCGTTGTCACCGCGAGCTGATCCAAGATCTTTATAGCTGTACCAAAACATTGGGCCAGCCCATGGGTAACTATTAACTGCCGCGACAGTCTGCTCAACAAAGACCGACTGCAAATCCTCGCTGCCGTGCGTGGCGCTTAGGTTCAGGCGAAAATTGGCAGGGGTCGCCGTTGCGCCTGCGCCACCTGTAGGCGAACCTACTTCTGTTATCCAAATCTGTTTGTTGCCATCGCCGTTTGCGTCCATAATGCTGCGCAAGCTGGGGCTAAGCGACGCCATTTGCGACCATGAGCTCCACGAGTAGGTAACGTTTGGCGGTGCAGGATAGCTATAAGGGTGATGCGCAAACGCATCGAACGAACCTTGCGCACCATTCGCGTACATGGCTTTTAAGAAGTCACGTGGCGCAATGTGGCCTGGCGGCTGGTCTTCGGCCGGCGAGAGTCCGCCGCTGAGTACTGTTGCTGTTGGATCTACCGATTTGATGGCCGTATACGCCGCCTTAAGCATGGCAGTGTATATCTGAGCATTAGGCGCAGGACGCCAAAAGCCCTGAATGTTAGGCTCGTTCCAGATTTCCCATGTTTTTACGCCTTTAGCCGAATAGCGCTGCACGACTGCCTTGGCAAATGCAGCGTAGGCCGTGTTGCTGGCAGGACGGCACTTGTCGCTGCCTACACATTCGGGCAGGCGGGCCCAAGCGGGCGCATAGGCAATGACGCCCAAAATGCCCAGGCCATTCGCATGCGCGGTCTCGACAACACGGTCATATGCCGACCAATCGTAGTTTGTAGCGTTCTGGCGCTGCACAGCCGACCAGTCTATATCGGTGCGAACCCAGTTGAACCCCAAACTCTTAATGTCTTTTAGCTGCGCCGAGAGTTCCTCTTGGGGCAGCGTACGCAAGACATCGCCCATAGACATGCCGAAACTGTTTGGCTGGAGCGGCGGCAGGCTTGGCGTTGTCACCTGAGGGCGCACGACAACAGGCGCAATGACGTCTTTGCCTGTTTGGGCGGTGGTTATTAAAAAAGACACCATCATATAGCCGACCACAAAAAGCGCACAGCACACAATGAAAATCTCGTGCACGAGCACCCCCACTTTTTTTGGCAGGCGTTTTGACATTACCTTTATTATAGGGGTTGGCCGCTTGGATGAGAAGTGTGTATAATAACCGGGAACGTAGGCCACATCTGTGAAAGAAAAAATCAGGCAACTTCATAGCGACTCACTTGTTCGCAACTCGTTTTACCTCATGCTCTCAACAGGCATTATGGCTGTTTTGGGGTTTGTTTTTTGGTTTATTGCCGCGCGTATGTTCAGCCCAGCCGACATTGGCATTGCAACCACGCTTATTTCGGCCATGAACCTTATTAGCTACATTGGCCTGCTTGGATTCAACAGTACATTTATTCGTATGCTGCCAACCAGTAAAAACCGTAGTTCCGAAATGAACACCGGGCTTATTCTAGGAACTGGTGCGGCAATTGCGGCAGCCACAGCATACATTCTGTTGGTGCCAACAATCGCTCCAGCGCTAAGTCTGGTGCACGACAACCCGCTATACGCAATCGGCTTTATTGCCATGACTGCCATGGCGTCGGTCAACCTGCTGACTGACAGTATCTTTATTGCGTTCCGGGCCGCAAAATACAACCTGTTCATAGATGGCATTGTCATGAGCCTAGTAAAGCTGGCGTTGCCGTTTGCTTTTGTCGGCCTTGGCGCGTATGGTTTGTTTGCAGCATCGGGCGCAGCTGCGGTTAGCGCACTCGTGCTGAGCCTGTTCTTCCTGATTAAAAACTTCGAATACCGCCCACGGCTTAACCTCGACAAATCAACATTGAACGGCGTCGTAAAGTACTCGCTGGCAAATTATGTCGCCAACTTGCTTAACATTGCACCGACTCTTATTTTGCCATTGGTTATTATTAACCACCTTGGACCAGCCAATGCCGGGTACTATTACCTGGGCTTTATGGTTGCAAACCTCCTCTACACAGTTGTGTATGCCGTGTCCCAATCACTATTTGCAGAGGGCTCATATGCCGACCGCGGCCTCCGTGAACTTATGAAACGAGGCAGCGTCGTTATTGCCGCAATCATGATTCCTGGTGCAGCGGCAATTTACTTTGGCGCTACGCTACTGCTGAGCGTGTATGGCGGGAGTTATGCCGTAGAAGCAGCACCGCTTCTGCAAATCTTCGCGCTTGCCGGTCCGCTTGTGGCCGTATACACCATTGCAAACGTCTTGCTGCGCATCACAAAACAGACCTGGGCAATTATTATCGTAAACGTTGTGTACATGGTTTCTATCGGCGGTTTTGCAGAGTTATGGGCAGGCAACGGCCTTGTATGGATCGGGTACGCGTGGCTGGTTGGCCACATTTTGGCCAGCGCTACTGCGCTTGGTTTTCTTGGTTGGAAGCTACGCCGCGATTCTCAAGCACTCGTTTAATAAGGCTTGGGGCTTCGTTGGCCTGTTCAATGTACGTAGGAAGCCTGTCTTGCAGATGTTGCAAGTAGCCTTCGCGGCCAGCAACAAGCTTATCGATCAGCGCGTTTAAATCGTCGGCATTTACGCTGGCGATTTTTAACACCCATTCATCGAGGCCAAGGTCATGCATAATGCCGCCTGTCTTGTGTTCGTACTCAATAGCAATGGCGGGGACCCAGCTGGTCAGCCCAAAGATAACCGAATGGAAGCGGGTGCCAATAAGGTAATCCAGCGAGCCGTACATGGCTTTGAGCGTTTTGTGGTCTACCATTTCGTCCACAACAATTGGGTTACTCTCGGGGTCGCAGTAACCTGCAATCCGCTTTTCTACAATGCGGTCGTCATCGGCCTGAAACGCCGAAGTCACCTGGGGAATTAAAAGCACGCGCATGCTATATTTTTTGTAAATATAATCGATTGTTTGGGCAAGAGCCTTCTCGTACGCCGCCTGCGCCTCTGGAGCCAACCAGTTGCGAGCGGTCATACCCACCACTTTCTCGCCTGTCTTCACGCCATACTGCGCCAACACGTCTGGCTGGGGCGGAACCGTGAACGCAAAACCGGAGTCCACAGTTTTGTGCAGCAGCTCTGCCTTAACGCCCAGTTTAGCCAGGATTTCCATGCTTGTCTGCTCGCGGACCATAATAAAGTCTGTTTTGTTGAGCACGTTCCGCGCCCAGCGCTCCTGCTTGGCGTTACCAAACGGCCCATATGACTGAGGCGCAAACACCACAGGCTTGCCCAAACGTTCTGCCAGGCGGGCAGGCAGTAGCAAATAGTACACATTCAAGTCGCCACCAGCGTTGTTCTTGCCATTCAAATACCCGCCGCCCAACGCAACAACTGCGTCGGCTTCGCGAATAGCAGCAACTTCGGCGCGGATTTCCCGGGGAAGTAATGGCTGCAAAGCAAACCACAGGCCTTTTGGTCCAACAAACCAGGCTTCACCAACAAATAGGCTCAGCACCTTACGCATAATGCGATGAGGCAGGCTCAGCGATTCAATACTAGTGTAATGGCGGATTGAACCGATATTTGGAACGCCCTCGAACTCCGGCCTGTCCGCCGGCCCCTCCATGCCAGCAATCGACAATTCCGCCTGAGGATAGGCTCGCTTAAGTTGGCTTAAGAGCACGCTTAACAGGGCGGCATCGCCACCATTTTCGCGGACATAGGCATTTACAACAAGTAATTTCACGCTTGCAGGTCTCCGTATATTTTTTCGATATTCGTAATAAAGGTAGAAAGGGCAAAACGATCGGCGCTCACCCTGGCAGCTGTTGCTTTTGCTGCCAGCTGTTTATCGGTGAGTAGGCCGGTTATGGCCGTTGCCAGTTCCTGGTGGTCGCCAGGAGTGACGATTTCTCCCGTGACGCCATCTTCAATGAGCTCGGGGATACCCCCGACACGGCTGCCCACGATTGGGCGGCCCACAGCTAGCGCTTCAATGGCAACGGTCGGCAGGTTCTCGGGCCAGACCGATGGAATGATGTGCAGCTTTGCCTTGGCATATTCCGCAAGCACAGCATCGCCCTTAAGCCAGCCGCAGAACGTCACGGCATTGGTTACGCCCAGCTCTTCGGCCAACTGCTCCAGCCGCGCGCGTTCTGGCCCATCGCCAACGATGCGCAGGTGCGCACCAGGCACAGCGGTAACTATGCCGGGCAATGCCCGCAGCAGCACATCCACGCCTTTTACGTGTTCCAGACGGCCAACGTACAAAAGGTTGGGCTCGGCAGGCAACGGCTGCTCGTTGGGCAAGGCAATGCCATTGTATACATGCCCTACAGGGACGTCAAAGCCCTCCAGTGCAAGTTTTTGGGCTAAATACTTACTAGGAGACACCATAAGCCGTAACCGCCCAAAGCCAAGCTTATACAGCGGGCGCTGCACGTACTTAAAAAACGTGAAGTGCAGCCTGCCAATAGGCGTTAGGTTTTTGCGGCTGACATCGCCATTAAAGGCTGTGGGTGGCAGGTACCATTCCAGCATCGTTTCGGTGTATTCTTCGGGACCGTGCACAGTTAAAAGGGCAGGAGTGCCGCCAAGCGCAAACAGCACCGATGGCGAAAGCTCGCCCATAGTATGAAAATGCACGACATCGGGCTTAAATTCGCGGATAGCGCGCTTAAGTGTGCGGTAAGCACTGCCGCTCCATAAATGGCGAATCAGGCCAAGCGGGCCGGAAATATGGCGGCATTCATAGTCGCTAAAATGGGGAACATCGGCATCACGATCGCTGCTCATAATTTTTACTTCGTGGCCACGGTCGAGCAAGCCATCGCGCAACATTATGACGCTTTTTTCGGCACCGCCACATATGTATCCCATGCTAATGACATGAAGGATTTTCATTATTTATACACCTTTGAACCACCGTTACTGTATATCAGGTTTTTGTTGTTATCTAAAAATTCTACAGGGTATTCGTAGGTAATTGTGTCGCCATTGTAAAAAATAGTGACCTGATGCTTTGTGGCTGCTGTGTAGCCCAAAAAGACATACGAATCTTTACGGATCAAGCCAGGATACACGTCGTCTAACGTATTCAGCTCGCCAATGTTTGGCACCTTAAAATCGGTGTAGCGGTCAATGAACACCTGGTCAATCTGCAGCTGTTCACCTTCTTTTTGCGGGCCAATAAGTCCAGCCAGCCATTTGGTAGCCGTGACTTCTTGTTGGTGCGTGTAGTACAGGTCGTAGTACTTGCCACCATTGAACAAGTGCAACTGAGGCGTGTAGCCGCCAAACAATGCCGTAGGAATGCCGGAAAGCGATACAAAGAACACCAGTGCGATGACAATAATAATACGCTCACCAAGCTTTTGCAGTGCTTTTGGAAAAACCGCCAAAAAGCCCAGTACCATTGGCACGGCGGCCAGCATAAGTACCTGTTGGAACGCGCGGCTCAAACCATATGCAGCAGAAAGTACTGGCAGCGCAATCATTGCCACCAGCATGAAAATAGAAGCGAATTGCAGCAGTCGGTATTCGTTTGTCATTGAGTCGCGATACCGCTTGGCAAAGAAGATAACCAGCACACCCACAATAATCGTAAGCTGCATGAACCGAGCCAGACTGGCACGCAAGTCCGCGTTACCCTGGCGCAAGCCCTCGGCAACCGTCTCTACGGGCACACCGGCGCTCGCAAGCATGGCGCCCAGCGGCGTTAAGGCAACTTCGGGCTCTTTTACCACTTTGTAATCGTAAACATTGTAGAGGTTTTCATTGTAAAACAGTGCGGGGTCGTGCTTTTGACGGCTATAGAGCACGTTCTGCTCAAAGTACTTTTCGACCTTCTCTTGAGGCGTAAGTTTTTTAAGTTCAACGTAGCTATACTGGTCTTCATCGCGTTTCTGCGCATTGTCATTCTTAAGTGCCAGCACAATGTTGTGAACCGTCTCGGTGCCAACGCGCCCAAGGCTATCACCCGCAGTACGGGTTAACTGCACGCTCCACAAAAAGCTGGCGGCAACTAACACAACGACGGTCGTAATAGTAACGACGCCTTTTTCTTTTTTGAGCCAGATGTCAAGATTGAGCGCGTTCCTGAGCTTGGCCAGCTTCTTCCATGTCAGCCGCTTAGCCATAAACCGCAGCACAAATTGCGCAGCCAGGAATAGGCATAGAATACCGATAAGAGTGTAGTTGGTAGAATAGTGTGACACAATGACCGCAAGGCTCATGCAGTAAAAGATGATCTTTTTGTGGCGCAGGGCAAGTGTTTTGTCGAACAATGCCAAAAGTGCCAGTCCAATGAACACAAAGGCAATTTCCTGACGGTTGAGCATTGGCATGTCGCCAAAAAATGTCGGGAAGCTTATAAAGAACACTGCTGCCAGCGTTGCAACAAGCTTGGTGGTAAAACGGCTGGCAATCAGAAAAACAATTGCAGGCGTGAGAGCAAAGATCACCTGGAAGAGTGTTTTATATACATATTCGCCGCCCATTTGGAGCAGGTTGCTAAAGACAGTTGGCAAAATTGTAATGCTTAGGCAGGCATTATAGGCGTCGCGCAAATGCTCCATGCTCCACAGCCCTGCAGTCTGCGTTAACAGCATGACATGGTATTCACGCTGCACATCGTGCCCGGTTGTATACCAGCCTCGCAACGAGGTCATAAGCAGCAAGGCCAGGCCCATAAGCGTCAGGCTAATAAGCAGCGTTGACTCGTTCAGGCGCTTCAGGAAATAGAACATGAAAGCCAGGTATGTCGCCATACAAAGAAGCATAATAAGCGTAATGTAATTACCACCATCGTTGTTCTGGATCATAGCCCCGCCCACTGCGCCAACGACAAATGTGACAGGCAACAGGGCAAAGGCGGCATTTAATTTGTCGGGGATAATCCAACGTCGGCGCAGCACGTTATCGACAACTTGCCGACTATGCTTGCTTGTTCTGAAGGCCAAAAGCCCAAGTTGCACAAACACAAGCAGGCCCACCTCGGCCATGAGCACCGGGTAATCAAGCGGCCGCGCAATGCCAAGATAGGGGAGTATCAGGTTGCCAAGTGCCGGTACCATCATAAGCTCAATAAGGCTAAAGCCGACTGCAAATAGCACTTTGGCAAGCACATGCACCTGGCCAATGCGAAGCAGCAAAACGGTCAGGTAACCCGGTACAAAAAGTAGGAATGAAAAACCAACCAGTGTCATCAGGCCAAGCGGATTGGTCTTTGTGATGCTAAGGCCTGCGAATACAGCGCCCCATGCGGCTACGCCCAAAGCAAGCCGGTTAATAGTTATCTTCACGGTTTTACTTCCTTGTACAGCTCTTCAAACATATCAGTTACCGTAGGCCAGGCATAGGGTTTTGCGGCTTCGACACTTTGGCGCGAAAGCTTAGCGAGCTCGGCCGGTTTAGGAAGCACGTCGTTCAGCGCCTTGGCAAAGGTTGCGGGCGAAGGCTTCTTAACCAACACGCCAACACCTTTTAGCAGTTCGGCCAGCCCTTCGGCATGAGACGCCACAATTGGCAGCGCGCTAGCCATGGCTTCGAGCGTTACAAGTGACATGCCTTCGCGGTCAGATGGCTGCACCAATACGTCTGCCTGGGCGTAATAGTCGCGCGTCTCGGCGGCATTCTTCTGGCCAACAAATTCCACGTTGCCAAGTTTCAGGTCCTGCACCTGCTGCTCAAGTTTTGCGCGGTCTTCGCCATCGCCGACAATAACCAACCGAGCATCCGTTTTTAGCTGAGCCATCGCGCCGATAATCCGGTCAACGCGTTTTTGAGGGGCAAGCCGACCAACAAAAAGCAGTGTACGCGCACCGCTCTTGTAGGTGCGCGGCTTTGCAAAGTACTCTTCGCCAACACCGTTGGGGATAATCACAATATCACGCGAGGGTAACTGGTAAGTATCCTGGATGAACTTTTTTTGCTCCTTAGAGAACACAGTTACTTTATTGGCGCTGCGGATGACCATTTTAAGAATTGTCGCCTTATACACTACAAAAATCCGGCCAAGTGGCCCAGACGGCTGCAAATCTAAATGGAAGTGCACAATATACGGTATCCGGCGAACCTTACATACCAGCCATACCCATTCAGGATAAAATGCCTGCGCAAGGTGAAGGTGCACGACACTGTTTTTTGGCACGCCAAACAACGAGCCAATAAAACCGTAGGCAAACGGTGTGTGGGCGAACTCAAATCCGTGATGACGCTTAACGGTCAGGTTCTGGTTTGCTGGCGTGGACGTGTCGTGCGGAAAGTCAGACGTTAGTACGCGCACCGAGTAGTCGCGGTCAGCAATACCCTCGGCAACCGACTGCGCGACCTTTTCCATGCCGCCAAGGTGAGGAGGGTAATACCCGGCAACATGCACAATTGTTGGGGCATGCGCGCGTACCCGGTTCAGCGCGCTCAGGTATTTACGCACGCTTTTCTCCCACGTAAATTTGCGCTGGACTTTGTGGTATGCCTGGTCAGCTAATTGGTCTGCTTTTTCGGTATTTTCAAGCAGGTTTTGAATTGCAGCCGCCAAGGCTTCGGCATTCGAAGGCGGTACGATCAGGCCGTCGATGCCATCCGAGATAACAGTGGGTATACCGCCAACATCACTGCCAATAACCGGCACACCGCAAGCCATGGCTTCAATAAGAACCATGCCAAAGCTCTCGGTTGAACCAATACTGGGCAAGACCATTACATCGGCTGCGTGGTATTGGTCTACCAGCTCCTGCCCGCGTAATGCACCGTGGTACACAGTGCGTTCAGATGGCGTACGCTCGCCCTCGCCAACCACGTGCAGCTCGACACCTGGAAGCATTTCTACGGCCTGCTGTAAAAACTGAAGCCCTTTAATGCCGTTTCGAAAGTTACCTACGAAAAGTACTCGCTTGCCATGCGGAGCGGAAGCGCGCTTGGTAAAAACAGTCGTGTCTACACCCGGCGTTACGGTCTCGGACTTGGTTTTGTAGTGCTTTAAAAACCCGTCGCGCACAAAGTCGGAGCTGCATAAAATACGGTCAGCCCGCACCAGCATACTTGGCAGCCACACATTCTCGTATAGTCCGATCATCCAGTCGACAACTGGCCAGCCTTTGCGCATAGTGCCGGAATGGTACGTGACAATGCGACGGCGGCCGCGTGCTGCCGCAATTGCGATATCTGGCAAAAACGGCACAGGGCCGTGGGCGTTTATAACGTCAGGGTCTTCACGGCGGATAATCTGCTTGATTTGCGAATACCAGGCCAGGCCGATTGGCGTGTTCATAAGGGTAAATTGTGTGGGCAGTCTGTACACGCGAACGCCGTCTTCGTCTCGCATACTCATCGTTTTTTCATTTGTCGAGGTAACAACCGTCACGTCATAGCCGTCATCGTGCGCGCCGCGAGCCATGTGGTGCGCGTAATGCTCTACCCCGCCAACCAATGGTGGATAGTACGGCGTTGCAATAAGCACGCTTGGCTTAGCAAGTGCCGGAAGTTCGCCGTTCGTTGCATACGTTACGTTGTCGTGCCCAGAAATGTGGGCAAGAACTTCTTCGAGTTTCTCCCAGTCACCATGCTTATCTATTTCCCACGAATGACCCCACAGATGGAAGATACCGCCGTCTTTCTGCACCTTATCGAACATGGCCATGGCCAGATTTTGCCACCTAAAATAATAAGGGACTTTAAACGGGTTGTAGCCAGCAAACTTAAAAATCTTCCATAAATCCTGGTAGTGGTCGTACGCATTTACGGTAGTGTGGGATTCCTGCAAAGAGCCCCGAAGATTATAAAAATGGCGTTTTACGGTGCGGGCATAGGCAAAGCCAGCCCGGCGCGCCATTTCGACATGCTTCTTAAAATAATTGCCGCCTGGGTAGCAAAACGTTGTGACTGGTTTTTTAGTGACGCGCTCCAAGTAGTCCTTGGAGTCGACCATTTCTTTTAGGGCACGCTCGTCGTCCACTTCTGTGAGGCGCGGATGTGTCATGGTGTGGGCGCCAATCTCGAAATCATTGCTGATAGCTTTAATTTGAGCGTCTGTCAGCATATCTTTCTTTGGGAACTCACGGTCATTCGGCGACACGTAAATCGTGGCCTTGATGTTGTATTTGCGCAGTAACGCAACCAGCCGCATATCGAGCTTATGGCCGTCATCCCAGCTGGTTGTTATAATTGCTCGTCTCATGCCTGAGTCCTTGGCAGCAAACCATCATATATATCGTTCAAGTCGGCGACAATTGTGTCCCAGCTAAAGTGTTCCTCGGCATACGAGCGTGAATATAGCGCCATATCGGTACGGCGTTTTTTGTCGGCCAGCAGGTCTACAATTGCCGTGCGTACAGATTTTGCGGTCGGCTCTTTAAGCAGAACTGTGCGCTTCTTGTTGAGTTTATACCGCGCATAGCCCGGGTCGTCGGTAGTTATAACAGGCAAACCGCTCGCCATTGCTTCTTGCACCGACATTGGGAAGCCTTCGCCTTCAGACGGCAGCACAAAAATATCGGCAGCACGGTACACGCGCGCCAGCTTGTCCTGGCTGAGCTTGCCCAGGTGCACGACGTGCGGCTCGTCACCAGTGCTCGGCTCGCCACCCGCAAATACTAATTGGTAATCAGATGAACACGCGGCCAGCACTTTGTCGTATCCTTTTTTAGGAACTGCGCGGCCAACAAAAAGCACGACTGGCTTGTCGTGGCTTAGGCCAAACTCTTCGCGGGCGGCGTTTTTTTCGTACTGGCTTGCCGGGCGGAATAGCGTGGTGTCGACGCCGTTCGCCAATGCCTTCAGGCTTTCTGGTTTAACGCCACGGCCACGAACGTGTTGCTCAACACTGTCGTTCAGCGTACACACTACTTTGCTGGTTTTATACACGATTGCGCCAGCAGTGCTGTGCATGACCTTTTGCATGGCAACCACCAACGGTTTGTGTGGCACAATACCCACGTGCTGCGTTAAAACAACGGGCCGCCGCAGCACCTTGGCAACAATTGCGGCCGTAAAGCATGGCACGTAAATTGCGTCATGAATATGCACGACATCTGCTTTGCGAATGACGCTTACCAGTGTCGAGATAAGCATAATTGGCGCTGTCAGTGGAAATGGCACACCTTTTTTCTCGAAAGCGTTAAGGGCAGGTATGCGCAAAACACGCACGCCGTTTATCATGCCTGCAGGTTCTTTAAGGCTCGTGCCGCTTGTTACAACCGTGACCGTATGACCCAGCGCAGCCAACCGTTCGGCCTGGTTTTTGGCCACCATTTCAATACCCCCAGTGTGTGGCGGGTAGTAGTGGCTCACAATAACGATGCGCTTTTTAGGTGCGGTCATGGCTGGGGCGTACCTACTTAGATACGGCAGCAGCAGTGCGTCGTTTACGGGTTGAGATGCGTTTTTTAGCAAGATGCACAGCGTTACCGATACCGTCTTTGTAGGTGCTCAGTTTAACGGCACCGACGCGTGCGCGGTAGGTGATTGGCACTTCGGCGCAGCGGAAGCCCTTCATGTGCGCTTCGATCTTCAGCTCTTGCGAGAATGGCATGCCGGCAGCGTTCACGTTCAGGTGAGGCCAGATTTCTCGCTTAAAGATCCACATGCCAGACTGGGAGTCATTAAATGGCAAGCGGAACAGAACCTTGGTCGTTGTACTGAACAACCAGTTGCCCCATACGTGGGAACGGGTCATTGCGTTTGGATCGAGTGTAGTCAGACGGTCCGTGGTAACAAAGTCCAGGTCTTGGGCGCGCATGTTTGCCAAAATACCAGGCAGTTCGTCGAACGGATAGGTAAGGTCGGCGTCACCAGTGGCAATAAAGTCACCGGTCGCGTTTGCAAAACCAGCTTTGTAAGCATTGCCGTAACCACGGATAGGCTGAATAATCACCCGTGCGCCATGCTCGCGCGCAATCTCGGCAGTGCGGTCGGTGGAGCCGTTGTCTATAACAAGCACCTCCACTTCGTATCCATCAGCGTTCAGCTGTTCGTGCGGAATTTCTTTAAGTACTTTACCAATGCCCGCTTCTTCGTTCAGGGCTGGAATCACAATGCTAACTTTCATGCAGGTTCCTATGACCTCTCTAACCAGTAGTGTACTGACTGGTTCTTATGTGTTAATTGCACAACCAGCTTGCCGCGGCCTTCGCCCTTGGGCACCACGACATTCTGGGTAATCATTTGTGATTGGCTGTTTGCAAGGTGCACGTTTGCAGTGTGCAATTCTGTTTGGCCGGCAGCGTCAGTAAAGGTAATGACGTACTGGTAATCCATAGGTTTTTGTTCGAGGTTTTTAATAGCAAAATGCAACGGGACCGTTTGGCCCGGCGTTACAGTTGCTGGCAATGTATTGGTGTCCAGAAGATAGAGTTCAGTAAACTGCTCGGGCTGGCGTGTTGTCGCAAGCGTAAGCTGGTGCCTGATTTCCTGACCATGAGTGTCTATATAAAACGCCCCCGCGATAGCAAATAGTACTACCGCGACGACGGCAGACCATTTTAATACTCTGGATTTGCCTGTGCGCACTCCAAACCTTTCGGTCACGGTTTACATTCCAAATAACGGGACTCTCCCGAACATTCACCTTCATATATACCATATCCGTTACGGGAATAAAAGCATAAGTTACTAAAGTTGTCTGCTTAAAAACTCACATTATTGCGCTACTTCACAACGTGCCCTAAAGTGGCAGCTATGGACCAATTCATATCACCGCTGACAGTCAACGGCCTGCATGGGCGCGTTTTACATATGCCAGCTCCTAAAAAAGGCGCTCCCGAAGCCCTGTTTATTTATGGCCATCATTCTAACTTGGAGCGCTGGCAGGGAATTATGCAGCTCCTGAACCAACGCTGCGCAGTCACTATGCCCGATTTGCCAGGTTTTGGCGGCATGGATAGCCTATACACCATCGGCAAGCCCGCCACAATCGACAACTTGGCCGACTACCTTGCAAATTTTATGCGCGATCGATACAAAAACGGCGAACGCGTAGTGGTTATTGGCATGAGCCTTGGGTTTGTTATTGTAACGCGCATGCTGCAGCGCCACCCCGACCTTGTGCGCAACGTGAGCAAGCTCATTAGCCTGTTTGGATTTGCCCATAGCAGCGATTTTATTCTGCCGCCAAACCGCCGCAATTTCTTTTTGTGGGGCTCGAGGGTGTTTGCGCTGCCCGTGCTGTCAGATATCTACCGCAGCCTGTTCTTAAACTCATTTGTATTGAGTCGGGCATACCACAAAACACCGAATGCCCGCGAAAAATTTAAAAACGCGACTCCCGAGCAGCAACAGGCCAACATGGCCTTCGAGATTAAACTATGGCAGGAAAGCGACCTGCGCACGTACATGAAGACGGGCTCAGAATTCTTAACGCTCGACAACACAACGGTGCACGTTGGCCTGCCAGTGCACCACGTCGCAGTGGCTGCCGACCGCTATTTCGATAATGCCAGCGTGCAAAAGCACTTCGAGAAAATCTTTATAACATTCCACCTGTTGGCAGAATTAACGAACGCCAGCCACGCGCCAACGTTCATCCAAAATCCAAAACAGGCCAGCAGTATAATACCGCTGAGCCTGTTGGATGCAATCGCGTCACCTATTATTTTGAAATAAAGGTCAGGGCGCTGCCGCGCTTACCGGCACGGCCAGTACGGCCAATGCGGTGCACGTATTCTTCGTAGGTTGCAGGTTGGTCAAAGTTAATCACGTGGCTAACGTTTGGAATGTCCAAACCGCGTGCTGCAACATCGGTAGCAACCAGTACGCGGACACGGTTCGTCTTAAAGTCGTTCAAGGCACGTTGGCGTTGGCCCTGGCTCTTGTTGCCATGAATAGCTTCGCTAGGAATACCAGCGCTGCTAAGCTTTTCTGCCAGGCGCTGTACGCCGTGTTTAGTTTGGCCGAACACAATGACCTTCTCGAAGTCAGGCTTCTTCAGCAAGTCTTCAAGGATTTCAATCTTGTGTTCTTTTGAGGTAGCGTGAATCACGTCCTGTTCGACATGCTCGCTGGTCTCGCTCGTGCGGACAGAAACAGTTACAGGCTCTTTCAGCATGCCATCAATAAGAGTACGGATTTCGGGAGTAATCGTTGCGCTAAAGCACAAAGACTGGCGGTTGGTGTCGAGCTGGCCAATCAAGAACTGAATGTCCTTAATGAAGCCCATGTCGAGCATGCGGTCGGCTTCGTCCAAAACAAGCACGTTGGCAGCACCAAGGCGCAAAGCCTTCTGCTGAACCAGGTCTTTAAGACGGCCGGGCGTACCAATAACAAGGTGCGGGCCGCGCTTAATTTGCTTAATCTGTGGGCCAATGTTTACACCGCCTACACAAAGGGCACTGTACAGGTTAAGGCCTTTGGCAAAGGCACGGAATTCTTCGTCAATCTGTACAGCAAGTTCGCGGGTTGGAGCCATAACAAGCACACGAGCGCTGTCTGGGTCGTTCACGATGCGCGACAGAATCGGCAGCAAGAATGCAGCCGTCTTACCAGTACCGGTGTTGGCAAGGCCAATAAGGTCTTTCCCTTCCATGACTGGCTTAATAGCTTCGTCCTGGATTGGAGTAGGATGCACATAGCCTTTAGCGTCAATGTTGCGCTGCAGGGCAGGGGCAAAACCAAAGTCAGCAAATGTGTGGGTTGATTCGTAAGGAATAACGTCAGCAGCAGGCTTGGCCTTGTTTACAAACTTGTCCGGGTGGATGTATTTACCAATACCCTTACGTGGGGCAGAGTTACCGTAACGAGGACGGCTCTGGCCACCAAAACGGCTACCGCCAACAGGCCGACGGCGCGGCTTAAAATTAGAATTGTTCATGAATACCTTTCGGTTAGTGTTATATGCCTATTCTCACGTAGATGAACGGCGAGAACTGGGTGTAACACTCGTATCCATCAATAGGTACGTACATAGTAACATAAGCTTTAATTTTTGTCTATAGCAGTACTCTCGTCGATGTCGTCTGGGGTACAATAGGGACACATGAAATTAACCCTGAACCACATTCGGGCGGAAGGCGGCAACGCCGCAACTTTTGTCTTTCACCTTGCTGAACCACTTGAATGGCAGGCGGGTCATTCGTTCCATCTAGAAGTGCCTGGGGATTACGCTCCAATCGAACACACCTTCACTATTTCGTCGGCGCCCGCCGAGGGAGTGATCGCAATTACCACGCGCCCAAGCGACAGCCCCTATAAACGCAGTTTATTTGGCCTGCAGTCGGGTGAAAACGTGGAGGGAAACGCATTTGGTGGTACATTTACGTGGCGCGAAACGACCCTCCAGCCTGTATTCCTGGCGTCAGGCATTGGCATAACGCCATTCCGCGCCATGCTTAAACAGCGGGTACTTACCGGCGAACGCCTGCCAATCACTCTTATATATGCATCCGCTACTGGTGATAGCATTTTTAAATCAGAGCTCGACCAGTGGGCAACGGCGTATCCCGAATTCTCCCTGCACTACATCGTGGGGGAGCGTTTAAACTTTGGGCATGTCCTTGCCGCAACAGAGCCCAATAAAAGCTTATTCTACGTTTCGGGCCCCAGCCTCATGGTAGATGACATCTCCGCCGCGCTGCAGGCACACGGCGTTTTAGATTCGCAGCTGGTTCGCGATTGGTTCACAGGTCGCCTGCCAGATTAGACGCTTATGTTTTTTATTGACAAAAGGCATAAAAAATGTTATTATCTTCTCTTAGACCAACCCTGGTTGTCCTCCTAAGGAGCGTTTATATGACCGTGCTCGCAACCGAGCAGATCGCGGCCCTCGTGGCCGAGTTCAAGGCACTGAACGGCCCTCTCGACCTGGGCCCGTTCGAGCCCCTGAGCCACATCTACTGCACCGAATGTTATGTCGAGCAGTCGCTGTGGTGCATCGAGGGTGACACCTACTGCTTCGAGCACTTCTCGAACCACCTGAGCAGGCTCATCGTGGAGGCCCGCAAGGCCCACGCCGAGCGCCAGCAGCTCATCGCCGACGCCAAAGCGTTGGCCGAGCGTGCCCGCGCCGAGGGGCTGTCTGTCGTCGAGCTGACGCCTGACCAGGTCGACTGGGACACCACGGCGTCCTGCCGCGAGTGCTGCCACGAGAAGTACGCGTACAACGTTGAGGGCAGGCGCTACTGCCTCAACCGCACGATCACGATCCTCCGGGAGGTGCTGGCGTGACCAGCATCGTGGCGCTCTTGGTACCATACAAGAGCGCCGTTCCCTCTAAGTCTTCAAGCTGATTGAAGGTTTGGAGGGAATACAACGTCCCACCCTACCAAATGCTGCATTGACGCCAGCTGCATGGCTGCTGGTGATATACGGGCTAGGCGCGGGCGTTATAGTTCTGACGCTTGCGCATTGTTGGGTTCAGCTCGCGTTTGCGCAAACGCAGGTTTTTAGGCGTCACTTCCAAGAGTTCATCATTCTCGATGAAGTCCAGGCACTGCTCCAGGCTAAATATAGTCGGAGGGGTCAGCTGGATCACGCCATCGCTCGAGCTACTGCGCATGTTGGTGAGGTGTTTTGCCTTACATACGTTAATCTCGAGGTCTTCCTGGCGACGGTTAAGGCCGATTACCTGGCCGGCGTAGACTTTCTCGCCAGGGTTTACGAATACCGTGCCACGCTGTTCAGCAGTTTCGAGGGCATAGGGCGTTGTAACACCGGTCTCGAACGAAATCAGCACGCCGTTACGCAGCTGTTGCAAGGCAGAGCCAAGCGGCTGGTAGCCAACAAGCAGGCTGTTCATAACAATCGTCCCCTTGGTTTGGGTCATCAGGATGTTGCGGAGTCCAAGTAGTGCGCGGGTTGGCAGCTCGTAGACCAGTTTGGTCACGCCTTTGGGGCTGGCAAACTGTTCTTTCAGGGCAGCGCGGCGCTGGCCGAGCTCCATCTGTACGGTACCAACGTGTTCAGCAGGAACTTCAATGATCAGCTCTTCGATTGGCTCCATCTTTTTGCCGTCTTCTTCTTTCAGGACGACCTGCGGACGGCCAACTTCGAACTCGTAGCCCTCGCGGCGCATGGTTTCAATAAGCACGCTCACGTGCAATTCGCCTCGGCCAGCTACTTTGTAACCGATGCCGTCTTCTTGCACACGCAAACCAACGTTAGTCTCGAGCTCTTTCTTAAGGCGGTCACCGATTTGGCGGCCAGTGTTAAATTCGCCCTCTAAACCCTTAAAAGGACTGGTGTTAGGCCCCAGGAATACTTCGAGTGTTGGAGCTTCCACCTCAATAATCGGCAGGGCCTCTGGAAATTCAGGGTCGGCGATTGTTTCGCCAATCTGCACGTCGGCAATGCCAGTGAGCTGCACAATGTCGCCAGCGATGCCTTCTGGAACTTCAAACTTGGCTAGGCCGTGGCTCATAAATACAAGCTCGACTTTGCCCTTTGTTTGGGTGCCGTCTTTTTTGCAAATAACAACTGGGTCACCGCCCTTAATGCGGCCACGGGTAATGCGGCCAATGGCGTACTTACCTTTGTAGTTGTCCCAGGCAAGGGCAGTGGCAAGCATCTGGAATGGCTTGTCCACCTCTACGCTTGGCGCAGGGATGTGGCTCATGATTGCATCAAAAATAGGGTCAAGGTCGGCGTCTGCGCCTGGGTCGGCAGGCATTTCTTTCCATGCTTTACCTTCGCGGCCGATGGCGTAATAAATGGGGTAGTGGAGCTGGTCTTCGTGGACGGCAAGCTCCAAAAAGAGGTCGGCAAGTTCGTCTTCGACTTCCTGAACGCGGCTGCCAGGCTTGTCGATCTTGTTAATGACGACGATTGGCTTCAGCTCGCTGGCGAGCGCCTTACCAAGCACGAACTTGGTCTGAGGCATTGGGCCTTCCTGGGCATCTACAATTAACAGGCAGCCGTCGGCCATGTTAAGGGTGCGCTCTACTTCGCCAGAAAAGTCGGCGTGGCCAGGGGTGTCAATAATGTTAATACGGTAGTCGCCATGTTGCACGGCCGTTACTTTGGCGGTAATGGTAATGCCACGTTCACGCTCTTGGTCGCCAGAGTCCATAATGAGCTCCTGGCTCATTTCGGCCTGGTTGTCGCGGAATGTCTTGGATTGCTTTAAAAGACCGTCAACAAGAGTCGTCTTGCCGTGGTCGACGTGGGCAATAATTGCAATATTTCGAATTTTGGATTGGTCTTGAGCCATGGGTAAAATAAAAGCGCTTATACGCGCAGCCTTCTTATCTGTATTTTAGCACAATGACGTCTTATATGCTACACAACAATTTGTTATAATTTCCATACGTCTACCAACGGAGGGACATTGAGTACAACCAAGGCGCACTTGCGGTCCGTAGACATCTCGATGTCGGACAGCGACGGCGAGGAAGTCGCCTCGTGCGTCATCAAACCCAAGTCGGGCACGTTCGAATGCACCATAACCGTGCCACAAGCCTCTTACGACAGGGTCTTGAAGCTTCTGCCCGACAACGCAGAACGCACAAAGACAGAAGGGGAGTCTAGCGAGTTCGTTTTCGCGCTTCGTGTAGAAACCCAGTTTGCAGCGGCAGAACTTTTTGAGTCGCTGTTCCGCCGCAAACACAGGGCGCACATTATGCACGTCTACGAAACCTGGAATGGGCCTCGTTGCGACCCGTTCACGATCCTGGAGGACGACCACGGTTCAACCAGTCTCACGGTGCTGCCCGGGTACAACCGCGAAGGTCCTGTGCAACTGGCCTACCTGGCCGCGCTCAGGGCATCAGACCTGTGCGAACATGCCCAACCCCTGAGGTTCGGAGACGTGGACGTCACGCTCACTGCACAGGCGGCCGAACAGCGGGAAGCGACCTTCCTGGCGCTGGCAGACCTGTTCGTGCAGGTGAAAGCCGGTGGGTGACGGAAACAACTGGGGGTGCGGTGCAATACTGGCCGCACCCCTGATCTACACTCGAAAATAATAACGTGGAAAGTGGGACCGTTCCGGGCGAGCACAGTGCGCGCGCCCGGAACGGTCTTTTGTCAGCCGACGACGGTCAGTCGTCGAATTCGTCGTACTCGTCGGAAGAGATCACCTTCCCCGTGGCATCCACCGTACGCCTGCGCCCGCGTCGGGCGCCGATGCTGGCCGCCACCGGCACACCGATGATGGCAGCTGCGAGGGTGGGATCCAGGTCGTTCAGGGTTGTGCCCGCTTCTTTCGCGGCCGCGTTGAGCGCCTCCATCTTGCGCGACGCCAGCGTCTTGGTGAGCAGCAGCTCAGCCGTTTGGCTGGTCGGCGAGCAGTCCGTCAGGCGGAACGAGATGAACTCGACGCCCCACTCCTCGGCCTTGGCGACCAGGAGTTGGAGCAGCTCCTTAGAGATCTGCTGGGTGTCGGCGATGCCGTCCGCGTCCTTCACGGAGAGAAAATCGCGGAGCACCGCCATGCAGAAGTCGTCGACGGAGTCGTCCAGGTCGTCGATCTCGAACAGCGCGCGGTAGACGTCGGTCACCCTGAAGATGGTGACCGCACTGATGCGGAAGACGGAACGGTCCTTCAGCATGATTTCCTGGTCCTCGGACCGGATGGTCTGCTGACGGACGTGGCGCCGCACGAGGGTGTCGACGAAGGGAATCAGCAGCCGGAGACCCGGCTCGATCACCTTCGGCTGGCCCTTGAGCGGTCCCGTCTTGTGGCGCACAGCCTTGCCGAAGCGCAGTTTGATACCGCGCTGGCCCTCGGGCACGAACTTGATGCCCTTGGCCACACTCACCAGAGCGCCCAGGACGGGCACCAGGATCGTGCTCAGGAGCTCGGGAAGAAATCCCATGCCAACCTTCCTTGTGTAGACGGCATGACGGATATTAATTAAAACAGAATGTTTGGCCAACCACAATAAATAGGATAATCATTGTTTCATAAACTATTTCTGTATAATTACCATATCCTACCGAGGAAGGTTGTTATGGCACGCCATGTTGCGAGTCTGAGCTCCGTGTCGCTGTTCACTGACCTGGGATACGACAAGGGTCATTTCACCCTGTCGTTCGAACCCAAGCCCGAAGAACGACGGGGCCGCAAAAGGTTCAAGTGCTCAGTGGTCGAGTGGCCAGCCGGAGAGCTGGAGACAATCGAGGGTCGCCTGTCGTCCTTCCGGATGCCCGTCATCCACGAGGGCGACGACCTGTCGTACTTCTGGGTCCGCAGCAAGCACCTGATGGTCGCGATCGGCCTGGTGCTGGAAGCGCTCCACGGTCTGTACGAATTCGACCCGCCGGAGTTCTGGTACAACACGCCAGAAGACGATGCGTCGGGGATTGAGTTCCGTCTGGAGGACAGCGCCCCTGACACGCACACCACCATCGTGCTGGAGTGCACCACGTGGCGCACCCTGGACCGGGAGAACCCTGAGCCAGAGTACGACGCCTTCGTGGCGGCGCTGCGCCAGAGCGAGCTATGCATACCGGACAGCGTGTTCTATGAGGCCAAGGGATTCAACGCGCACTTCTACGTCAGGCTTACGCCCGACGCCGCTGCCGACCCCCTGACGTCGTTCCTGGCGCTGGTCAACCTCCATCCGGAGCTGGCGAACACTGACGGCGAGGCCAATTCCCAGACGGGATAAGGATTATGCAGGGCTGGCCGTATGGTCGCGGCCAGCCCTGCAAAAAAGCATTAGAATTATTAGAAGACGTTAATTAACAGGCGTCGCCATATCGCTGGCAATCTCTGTCGAATTAAGCGCACGGTTATAAATACGCACGTCATCGATCAGACCGCCAAACTCCGCGGTCGTAAATTCGAGGTTGTGCCCCAAGCTCACTTTATAGCTATTGTTATTGAGCGTTTGGGAATACCCATACGTCGTTTTGAGCGTGCCATCAACGTAGACTTTTTTGTTTGTGCCGTCATAGGTCATTGCCGCGTGGTGCCAGGCGTTGTCGTCGTAGGTTTCGGTAAGACCGGCGTGGTTGTCGATGTAGGTAGAACCATTGAACGTACTAAAATCTATGGTGTCATACGAAACGTACCGGCTGACGCTCCAGGCGGAATCACCCTTGGCGACCAACTGCTCCCAGGACTTTGTCCAGCCCGGGCTCTTAAACCAGAACTCAACAGTCATGTTAGTCGTAAAGTCAAATGGCGATTCGGTAGGAATCTCGAGCCAGTTATTGGTACCAGAGAAGTCGTATGCTCCAGAGCTGCTGTGGCCACCAGTTGTAGTGTGAGTTGGGCAATTCGTGCCGCAATCCAGCGTATAGGCGTTGCCCGACGCATCGGCGCGCGGCGTCGTGGCATTGTTGAAGCCGTAGGCCGCTACAAGCCCCTGGTAGTTATCGACTGTGACGTTTACCGTCGTGCTTGTTGTTTGGTTCGTCGCGGCATCGCGGGCGACTGCGGTCAGGGTGTGAGCGCCTTCGCTTGCTGCCGTGCTATCCCAGGTAATCGCATATGGCGAAGAGGTGTCTTCGGCACCCAGGTTATTACCATCGAGCTTAAACTGCACGCCGACCACGCCCACATTGTCGCTGGCGGTCGCAGTTACGGATACAGAGCTGCCCGAAACCGTGGCGCTATTGCCCGGCGCGGTTATGCTCACTGCCGGAGCAGTGCCATCCTGCCTTAGTGACAAAATATGCGTGTCGCTACTTGGGGGTGTGAACGACTGCGAGCTGCTGCCACCGGCCACTGGGCTTGCGCCGCTTGTGGTGAGCGTTTCGATATTCAGCCATTCAACGTCCAGATTGCCCGACGTACTACTAAGGTCAACCGTGAAGCTGCTCCCGCCGCTCGGCGCAAATACAAGGTATTCGTCGCTGGCTGCCGTGCCATTATTCACGAGGGCGAACTGAGTCGAGGAGATGGTGGTGGAGGGCACTGCCAATTTCAGGTTCATGCGGCTGGCCCATTCTTTGGACTTGCCCATGTTGTCGCGCATGTTATTCCAGCTGGCGTCGCTTCGTTTGTCGCCAATGCTTCCTGCGCCAGTGCCATAGCCCGCGCCATCGTACACATCCATGTGCGTGGTGTTTTGGCCGCGCAACAAGGCTTTCCAAGGCCACTCGTTATTAACACATACACCGCATACATGGTCGGTGTCGCCAATCACCACTTTGGTGCCATCGTTTACTGGAGGGGCGCTAATGTTGCCACCGAACGAAATCCACTCGGCGTTCGAATTAGTAAGCGAAGTAACGTTTGCGTTTGGCCACTGCATAGTCATGCCGACTGGGTGGTTGATGCTGAATTCCTGGTCTTCGTAACTGTGCACGAAGTCAACCATGTGGTACTGCCAGTCACGGTTGTCGGAACCGCCGCCACATTCATTGCAGATTTCGTAAAGCACGTTGTCGAGGTCGCCCACGGTGTCGACAACCTTCTGCACGTACGCTTCCTGCAAATCTGTTACATCCTGATCGGCGAGATGGTGCGTTTCTTCGCCATCCCCATCGTTGTCTATGTCGCCATCGATGCTATTTATGTTGTTAGCCGCGTTGTAAGGGTGGCCGTCGAAGGGCTGGTAGTAAATGCCACAGCTACCGCCGCTCCCTTTGCATTCTGTACTCCACCCCTGGAACAGCATGACCGCCACGTACATACCGCGGTCGCCAGCGTCTTCTACGCGCTCACGCAGCCGGTCGAAGTAATCCTGGTTCAAGCTTGTCAGGTCAAACTTATTTTCGCCATCGTTTGCCGTGCCGTGTCCGCTCACCCGATTATAGGGGAGTGGGTCGAACCAGTAATCTGCGTCTGTTGTCTCGTTCGACCAACGAGCCTGCTCCCAAGTCCAGAGCCTAAAAAAGTTACCGTCGTGATTCTCTACGAAGTCCAGGTAGTCATCGTAGTCAGTTTGCGGTGGTGGCGTGCCGTTGCCTGCGTCCACCAGGTTTAACCATGTGTGCGACCCGGTCAGGTACACCGGATTGTTACTGCTATCTGCAAAGTACCGGCTATTGTCGGTGCTTACGTGCAGCGGCGAGGTAACTGGTGTTGCCCCCGCCTGCTGCGCTGGCGCCAGCAGCACCATGTACTGCAAAAGCAAAACAAAAACGCCCATGACGGCGCCTATTTGCTTACCCACTCTACTAATTGTTGTTCTGTGCCCGAAGGCAGCCCTTTTAAATGATAATTTTTTCATATCCCACCTTTCTAAACTTAATTAAAGCTTAGTTGGAGCCGGATGCAAGCAGAACGTTTGTTCGCTTTTTTATGCACAGGTAGCCCGACACAGATTGGCACAAAAACAAGTCTTTGCACCGCCCGCCATCTTGCTTATACTAGGTATTAGTCATGCGTGTGCTGGTGGGAGCCACCTTCTTACACTCAGACTTTAACAACTTTCTCAAAAGTTCTTAGGCCGCCTCTTCCGGGCGGTGCTTTCGCGCTTGTACGGTTAGCTGACGCGCCGACAAGCTACATAGGCTTACCTGGGCCAGATTCATCTCGGAGCGGTTGGATGAATCCCTTGCCAAGTAGAGTCACTGTTTAAAACCCGTTCGCTAATAACAGCGATAAATCTCGACAGGATGAAAGCAATGAACCGACGAACTATTAACGAAGGCGTAAACATAACTTCGCTGTCATTCCGCAGCACACGGGACTTTACAACGTTCCCAAAGCGAATGGAATACCGCGGCCAAGCTTACACCTTCTTAAATGGGTTGCAGTACCTTATTAAAAAAGGCGGAGAAATCACTCGTATCTTCGATATGACTGACGGTAACACCGACTACCGCCTTAAGTGCGACGACGCACAAAGCAGCTGGACGCTGGTAGCTATTACCGAACGCGCCTAAGCCCAGCATTAAAAAATAGCCCTTTTGCAACCGGGGCTATTTTTTATTACAAAAAGTTGTATAATTGCCTCCTTGAACTACAGATTGTGGTTTGAACCTAGAGGAGGTGAGTTCGTTGGCCGCCGAAGAAGCGGTTAACGCCCCGGGTCCAGTCGTAGATGTCCTTCTTGGCGGGTATCTTGCCAGCCGACGGGGCTTCGAGGGATTGCGCGCCGCAATGGAAGACGCAAGCGGCAACCGCACCATCTTTGTGGAACCCGTCAGGTGGGGCAGGACCATTTTCTGGAACCATCCGGCATACCCACGGGCGTTCTTCCGGCAGGCGTTACACGCAGCGCTGGAACTTCGGGCCCTGGGCGTACGTCGTGTCAGGCTGTACGGCATGTCAATGGGCGCGCCAATCGTCATGATCATGGCCGAGGCATTTGGCCGGGTGTTCACCACAGAACAAGTGGTGCTCATCAACCCGGCATGCGTGCACATCGATGGTGTCATGCCGCTTGGCAGGCGGGTGATCCGCAAAGCCCAGGCCGACATGCACAACCTGCGTTATCACCCAGACGAGGCCGTCCGCCGTATCATGCGCGACAGCCGGAGAGGTGCAGCGTTTTACATGACCAACCTGGTGCGGGCGACAGCCGAAGGGCTGGCAATCAGCCGCATCCCGTTGTTCACACAAACGCTGCCACGCCTGGAGCAAAAGCGCATCCCGGTGTACGTGGCGCACGCCGAGCTCGACCTGCTCTTTACGGCCGACTGCGTGGCAAGTGCGCTCGTCAACCTGCCCGAAGGCCGGGTGTTCCTGCTGGAAGGCATCGGACACGACGCCCAGTTCGTACCCGCGCAGACCGCTGCCGCCCTCAAGCGCCACGGTGTCCTGTAGTTTTTCCCCTCGAAAGGAGCCTTGCATGCAAGCCCCGATCGAGGGCTTCGCATATTACGGCAAAAGTTGGAACGATGTAATGAGCTTGTCTAAGTCAGCACGGTTTGTAGCGTCTGGCCCCCGAAGGACAAAGTTAACGCCATAATACGGATTGGTTGGTTGCAGGTTAATACGGGCAACGTCGTATGGTACATCGTTAAGAATATCTGCCGGGAACTGCGATACAAGCGCTTTGGTGTTGCAGCCATTCTTCAAGGTCACGTCCTCCAGCAAAAAGAGGTCGTTTTGTACTTCGTCGGGTGGCGGTGGGCCAGCACGGTAGGTCCAGATTTGGACGGTATAAAACTTGTTTCCGGCTTGCAGGAAACCTGGGTTGTCAGTTGGGGTACCATCGCGCCCCTGCACAATATAATCGGTAGCATTGCCCCCAAACGTGACAGCTGTGTTGGCCGAGAAACTACCCTGCATGTAGTGACCGCCGACACCTCCCATTGGGGTTGTCGTGATTGCAACTGAGCCCCAGGCGCTTGGGTAAGCAAACTTAAACTTATGCTCTGAGCTCTCGTAGAATGAAAACCCAGCCGGCAATGTGTTCTCTATGCCGCCCGTGCATGGGCCGCTTGCACCACCAGTGGTAGAAATACCGCCGCCAGAGCCGCCGCTACCCGAGCTGCCTGAATGTGGCTTATAAAAAAGGCACCAGATCAGCACCCCAACGAGTGCCGCTATTATAATGAGCAAGATAACAATCAGCGGCACCGCATTCTTATGCTTTACCGGCGCTGGCGTAACAGGTAGTTGTTCCATAAGCGTAGTGTAGCGTAAGCGCGTTCGGCTGCCAAGAACATAATAACGTAAACCAAAAACCGCCAGGTGGGATTGGCGGCTCTGGTCTTTGCTCGTGTTAACAGCGTATGCTGCAGTACAGGCGAATCGGCGTCGTGTATCCTCCTTATTGATTCAGCACCAGCGTGCGTGCCCATGGACACTGTAGAAAAATAGCCAGGCATCTGCAGTGCAATTTCTCGCAGTCAAAATTACTATACCAAAAACGGTGGGTATGCTGTTGTTACGCTCGGCCAGGACGGAATTACTACTGTGACCTATACGGCCGCATCACTGGCGACACAGTCAAAGACTCCATGAGCCGTACTGCCGCTTTTGTGCAAGAGCAGCGTGCAAAAAAAGCCCGCAGCCCCTAGCCAACACCCAGACTTGCGTTAGGCTTCCGGATGGCGGGTAGAATTTCGACAGCTGCAATATTGCAGTTGCCATTGGCAGGCGCCGAGCAGTTCATTGTAACAACTGTGCCATTGGTTGGTGTCAGGGCGTTTTGCCGCCACACCCAGCTGCCTGCAGCGTTTGCCGAATCAGTCTGGCTTCGCAAGATTGTCTGGTTGCTACCTGGGGTTATAGTGCCTGGTGCGGCGTTGCCCATGCTGGCAGCAGCCCACACCCAAGAGTTGTCGCGAGTAGTCGTAACGCCAATACTGGCCGCGGCAGCCGTGGTAGAACCCGTAACAAACGAACCAATAGCGCCCAACCCATTTGCACCAGTCATGTCTGCGCCCTGAATCGCTGCAAATATCTGGTTCAGGCTCGTGACACTCTGCGAATAGGTAATAAGCAGTGACGTGGGTGGAAGCGGTGCGGCTGCAAACGCCCGCCAGATCTCGGTAGATCCGGCGTTCGCGTTGGAACGGCCTACAAGCGCCCAGGTTAGACCGCCACCAGTAATGCTCGAAACCGTTGCGACGTCTTTGTTGATCATAATAAAGGCAAGGATCAGGCAGTTTGGCACATTGGTCTGTAAAAGTGCTGTGTTAGTGGTAGTAACTGGCGTAGTCTGACTGCCACAAATAAATTCGTCCTCGCCAAGAATCGCAAAACCTGGGCGCGCCTCTTCTATAAATACCGACCAGCAGAGGCCCGTCACGCTCTGGGTAGAGGTGCAGTTATTATTGGCTAAACCGCCAATCGGCAAACCCTTGCCGGTGTCTTGCACCATAACCCCCATGAATGTCGTAGCAGTGGTAGATGTTTCTTCGCGCTTCGCAAAACTGCCGGTTGAAGTAAGCGTTGTTACGGCGGTTGTGTTGCGAGTGGCGCAAATCTGCAGCCCCCGGCCAGTTTCGTATGTGCTATTGGGGCCTGCGCCAGTAACGGTAGTACTTGCACTTGCCGTAAGGGCGTTTGCAAAGGCAGCTGGCGCATAAATGCTGGCTCCTGAATACGCCACGATCGATCCCGACGCAAATCGCGCCACATCGAACGTCCAGGTGTAGTTGGCCGCATCGTACCCCGTAACAATACGGTAATACACAGACAAGCGGGTGTTCGTGCCCTGAGTAACGCTTTGCAAGATCGTCCAGCCCGACGGTGGAGTTATTGTAGACGCGGTGCCGCCATCAACCGAGAACGCTGCAATAAGAATGTCGTTCACCTGAATGCCCGCAGGTAAGTTCAACTGCAAGCTGGCAGCCGCAGCCGCCCCGGTGTTCGTGGATACTGATGACCGATAAGCAACAGCCATACGCTACTTGTACAAGAAGAAGCCGGTTAATGCCGATGCCGGCGCCGCGCTGCCCGTGGCTGTTGTTGTTGCGGCAAGGGTAATCGCTGTGGCGTGGGTAATACCAAGGGTAAATTCAACATTTGCGCCAGATGCTGGAGGGATTGTAATAACGTACGTTGGAGCAGTCACGCCAAGGGTTACGCTGCCGCTAGCGACGTCGAACACCTGAATATAGGTGGCGGCAGGATTAGGATTGTATACCATGTACCCACCAAAATTACCGGCTGACGCTTTTACGGCCACCTTTGTGTTCGAGAGTGCTGTCTGCGAATTGGCCGACCAGCCAGAGGCAGTATTGGCTCCGAGTGTCAGGTTGCTCGCCGCCACCGGTATGGCCGACTGGTCGCTGGCAAGAACGACTGGTGCAGAGTTCGCCGATGTTGCCTGGCCGTTTGGATTGTTCGGATGGTAACTCATGATTTCCCCCTAGATTATAAACCAGTTCGCCCCGTCAGAGACAACCGTTATGCTTTCGTATTGAACTCGCAGCACTGCAGTAGTGCCGCCATCGATTGTTTGCCCCAGTGTCGTATTAACAGTCACTGTGCTGGCCGAGGCGTCTGTCTTTTTGACACTAAAAGCACGTGCACTGCCAATCGCCGTCGGGAGCGTCACCGCAAAACTTCCTCCGCTCGCGTTAGCCAAAATAACTTCATCGGCCGGAGTAACAATGTATGCCGATGTCTTCACTGCAACGCTGTGCGTACCTGCGGCCGTGTCAACATACTGCTTAGTAGCAGCATGTCCACTGGCAGTCGGGGTTGGAACAACAGGGGAGGCGCTGAATGATTTGGTGCCAGTAATAGCTTCTGCGCCAGAATTATGCACAACATCGGCATCGTCGGCTTTTGCAGAGAGACTACCCGTGTCTTTTAGCGTACCGTCAGTATTGTGTTCGACACCCAAAAAATCATTGAGGATATCTCCCCATGCACCATTATCACCACCAGGTTGCGGTAAACGAGCCATGTTCTTTGAGGTCTACTATTGTTGGTTACGCTTATTGTATAGGCTCAATAATAGCATGAGCTCGTTTGAACGTGAACATGATATTTTAGGGCATTCGCTCCAAAAACGCCAGTCATATTTCGACATAGCATATAAAAGGGTGGGCCGGGGGCACAGTACGTACCCCCGGCCGCGATCGATCAGCGCCGGTAGCGATCCGCATGCCTGCGCAGCATGCGGCGGTCGTCGTAGATCGACAACGAGAAGATCCCCGCCAAGATCGCGACGACTCCCGCTGTGGCGACGAGCATTGCAGCGGGATTGAATCTGCTCGCCACACTGACTACCAGCAGGACCACGATGGCAAACACGCCGAACCCGCGCTTGAAGCGCCTATCAGGATCGGAGATGTCGCCGTTGGTACTCGGGACATGATCAACTTGCCTGCCTGATGCAGGATCGTACATGTCACACCTTCCTAAGGCTCAATCGACTCAATTGAATATACGCCTTGTAGTAGAAATGTCAACTTAACAAAAGTTGGTTATGTCCGGCGACATCATGGACGCGTATGTAGGCGGCGCCCGAAGCAATGGCTGTGCGGCCCGCTTTAAGGTTAGGGCCGAGCAACATACGGTCCTCACCCAAAAACCGCTTTCGCGAATATCCGACCATAACATCGTGCCCCGGGACAAGCCGGGCAAACGAGAGAAGTGCACCATTGAGGCCCGACGTCTTGCCAAAGCCAATACCTGGGTCGAGGATAATGTTTTCGGGCGGTAGGCCCCTGTCGCCAAGTAAGGCAAGCTTGGCCAGCAGGTCGTTCTTAACAATCTCTATATCATCGATGAGTTGTTGGTAGTGTGCGGCCTGCACATCGGTGCTCGGCAGATGACTCACGATACATCGGGCTCGGTGCCGCGCTACAACATCTACCATCGCCGGGTTGTTCATGCCGGTGACGTCATTTATGATAACGTCGCCGAGAGCCAATGCCCGTTCGGCGGTTTCGGGATGGTACGTATCGAGTGAAATCTTTCCAGGATAGCGCCGCACCAGCTCGCCTAGTACTGGCTCGAGCCGCGCCCACTCTTCGTCAGCGGTAAGCGGAGTCGCACCTGGACGGGTGCTTTCTGCGCCAACATCTACCAGGCTGGCTCCATCTTTAAAAAGCTGCTCTGCCTGGGCAAGTGCCGCTGCTGGGTCTACGAATTTACCACCGTCACTAAAACTGTCCGGCGTAATATTCAAAATACCAACAAGTTTGACCATTCAGGCCTTCCCCATGACATCTTCAATAGTGCTGCCCGGCTTGTACATAATAAGGTCGTCGGTGTGCATCTCCCATGAGTGCTGGATTGGGTCAAGCACGCGCCAAGTTTCGAGAACTTCGTCACTTGTTGTGAACAAGCTGCGGTCGGAACGCATGGCATCCATAAACACCCGTTCATACGCATCGGGTAGGGCGGCACCAGCAAAATGTTGCTGATACGAAAAATCGAGCGTGACATGTTGCAGTTCGCGTTCGTAACCAGGGCGTTTTGCCCACAGATATAATTCAATTCCTTCGTTCGGTTGAAGCCGCAATACAAGCTGGTTGGCCTCACCCAGGTCTTCGCGCTTGAATGTAATTCGAATTTCGGACGCTTTATCGTTGAGCGACTTGCCCGTTGTCAGCGTAATTGGCACACCCCACCAACGCGGATCCTTAGAAGTCAGGGTGAGCGAAACGAATGTCTCGACCAGGCTCTTTGGGCTGCCGACTTCGCTACGGTAGCCGTCGTATTGCCCGCGCACCACGTTGGTGGGCATATTGAGTTGGCTTAGTGCATGCAGGCGTTTTTGAGGAATCGTGTCCCACGCGCCAGCCTTTGGCAGCTCCATTAAGGTAAGCGCGGCCAGCTGCAACAAGTGGCTTTGCACAAAATCGCGCAGGGCGCCTGTTTGCTCATAAAAACCAGCGCGGCCTTCAACGCTGATTTTTTCGGCAGCAATAATATCGATGCGCTCAATAAAATTATTGTTCCAGCTGCGCTTAAACAGGGCATTGCCGCTGCGGAACACAACCAGGTTCTGGGCAGTTTCTTTGGCGAGGTAGTGGTCAATGCGGTAGACTTGCTCTTCGGTAAAGTGCTTTTTAATACCCTCAATAAGTTCTTGAGCAGACACAAGGTCGGTGCCGAATGGCTTTTCGAGCAACAACTTTGTGTCAGGCACCTGCGCCAAGCCAGACTCGCCAAGGCAATCAACAAGCGGTTGCGAAACCTGTGGTGGCACTGCCAGGTAAAATAAACGTTGCGCGGTCTCGCCAAATTCTTTTTCGATAGCTTTTAGGCGTTCAGCGAACTGCACATACTGTGCAGTATCGGTCATGTCGAGTTCGTACAGTTCGAGGTGTTTACGCAGGAACTCCTGGTCACCATCAGGCAAAACGTCCTCAACGGTTAACTTGCGGCGCACCAATCCAACGATCTTAAACTTCTTGGGGAATGCTTGATAGCTGGCAATTTGGCTAAGGGCAGGAAGCAACTTGCGCTTTGCAAGGTCACCGGAAATGCCGACGATTACAAGGATTGTTGGTTGGGTGAGTGTCGTCATCTGCTGTCATTGTACACGGCTGGCCGGATTTTTTACCAGCTTTTATGGCTAGCCGCCGCAGGTGCTTTCGCTAAGTGGTTCGAGCCGGTTAAACGCGTCTTTAACCTGCACGTCGGCCGGCTTGTTCTTTTGGGCGAACACAACCACGTTACCAAGCAAATTGTTAATGCGGCTCAGTTCGGCTTCGGTCTTTGTTTTGGGCTGCGTAGCGCCTTCTGCCGCGTGGTCATGGCCTTCGTGAGCAGCACCGCGGGCGAACAGCATGTCACGCCAAAAGTCGGGTTCGGTTGTGCCGACTGCGCTTTTTGCATTAAAGAATGTCTCGAAATCCTTGAACAGGAAATCATGCGCTTCCCGGCGGACAAACCCATTTTTATCGCCACTGTATACCCAAAGTTCGGCGTCTTCGGAAAGCTTCGGAAGGACATCTCCGTAAATGGGCACGCGGTTCTGAATAAGTGGCAAACGGTCCATGCGGTACCCCAACAAGCCAGTTTTGCCGCCAATAAGGTTCCAGCCGTAATTCTTAAGTACTAGGCCGCCGCTCATGCCCTTCCAGTGCAGGTGTACAAACTGGTTCTTGCGGTCATGGAAGTGAATTGGTTCTTCTGGCAGTGCATCCGTGCAGCCGGCAGGTGTTGGCCGCTGGAACTTTTCGTCAGCAAAATCAACCGATTGGCCATCAACAAATAATTGCATGCGAACATGCGCGTGCTCGAGCCGCGGGTTTTGTATGCCCGATGGAGTAACTACCCGCATATATGCAACAAGTAGGGCGAGCGCCGCCAAAAACATTACAATGCTGAAAATAACTGTTTTTTTGCCTGTCATCATAATGCTCTTATTATACCTTTTGCGGACGCTTTTTTGGATTCCTTATGCTCAAAAATGAAACGGCAGCAGCAAAGAACGCCAGAGCCGCACATAGTCCAACACTAAACTGGTAGGAGCCACTCCCGAGCAGCCCCAACAATGCAATGACAATCAACCCGGCAGCGCGGGAAACAGCATTGTTTATGCCCGATGCAATGCCAGAGTGCGCGTCGTCGACCGACGACATAACAGTTACTGTCAACGGTGCAACCAGCAGCACCAGGCCAATGCCAAACAGCACGATGCCCGGCAAAACATGCAAAAAGATGTTCGCGCCCGGCCCCAACGGCAGCAGCAACAACATACCCAGGCCAGCCAGCGCAGGGCCAATGGTCATAAAAATTCGTGGACCAAATGTGTCCGTCAGGCCGCCCATCTTACCCGAAAAGAACAGTAGGAAGAGCGTTACGGGCAGCAATACCAACCCGGCCATCGTACTGGTATAGCCGAGTACATTCTGCAAATACAGCACCAAGGCAAAAAAGAAACCGCTCAGCGCGCCGTACATAGCAAACGTCATAATGTTGGCGCCCGAAAAATTCCGTGATTTAAACAGGCGCAAGTCAACCATGGGATCGCGCCGTTTTAGCTCGACCACCACAAATGCGGCCAGCAATACAAAACCGGCAACAAGCGCGCCCACACTCCATCCGTCCCAGCCGCTTGCTGGGCCTTCGATTAACCCGTAGGTAATCCCTGCCAGAAAGGCCATAGCCAGGGAAGCTCCCACAATATCTACACGGCGCCCAGTTGCACGCACAGATTCCTGCACGTTGCCAGCGGCCAGTACCAGGCACACAACAATGAACGGCACGTTAATAAAGAATATCCAGCGCCATGACAATGCATCAATAAGATACCCGCCGACCAGAGGCCCAAGCGCCGCGGCAATGCCGGACCATGCCGCCCAGCGACCAATGGCACGACTGCGGTCAGATGCCGTAAAGTTTGTGTTAATAATTGCCAATCCGCCTGGAACAACCAAAGCGCCAAACACACCCTGCAACACCCGCATCGCAATAAGAAACTCTGGGGTAGGGGCAAGGCCACAGGCGATCGACGCCAGCCCAAACCCGACCAGCCCAAACATATACACTTTTTTGCGGCCAAAAATGTCGCCCAGCGAACCGCCCAGCAAAATAAGGGCCGAGAGTGATAATAGGAACCCATCAACAATCCACTGCAATTGGCTAAAAGATGCGCCGAGCTCTTTTGTGAGTGCAGGCAACGCCAGGTTTACCACCGTGCCATCAAGCAAAACGACACCGCTTCCAATAATAGTCACCAACAAAGTCAAAAACGGCTTTCGCGTCATACTGTCAGTCTAGCTTCTGCAGGGTTTTGTTACAATGAAAGCATGAACAAAAAGCTCGTGGGAACAATTGCCGCAGGTGTCGTGGTTGCCATTGCGGCAATCGTAGTGAGCAGTATGATAATGAAACCTTCCGAGCAACAGCCCTCGGCAGCGCCCATAGCGGCGCAGCCAACACCACAGCAGCAGCCTCCTGCCACCGAAGAATCCAAACCAGCCCCGGGCGTCTATGCCGATTACTCCGATGAGGCGCTCAAAACCACAAGTGGCACCAAGGTTATCTTTTTCCATGCGCCATGGTGCCCGCAATGCCGCGAGCTCGACAAAAGCATTAAAGTCGGTTCTATCCCACCCGACGTAACCATTTTTAAAGTAGACTACGATTCCAACCAGGCCCTGCGCAAAAAATATGGCGTAACCATACAAACAACGCTCGTAAAAGTAGATGACACCGGCGCACTGGTTAAAAAATATGTCGCGTACAACAAGCCAGACCTGCAAGCGCTGATCGAGAACCTGCTGTAATGGAACTTCTGCCAATTTCGTTTGTTGCCGGAGCGCTTACGGTTCTTGCGCCGTGCATTCTCCCTATTCTGCCTGTCATTTTAGTCAGGAGCTCGGCATCGGCCGAAGACGCACGCCCCGCCTGGCTACACCCGGTGGTAGTTGTTGGGTCGTTGGCGGTCTCGGTCATTATCTTCTCGCTACTCCTTAAAGCTTCAACCGCACTGCTTGGCGTGCCCCAAGAAATATGGCAATACATCTCGGGCGGGATTGTGGTTGCGTTTGGCCTGATACTCCTTTTTCCAGAAGTCTGGGCGCGGGTCACGGCCCACATCCCCGTGTTCCAAAAAGCCAGCGAGCTTGCCGGCACCGGCTACAAAAAGAAAAGCCTTGCGGGCTCGGCATTAATTGGACTGGCACTGGGACCGATTTTTAACAGTTGCAGCCCCACCTACGCGCTAATTGTTGCCAGCATTTTGCCTGTTACGTTTGGCGAGGGGTTCACGTACCTTGTTGCTTACACGCTTGGGCTGACGGTTGTTTTATTAGCGATTGCCTTTGCCGGGCAACGTATCACCAAGGCGCTGGGCTGGCTTGCAAACCCTAAAGGCTGGTTCCACAAAACCATGGCTGTCGTGTTTATTGTGGTTGGTCTGATGATCGTTACCGGGTTCGACAAAAAGTTCCAGGCATTCGTGCTCGAGCAGGGATGGTATGACCCTCTTTCACATCTTGAAGAGTCGTTGCGAAAATAACATCTTTAGTTTATAGTATTATCGCTGGCTGTGGGGCCGGCGTAATTTTGGAGGCTCACAAGTGGAGTTTTCTGCACCTCACAATGTTGTGGTCGTCGTTGACGGCCCTGACCCCGACAACTTCGCTGCCATCCTGGCGGCGACGAGCGCGCACTTCGGCATGAATGTGGTCGCAGTCATCATGACCGGCCGGCCCGTCAGTGCCGAACGTGGCGTGTCCAGCTTTGCATTCAACCCATACGCCACGTCGGCCGTCACCAGAGACAACGCCCTCCACGCGAAGGGAATTCTGGTACGGCACGACCGCGAGACCATCCCGGTCTTCATGGGGAACCGGGCACCGTACACCACGGTGCCGCACTACATGCATATCCATGAGCGTGTCACTGACATCTACGACGACGCCCACGCCGGCCACCAGCTGGCAGGGGGGATCGACGATGCTGTCATCATGCTCTCGAAGATCCCGGGCACGTTGCACTTCGTGTGCGGTGGGCCTTTGACCGATGTCGCGTACTTCATGCGGCAGCCTCTGCTGCATGGCAAGTTCGGCATCCTCACGGCACAGCTCGGCATGTTCGGCACCAATGGCGTCAACGTGTTGGCTGGCGGACGGCGCCAGTTCAACGCCACCTGCGATGCGGGCGCAGCGCACAGTGTGCTGTTCGACTACCCGGGACCGGTATACATGGTCCCGACGGACATCACCAAGCTGCCGGCATTCGCGTTCAATTCGGCAGACGAGCTGCGCGCGCTAGCCACAACCTCGACGTTCGAAGAAATCGCTGACATGTACGAAGCAGCGTGGCCCCACATGTGGGGCCCGCGCAACATGCCCGCGCATGTCCACGACTTCCACCCGGCCGAACTCATGTCCCTGCTCCTGAAGGCACAAGCGGGCGAGCGGACTCACCACCTGAGTTTTGTTCCGCGCGACCACGTTGGGCGGTATGCGATCGCCCACACCGGCATCGAGGCCGTCCCGTACCTGCCCGCGGACATCGGGCGCTGGGGCGAGATCGACCTCTGCGAACCGGTGCTCAACGCTGCTCCGTCGCGGTTTTGGGCGGACGGCATCGTCACCACAGACCACCACCAGATCCTCGCTGCGGCACTGAACAGCCCGGCGTTCGTTCCCGAGAAGGCACGCGCACAACGCTAATCCACACCAGGCCCCACAGCCAGCAAGCCCCGCCCACACAGGCGGGGATTTTGCTTTGCAACAAAAAAGACCCGCCCATATTGGGGAGTCTTTTTAAGATAAGTTCGGGTTGACCCGGAGCGCGCGATGCGCTCCGGGAGCCCTTGTACATGAGCGGGTGGTGCAGCCGGTCAGGCCCGGTTGTAGGCCCCGTAGCCGGTGGCCGTGGACGGCGCCGGGAACGGCTCGGGCTCGCCCGCACGGATCAGGCCCATGGCGTCCAGCACCTCGTAGGTGTGGTAGCCCAGGCCCACGATCGTCGGGTCGCCCGGCGCGCGGTTGAAGTGCACGTGCCGGACGCCGTCGCTGACGGTGGCGCCGATGCCGGTGCCCAGGCTGCGCTCCTCCACGTCGAAGCCACCCCGGGAGGCGTGGCCGCCCATCGTGGCGGGGCCACGCATGACGTCCTCCAGCCCACCACGAGCGACGCCCTTGGGGACGCCACCGCTGCGGGTCGCGTAGGGGGAGTAGCTGTCGTAGGCCTCCTCGGTGTAGACCGCGAAGCCGATGATGCCGGTCCCGCTGACGCTGGACGTGGCCTGGGCCGCGACCGACACCTCGGGGGTGCCGAAGACGAACTGGCCGACGTTGGCGTCGTCGAGCCGCCAGCCCTGCCAGGTGTAGGAGCTGCGGCCGCGGATCAGCATGCCGCCGGCGGTCTTGAGGTTGATCGGCTCGTCCTTCAGGACGTTCCGCTGGTCCACCGCCGCAACGACCTCGATCTGACGATCGGTCAGGTTCTCCGCCCGGAGGGCGTAGACCTGGCCCGGGGCGCCGGCCACGAACACCTTCCCGTCGAGACGACGGTAGAGGGGCTGCGGCACGCCACCGATCAGGACCGAGATGCGGATCTTGGCCGTCGGGTCGGTGAAGCTGCTTCCGATGTGCATTGCTTTCCTCCGTTGGGGAGTACTGCTCCGAACAGGACGCGCTAACCCGCTGACTGTTGGGGCAACGCGTGCACAGCCCAAAAAATAGGCCGTAAACGCGTTGCCTCAAACTATGTGAATGTACAAGAAACTTAATGAACTATACAACTAAAATGATGTTTTGGCAAGGTATTTAATGACAATTATAGTGAGTAGTTCATATTTTTTAGTTAGGTTGGTAATGATACAATACAGATAACTGACAAACAGGGGGTTTCATGTCTGGTCTACAAAAAAAAGTATTAATCGTAGAAGATGAACGGCCACTTTCACACGCTCTAGATCTAAAACTACAACACGAGGGGTTCACCACTGTCGTTGCCAATAATGGCGAAGAATGTCTGACGGCTATTAAGGAACAGGAATTCGATGTCGTGCTACTCGACTTGGTTATGCCGGTGTTCGACGGCTTCCAAGTGCTGGAATACCTCCAGAAACAGCCAAAGCGCCCTGCTGTTTTTGTACTATCCAACCTGAGTCAGGCCGAAGACGAAGACCGTGTCATGAAACTGGGCGCCAAAAAGTACTTCATTAAATCAGATACGTCACTCGAAGTAATTGTAAACGAAGTCAAACAAGTCTAAATATAAGTAATGGGTGGTGGGCATGTATCCAGATATTGAGACGATTAAATCGGTACTCTTGAAAGAGAGCTACATAGGTGAAGCCGACAGCAAGGCCGCCGAAGCCGCGTCGCATGACAGTGCCGGATATATTGACTATCTAATCCGCCAACAACTTCTCAGCAAATCACTACTTGGCCAGGCATTGGCCGAAAATTACAAAATGCCGTTCGCCGACCTAACCGTCAACCCAATTACAAAAGAGCTGATTGTCCAGATACCAGAAGATATTGCCAGGGCGCAGCGCGTTGTATTTGTGAAGGCATCCGATAAAATCGTGGCCATCGCCACTGATACACCGGAAAAGGTCGATCTTACCAAGATCCAGCCTCTTTTTGACACCAGGAAAATCCGGCTTGCTTATACGTTGCCGGAATACATCGAGAGTAGTTTCAGCCTGTACGAAAAGCCGCTCACTACCCGCTTCTCCCAGATTATGGAAAGCGGAAAACGTGTCGCGCCAGAAATCGTTGACGAGATTATTAAAGACGCTCTAACATATCATGCTTCTGACATCCACTTTGAGCCACAGGTTGGCATAGTGAGTGTGCGATTCCGTGTAGACGGATCATTGCGCGAAGCAGGTACGCTACCCAAAGAATATTACGAGAATATTTTAAATCGCATCAAAGTAGAGAGCGGCATGCGCATAGACGAACACCTTTCAGCCCAAGACGGTGCCCTTCAGCGCGTCGATGGCAAATACACTACAGATTTGCGTGTATCTTTGGTACCTACGGTAAACGGCGAAAAGGTGGTTATGCGTGTACTTAGCTCATATGTGCAAAGCTACAACCTTTCCGACATTGGGCTCGATGCAGCCCATCGTGACCTCATAGAAGCATATGCGACAAAACCGTTTGGCATGATTTTGACTGTAGGACCGACCGGCTCAGGCAAAACGACCACGCTGTACTCGCTCCTTAAATTACTGAATAAACCGAATGTCAACATTACGACCATTGAAGACCCCGTTGAATACAAAATGGCCGGCGTTAACCAGATCCAGGTGCGGGAAGCTTCGAATATGACGTTTGCGAGGGGATTGCGTTCGATAGTAAGGCAAGACCCCGACATCATTCTGGTCGGCGAAATCCGAGACCGCGAGACGGCCGAGATTTCGGTCAACGCGGCGCTTACCGGACACCTGCTACTCTCTACCTTCCACTCGAACGACGCAGCCACTGCCATACCACGCCTTGTCGACATGGGCATCGAGCCGTTTCTTCTGGCGTCAACCATCGAAGTCATTATTTCCCAAAGGTTAGTCCGAAAAATATGCACCACTTGCCGGTACAGCGTACCCGTCAGTCAGGCCCTCGCCGGCCTGAAGGCCAACGCCCAGCTTTTACAGGGTTACTTTGGCGAAAACGCCACCGTGTACGCCGGCAAGGGGTGCGGCGTGTGCAATGGCACTGGGTTTATTGGCCGGGGCGCGCTCTTCCAGTTTATAGAGATCACACCAGAAATGCAGGAGCTCATCCTTAAGAACCCTTCAACACAGGAAATTGAAGCGTTGGCTAGTAGCCAGGGCAGTATCTCCATGTTCGATGACGGCATTACAAAAGTTAAAGGCGGACTCACCACCCTCGCCGAAGTACTGCGCGTAGTCGAACCACCGAAAACGAAAAGGGCGGCCAATGCCACAACAGCCGCCCGCTAAGCGCACCGACGGGGCGTATAAAAAGTTCCATATCTCGAGCAAAGACCGCGAGTACTTTACGAGCAACCTTGCGCTCCTTCTGCACGCCGGCGTTGCCGTGGGCGAAGCGTTGGAATCGCTGGCGGACACAAGTCACTCTAAAAAACTCAAGATGGCCCTTGGCCAGATTCAAAGCGACATAGATGAGGGTACGCCCCTTTGGCTCGCACTCGAGCGCAGCGGTGTCGTGGGATCACAAACATTGGCGCTTGTGCAACTTGGCGAGCAGTCCGGCAAACTCATAGACAACTTGCGCGTGGCCGCTCAACAAGAAGAAAAACAGCGTATCTTCCGTAGCAAAGTTCGCTCGGCGCTTATTTACCCGAGCTTTGTCATGGGCCTTACGCTTGTCATCGGACTTGGCGTTGCATGGTTCTTACTGCCCAAGCTAGCGGAAACATTTTCGCAGCTGCGCGTGGAACTCCCCTTAATCTCAAAGATTTTCATTGGCTTTGGACTATTCCTCAAAGAAAATGGCCTCTGGGCAATACCTGCGGGTTTAGGGGCACTCTCATTCGTCATGTATATTCTTTTTGCCGCGCCAAAAACCCGCACAATTGGGCAGCGGATGCTGTTCCATATTCCCGGCATTGGAAAACTAATGTACGAAGTCGAGGTTGCGCGGTTTGGCTACTTGCTTGGCACATTGCTCCAGGCAGGCCTGTCGGTCATGCAGGCCCTGGAGCTCCTGGGGCGCGCTACAAATGCTCCTCGATACAGAAACTTCTATGCTTACCTGCGCGATTCATTCGAAAACGGCTACAGCTTTCGTGCAAGCTTATCGCAGTATAAAAAATCCAATAAATTGCTACCACCAGCAGTCCAACAAATGGTTATTGCCGGTGAACGCTCGGGCGCGTTGCCAGAGACACTTGTAGACATTGGCAAAATTTACGAGCAAAAGGCTGATCTTTCTACTCAAAACCTCGAAGCCATACTAGAACCGATCCTGCTAGTTATTGTGTGGCTGGGCGTCATGGGAGTGGCAGTGGCGGTAATCATGCCTATTTATAGTCTTGTCGGCGGGCTAGGAGCTTAGTATGAACAGGCCACGAGGATTCACACTTGTAGAGGTACTGCTTTCCGTTGCTATTATCAGTGTCCTGGCGGGCATGTCCCTGCCGGTGTACCAGTCGTTCAACAATCGCAATGAACTTGATATTACCACCCAGAGCCTTGCAAACGCGCTTCGCCGGGCGCAATTATATTCACGCGGCTCTCAGAACGACAGCACTTGGGGAGTCGAAATTCAGTCCGGCGCAATCACTCTTTTTAAAGGGAGTGTTTTTGCCAGCCGCGATACAGCCTACGACGAGGCGACTATAGTTCCCGCCAATGTGGCGATTAGTGGTGATGGCGAAGTTTTGTTTGCAAAATTAAGCGGTGCGCCTGACGCCACAGGCAGCATAACACTCACGAGCATCAATAATGATATAAGGACGGTGACGATCAATGCCAAGGGCATGGTTACATATTAATAACCAGCGCGGATTTTCGCCGGTCGAGGTATTATTGGCGGCAACTGTGTTTGGTTTCCTGGCAACTGCTGTCATTGGCGCCATTATATACGGGCGTTCATCAACAGCGGCAGCAGGTGAGCGATCACGCGCAGTCGCTTTAGCAGAAGAAGGAAGCGAGGCGATTCGCAACATTCGTGACGCCAACTTTGCCAACCTTACAAATGGTACCTACGGGCTGGCTCAAAGTGGGGGAGCCTGGACACTTTCTGGCACATCAGACACAACCGGCATTTTTACCCGGCAGGCCGTTATAAGCACCATTGACTCCACCCGCAAAAATGTGGCGGTCACGGTGACATGGCCACAAGGCGCAACAACTGCCCAAACAAGCGTTTCATCGCGGCTGTCTGATTGGATGGCATCGATTGCCGTCACACCCACAAGCGGCCCTATTATGATGGCGTACTCTAAAACTACCACGACGCCTTTTTACCGCACATGGAACGGCACCACATGGAGCGCAGAAGCATCGGCACAGAACGTCGTGGGCAACATAAACTACGTCGTCCTTAAAAGTTCGCGGACGCGGAACGAAGCAATCTTAGGCGTACAAACATCGACCGGCGCGATTTACGTGCAAATCTGGAATGGCACCACGTGGGGCAACCTTACGCAAGTCGGTACCGGACCCACAACCACACGCAGCTTTGACATAGCGTACGAAAAAAACACTGACCGTGCAGTCATTGCCTACACACCGGCAACTGGCTCTGCCGACTTTGCATACCGCACCTGGAATGGCACCACGCTATCGACCGCTACAACCGTGACTACGCCGCCCACGACCGGGGCAGTTAACTGGATCGAGATGAAGCAGAACCCGCTCAGCGCGAGCAACGAGATTGCAATGATAATGCTTGACGCCAACATCGACGTGTACGGCATGGCCTGGACTGGCAGCGCCTGGAGCACTATGGGCGACGCCGCCGCATGGGATGCGACTGCGTCAATCGCGACCAGAAAAGCCATTGATGTTGAGTATGAACAAACGACCGGCCGGGCTATGTTTATGTGGGGAGACTCGGTTGCAACCGACCAATATTACCGGATATGGAACGGCACGACGTTGACTGCTGCGACGCTGCTCGACATTCCTGCCGAGGGCGGCCTGGCGCAGTGGGTGCAGCTTGCGGCGCGCCCGAGCTCCAACGAAATCATGGTTGGCGTTCAAGATGCCGGCGCAGACCTAAACACGCGCAAATGGTCGGGCACTGCATGGGACACGGCGACGCAGCATCCTGAACATTCGGCGGCAACAGAAAACGTTGCCTCGCGCAACTTCGATATTGTCTGGGAGACACATAGCGCAAACCCCGGCAAAGCCTGGTTGTTGTGGGGCGACACCTTGACCGTCACCTCAAAACTGTGGTCGGGAACCGCCTGGGGCACGGCCGGCGTACTTGCGGGCAGCGACGACACATCATTTATACGGCTGCGTGCCGATCCGGTTGCTGGCGTCGTTTTTGCCGGAATCTACCAAAGTTCAACAGCCGCAGCGAAGGACATAAACATGCGGACCCTAACCGGCGGCAGCCCGGCGTGGTCGGCCGCGAGCGCAATGTGGGCAGGCCCCACAACTGCCGAGCCTACCCACTTTAGGATTGATATAGCAACGCCATGAATAAAATAATCAATAAGCAAGAGGCAAACGGAAGGACGGACGGGTTTACCCTGATCGAACTTTTGCTGTATGTCACCATCGTCGGCACGCTACTTACTGCTGTCACCATCTTCTTTGCTACAACCACCGAGGCTAGAGTTAAGAACCAAAGTATCGTCGAGGTTGACCAACAAGGGACACTTGTTATGAACCATATGCTACAGACGATCAGGAACGCCGACTCAATTACAGCACCGGCCGCAGGCGCCACCGCCGCGTCACTCACCCTAGCCGTACCGACCGCCGGCCTAAGCCCAACCATATTTGACCTGAACGGCACCACTCTTCAAGTAAAAGAGGGGGTCGCCGCAGCCGTAGCGCTCACAAACAACAAAGTGCAAGTGAGCGGGCTTACCTTTAAAAACCTTACCCGTGCCAGTACGCCGGGGATTATACAGGTCAGCTTTACCATGTCTCGCATAAATGCCGGTGGTCGCAACGAATATGATTACCAGAAGACCTTTGTATCTTCTGCGGCGCTGAGGCAGCCATGAGGACATATTCCACACAACCATCAGGCGGGTACGTCGCGCTCCTAGCAGTACTGATCGTAGGTGCGGCTAGTGTTGCTGCGGCATTGGCACTGCTGACAGGGGGGACTGACAGCCAGCGCTCGACACTCGTCACACAGCAATCAGCTCAGGCGCGCAGCCTAGCGTCGGCATGCGCAGAAGAGGCGCTCCAGCAAATACACGATAGCGCCTCGTTCACTGGAACCAACAACATCTCATTAGGGCAGGGAACGTGCGCATATACCGTCACCAACACAGGCGGAGCCAACCGCACAATTGATGCCACTGGAACCGTAAATAGTGTTGTTAGGAAGCTTAAGATTTATGCTACAATTAACGCATCAAGCTTAAGCATTATTTCATGGCAAGAAGTGATCTAAAAAGCTATAACAGTGAAACGAAAGGGTAGGGATATGGTACGTTTTAAACTCGGTAAGTTCCAAAATCAGAAGGGATTCACACTCCTTGAGGTGCTACTTGTAGTGGCAATCATCGCAATTTTGGCCGGCATTGTGATCATAGCGATTAACCCAGGCAAGCAGCTGGGTGACAGCCGTAACTCGCAACGTTCAGCCGACGTCTCGACGATTCTGAATGCCGTATACCAATACGCCCTGGACAACAATGGCGTACTCCCTGCAGGTATCACCACTACCGCGACAGAGGTCTGTGCAACAGGTGCAGCTAGCTGTACTAGCCTCGTTGATTTGACGGTATTGTCTACGAACGAAAAGTATCTTACTGCAATCCCTAAGGACCCACAGTGTCCAAGTGTTTGCGCAACCAACGGCGCAGGTTACATGATCCTCAAGACGGCTAACAACCGAATCACCGTCAGCGCACCCGACGCAGAACTCAGCAAAACAATATCCGTATCACGTTAAGGTAGCGTGCATCCTATGGCCAACGCTAAAAAAACCGCACCAAAAAAACAAGAGTCGGCACTAGCTAGGCCACTAACATATGCCTTTACCGCTTTAAGCATCCTATTCGCAGTTATCGCTTATGTTCGGTATGCCTAAACACACATCCGGCGACAGACTTGTTACTGAACAAACGCGCGTCATCTACATTTACTCGCTTCTATCCTTCTTGTCACTGGTTGGCTTTGGATCGCTACAAATCCTCGAGGGCAATGCATGGCTTGGCATCCTCGAGGTGATAGGTGGACTCGTGGCAGTCCTTATCATGGTGGGGCTGTACGTGACCCATAATGTCGCGATTGCTCGCAATATGTTACTGCTTTGCATCCTGACATTTCTAATCGTCATGATCGCCACTGGAGGAACTGCAGGAACGGGTATCTTTTGGCTGTTCCTGTTCCCTGTGAGTGCCTTTTTCCTGGCAGGCAAAAAAGGTGGCTTGCTGTGGATGGCGGCCCTGCTTGGCGCCGTCCTCATCTTCATGGTGCTACAAGAACGCTCGCTCGTGGCCCTTCCTTATTCGTTTATTACTCTCCGCCAAATGCTCATTACCTTATTAGTGGTGACTATTGGCATCTACGCTTACCAACAGTCACGCGAGAATATGGCCGTCGAGACCTTAAAAAGCCAGGAAGCTTCCGTAGAAGAAAAACTGAAGGCAGAGATGATTATCGAAAATATCGACGAAGGGGTCGTAGCACTTAGTGCCAGTGGCAAGATCGTCCTAGCTAGCCATGCCGGAGAAAATCTGCTCGGCTGGAAATCTGGCCAACTCGTTGGTAAAAACTTTTTTGATGCGATACCAATGGTTGATGCGGCGGGAAAGCCTGTTAAAAACACCAAACGCCCAATGTGGCTCGCCCTAAACGAGAAAAGATCCACAAAACGGCCAGCTACCTACTTGCGTCATGATAAAAGTGCCTTGGCTGTCGATATTACGTCTAAAGCAATTGTAGTTGACGGCAAAGTGCGCGGAGCTATTGGCACGTTCCGTGACATAACCGAAGAAAGTGCCATCGACAGGGCCAAAAGCGAGTTTGTCACGCTGGCGTCACACCAACTGCGCACGCCAATCTCGGCAATTGCCTGGATGAGCGAGTTACTTATGCATGGTGATGCCGGCAAGCTAAAAACCGAGCAGGCCGATTATATCCAACAAATCTATCACAGCAACAAGCGCATGGCGGCATTAGTAGACGCAATGCTGACAACCTCAAGCCTGGAACTTGGCAGCCTTCCGATACACCCTGAGCCTGTGGACTTGCCAAGATTATGCCGGCAAATACTCGAGCAACTACTAGATACACTTCCGGCTGACAAGATTCTGCATATCAAAGAGCACTACGACCCCGCATTGCCCACCGAATCGTTGGATCCGAACGTCATGAAGACAATCCTGCAGAATTTGATTACAAATGCATTTAAATACACGCCCAAAAACGGCACAGTGACAATTACCATTAAAAAGAGTGGCGAGAAGCTTAACGACTCGTCTGGAGACAATCTGCTTATAGAAGTAGCCGATACCGGCATGGGCGTACCAATTGATGAGCAATCAAAAATATTCACCAAGTTATTCCGCGCCACAAACGTCAAGCACCAGGACACCGACGGCACCGGGCTCGGGCTGTATATCGTAAAGACAATCACCGAATATGTTGGCGGCAGAATACGTTTCGAATCTGAAGAGGGCAAGGGAAGTACGTTTTCTGTACTCTTGCCCCTAGCCATCATGTCAAAAAAAGAGGAGGTGGCATAATGCAACCAGACAATATTATTACCCAACCTGGCCCACCACCAGACGTCACTCAGCCAGAACACAAAAAACCTACAGGCCGGACGATTGCGTTGCTGGCCGTTGCTGCCGGTATCACGCTGGCAGCAAGCGTTGCCGTGTACTTGCTCTTTTTTAAGCCAAAAGAGGTGCAGTCATCGATACGCACCTTCTTTACCTACGACCAACAGGTGGCCGATACGCTGCGTGGCCTGACGCCAACTGGGGAGATTACTATAAGCGAAGTACAAAAATGGGAAGACAAGACCTACGAGCTCATTGGCCATCACGGCACCATCGATGTTGATGCCTCTAAGGTCTACGCCTATCTGAGTGTCGCACAACTGGACGCCGCAGCACTTTCTTATAAGGCGCACAAAACATTTGCCGGAAGCGTAGAACTAATCTCTAAAAATGTGTTATGCGAATTTTACCCTGACAGCTGCGGTAGCCTAGTCACAACCAACAATGATGCCTATGCCACAGCCCTATCCGATGCCGTTATGGCGAAGGTTAAAGCGCGCATCACAGAAGACAACGCCCAAACCAAGCCAACAGCGCTTAAGCCTGGGGCTCAGTATTGGAACGGACCGGCAATGCAAGTCGGGTTGAGCGCGCCATCATTTAAGCCATGGTTCCTGACCTCGGCCAGCCAGTTTAGGTCAGCACCACCGATTGCTGCAAACTCTGCCGAACTACAGCAGCAATTAACAGCGCTTAAACAAAGGGTCGCCAGCGCCACGAATGACCAAAAGGCCATTGTTATTAAGTGGGCAGGCGGGCCCGGCACGCGCACGCCACCCGGCATTTGGCTAGCCTTAGCCACCGACTACATGCAAGAAAAGTCAGTACCTCTTGATACGTACCTCGAAGTCAGGGCGCTCACTACAATCTCAATGGCCGACGCTGTCATTGCTGTGTTTGATTCTAAATATTTCTACCAATACAAGCGCCCGAATATGCTCGACAGTTCTATTGTGACGATTATGCCTACCCCCAACCACCCCAGCTATCCCGCCGGTCACGCTAGCATATCGTGGGCCGCAGCGACCGTACTAAATAAATACTTACCCGACAACCAGCAGGAGTGGAGCCGGCTCGCCACAGAAGCGAGCGACTCGCGTTCAGCTGGGGGCATTCATTTTCCGACAGATAACGCCGCAGGTGCGACACTCGGATCTGCTGTGGGCAATCAAGTTTTGAAAGTCTGGCAGGAGTAAAAAGTGTTCAAGAACAAATCAATAAAAATAAAACTTATTGGCGCCTTCGCTATAACCGCGATACTGGTTATTATGCTGAGCTATTTTAACGTACAGGCCATAGGCCGCATTCACGATTCATTCTCGGATATTATGGATGATCATTTACCACGTCTTGTTACATTGCAGTCAATGCGCGTCACGGCCGTTAGGATTGATAAAGAAACCACTGCCTACCAAGGCCTTACCAGAGGAGCCGAAGCAGAAACACGCAAGAATGCGTTGCTTGCTCATCTGGATAAATTGACCGATCAAGAGAAAGACTACGTTATCCTCGTCAATCGAGGCCGTGGTCATGAAAAAAATGAAATATTGGCAGGATTCAAAACGATTAGCGCGGCGAAGGAACGTACGGTCAATGCCGTTTTCGAACTCATCGCCCTTAAGGAGCAACAGGCGCAGGCCAGCCAGATAGCAGCAAAAGAGGCAGAGCTTCACACGGCAGAGACCACGCTCCAAGCAACACTTACCGAAAATATCGAGCAGGACCTGCAAACCATACGCACCGATGACGCTAGGGCAGACGCGCAAGTCGATCAGATCGCTCTTGCGGCACTCCTTACGGCAAGTGCGGGCAGCATTTTCGCGATCGGCGTAGGTTTAGTAATTTCTATTGGCGTCGCTCGCAACATTAAAAAGCTGAGAGTAGGTTCGGCACGGATTGCTGGCGGCGATTTTAGCAGCCAGATAGAAATTAAATCACAAGATGAGTTGGGCGATTTAGCCCGCTCGTTCAACCAAATGTCTGCCAGCTTGCGGGCGTCGTACTCACGTCTGGCTCTCGAAAAAGAGCGCGACGAGATCCTGCTTGAAAGCATGAACGAAGGCATGGTCGCACTGGATGCCAAGGGCAATATTGTGCTCATAAACTCAGTTGCCGCAGAAATGTTACATATTGAAAACAAACAAGCTGTCACCGGCAAAAGCCTCGCTGGCGCTATCACGCTGTTCAGTCAGGGAGGAAAGCTACTTGCCCCAGGCGAGCTACCAAGCAGCCTCACCTTGCAGAGCGGCGAAGCAATCAATCAGGCGTACGGATACCACACATCCGATAAGCGCACAGTGCTTCTTAACATCGCTTCCAGCCCAGTTAAGTTGGAGAACAAAGTAGGCGGCGCCATCCTGATTCTCCGAGATGTCACTAAAGAAAAGGAGGTGGACCGCATGAAGACCGAGTTCATCTCGCTGGCTTCGCACCAATTACGCACGCCACTTTCGGCTATTAAATGGTTCAGCGAAATGCTGATGAACGGCGACGCCGGCAAACTCACGCCGGAACAGATGGATTTTACAAAAAATATTGCAGATTCGACCGACCGCATGGTTGATTTGGTAAACTCGCTCCTTAACATCTCGCGCATTGAGTCAGGTCGCATCATCGTTGACCCACACCCGACCGACCTTCAAGAACTCATTACTGGCATTGTGAACGACCTGAAAGCTAAAACCGAAGAACGTGAGCAAACACTAGTTATTAGCGTGCACCCGGACATGCCAAAAATAAACCTCGACCCACGACTGATTGGTCAAGTATATTTGAACCTGCTGACAAACGCTGTAAAGTATACGCCGAAAAAGGGTGAGATATCGGTATTTGTCTCCAAAAAGGGAGATGACGTGATTTCTCAGGTCACCGACAACGGATATGGTATTCCGAAAGCGCAGCAAGCACGAATCTTCCAGAAGTTTTTCCGCGCCGAAAATGTTGCGAAAGTCGAAACCGACGGCACCGGACTCGGTCTCTACCTTATTAAGGCCATTGTGGAATCTTCTGGTGGCAAGATATGGTTCGAAAGCGAAGAAAACAAGGGTACCAGCTTCTGGTTCACCATCCCCCTGAGTGGCATGAAACCCAAAGAAGGAGAGGTGACACTCGATGCCTAAAATCACATTGGATGAAACGCAACTAGTAAATGAGGGATGGATATGAGTCCGGCAATCAAAGTACTCTTAGGGACAATTATTGTGTCGACCGCAGCAATAATAGGCGCGCTTATGTTGCCGCTACCCTCCACTTGGCAAGGTGCGGCAGTCGACTTTCACCTAGCACTTGCCGGATCCACCGTAGCGGCAGTGCTCCATATGAGCGCAGCTGTGTTGTTTGTCATGAGCTTAGGGGCCTACAAGGCAGAGCTACGATTCGCGTATGGCATAATCGCGTTTTCTATCGTACTAACCGCGCTTGGCACACTGCAATTACCGCTACTCGACGCGTTGGGCCTCATGAATTCTGCATGGGCCGTCAGCGGCCTTATTACGCTACCGTTCCTTGTTGCAGGCCTAGGAGTTTACATTGGCGCCCGCGGCTTTGCAAAGCTCGTCGGTGTACAAACAATCCTGGCCAAAGCTTCTGTGGTACTGCCAGCCGTAGTGGTACTCATTACACTTTCGTCGTTCCTGCCGCATGCAGCGATTAGTCAGACCGAAGTCGCTTTTGACGTCTCAAACAGCGTTCTGCTTTGGACGGGCTTCTTCTACCTAACCGCCGCGCTCATCATGCTCAAAGCTCGCCGCCAGCTCGGTGCGCACTATGTCCACGCTGCAGCATGGCTGGCACTTGGGCTGAGCGGAAGTGCAACTATTATCGGCACGGTCCTGTTTGGTATTTTTTTCCTTGGCGACGGCAACAGGCTAGACATCACTACCGATATCCTCACCCTTGCTACTGCCTCGATTTACGTTAAAGCAGGCTATATGTTTTACAAAACGAAGGAGTATTAGGCCAATGTCTTTCTTTAGCTCACTCCTAGGCAGTAAACAGCAGCATTCCGCAGAAAGTGGCGCCAACACGCCACTCGACCTTGTAACGTATGCATCCGGACTTGCTTCAAACCAGCTCGAGATCGGGCCAATCCTCGATACCGTCCGCGAGATCACCGCAACCCTCAAGCCCAGCGAACGGCCATCACCACAGGACGACAAACGCTTACTAGGCGTTTACTTGCAACTGGAGCAGTACCTGACGACCAAAGAACCTCTTCGCACCTTCACCAAAGAAGAATTGCGCAAGCGTATCTCCGAGTCACTTCTTACAGAACTTATACGTCACGAAGCCAACCAACAGACGGTCAACACTAAAGCATAGAGGATGCTACACTAAATATATGTCAAAGCAAAACCCAACAATCATGGTCGTAGAAGATGAAGTCTTATTGCTTCAAGCCATTACAAAAAAACTGAAAATCTCCGAGATGGACGTTCTATCGTGTTCGAGCGGGCAACAGGCAGTAGACTATCTGAACAATATTGACGAACTGCCCGACGCGATCTGGCTAGATTATTATCTTAAAGACATGAATGGCCTAGCCTTCATGCAAGAGATTAAAAACAATCCGAAGTGGGAGAAAATCCCCGTGTTGGTTGTGAGCAATTCTGCCAGCCCCGAGAAAGTTCATAATATGCTTGGCTTAGGCGCTAAAAAATATATTCTGAAGGCCGAATATCGCTTAGACGAAATCATTGGCATGATTCGTGATTTTATTAGTGATGACTCTGCGCCAAATCCGACGGCCCCGGCACAAACCGAGGGTCAATCGCCTAATCCTCCTCAGACGGCTTAAGGAGCTTCTTGCTCTTAATCTCGTACCGCAGACCAGTCAGGTTAGACTCAACATAATCGTCATTTAACAGATTCACAAATTTGCTCAGGTCGGCGGCATTCATAATAATAATGGCGCCTGCTTCGTCTTGCATGAGCTCGATACCCATTTCTTCAGCATGATTCAACAAATCTTCCTGCTTTACCTGGCTTGGATCAAGCTTTTGCAGTTTAGTAATTACCGATTTGCTTTCTTTGACCATGCTCTGTAGGGTTTGCTCGTCGGCGAAGCTCAGCTGGAAGTTAGCCTCAATCTGCCTGACTTTCTTTTCGGCGATGGCGTTCTTTTTTGCGTTGTAGCCAAAAAGCCGCTCAAGCTTGCTCTGATTAAACACAAATAGCTGGCCGCCGATAACAAGCAGCTGGTTATCGGCAGGGATGCGCAGGGCAGCGCCGTCATCAAGGGCCTCGAACTTACTGCCAGTAATCATCCACGCGCCAACATTCTTAAGGACAGTCGCCTGTGACAGTGCCTTAATAACGTAAAAAGGCTCGGGCATGTCCGGGTGGGTGCAGCGGGCAACAACTGCCTTCATGCGCTTTAAGTCGTGGTCTTCTTCGTTGAAGGTTTCCATTTCTTTTTCTTGTGAGCCCAGCCAGCTCATAGCTTCTACAAGCTTTTCGACGTTCGCAACATCGGTCACTTGCAGTACGTTTTCTTCGCTTTCGGCGGCTTCGAACCCGCGTACAACAAGGCCCTGGCCTGCGCCGGTAATAACGTATTCCAAAATGCTGTCAATAAATAAAGGATGAAGCTGACGGTTTAGGGTCTCGGCATATTTACTGCGGTACAAAATATTGTTCTTATTGAGCAAAAACAATTCAACATCAAGTTTATCTTTGTACAAAAACAGGTTGTTGGCCCAAGCAAAAACGTCTGTTTCTTCTTGCTTGGCAGGAGCGGGGGAGGCGGTTTCGGGTTGAGGTTGATCTGTTAATGCTGCTGTGGTGGGTTCGGCTTCCATACGGGCTCCATATTATTAGCCGCCCCGTGTTGCGGGCGGCACGTTAACCATTAGTACTATTTAACCTTGCCGACGTCCTCCTGTAAACCTGTATCTCCAACATAATTTTGCTATAATTATAATAAGGTTGTAAGACTTACAAACACCACGAGGAGAACCAATGACCGAACCGACCGAACGACCTTCATTCTGGGACCGCCCTCTACGTCGCCGCACCGCACTTGCCGGTTTTGGCGCTGGCGTCCTAGCCTATGCAACCGGCTGCGATACAGACGAACGCCCCTCGCCAATTGACGGTTGCGGCGACACCAAGGCAGGCGTTGAACGCCACGAAGCCTCTCCCGAAGCTGAACTGACAAACTACAACTGGCACACCCCTGGTGTTGAGCGCAAGCAAGGCGGCCACCTTACCGTAAGCCCAATCGAAACAGACGGCGTGCCCATGAATGTCTATGGCGCACGGCTTGGTGTGCAGGGCGATTTTGCACTGGGCGCAGACGTAACGCTGGATGCTGGAGGCGAATTCTCACTACACGCCAAAGAGGGTGTCACCCTTTCGTACGATGGGTTCGTACAATCTCCGTCGGGCGTACGGGTGACTCTTACCGAAACAGGTGGCGAAGTTACCTTTTGGCGCAACGAGCACGACAAGCCTGCTGTGCGGCCGTTTACTTTAGCAGACCGTGACCACCAAAAGCAGCTGGTTATTCAACGTCTGAATGGGCGCGTATCTGTACACATTGGCGACCAAGCAGTTGGCGATGATTTTGACGACGTATTTGCCAGCGGCGAAGTGTGGCTGGGACTTGGCGCCAAAGAAAAACCAGCGCACGTTGGCAGCCTGACTGCGCGCGAATTAAATGGCGGCACTGTTGAGGTGGTCGACACCACGACCCTCGAAGTCGAGCCCTGCGCCGACGGCCTGGCTGGCCGCATTGAGCGCAAAGTCGCCGGTGCTAAAGAATTTGGCTTCGGCACCGCTACAAAACTCGCCCCAATTGCGGCCGACCGCCGCTTCGCATCGTTGTTGGCGGGCGAATTTGATAACTTCACCACAGAAAACGCCGGCAAAATGCGCTTTGTGCAGCCCGCGCCCGGCCAGTTTGAGTTTGGCGAGCTTGATGCGCTTATGGACTTTGCAGGCCGCCACAAAAAAGACGTCTGGCTACACACCATGGTCTGGCACAACGAGCTTCCTGACTGGGCAAAGGAATTGCCAGCCGACCGCGCCAAACAGGTGATGACCGACCACATCAAAGCAGTTATGGGCCACACCAAAGGCCGCGTAAAAGGCGTTGATGTTATTAACGAGCCTCTCGCCAACTACTCCGGCCAGATGCGCCTGAGCCCGTGGCTCACCGGCATGGGAAAAGAATATATCCCAATCGCACTGCAAACCGCTCACCAAACCGACCCGCAAGCCGAGCTATGGATGAACGAATACGGCTGGGACAAAGCCAATACCGCCGACGAAGAACGCTTCCAGGCCCTGCTTGCCATTGCCAAAGACGTTAAATCCCGCGGCATCAGGCTCGATGGCATTGGCTTACAGGCTCACGTGCTCGAGAGCCCCCGCGACCGTGCCAACCTCGAGGTGCTGGAACGTCGCGTTAACGAATTGGCAGCGATTGGCGTAAAGGTGCGCATCTCGGAAATGGACGTTACCGCAAACGCAGGCCGCGCCGAACAAGCCAGGCAATTTGGCGATATGCTGCGCTTTGCGATCCGGCACCCAAACATTTCTGGCTACACCATGTGGGGAATTGGCGGCCCATACGTGCACAACGCCAACCTCACCAACCCGACGTTTAAAACACGCACGGCCTGGGACGAAAAACTACAGCCCACCCAGATTTACACCGCACTGCAACAAGCCGCTGCCTAGTGGCACGTTTGCCATAGCGATTCGACCGGCGCGTAATTGTCGGTCAGCTTCTGGGCAGCTCCAGCGTGAATGTATAGTTCGGAGCCAAGCGGCCTTGCCCAGTCAACCGAATTATTGGCATACACAGCGATCAAATTCTGGCGGATGTCCGGATTAATGCGTGGGGCAACCGGCGCCACAAACGATTCGGCAAAAGCGCTCAAGTACGAACCGTGCAGACTGGAAAGCGCAGGCAGGCAGGGTGCGCTGGCGCTGCCGATAATGTTCGCGAGTACCGCGCCGTCTGGAGTGAGGATGCGCTTAAGCCCTTCAGTAAACTCCCGTGTCGAGAGCGAAAAGGGAATCGCCGAGTCATTATTATAGGCATCAACCAGCACCAAATCGTACTGGCTGTCTTTTGTATCATGCAAAAACGCCCGGGCATCCTGGGCGAATACGCGGATGTTAGGCTGTGGCCGGTAGTAAAAATACTCTTTGGCGATCTGTTCGAGCTGCGGGTCAATCTCGACTACATCAATTTGTGACTGGGGGTATGTAACCGCCAGATACTCGGGAAGTGTAAACACGCCACCGCCCAGAATGACAATACGGTCTTTTTTGGGTGCCTGTGCCACGGCCTCGGCCAAACGCTGGGTGTAATCGAACACCAGGTCCTTATTGCCGTCGGTTCGAATGCCAGATTGGAACCCTCGCGGATCAGTCACAAGCAAGCGGGTGTTGTGCCCGCGGTAGCCCAGCTCTACCACACTATAGTGTGATGTTGGCGTGTCGATGTTCGCAACCAGTCCCGCTGCCTGCGCTCTTCCGGCAAATTGCAGCACCAACAAAAGCGCCAGGCAAAACGTGGCGACCATCCGCCATGTGCGGCGGTGGCGGGGCATAACCAGCCAGCTACAGGCAACCAGGGCAATCACCAACAGCGCCAGCGTTTCTCGCGAGCCAATAAGGCTAAAGAATACAAACCCGGCAAAAAATGTCCCGCTAATGCCGCCAATAGAGTTGAGGGCACTCAGCATAGCCACCGACCGTCCCGTTGTGACCACGGATTTTACCCGCAACCGCGCCAAATACGGGCTGATCATACCCAGCAAAAAGCTGGCGGGCAAAAACAGCAGTACCGCAGCAAGGATGCCCTGTAAACGCTGGTCGGTCACCCCTTCGCTAATTATAAAGAGGATGGGTTCATAAAATAACAGCGTGCCACCAACGGCGATTGCGCTTAGCAGTAGCAACCACGCTACGTCCTGGGCGGCCACGCGCTTGTCGGCCAGCCAGCCGCCAACGGCATAACCAATAGCAAGGGCGGCAATCATAGTACCAATAACACTTGTCCAGACATACATTGAGCTGCCGATGCTTGGCGCCAAAATGCGCGAGGCGACCATTTCGTACGCCATTAAAACAAAGCCCGAGGCAAAGGCAATAAGTTCGTATGACCCCAAGTGCGAACGAAGATATAAAAGAATTTTTTGCATGGTTCAATTGTCTCATAGTAAACTGGAAGCACAACAAAAGGGTGAAACTTTATGGCTAGGCTCCCTACTCCGGGGTCAGATGACGGTACTTGGGGTGATGTTTTAAACGATTTCCTTTCGGCCGAGCACAATACGGACGGATCGTTAAAAGTACGCACCGATGGCACAATGGTCGACGCCTCAGGCGACCAATCACTTAGTGGTACCAAAACCTTTACCGACCCGCCCGTCGTGCCAACCCCTACCAACAACACTCACGCCGCGAATAAAGCTTACGTTGACAGCGTCGCCAGCAGTGGCGCGCCAGACGCGACCGCCAGCACCAAAGGCCTGGTGCAGCTTGCGGGTGACCTTGGCGGAACTGCCACCAGCCCAACCGTGCCTGGCCTGACCACCAAACAGGCAGTGAGCGCCCACTTAACGGCCATCTCGGGGTTAAGTCCGGCGGCCGACAACGTGTTGCAATACAAATCCGGCGCCTGGACCAACCGCACACCTGCCCAGTTTAAAACTGACCTTGCCCTGGTAAAAGCCGATGTTGGGCTTGGCAGCGTCGACAACACAGCTGACGCAAGCAAGCCAGTCAGCACCGCCACCCAAACTGCGCTGGACGGCAAAGCCGCCACAGTACACACCCACACCCAGTACGTTACAAACAACAGTGCGAACATAGTAACGCTGCCTGATTCGTCAGTGCAATACATCAGGGTGAATATTCCCGACGACGGCTCGCCAACAGGCGGCTGGCCTGACCGCTACGTAAATTACTTTAACGGCACACGCACCGGTTACTTCAATGAATATGGCGAGATGCGCGCCCGGCCTGCTAAAACAAGTACCGTGGCTTTTAGGGCAATGGGTGTGTCGGGCGGATCATCTACCGACATCCTGCAGGTTACAAACAGCGGCCAAAGCGCCACGTATTTTGGCGTGTCGCAAACGGCGGCCGCATTCACAGTGCCCGTTAGTAGCACGGGCAATATTACCGCACCCAACATTGGCGCTAAGGTACTGGTCTTAAATGTCGGCGACCCAATCCCGGGCGGCACTCCAACCGGAACAGTTATTTTGCGGAGGTAATACGTGGCAGTTGTACTCGATTTTAACGGAGGCACCCCCGGCCAGGCGATCCCCACCGGCGGCGTCATCCAAGAAGTAAACGGCGCAGTATATACCGCCACGGCCATGCACGGCGGCGTTGCCATGGAGACCACGGGCAATGCGCAGTACATTCGCGCCAACCTTACGACTACTGTAGAGCACTCAGGATCACTGTATTTCCGATGCGGCACTGTGCCCAGTTCGCGCATGCGTGCCATGACCATTGCCTCGAGCGGGAACGGGATTGTGGCCTGCATAGGCATTAACAGCAGCGGTAAGATTGACCTTTTTGACTCATCTGTACGTGCGACCTCGATCGTCAACTGGACCGTCGACACCTGGCACCGGGTAGATTGGCAGTATGTGCAAGCTACCAAACTGTTTACTGTGCGTATTTTCCTGACACCCGAAGCAACCATGCACGACGACGAAATCTCGTTCGCGTTCACCACAAATGCCATTACGCCCGCAAAATGGATGCTTGGTGGTATTTCGAGCGGCGCAGGCACCACGCTGCAACTCGACACCCTCTCGGCCGTATCCGGCCTGTCATGGATTGGCCCGTTTGGCACACCCGTTAACAACCCAGGTACCGTTGTGCACCACTGGACGGGCGCACCGACTTCGACTGGCTTTAAGGTGCATTCCAAAACCGCTGCCGCAACATCGGTACGGCTAGTTGTGGGTACCGATGCGAGCGTTACTCAAAACCTACAGTCCTTTGGACCAGCCGTACCCGACGCCCAAGGCTACGTGCCGCTTACGGCCACTGGACTTACCGCTAACACCAAGTATTACTACCAGCTCGAAGACACGCCAAGCGGCGGCAGCGCCACGCGCATTGGGCCAATTGGCAGTTCGCGTACATTAGTGAGCGGCCGCACAACGTACACCTTCGATTTTGGCAACTGCACCACAAACGCCAACCAGGGCATGGAAGCATACGACGAGATCCTGGCCGACGACCCTCTGTTTTTCTTCCACCTTGGAGACTTTCACTACGAAAACAGCTTATCAACCGACCCCGCAGACCACAGGTTCAACCTCGAGAACCAAATCAACAGCATATCGGGTCTACGGACACTTATTCAGAATGTGCCCACGTATTATATGCGCTCCGACCACGACGGCGGCGGCACGGACAACTCCGACGCTGGCGGCTATTATGCTGCCAACCAAACGGCCGCAAAACAAGTAGCGCCATTCCCGGCTCTTGCCAACCAACCAACTGACGCACTGTACTTTAGCTGGGTGGTCGGGCGGATACGATTCATTGCACTCGACATACGAAACGCCTACCGCTCGCCGGGCGCCGACGCACAGACCGCTGGCAAAACAATGCTCGGCGCAACACAAAAGCAGTGGTTAAAAGACCGGCTGCTCGACGCCGAACCGGTAAAGATTATCCTAACGGACTCGCCGTGGATTGGCGCAGCCAGCCTGGCAGACGGGTTAGATAAATGGTGGGCATACGACAACGAGCGGACCGAGATTGGCACGTTTATAACCACCAACAGCGTGCGAGCGCTCATGATCAGTGGCGACCTGCATTCGGTGTACGCCGACGACGGCACCAACAACCAATGGGGGAGCTTCCCGATTATTGGCGCTGGACCACTGGCAAACGTCGGCGGCTTCCGCGGCGGCCCATACCAGCAGCTCTACACACCAAGCGGTGCCACGCAGTCACGGGCGTTTGGGCGATGCACAATCACTGACACAGGTTCGAGCATCAGCCTGGCATATACCGGCCGCGATGCACTCAACAATATAGACCGCGCCAGCATGACGACAACCTGGAACCTGCCGGGTTGGTTCGAATACAATGGCACAGATGAAACACCGCTTACCCTAGAGGGCGAATATGACGGCAGCAGCGTGGACCCACTAACGTACGACCAAGTGACGTAGCTACAAAACCAGCGTCTCTTTGCGCTTCGCCCCAAAACAGGCGTAGTCTTTTGTTGGGTCGTTGCGGTACGCATGCCTGCCCGTGCCCAAAATAATTGGGTAGTAGCCGTCGCGGCAGAGCTTAAAGTTCTCGGCATCCTCGCCAGGGTCTTGGTCTTTGGGTACAAGCGTATCCACATAAAAAATGTCGCGCGACAGGGGAGTGGGTGCAGCCTTGCCGACAAGTACTTCTATAATACTAGCAACTTCTTGCACAGCCTGGGGCGTTTGCGAGAACTTCTCGTTTACCTCGAATGCCACAGCATTTGGAGCGTACCCGATGAGCGTCTTGCGCGTCACAAAATCGGGCATAGCCACAACTTTTGTAATAGGCGATGCGCCCACCGCCTTTTTAATAAGCGGTGTCAGCTCTTGCGTGACGATAAAAAACTGCTCTTGTTCGCCAACTGCGGTATGAAGATCCAGCACAAAATCGTAGTTACCAGCGCGAATAACAGCCAGAATCTCTTGGGCGCGTTGCTGTGCGTACGAGGCCGGGCCATCGGCTGGCAAATAGCTACGGTTCACGTCGTAGCCAAGCACGGCAGCGGGCGACTGCGTTGCGGCGCCCTGTGGGTCACCACACAAATAATCGACATGCGGCGCCAAATCCGGGCGCTGGGTAAAAATGTGGCGGGCCGCCCGGGGACCAAGCTCCTCGTTGCCGTGGTGCCACACAATCAATATTTTTGGCGATTTGGCAGCATGAATAATGCGCTCGGGGCGGCCGTGGACAAAATCGTCCAACGAAAACATTTCTGCAGTGGTGCGCGAGGTGGCGTCTGACATAATGACGCCATTTAGTATAACAGATCAGCGGCCAGCTGGCCCGATCCCGATGATCTTGTACATGACCCTCGCCCGCGGCGCCACTACCTCTACCAAGGCGTTGATCATTTTGCCAAGCAACGCACGGCCCAATGGGCTTTGGTCTGATATTTTTCCTTCGCTCGGGTCGGCCTCAAAGGCACTCACGACCATGCACTCCAGGTGCTTGCCGTCCTGCTCCAATCTGACACGCGTGCCAAGCTGTACCGTGCTTGTTTCGGTTGGGTTAGCGCGCAATTCTTCGCTGTTTGCCAGAATGTGGGCGACCCGTGCGGTTTCTTTCTCGAGGAACTCAAGCCGCATCGTGTCTTCTACCATGTCAAAATCATCGGCGTCCTTTATTTGGCGTAGCTCGGTTAATTTCGAGCGCAGCTCCGCATATTCAGACTGAAGCCCGGCCAGTTGGCTGCGAAGGCGCTGGGTGCCATCGGGGCTTAAATAATATCGCTGGCGTGCAGCACGTTTATCGGTAGCCATGTGTGTCTCCTTTTGGGTATCCCAGGTCACAGCTCGCCGCGTAACTCGGGGTACTGGGTAAATTTCTTGTTTAAAAACTGGTGAATCCGTGTACGTAACTCTGAACCTTTTAGTTGTCGCATAGCTTAAATCCTTTCATTACTTCATGGAATTTAAGTGTTAGTGTTGCCGAGCTCGACGGATTGTTAAGGGCCTGCGGTGGATATTCAAAGCATACTCGGGAACAAAACCAAAAACAGTAATCAAAAATACGCCCCGAATGTGAGAATTCACACACATACATGAGGGTTTGCGGGTGGTACAATGACGCCAGGAGAAACCAGTGCACGAAGTTATTTCAGCAATCAGTAGTCAAGCCACACTGCGGACCTATAAAAAAGGTTCGATCCTTCTATACCAAGGCGAGGCGCCGCGTATGGCGTATGTTATTAAATCTGGCGATGTTAAGGTGTACACAATTAACGATGCCGGAGAAGAGCAGATAGCAACCTTCCACGGTGCAGGAGACGTCTTCCCGACCCCATGGCTGTTTGGCAACGCTCAAACCACCATGTATTACTACGAGACGTTCAGCAACGCCGAGCTACTGACGGTGCCCCGCGAGCTGTTGCTTGAGCACCTGTACAAACCCGAGCACATCCGCGAAACCACCGACTATTATGTTAAAAACTACACGGGCATGCTTATGCGCGTTACGGCGCTGGAGCAGGCGCGGGCCCGCGAGAAAATAATGTTCACCCTGTACTACTTACTACACCGCTACGGACGCCAAATTAAGGTGGGCATATACGAGGTTGACCTGCCACTTACTCACAGCGCCATGGCCAGCCTTGTTGGTCTGACGCGCGAAACAACCACAACCGAACTGAACAAACTCAAAAAAGAGAAGGTAGTCAGTTACGACCGCAAGACAATGACCATCGATAAAGCCCGCCTCGAGCGCTCGCTCGGCGAAGACAGCTTTAAAGACGTGTCGCTTTAAGCCGTTTTTGGCGCGGCAATAGTGTCGTCAACGATTTTGATCAGCTCTTTTGGAGACGCCAGGGCCTTTAAGATGTAGCGGTCTGCGCCCAGTTTGTAGGCGTCGTCAATCTCTTTTTGCATGTCGTAGTTACTAAATATAACCACACGTACGTTCGGATGTTCCTGCTGCAACTTATAGTTGCGCAAAAACTCAATGCCGTCCATGTGGGGCATGCGCAGGTCGAGTAGAATGAGTGTCGGCTCAATCTGGGCGGCCGAGTCCAACGCCTCTTGTCCGTTATATGCAACCTGGACGTCGTATCCGGCTGTACGAAGAATTATTTGGTACGCATTATTGAGGGCCTGCTCGTCCTCCACAATCAGGACTGTCTGGGGGTCTTTTGCCATAGTCATTCTGGGTTAGTGGGTTTGTTAATTGACCTCATTATAAATGACGGAGGTGCGAATTCAGTAAGAATTCTTATACTTCTTTGGGGCGAGGCAGCCGGATGGTAAACGTCGTGCCTTGGTGCAGCACAGACGATACGTCAATCTTACCCTTGTGGGCGTCGATAATCTTTTTAGCCAGGTACAGCCCAAGGCCGTTACCCCCCACAACGATCGAGAGCGGATTGTCTATGCGCGAAAACTTTTGGAAGAGCCGGGCAAAATCGCGCTCGGCGATGCCAATACCCTGGTCGGTCACCTGAATAACTGCTTCTTTTTCGGTGGCGTGCACAGTAATAGTGATGGTGGTGTTTTCGCGCGAGTATTTGCTGGCGTTGTCGACCAGATTATCGAGCACCATCCGCAGGCGAAGCGGGTCCGCCCAGGCCGTTACTTTTTCGCGGCCTTCCTGATGCATGGCAATCGCCTGGCGGCGGCGCTCAATGTTACCGCGCTGTTCTTTAGCAACAGCTTTTACCAACGATGTTACGTCGCAGGCCACGGCATCCAGCACAATTTTATTCGCATCAATTTGCGCAATCTGCAACAGGTCGTTAATGGTACTGAGCTGCCTCTCGTTGCTCTCGTAGGCCTGCACGATAAACTCTTCCTGAGCAGGGAGCATAGGGCCCACATACCCCTCTAAAATCATGCCAAGGTACTGCTTGACGCCGGTGGCAGGTGTGCGGAGTTGGTGCGATGCCAGCGCAATGAATTCATCTTTCGATTTGTTGAGCTCTTTCAGCTCGGTGTTCTGCGATTTTAGCTGGGCCGTCTGCTGGTTCAGCAGCCGTTGTCGCTGCCGACTGTAGCGCTTGCGGGCGCGCACCTGAGTGGTGACTTCCATGGCGTACACGCAAATCGCCTCGGTGCGACCTTTACGGTCTTTAATGGGCTGATAGACAAAGTTAAAATACACGTCTTCACCCTCGCCATTACCGTAGTCCAGGCGCAGGTGGCGTTCGTGGTCGAGATGCGGCACGCCGGTGCGGTACACGGTGTCCCAGTGCATTTCGAGGTCTTTTAATTCGGGCAGCGCGTCACCAAGGCGCGTGCCAATAACTTTACGCTTGGTGGTGCCAATTGTCTGCAAAAAAAGCGAGTTCGCAAAACTCAGTTTGTGCTCGGGCCCGGTAAGAATAGCGATCATGATTGGAGCCTCTGCAAACACATACTTCACAAGGTTATGAAGACGGGCCATGACTCCTATTATAGCTGTTTTAAGCAAGTGCTTTTGCAACCATGCCGCTGTAGGTCTTCATGAACCCGCGCTGGTCGCTCCCCATTTTTTCTGGATATTGGTAGTAACTGTAAATTAAAGCCCCGCCGTCACCGACTCCAACCAGCGGATACACCACGCTGCAGGCAATGGCGCCGCCCGCCTGGTTAAACCGGGCTTCCTCGGGCGTAAGTGCTGGCGCAAACAAATACTGCCAGTCGGTGGTAAGTTGCGGCTTGCCGGTTCGAATTGCTTTGGCAATACTATTCCCTGCGTAATCGATGGGAATTTTAATGTCCTCGAAGCGCTTCACCGAAAATTCGGTCGTACCTTTTGCAAATTCAGTGTTCGAGAGCGCGACTCGGTGGATCATGCCGTCAGACTTGTCGGCCAGCAGCAACACAATGATGCCCAAATGCAGCAAAGCCAGCTCGACCTTATGGTCGAACGGAGCGTCAACAACTGCGCGGTGCAACGCCTGGGCGTCACCGGCTTCATCGAGGGCGTGCTGGAGGGCATCGTAGTTAATCTGAAGGGCCATCGGCTTATATTATAGCAATCTGCCAGGGGTATGTTAGAAAAATCACAGAAAAACAACAGTGGTAATGCTTACATTAAAAATTAATCTTACGAGAAAACTATAGAACGTATTCATTCCAACCCGGCCAACAACCACCAGACAACCGACCAG
>DATEFB010000024.1:0-11091 GCA_035280845.1 Saccharimonadales bacterium (SeqCode) | reverse complement strand
TCAGTGGGTCAGTAGGTCAGAGCAGACCCAGCTCGACGGCCTTGTCGTACAACTTCTTGTACGTCCAGTTGCGGACGTTGATGTTGTAGCTGCCGCTGCCGGTCGTGGGCGAGTGGCCCGTCCTCATCCAGACGGTGCCGTTGAGGCTGCCGCTGCCGGTGAAGACCTGCCCGAGCACGATGCAGTCGGTCAGCGTGATGCTGCCCGAGCCCGTGCGGACGCCCATGAGGATCTGCCGGCTGCGGGAGATGGCTCCCGCCGGCTGGCTGATCGCGCTGAGCGCGGCCTCCTCCAACTGCTCGCGGTACCAGGACTCGTCCCGGTCCGCGCTACCCCCGAAAGGGAGGCGGCTCCCACCGCGACCACGGCCGACCAGGTCGGCGCGGCCAGCGCGGCGCAGAACGTCGTCGTCCGCGACGCGCGTGATGGCCTTAGCCTCGGCGTGGAACTGCGCGCGACGGTTCTTCTTGGCGTACTTGAAGTCCTCCAGCAGCTCCGCCAGGTACGGCGGGAGCGTCTCCGAGAACAGGTCCTCGGTGAGCTGGCGGTAGTTCGTGTTGCCCACCAGGTTGCGGTGGTTGACCGCCACACCCCACAGGATCGCCTCGTGGCGCTCGTCCTGCGGGAGGGTGCGCCAGTCACGTCCGTAGACGTCGCGACCCACCAGCAGCACCGAGTCCAGGCGACTCGTGGTGGCGAACGGGTAGAGCAGGACCTCGACCTCGTGACCGACGATGGCCTCGATGGTCGTGGGCCGGTACTCGGTACCCCCCGTCCCGAACCACTTGGGCTGGGGGCGGGTGTGGTCGGTCGCCAGGTGGCGGGCGTAGGCCAGCGTCTCGGTGCGGTTCAGGGAACCGTCCTCGTTCGCGATGGCCCACTCCTGACCGCCATCCAGCTTGGCGATGGCCAGGCGGATGGTTCGGGTGTACCGGATCAGCTCGAAGATCTCCTCGGCGTCGTCCGGGCAGGCGAGCAGCTCGTCGAGCAGCTCACCCAGGTTCATCTCGTCACGCGCCTTCTTGGCCGGGGCCAGGGTGACGGTGAAGGGACCGGCCGGCGACACGGGCGCCTCGGCCAGGGCCGGGGCGGTGCCGTCGATCTTGTAACCCATCCGCTCGATCGAGCGGAGGATCCGCTCCGACACCGCGAGGATGTCACACTCGTCGACCACGTCGGGCGCAGCCGCGACCAGCAGCTCGGCGAGCGAGCCGCCGTCGTGACCGACCAGGTCGGCCAGGCTGATGGAACCGCAGGACGCCAGCAGCTTGTCCTTGACGGACCGCGGCATGTCGGCGTTGGCGGGCATCAGACCCAGGACGTTTGCGAGGGTACGTTCGGTGTTGGTCACCGTTGTTCTCCTTGTCCAACAGATTGTGGTACCCACTTGCGCGGGCATACGATCTCGCCGCCAAAAAATACAGGCGGCAAGGTTATATACAATACAATAATTAACAAAAATTATCAATAGCAATTCGGCGATATATTTCACAGTATAGCTACAAACTATTTGCTACCATAACGCTATGGTAGATACATATTTTTACATCGATGGAAACCGCCGTATCCGCAGCAAAAACGGTGATCCGAACGACAACCTGTTTTACCTCGAAGGAAACCACATTTACGGCCCACGAAACAGTGGCTACTACTGGATCGAAGACGACCAGATTATAAGCGACAATGGCGATTCCGGATTCCGGATTCAAGCTGGCCAAGAGATATTTGGCCCATCCCAGCACGTGCCGTGGCTAGACTAATATGATTATGCGTAAAATATTAAAAATCGCTCTACCAATAATAGGCATAGCCATCCTCTTAGGCATAGTCGTTTACATGACCAGCAAGCCCGGCTCAAATCAACAAGGGGGCATTGTGCACACAGTAACATCCAAGGACGGAACAAAAATAACCTACGACAAACTGGGCAAAGGGCCCGCAATTATTCTGATGGGTGGTGCATTGGTTTCACGCTCAAGCGACTCAGAACTTGCACAGCTTCTCGCGTCGCACTTTACGGTCTATAACTTTGACCGTCGCGGACGGGGTGATAGTGGCGACACAAAACCATATGCCGTAGAGCGCGAAATCGAGGACATTGACACGCTCATCACTGAAGCCGGCGGCACGGTGTACTTATACGGCATCTCGTCTGGAGCCGCCCTGGCCTTACAGGCAACAGCTACGCTCGGCGATAAGGTTAAGAAGCTGGCGATCTACGAAGCGCCCTATTCCGAAGCACAGGGCGTTGCCGAAGGATGGAGAACCTTTCGATCCAAGTTAAGTGAACTCCTTGAAGCAAATAAGCACAGCGAGGCTGTTGAGCTGCACCTCAGGAACACTGGCGCACCCGATGCCGTTATTGCAGAGATGAAGGCATCGCCCGCCTGGCAGGGCATGGAGACCCTCGCTCCGACACTCGCGTATGACGCAGCCGTGGTTGGTGAAGACCGATCTATCCCCGTTGAGAAAATAGCCAAGATAAAAGCTACTACGCTAGTAATGGAGGGTGGTGCCAGCGCAGAGACCATGCCCTTCATGCGCCCGACGGCAGATAAAATTGCCATGACCATCCCACGTGCCGAACGTCGCACTGTCGAAGGTCAGAGCCACGATGTCAATTCAAAAGTGCTGGCGCCAGTCCTGATAGATTTTTTCTCGGGCAACAAATAACCCCACGCACGTCTTTTCGCGGTAGGCCACGTCATTTAGTGGCTACGCAGGCTCGACATATCAGAAAACTGCCTTCATAATGGTACTCAAGCATAAGCCAAAAGGGGGGCATATTTCTTTCGACCGGACCATATCACCATTTTGGTACCGTCGCATCTGTGAAGTCGCATTACTTATTTCAGTGATGATCATGGTGCTCTACGGAGTCTCCAGTACGACACTTTTCGTGCCACAATTTGCGGCAATCATCGCCGGACTGAACGGCATTCTTAGTATTGGCGCATATTTTATGGCTCGCCAAAAGGTGTCCTATTACATGGCGCTGGCGGCATACCTGGGAACAACATTCACGATTAGCGTGCTTATTCAAGCCACCGGCGGAACTTGGTCACCCTTCATTGCGCTCTGGCTACTTATTGGCGTCTTCTCGGGCATATTAGGCTGGTGGGTCTTGGGCGCACTGGCGGCAGGGGCCAATGCGTATCTGGTGCAGCAGCTCTTTTTTTCGGGTATTACCTTTAGCCTGGACCGCATTACCGAGATTTTCCTTATTACCGAGGCGCCGCTGGTCGCAAGCTACGTCATCTGGCACAGCCAAAGCAGGCAGGACAAAGTACGCGATGGGGCAGAGGTCACCAAGCTCACGGCACAGCTTAGCGCCGTATCCAGCAAGTCCGACATTGTCATTAACGCCATCGCCGACGGCGTGGTTGCCATTGGCGCCGATGGTGTCATCCAACTTATTAACCCGGCCGCCCAAACGCTGATGGGCTGGCCCGGCAAAGATGCGATTGGCCTCGATTACCGCTCGGTCATTAAACTGACCGATACAAAAGGGCACCCGCTAGCCGAAGACTTTTCGCCAATCCGCCAAGGGCTTGTCTCGCATAAGCCAATCGACAACCACGACCTGGAGCTGACCACTAAATCCGGCAAGAACATCCTTATCTCGCTTATTGTCTCACCGGTGGGCGAGGGGGCTACTGACGGGGGTGTGATTGCCGTATTCCGCGATATCACCCGCGAAAAAGAAGAAGAACGCCAAAAGGCCGAGTTCATCAGCACCGCCAGCCACGAAATGCGTACCCCTGTAGCCGCCATCGAAGGCTACCTTGGCCTGGCCATGAACCCAGCCACCGCCACCATCGATGCCAAAGCCATGAGCTATCTGCAAAAAGCCCACGAATCCACCCAACACCTGGGCCGCCTCTTCCAAGACCTCTTAACTGTTTCTAAGGCAGATGACGCCCGCCTGGTGCCGCACCCGACCGTCATTGATTTGATTGCCCTGACCCGCGAGATTGTCTTTAGCCTGCAAGAAAAAGCCAAGAACAAGGGCATTTTCCTGTCGTTCGCGCCGGGAGAAAACGATATCGATGGCAACCGCCACATTACCCCTGTGTATTACACCTACGCCGACCAAGACCAGCTGCGCGAAGTATTAAGCAACCTAGTAGATAACGGCGTTAAGTACACCAAAGCCGGGACGGTCACCGTAGACGTTAAGGGTGACGACCAAACCGTCAGCGTTACCATTACCGACAGTGGCATTGGCATCCCGCCAGAAGACGTACCGCACCTGTTCCAAAAATTCTACCGGGTCGATAACAGCGACACCCGCGAAATTGGTGGCACCGGCCTGGGCCTGTACATCTCGCGCCGCCTCATCGAGAGTAACAACGGCCACATTGGCGTTAACAGCACCTACGGTAAAGGCAGTACCTTTTACGTACAGCTGCCACGTATTAGCCACGACCAGGCAAATGCCATAATTAACGCTTCGGCCTCTGGGACTCCGACCCCAGTAGAGGCCACCGTTAAGCTGGTGCAGCCCACAGCCGCTGAGCCCAGTCTGGCTGCAGCACCTCCGCCAACAGCACCGCAAGCATCGCCCGCAGAGGCGCTAGCACCACCGAGCCAACCGAGCAGCACCGTGCCAACGCCACCGGCAAATCCCAACGGCCAGGCATAAGCAGTATAGATTTTTTAGGCACCAGCACTTACAATAGGAGTTAATATGACCAAAATTATGCTTGTAGAAGACGACAAAAGCCTCCGCGAAATCTACGGCGTACGTTTGCTTGCTGAAGGATACGACATTGTGTCGGCCGGCGACGGCGAAGAAGCGCTGGCGATGGCCATTAAAGAACGGCCAAAACTGATTATTTCTGACGTAATGATGCCCAAGATCAGCGGCTTCGATATGCTCGACATCCTGCGCTCAACAACAGAGACCCGGGAAATAAAAGTGATCATGATGACCGCACTTAGCTCGGAAGACCAACGGCTGCGTGGCGAACAAATGGGCGCCGACCGGTATTTGGTCAAATCGCAGGTGGGGATTGAAGATGTTGTTCGTGTCGTACACGATGTATTGGCAGATGCTGCGCCCGCCGCAGCTGCTCCGGCACCTGTTGCCGCACCCGCTCCTGCGTTCCCAACGCCTGCTCCATCAGCTCCAGCTCCAACTGTAGCGCCTGCCGCACCGGCACGCGCGCCAACGCCACCCGCGTCTGCGACCATCGCACCACAACAACCACCGCGCTTTCCGCAGGCACCCGCGGCTCCGGCAATCGCACCACATCCCGCCGCGTCAGCTGGACACCCGATGCCACCAATCAGCTCTACAACTGCCACGCCGCCATCGGCTAAGCAGCGTATTATTCAGCCCATTGTAGGCGCCCAGCCTAAAGTCGATATTAACGCCCTCCTGGACCGCGAGCTCGCCCGCGAGTCAGGTACCACAGGCGGCCCAGCGCCCCAGGTTCCAACCACGGCGCAAGAAAAAGCCACAGTACAAAGCCAGATCAGCGCTTTTGGCCAATCGCCAGCCGCTCCTGCACCCGCTGCAGCTCCCGTGCAACCAGCTACGCCACCAACTCAAGACGACCAGCCCCAACAACGACCAGCCGTACAGGTTCCCGAACGCCCAGTGGAGCCTCCACGCCCACCTGCGCCAGCACAATAACCCGCAGTAGGGTACAATGGCTGTAATGTCAGACGATTCTTCTATTCGCCTCAATAAATTTATTGCCCAGCACCTAAATGTTGGCCGCCGCGCTGCGGACGACCTTATTGCCGCTGGCCAGGTTAATGTAAACGACAAACCCACAGAGCTTGGCGCTCGTGTCAGGCCGGGCGACATTGTGTGGGTACAGGGACGAAAGTTCACCGTAGAAACCGCAGCGGCATTTGTATATCTGCTTATGGACAAACCAGAAGGCTACGTGTGCAGCCGCCGCCAGCAAGGCGACGCGCCCACTGTGTACACCATTCTGCCAGCTGCATACCAGCACGTAAAAACCGTCGGGCGACTCGACAAAAACTCATCCGGGCTTATTATGCTCACCAATGATGGCGATTTGGCGCACCGGCTGACTCATCCCAGCTTTGTAAAGATTAAGCGCTACGAGGTAACGCTCGACAAGCCGCTCGAACCCTTGCACCACCAGATGATCGCCGACCACGGCATCCAACTACCTGATGGTCCCAGCAAACTCCAGCTCGAACGCCTGCACGAAGGCGACGCCCACAGCTGGCTTGTCACCATGCACGAAGGTCGCAACCGCCAGATCCGCCGCACGTTCGGCGCGCTTGGCTACGACGTAGCTCGATTGCACCGCATTCAATTCGGCCCATACCAGCTGGCTCAGCTCGAAGGCAAGCAACTACTGGAAGTCAGTCCTCCCACATCTTGAAATTAAATTAGTTTTGTTGTATGATTACCAGACCGCGCACGCGGTTGTACAAAGTTGGAGGCTCAATGCCCAATGACGAATCACCCGGCGATAGACGTCGCCGGTCCGTGCTCATCGTCGTCAGCGACGCCCGCCTGATCGAACGGAGAGAGGGCATCGTGGGTTCAGCGCTCCGCTGGGCCCTCGAGAAGGAGTGTCGCCGTTTCGGCGTTACTCTGGCGTTCGTTCCAGACGAGAGTGGCAACGAGGCCGCCCTCATGGAATTCGCTGACTGGCAGATCAGGATCGTGGACCACCGCGGCCTGGGCTGTCGGCTCGACGAGACCCTCCTTCCCGTCGCCCAGTTCCTCTGCACCAAGGGGGACGCGACCGACAAAGACGTCAAACTACTTTGCCACACGCTGCATCTCAAGCAGCTGCGGCGGGGAGAGCGACGGCTTGAAGGAGACAGCCTTCGGGATAGCCTGAGGCTCATGATCCAGTGGAACGACGGCTTCAAGAGGCTGCCAGACGACTGGGACCCACAGGCGCCCGACAACCAGGGAAATCCGGCTACAACCGGATGACCTATGCAGTGCGTGCAACCCGGGGGCGGCCACCATACCGTCCCCGGGTTGCGATCACCTCTGATATAATAAAATCCAATGAGCAATAAAAAACTTCCCACAGTGGCCATCGTAGGCCAGACCAATGTTGGTAAATCCAGCCTTTTTAACAGACTCGTCGGCTATCAGCAAGCTATTGTGGCCCGCGAAGCAGGCACTACGCGCGACCGCGTTTTTGGCCGCGTGACCCATGGCGAGCACCATTTCTGGCTCGTAGACACAGCCGGTCTTAAGAACGCCGAGGATGAATTCGAGGCGACAATCCAGGAACAGATCGAAGACGCCATTGGCGCCGCCGATGTCATTATGATGGTCGTCGACGCCACCGCCATGCCTTCCGACGAAGACCGCGCCATTGCAAAGAAAGCACTCAAATCGGGCAAAACCGTCATGCTGGTGGTCAACAAGTCCGACAAAGCCGAAGCGCTGCCCAGCGAAGACTTCCTGCGCCTCGGCATCAAACATATCTACCGCACCAGCGCCGAACAATCACGGGGTATAGCAGAACTCCTCGACGCAATCTCCGGGCACATTCCACAAACAAAAGACATTGTCCGTGATGATATTCTGCGGATTGCCCTGATTGGCCGCCCGAATGTTGGCAAATCGTCACTCATTAACACCTTGGCCGGCAAGCAAGAGGCGATTGTGGCAAACGTAGCCGGCACCACCCGCGACGTCAACCGCATCCGCACCCGCTACCACCAGCGCGATGTTGAACTGCTCGACACCGCGGGCATTCGCCGCAATGGCAAAATCGAGACAGGCATCGAGAAATTCAGCGTCCTGCGCAGCATCCAAGCCATCGAAGAATCAGACATCTGCCTGCTTTTGCTCGATGCTAACGACCTGAGCGTCTCGCTCGACCAAAAACTTGCCGGTATTATTAAAGAGGCAGGCAAGGGGCTCGTGATTGTTATTAGCAAGTGGGACACCCTCGAAGACAAAACGCCTTTCTCGCGCGACCAAATCGCCGCCAACCTTGCGCAAAAATACCACCACGTGCCATGGGCACCACTTATCTTTACCAGTGCCATTACCGGGCAAAACGTTGCCAAATTGTTTGACCTGGCCGTCGAGATTGACGCTCGCCGCAAGCAGGAATTCAAAACTTCCGAACTCAACAAACTCCTGCAGAAAGCAATTAACGCCCATCCGCCAGCAGGCCTCAAGAACACGCACCCCAAACTGCGCTACATGGTACAAACAGATGTGTCTGCGCCATGGTTCGTGGTATTTGGCAGCCACCTGAAGCACCTGCACTGGGGCTACAAACGCTACCTAGAGAAAAACCTCCGCGAACAGTTCGACTTCAGCGGCACACCAATCATGTTCAGCTTCCGCGAAGAAAAGCAGGATAAAAAAGAATCGTAACGCGTAAAAATGGGGCCGCACGGGGCTCCATTTTTTATGCAGCGCTCCGGTAATGGGGCTGCCCGTTATGCGATATACTTGAACCATATGAAACTTGTCATCGGGCTCGGTAACATTGGCGCGCATTTTGACGGCACACGGCACAACGTAGGCTTTGCTGTTGTTGAGGCAATCGCCACTGCACAGGGCTGGGAGTGGCTCTCCCGCGAAAAATTTAAGGCGACTGTCGCCGAAGGTATATTGCACGGCGAAAAAGTCATCCTGGCCAAGCCAAATACCTATTACAATGTGTCCGGAGAAGCGGCGCGGGCAATCCGCGATTTTTACAAAATCGCCAATAGTGACATTGTGGTAGTGCACGACGAGCTTGCCCTGCCATTTGGCACCGTGCGCACCCGGGGCAGCGGCAGCGACGCCGGGAACAATGGCATAAAAAGCATTATCGCGCACATGGGCGATGACGTCGCACGCATCCGTGTGGGCATCGCCAACGAGCATCTGGCCAATTACGATGCCGCAGACTACGTTCTAAGCCGCCTGAACGCCCCCGAGCAGCAACAATGGTCAGATGTGCTCCGCGAGACACTAACCCTCTTACACGACTTCATAGACCCCAATAAAAAATTCGGGCACACAAGTGTCCGAATCGGTCAGGAACAAAAGTAAGTTTACAGAGCGGCTGGCCCGCTGTCCGGGCGACCGGTAGTGCTGGTCGCCCGGACAGGGCCGAGGGGTGGGACGAGGTGTCTCACAGCGGGGAACGCCGCCGTTGCGGATTGCGCCGCGAGGCGATATCAGTCCGCAGTGGGATGACCTCGGCACGGGCACGCTGCCAGAACCGGCAGTGAGCGGGCTCACGGCCATTCCGGCGGGCGATCCGCGTTTCGACCCGAAGGGCGATGACGGCGGCCGCAGCAACGAGCACTGCGACAATCAGCCACCACATCGGGTCGAGCCAGGGGCTGTCGTGTAGCCAGCCCCGGTTTCGGTCCAGGAACTCAGCAGGACTCAAGTTGAACCCCCTTGGTATCCATTCCCCGTAGGGAAGGATGCCAACCAAGCATGTAGCTTAGCTCGCAACCTTCCCTAAAACCGCTCTGCAAAGGTGCTGTTTACCGGGGCAAACATTAATAATACTATATCATAATTATGCTTAAATAGCAACTTATTTTTGGACACAAAAAAGCGCCAGGTAAGGGTGGGCATCACCTGGCGCCATTTCACCCTTCAACCCACCCGATTCGGGCATTAGCGTGACCCACCTCACAATAATAAGAGGTCCGCCGGTTAAAGGGGTTAGTTTGCATGCAACGCTGGGTTACAGATTTATTTCAACCTGTGAGCGTTAAAGTGGAGGGTAGAAACTTTAGGACGCACGTTGCACGCAATCTAACGTTGATTCCCGAAGGAATCAATGATAGAAATTTTGGGGGTATAAGGTGCGGTTTTGCCCTTTCGGGCTTACCACCGACTAATTTAACACACATGGGCATTTGTGTCAATACTTATTTGCATAAAAGGTATGAAAATCAATAGTTTCTCAACAGATTATCCAGAATTTCTCAAGATCATCCAAACCATTGCCGATCCTCCAAAAAGGTTATGGTATATTGGTAAGTTGCCAGAAAACCGGGCGCCAACAGTGGCCGTGGTTGGTACGCGTAAGTTAAGTAACTATGGTCGCGAAGTCGCACACCATCTTTGTGTGGAACTAGCAAAACATGGCGTAATTATTGTCAGCGGGCTCGCGCTAGGAATCGATGCCATTGCCCACCGGGCGGCCCTGGAGGCCGGTGGCACCACTATTGCAATCATGCCGGGCGGCCTCGATGGCATTTACCCAAGAATGCACACCGGCCTTGCCAGGGATATTCTGCAACAAGGGGGAGCACTCATCAGCGAATATCCGCCAGGGATGACGCCACGAAAGCACCATTTTATTGCCCGAAACCGGCTTGTATCCGGTATCAGCGACGCACTCCTGGTAGTAGAGGCGAGCGCTAAAAGCGGCACCATGCACACTGCCAGCTTTGCGCTTGACCAAGGCCGCACCGTTATGGCGGTGCCCGGCAACATTACCAACCCGGTCAGCGAAGGCTGCAACAACCTTATTAAAAGAGGAGCGCTGGCTGTTACGTCGGCTCAGGATATTTTGGATGAGCTCGGCCTGTTCGCACCCGCCCAAACCAGGTTACCACTTGGATCGACACCCCAAGAGACGGCCGTGCTGCAACTTATCCTGGCAGGCGAGCGAAACGGCGACGACCTGCAGCGCTTAAGCGGCCTGGCGCCGCCACTGTTTTCGCAGACGCTTACCATGCTCGAGATCAGCGGCACAATACGCGCCCTGGGGGCAAACAGGTGGGCGCTCAAATAAAAAAAGGGGCCCAGCGGGCAGGGACTCGAGGGAGTCCCTGCCGTGCTGGGCGATAGAAGAAGGGGCACCATTGCCCCTGGGTGGTCAGACGTCCGTGCCGGGCAGGAGCGAAGCGCTCACGGTGACCGGCGGTGCGACGAACTGTGCGACGTCAGCGGGAAGGTCCGGGGCTACCTCGGCCCAAGTCTGGCACCGAACGCCAAACTGAACACCAGAGGCACTGCCGGCCACATCATCCGCAGAAGGCGGGAATGACGTCTGCACTTCGGCCGTGTCGGCAGACATACGATCATCTCCTTGGAACGAAAAGCGAGGCCAGGCCTCGCGCGAACGTTTCGTGGCCAATAGTACTCCCCTGGAGTGC
>DATEFB010000023.1:0-31313 GCA_035280845.1 Saccharimonadales bacterium (SeqCode) | reverse complement strand
GGCATCGAGGTCACTTATAAGCGCGACTTCTTCAAGAAAACCAACCAGTCCAAGGTCGGCATATTCGCGGGCGACGCTAATAAGTTCTTTTACGTTTTCGATGCGGTCTTCGGCCTGCGGCGTGCCGTCATCCAGATAATCCAGGTAGCCGATGCGCTTAATGACGGCTTCTATTAGGTCGGGGAGACGCATTTCATCGGCGGCTTCTTTGAGTCTGGCGAGCATTTCGCCAAGGTCGGCAAAGGCTTTGCGAGCCTTGGGAGTCAGCGCCTCAAGCCTGTCTGCCTGTTCGAGCAAGTTTAAAATTGGCAGGCCGCTCATTTGCTGCAAGTCGAGGAATTTATTGACCGAAACGTTGCCCAGCCCACGCGTCGGCACATTAACGATCCGCAAAAAGCTGGCACGGTCGGCGGGCTGGTACAGCAAGCGGAGGTATGCAATGAGGTCTTTAATTTCTTTGCGGTCGTAAAAGCGCACGCCGCCAACAATGCGGTAGGGCACACCATACCGAATAAGCGCTTCTTCGATTGCCCGCGACTGGGCGTTTGTGCGGTACAACACGGCAAAGTCTTTGTTGCGGCGCATTCGCAGCTGTACAGCGTTTTTAATGCGACTCACCACCAGCTCGCCCTCGTGACTTTCGGTGCTGACATATTGGATCTGCACCGGCGCACCGCTTGCCTCTCGCGTCCAGAGCGCTTTGTCGCTGCGCTTTACGTTCTTGGTAATGACGTTATGGGCGGCGTCCAGAATGTTTTTGGTGCTGCGGTAATTTTGCTCTAATTTTACAACCAGCGTTTCGGGGTAATCACGCTCAAAGTTAAGGATGTTTTTAAAATCTGCGCCGCGCCAGCTGTAAATACTTTGCCAGTCATCACCCACCACGCACAGGTTGTGACTTGGGCTCACGAGCATTTTTACCAGGTTATACTGGGCGGCGTTGGTGTCCTGGTATTCGTCGATCAGAATGTACTTAAACTGGCGCTGCCATTTTTCGCGGATGTCGGGAACTGTCTTTAGCAGACGGACCGCCTCGCCAATGAGGTCGTCAAAATCCAAGGCGGCCGCGTCTTTACGGATACGTTCGTAAATAGCGTAGGCGTCGGCCGCGACTTTTTGGAGCGGCAAACGGGCATGGGCACTGTATTCGGCTGGCGGGATAAGGTCGTTCTTTGCACTGCTAATAAGATTGCCGATACTATTCGGGCTGTACTGCTTCTCGCTCACACCAAGCTGGCGCAGCGCCTGTTTTACGGCACTCTGACGGTCTGCCTCGTCAAAAATAACGTAATTCTTAGGAATCTGAATATGCTCGCCGTCGAACCGAAGCAACCTCACGCAAATGCTGTGGAATGTCCCCATAAACGGCATGAAAGCACGGTCGTCGGAGCTGCCACCCAGCAAGTGGGCTAAGCGTTCGCGCATTTCTTTGGCGGCCTTGTTGGTAAAAGTGACTGCCAAAATTTGGTTCGGCCGGGCTTTACCGCTGGCAATTAAATATGCGATTCGGTGAGTAAGTGTTTTTGTTTTGCCAGATCCGGCACCAGCCAGAATAAGTACGGGCCCTTCGGTGGTTTCGGCAGCCTGCCGCTGTTCGGGATTAAGGCCAGTAAGGAGTTGTTCGGTATTCACCGCTTTATTGTAGCAAAGAGGTTACGCTCAGAATGTTGTCGAATCGTGTCCCCGAGAAATGAAAAGACTCACGGCGAAGGGCCGTGAGCCTCTTCACTCGTGAGTCGATGCCGTTACGGCAAGGCGCGACTGGTCAGCCGCGTTCGGCGATGGCCTTCGCCTCGGATTCGGTCAGACCGTCCTCGTTGAAGTCGGTCCGGTAGCCCATCTGGTGTGCCGCCTTGACGACCAGGATGCGGTCACCCAGAGCCGAACGTCCAGAGGCGGCCAGCGCGCACAGGAGCGTGCCCGACTGGTCGTAGACCTGGATGCCGCCGTCCCACGGACAGAAGAACGAGTGGGAAGCCTGGGCCGCCAGCACGTCGATCGTGCCGTAGTCGGCCAGGTTGGCGGTGTTGCGGCCCCAGACCAGCACCGTGGACGCCTTGTTGGCGGCGGTCCGGATGGTGGCCAGGTCGGCCTCGTCCTGGATGCCGGAAGCCACAGGGAACCCCGGGCCCGGATCCGGCATCATGACGCAGACACCGACGGCACGCTCGTCGCCGTCGGTGGCGGTGTGGCTGGCGATGTCGAGCGCCACACCCACCAGCTCGTAAGCACGCCGCCGGTTGAAGCCACCCGCCTGGGCGCTCCGGTTCGAAATGGTCATCAGATGACCTCTCTACTTGGTTGAACGGTCAAATGAAACAATACAATAAAAAACAGACCATGACAACGTACTGGTCTGTTTTTTACTTTAGAATATCCGGGTAATGTCGATGCTGCCCGTAGCCACAAAATATGCGCCCACACCTGCAGCCACTAGCAGAATAATAAGGATCAGGGTGAGGATTGCCCCCGCCTTTGAGCCAGTATGGTGCTTGGCGGTCGCCACCGGCTGCAGAGGCGGATGGTAATCTTTGGTGTCAAAAATTGGACGGTCGTGCTTGCTGGATTTCTTTTCGCCAGCGTGATACTGCTGGGGAATGGCCATCTGGCGCAAGGTGTTTAGCGGCGCTTCCTGCTCATTGTGTGCCTGGGAATAATCAACGTCGGCACTTTCTACGGCCACGATCTCAGGGTTAAGCTCTTCAGGGGCGGCTGGTGTCTCAATACTGGCCGCTTCGGCCCTCTCCTCTGGAGTCGGAACCTCGGGTGCAGGAGCGGCCTGTGGCGCAGTAGCCGGCGTCGGTGCAGCATCCGAATAAGCGCCAAGCGGCCGCTTCTCTACTTTGGCGTTAACAAAAGGCGTTGCGGCGGGTTCGGCCGGTGCAGCATCGGCAGGTGCCTCGGTCAGCTTAGGGGCAGGTTCATCGTGAACAGGCTCCTCATCTCCGGGCATCTCCCACTGATTTTTGGCTGGTGCCTCATCATCCTCCTTCAAGAGCGGATCTTCTTCGTCTGTTTTGGGCTGAGTCATAGAGACGGCTCCATGGGCCATAGTAGGCCCGCCCAGCGGAGTGGCCGGAGCTTCAGGCGCAGCTACGCGCTTAGCCGGTTCGTCGCCACCTGTAAAACCGTGCACTTCGAGCGGATCAGGAAAGTCAGACTTGTGTTCTTCTACAATCGTTTTGGGCTTGGCAGTGCCGTCAGATTCCAGATTAAGCGAAGCAAGCGTGTCATCGCCGACCTCGGGTTCTGCCGACGGTTTTGGCGACTCATCAGAAGCCACGGGCGCAGCAGAAGCAGCACGAGGGCTTGGTGGCTCAACTCTAACGGGGCCAGTTGGCTGGAGTGTGGGGGCGGTGCGCGCCGTACGGGCAGACGGCGGAGCAACGGCGCTTGGCTTGGCGGCCTGCACAACATCCATTGCCATGCCGCGCTTCTTGGGTGCAATCTTTGCAGCAGGCTTGCGGACGGTCACGTTAATAGCGCTGCCGGTATCCTCTTTTGGCTCTACTACTGCGGCCACATCTTTACTGTCTTTTTCGGCGGAGCGTTCGGCTACTTTAACAGATGGCCGTGTAACAGCTTTTGCAACAGATTTCGCTGGTTCGCGCTTGGCTTTTGGCTTCTGCGCCTGATCCATTAATTTATTGACTGCTTCGTGCAGTTCATCGAAATCCAGTTCTTTCATCGGCCCGCCCTTTTCGTCTTTCATACCGTTTGTAACTCGTGTGCCCGCTTAATAATACTGGCGAACGACGGGGCCTTTAAGCTTGCGCCGCCAATCAATAAACCGTCGATGCCCTCGGCTGCAAGATACGCGCCAGCGTTGTCTGCGTCGACACTGCCGCCGTAGAGTACTCGGATTTTAGAAGCGGCTTTGCGCCCGAACATGGCATCAACATGCTTGCGGATAAGTTTGACTGCTTGCGCGGCGTCATCGACTTTGGCAAAATCGCCGGTGCCAATTGCCCACACGGGCTCATATGCAATCACCACGCGTTCGATTTCGTCGCTCGTTACATTGGTTAGCCCAGCAACAACCTGGTCGTGGATAACCTGGCCGGTCTCGCCTTCGACGCGTTCCTGCTTGGTTTCGCCGACGCACAGAATAGGGCGCAGGTTATTGCGCAGTATTGCCTGCACCTTCAGGCCAATAAGTTTGTCGTTTTCGCCAAAGATATGGCGCCTGTTGGAGTGGCCAGCCAGTACGTAGCTCACCAGCGGGCGGAGCATGCTTGCCGAAACTTCGCCAGTAAAATCGCCTTGGTCTTGGTAATAACAGTTTTGGGCGCCAAGTTTAAACTTGCGGCGGTCCACCTGCAATGACAGCGATTGCAACGTTAACATGTTAGGACACAAAACGGCTTCTACATCGCGGTAGGTAGGGACGGTTTCTTGCAGTTTGTGTAAAAACAGACTGGCTTCACCGACAGTGAAATGCATCTTCCAGTTGGCGACTATCAATTTGCCCATTTTAAAGCCGTTATGGTTATTGGTATAAGTGTATCAGGTTTGCCGCTCTCGCGACAACTACTTGTTCATTAATGCCGCGACGCCCGGCAGCGTGTCGCCAGCCATAAGTTCGAGGCTCGCACCGCCACCGGTACTGACGTGGCCAAAGCTTTTGCCTTTTTTACTATCCCAGTGAATAACAAAGTCGGCAGTATCACCCCCGCCAACCAGACTAAAAACTTCATTTTTGCGTTCGGCAAGCTCGAGTGCCAGCTTTGCAGAGCTATACGCAAACACTACGTATTCAGCCATACCTAGTGTGCCGTTCCAAATGACCGACTTGGCGCTTTGCACATGCGCCAAAATAGCTTCGGTGCTTTCGGTGCCAAGGTCGAGGATATAATCGCCAGCCGCCACGGCAGCTACAGGCACGATGGTCCGGCGCTGGCTGGCCGAGATCTCGGGTGCGACTGCGACATCTGTTGGGAGCAGAATGAAATCATCTACCTTATTGTCGCCGACTTTCTGGCGTGCCAGGTTGTAAATATGCTCAATGAGCGGCTCTTCGCCCTCGCCTACCTTGCTTTTTCCTACTGGCAACCCCCTGAACTTTAAGAAGGTGTTGGCCATTGCACCGCCAATGATCAATTGGTCGGCGATCTCGACAAACTTTTCGATGACTTTAATTTTATCTTTCACCTTAGCGCCGCCCAGTACTGCAACAAGCGGCCGTTTTGGCGAATGCATTGAGCTTACAATCGTGCTTACCTCGCGCTCAAGCAAGAGCCCGGCGACACTTGGCAGACAATGCGTGATTGCATCCGTGCTGGCGTGCGCGCGGTGCACAACGCCAAACCCGTCTTGTATAAAGTAGCGGGCGCCGGAATCGCGCGCCAGGCGTTCGGCAAAGGCCATGTCATTGGCTTCTTCTTCGGGGTGGAATCGCAGGTTCTCGAGGAGTGCAATGCCACCCGGCTTCAGGTTCTTAGCCGCCACCCTTACACGGTCGCCTATGCAATCGGGCACAAATTCGACAGGCGTATCCAGTAATTCGGATAGGTGCCGGGCAATGGGCTCCAGGCTCTCTTTTTCGTTCGGCTTTCCCTCGGGCCTGCCCAAATGTGAGCATACAACAATTTTGCAATGCGCTGCCTGCAAGAACCGAAGCGTTGGCAACGACATTTGCATACGAAAATCATCGGCAATGGTACCGTCGTCGTTTAATGGAACATTATAATCAGCCCGCACGAGGACAGTTTGACCTTCGAGCGGAACATCTTTGATGGTCTTTTTTGTGAACTGCATATGGTTTCATTTAACCACATGCACGTTGAATGCACACCTCAAAAAAACAGTGCAGCTGTAATAGATTTACTACTCGAGGATACGAACGCGAATGGTGTCGGTACCACCAGTCAATCCTGGTTGGCGGCCACTGACTAAGACAACTGGGCGGCCATGCTCAAGCAAGCCTTCTTCGCACAACTGCTGCGCGAGCGTAAGGCCGGCTTTTTCGCCATCTGGACGCAGGAAGCTTTTGTTGGCGTACAGCAGGCACAACTGCTGCGCTACGCGGGCCGATGACGTGACGCTGATAAGCGGCATGCTTGGGCGGTGGCTTGCAATACTAAAGGCGGTGCGGCCGGTCTTGGTCTCGCATACAATTGCCTGGGCGTTAATCTGGTGGGCGAGTGTAATAACGGCAGAGCTGATTGAATCCTGCATGCTGGTATCGAACTCGCTGTAAAACAAAGGACGAACAGGTGCGTGCTCCTGGGTGTACATAATGATGCGCTTCATGGTTGCGACGGTCTCGATTGGGTAACGGCCGTTGGCGGTTTCATCGCTCAGCATGACGCAGTCGGCGCCAGTAATAACAGCGTTTGCAACGTCGCTCACTTCGGCGCGAGTTGGTTCTGGATTAAACTGCATGCTCGCAAGCATTTGGGTCGCGACAATGCTGATTTTGCCGTGTTTTTGGGTGAGGTGCAAAATCTGGCGCTGCACAATTGGCACGATTTCGGCACTGGTCTCGACGGCCAGGTCGCCGCGGGCAACCATAACACCGTCAGACTCCATGACGATCGCTTCCAGGTTTTCGTCGCGGATAGCGGCCTGGGTCTCAATCTTGGCGACCACCTTGGCCTCGCTGCCGCAATCCTTCAGCAATTTGCGCAGCTGGCGGATGTCATCGGCGGTTTGCACAAAGCTTAGGGCCACAAAATCGATATCCTGAGTGGCTCCAAAAATGATGTCCTTTTTGTCTTTTTCGGTAATGATATCACCGCCAAAATCGGTATCTGGCAAGTTAATGCCTTTACGAGCAAGGAGCAGGCCGTCATTCTCTACGCGGATGGTTACTTTTGCAGGTTTTACAGCAATAACCAGGCTGCGAATTTTACCATCGAACAAGTACAGGCGTTCACCGACTTTCATTTTTTCGCTCAGGTCGTATTGCACAGGCAACTCGCGGTCACCTTTGACCGGCTTTTTGTAAACCAGTGTCCATTCGTCGCCAGTTGTAACCGAAACGGTGCCTTCAAAATCGCCAAGGCGGATCTTTGGGCCTTGCAGGTCCTGGAACAACGCAACAGGTTTGCCTAGTTCTTTACTTGCCTGGCGGACCCATTCAGCCTGTTGGGCTTTTTCTTCGTGGGTACCATGGCTGTAGTTTTGGCGGAAGCCATTCACGCCGGCCTTTAACATGTCGAGGATTTGTTCGTAACTGTGGCTGGCGGGACCAATGCCTGCCAAAATTTTTGCGCGTTTAAAAATCTTAGGAGTGTTCATACTTATTACAAGCGTAGCACCGGGGCATACAAAATGGAATACCTAAAATTGACCTTGCCATAATTTTATTTTAAAGCAATAAAAAGAGTCTTCGCCCCCTGCGCCGGACATGGGCGCAGGGGGCAGGCCAGGTCACCTAGCCAATCGCCACCAAAAGGGCACGCCGGTGGTCTGGCCACATGCGGGGGAGGATTGCCTCCAGCTCGTCCAGTTCCACGATCTGGGCAGTGGGTGCGGTCACCAGAGACTCGCCACCCTGCCCCAGGTCGCAGCGCACGGTGTACGTCACTGTCCAGAAGTTGAGCGTGTGCGGCGAACTGACCGGCCGTATGCCTCGCACGATTTCCATGCGGGCATTGGGCGGCAGCACCACCGCAGCCTCGGCAAGCATCTTGCGCCGAGCCGTCGCCATGATGCCTTCCATGGTCACGGGCCGGTTGCCCGCAGCCCAATCGCCGGGCAACAGCCCGTAACTGGCAGGCGTAACGTACCCACCAGGCAATGACGGAATGACTCCAGCGTCAGTCGTGCGGTCCACCAGCAGTACCCGCTCGCCGAGCAGCAGCACCACGTCTACTACCACGTTCTCGCCGAGGTAGTAGCTGAACCCGACCCCGGTGTTCAGGCCGATCTGCGGATGAGCAATGAGCTGCTCTGCCCGCGGCATGCACGGCCGGCCATGCTGGTCGAGGCGCCAGCCGCGGGCCAGGAACAGGCCCTGCGCGCCCGCTGGCATTTGCCAAGGACGGATCTGAACGGTTGGGAGGTCGGGATCCAGAACGCCCGGGTCCATGGACTCACGGTTCGGGTGTCCGCTTGCGTCGTAGCCGGACGGCAGCTCGAGCCGGTTGCCGCGCACATATGCGCTACTGTCGGGTTCGATGTACCGGCGGCCATACCCCGGCTGCTTGGTCTCGGTAACACTCTTGATGATCTCGGCCAACTCGGTGTCGGTGTACGGGCGGTCCCCATACCCCTGACCCCAACGGCGCTCGTCGGGCAAGATTGCCCGGTCAAGGTCCAGCCAATGCATATAGCACTCCTAACCCTAGCGTGGACACAGATTGTGCCTATAGCAGTATCGCAAAAAAGACGCAAACTAGGCAACGAATATAGCACTGTAGTTAACTAACATTATTTGAACATTTAGCAAGTACCTGTCATGATGAACTCACTAATAAGGAGGGCTCCTATGCACGTTCGTTTAGTTCGCGGGATTCGGCGGTTTTTTGGTGGGCTTCTAGTATTGGCGTCATTGGTCACACCGGCAGTCAGTGTTAGCGCCGGTGCGCCAGGTAGTTTATATAGCTATGCACTTAATGGTTCGTCGGCAACTGTGGCGAATACAGCAGCTACCAATGCAGGCGTCAACCTTACTTTATTAGGTAACTGGTCACAGTCCACATTTGGAGTTCAGTTCCAAGGCAATACAACAAATCAACAATCAGTCGCCTACGCCAAACCAGCGAGTGGCAGCACCATCAACATCCCAGCTTCACAAGCATTCGGTGGTAGCGTGCTGTTTAAATACCAGGCGCCGAATGCTGGATGTTTCAGCGACTCGCCTAATATTAGTCAAATCGGTAAATATGGAAGCGGTTTGACGCAGTTCAAGTTTCAGCTCAGCAACTGCGGCAAGAGCCAGACGGCAGTCTTTCCGCAATGCCGGGTTGCCGGTAGTTCCGGCGCCAGCAACCCCGTAACGGGGACTCAAGCTCTAACCAACGGTGCAACCTATATCTTGCAATGCATTAAGTCACCCGACCCAGCAAGCGGGAGCGCAAGCCTGCAGATGAATCTTACAAAGATCGATTCCGTGAATGGGAATGCCACCCACACCAACACCTTTGCTATTACACGCACCGGCACGCTTAATTCGACCCAATACCTTAGCGTAGCCAACCAGTACCCTCTGAAAAGCCAGGTAAATAACACTGATCAGTTTAATGGCGAGATCGCTATGCTCGCCTACTGCACCGGCTCAACAATAGCCAACGCAAAAACCTGTCTGGATACCGAAGTCCCCGCCCAATAAGTAGTAACCTTTACTTTTGGAGGGCGGCAATCTCGACAGTGATTTCGCTAAGTTGCGGCATGTCCACGCCCGTCGCTATCTGCATGACTTCGTAGAAACCCGGCACGCAATCCTTGCTATGTACCGCGTTTAGAGGGGCCCAAAATGGCTCAGACACTTCTGGTCGCAGCTCGTCCCGACGGCCCGGCCGAATGTTACTGGCTTCAAAGACGTGCACCAGCATATGCCGGTCTACATCGCCCTCGCGCATGCCACAAACGTAAATATCGCCCTTAAATGCCAGGTCAGCTTCGAGCCCGGCCTTCTCGGCCAACTCCATTGCGGCCATAGCGGCAACACTTTCGCCAAAATGCATCATGCCATGCGGAAAACTCACCTGTCCGATATTCGGCTGTCGGTGCCAGCGTACAAAAAGGTATTCACCTGCCTCGTTCCGGCACACAACAGTAGTCAAAATTTTTGGTTGGGTGCGCAGTTTGCCCGTCTGCAGGCTAATATGACCTGCCATTTGCATGCCCTTGGCGGTCAGCCTGTACGCCGTCTCGTTCTTTTCTATAAGGCCGTCTTTTATGAGTCCCTTTAAGTGGTACATAAATAAGTTGCCTTCAATATCGCGAGGCTTCAGCTCGCTATAGCGCCGTGTGGCGTTACGGGTGAGCTCTAATAAAACGTGGTTTTGTATCCAATTAGTCATGGTCAATAATTTTTGAGTCAAAACACCTTGCTTATATCTGTTGTTCAATTCCTTTAGTATACAACCGTACCTTAGCAGAGACGAGTGTGAAGGGACTAAGCCATGAAGGTTATCGAGGAGAAGCCGTTCAACGTCGAGTTCGAGTGCCGCTGCTGCAAGTCTAAGCTGCAGGCCGAGCCCGAGGACGTGAAGATCGGTTACTTCGGCGCCAACTACGGCGGCGACACGCCCGACCGCGAGTACTACGTGACGTGCCCGGTCTGCGGCACCGACAAGATCCTGAAGCGTGACGAGCTGACCCCCAAGGTCCGCGAGCTGGCCGACAGCAAAGAGAAAAAGTGACGCCAGTCCTGCTACGTACGACCCCGCATCCATTGCCGATTGGCTCTTGGGTGCGGGGGTTTTCTTACGCCACAAAAAATCCAGCACCAGGCTGGATAGATAAGTTCATAGGAATCCGGCGGCGCACGTGGCGCCGCCGGACACTTCCTGTGTTGCACGATCAATCGCGGGAACCGCGCCCACCGAAGAGCAGCTTGGTCAACGCCTGCGCCAGCGCCTCGGCCAGGATATTTCGGGGGCGGAACGCCACCGAAAGGGCCATGATGCCGAAGATGATCGCGTCGTAGACGAAGTGGGCCACGATGGCGGTGATGATCCCGTGGTTGAACACCAGGTAGAACATCACCATGCCGATGAACCACGAGTTGATGAACCCGAAGAAGCCGAGGTACGCGTGGCCGTTGCGGAAAGCACCGGCGGCGTACAGGATCGCGGCGGCCATCACCCAGTTGTTCGCGTCGGAGAGCTGCGGCTCGAGGATGCCGAGCGTCGCCCAGTTGGCGAGCGGCAGCAGCCAGTGGGTGTGGACCCACTTAACCAGACCGAGCGTGATCCAGTTGATGATCGTCAGGGCTGTAGGCGCGCTAAGCACCAGGAGCCACCGGAAGATCAGTTCCTCCAGGACGCCAGCGCGGACACTGGTGTACATGCCGCCACCGAAATGCGCCCAGGCACTGCCCACACGGGGCACACGCTTCCAGACCAGGACGGTGGCGATGAACGCAGAAGTGATGAAGGCCCAGGCGAAGATGTACCAGACATCTGCCAGACCAGCCCACAACGTCGTGTCAGGCTTCCATGCCCACCATATTCCGCGCTCATTGTTCGACCAGTTACCGAACCAGCCGCCGATCGCGAAGATGATGAGGGAGCCGAGGGCGACCGAACCGAAGGTGGCGCCTTCGCTCCGCGCCTTTTCTGAGTTACTGGACACTTCTTTTCCTCCATGTCCATACTGCGGAAGTCACAGGAAAGTGACGATTACATATTGTACAACTTAATGTAAAAATATCAAAAATCATATCCTGAGGTAAAGAAAAACGCCACCGAAGTGGCGCCATTCTATGACAGTAGCTAATCTATCCGTTTTGCCTAAGCCCTTCTTCTTGCAAGGCAGCCTTCTTGAGCACTGCATAGCTACGGACGAATTCAGCATATACCTTGCGTAGCTCAGGGTTGTTGTCGGGCACCTTCTTTAAGCCATTCGGAGTTACAACAATCGCCCCTCCATCACCACCAGCGTCACCAATGACAATAATAACTTCTTGGTTAGCCCTGATATTTTTTAGATCCATGATCCTGCCTTTTTAGTTAATTAACCTAATGCAACATACCATGCCCTTAAAACTGTGCTCATAAAAATTCGCTTGACCAAACCAGAAGCTCGATGTATGTCGGCCGCACCTTCTGCCATTGACAAATACTTATTTTTAACATATAATATCAAGCTGTCAACATATCCGTAAGGAGCAACCTAATGACCGTCGACATCGGCGAGATCTGGCACCCCTCACAGGGTGTGAACCAACTCAACCTCAGCCTCGGTCGCGGCGTCAATGTGCCACTCGAAACTGCCATCGCGCAGTTCCAGGCAGTGGACGGCGTCAAAGGCGCAGGCGCAGCGATGGGTATGTGGGGTCGGGGTCACATCGACCTGAGCCTGTCGAGCGCAGACTTACCCCCCGAGCTGCGCGCCAAACTTCAGGCGGTCTGCGACGAACTTCTGCGCATCGGATAAGACCGTCGTCACAAGTGCGGGCGATCCCCGCACTTGTGACGACAAACTCAATCTAACTTACCTTGGTCGCCACTCGCATATGCGGGTGTTTTTATAACCCAGTAGTCCTTATGGAGGTTGATGGCCTAGAACCATACGCCCTATGGCTATGAACTTGGGTAGACAGTAGCATCGCGCAGGTAGTGCGAGCTATCATTCTCGGCTTGTTGTCGTACAAAAACTGCCAGATCCTCTGGGTCAATCGCTTTGGTGTCTGCACCATGAGTCGCAATGTCACTTGGGTATAAGTTAGTAATTTGATATTGTTTTGGCGAAAACTCTTCTTGCAAAGATTGGAAGAAGTGCTTTGCTGCTGCCTTGGCTGCTCCATATGCCGAATCGTCTTTGTAGGCGGTAAGCGCACTCGAAGAAATAATGTTGACTATTCTGGCCCTCGGGAAATTAACCGCCAAACCACGAGTCATATATACAGCCGTAAAATATGAACTGCGCATTTGCAGGTCATAATCTTCGGGCTTAACTTCGGTTAGGCCGCCACTCACGTAACCGCCAGCGTTATTAACTAAGCAAATTTCGGCATCAGGGTTTGCCTGTTTTAGTTCCTGCCAAAACGACTCAGATGCTTTGGCTTCGCTGGCATCAAATTGCCTGTAGGTTACGCCATCTGGCAAATCTGATGGCTGCTCTGAACGACCAGTGCCTATAACTTGCCAGCCTTTTGCGACAAATTCTTTAGTAAGTGACTTACCTAACCCCCCACTAGCTCCAGTAATAACAGCAATCTTAGTCATGATTACCCCTCTCTATTCTAGCTTTCCGCCAGCAGTTATTGATGGATGATGAACGAACTCATAAACATTGCCGTCTGGCCCGCGAAAATGCGCCCATTTTGTGCCGCCTTTACCTTCGCCCGTACCTTCTGGGAACAACTCTAAATTATTCTCCTTAGCCCACGCTACTGCCTTGTCGAAGTCGGGCACTTCAAAACCGCTCACCGCACCATCGAGTGGATAGAATTGCTTGTCCGGCGTGTCTTCGACATGCAGCTCAAAGCGTTGACCTTGGGGTGTATTGAAGGCGACAAAATCGCCATCGTCTTGAGTTTTATTGTAGCCGAGCACCTCTTGTGCAAACTGTTTCATGGCGTCGATGTGCCTAGTGCGCACTCCAATGTAAGTAACACCAAAAGAGTTAAGATTGTGGATCATGCCACTCCTAGTTATATTGCTATAACCATTGCTGCAGTGTGCCGGGAAGCTCCTGGTCGTCTGGTTATCTTGATTATAGCTCAAGTTCGTTCCTTCGGAGGGTCGAACTCGCTTCCTCCTCTGCGGAGTGCTTCCGCGAAACATATTTGGGAAGGGTTGGAGAGACTTAACAAGCAACTTGACGAGCCTGATGTCGGACAACGTTAAAATTGACGACTAATGCAGTCTGGTCCTTCGCAAGAATTGGGCGTTAACCGCAACAATAATAGTTGAGAGTGACATCAGCACCGCGCCAACAGCAGGTGACAGGACAAAACCAAGCGCGGCGGTAGCGCCTGCGGCCAACGGAATGGCTAAGGCATTGTAGCCGATTGCCCAACCAAGGTTCTGTAGCATTTTGCGGTAAGTGCCCTGTGACAAACGGACTATCTTGGCAACACCACGTGGGTCACTGGATGCGAGCACAATGCCGGCGGACTCAATGGCTACATCCGTACCCGCGCCGATCGCGATGCCAATGTCGGCCTGGGTGAGGGCGGGCGCGTCGTTTACGCCATCACCGACTATCGCAACTTTGCTTCCGTCAGCCTGGATTTTCCTGACGGTTTTTGCCTTATGTTCCGGCAAGACTTCGGCAAAATACTCTTTAATATCCAACTCTTTCGCGACCCAAGCGGCAACACCTTCGGCGTCGCCGGTAAGCATGGCGACACGTTTGCCCATATTATGTAAGGCTGCGACGGCTTCTTTAGATTCCTCACGGATAACGTCGGCCAGCATGATCGCGCCGCGTACTTTTGCGTCTTCGATAACATAGACAACTGTTTTACCGTCATTTGAGGCTTGAGCAGATGCTTGTTTGATGGTCTCTGGCAGATGAGCTTTCAGCTCTTCAATCATGCGCGGGCCACCAACATGGATAGTGCTGCCTTCAATAGTGCCGACCGCTCCCCGGCCAGAGAGGGCGGAAAAGCCGCTAGCTTGCGGCAGATGCAAGCCTTTCGCTTTGGCGGAGGCAACGATAGCACGGGCAATCGGGTGTTCTGATTCATTCTCAACAGCGGCAGCGAGAGTCAGGAGCTGATCTTTATCACCGTCCGCCACCACATCTACTACCCCTTGTTCGCCGCGCGTCAGGGTGCCGGTTTTATCAAACAGCACGACATCCACGTTGCGGGCGGCTTCGAGCGCCATGCGCTGCCGGACAAGCAAGCCATTCTTAGCAGCAAGTGTGGTTGAGATAGCGGTTACAAGTGGTACGGCCAGCCCAAGCGCATGCGGACAAGCGATAACAAGTACAGTAACGATACGCTCCAGAATAAAGCCGCCATCTTTCCCGGCAATTGCCCAGGCGACACCTGTAATAACTGCAGCGCCAAGCGCGACAAGCGTCAGGTAAAAAGCGGCTTTGTCGGCCAGAACTTGCGTTTTTGACTTACTGCTTTGAGCTTCGGCAACCAGCTTCATGATGCCCGCGAGAGCAGTGTCGTTGCCGATTTTTAGAATCTTAACCGTCAGCGAACCGCTGCCGTTGATTGTCCCGGCTACAACTGGCACGCCTAGCACTTTCTTGACGGGCTTGGATTCGCCAGTAAGCATAGATTCGTTTACGTCCGATTCGCCCTTAACTACCTCGCCATCAGCGGGAATTTGCGCGCCAGGGCGGACAAGTACCAGATTGCCGACCTTTAACTCACTTGCTGCCACCTTACGGGTTGTCTCGCCGTTTATTAGTTCAGCTTCATCCGGCAGGAGTTTTGCCAGTTCTTTAAGCGCACCCTGGGCGCTCATGACTGACGCCATTTCCAGCCAGTGCCCCAAGAGCATAATGGCAATTAGCGTCGCCAGCTCCCACCAGAAATCCATGCCTTCAACTAGCCCAAGCGATACGGCCAGACTATAGCCAAATGCTACGGTAATAGCGAGTGAGATGAGTGTCATCATACCGGGCTGTTTGTCGGCGAGCTCGTTTTTGGCGCCTTTTAAGAAGACTAAGCCACCATACAAAAAGATAATCGTGCCGAGTACCGGCGGTAACCATTCGCTACCGGGGAAAGCGGGCATGGAAAAATTCAGTATTTCTTGAATTGTTTCGGAATACAGCACAACCGGGATGGTGAGGACGAGCGTCAGCCAGAACTTCTGCTTAAAAATATCAGGGCTGTGGCCTTCGTGCTTGTCATGGCCGGCATGCTCAGTATGGTGTGGGCTGCTGTTGTGAGTATGTGCGTCGTGGTCCATACATTAATGCCCCATTGTGTGGCTTTGTTCAGTTTTTGCGTAGCCCCACTGCATTTGCCATGTTTGCATTTGTGTAATTTCTTTGGACTGGGCCGACAGAATGTCATTTGCCATTGCTTTCAGCTCATCGTGCTTAGCGTTGGCTTGCACAAGCTTTGCCATGTCAATTGCACCTTGGTGGTGGGCAATCATACCGCTTAAAAACGCTTCGTCGAAAGCATCGCCGCTTTTACCTTGCAAACTTGCCGACATTTCCCCCATGGTCATGTCGCTATTGTGCATAATTCCCTGATTGTCTGTAGTGGTGCGCATGCCCATCATGCGCATTAAAGACTGGTTGTTATTGTTGACCGCAAGTGTGGCGGTTGCGCCCACCAAAAGACTGCCCACAATAATACCCACGATACTACTGATAATTACCTCTTTTTTCATACGTCCCCCTTTGTTATTATTTGCCACGGATATTATTAAGCTCGTATAAGCTCAGTAATTCTTCAATCGCTTTTGATTCTTGCTCGGTATCGCCAGAGGTGAGCATGTGACGCACGTGCGTGTGCAAATGGTTTTCAAGGATCAGCTTATTAAGTGATGCCAGTGACTTTTGGATAGCAAGGCTCTGGGTAATGATATCCATACAATACGACTCGTTATCGATCATTTTTTGCAGGCCTTTCATTTGACCTTCAATGATCTTGGAACGGTGAACGGCGCGTTTTTTGGTAGCTTGGATCATGCACTTAGTATATACCCCCTGGGGGTATTAACAAATTATATTTCATCCTAAACCTACGGAGAATAGAAACACTCTGTAGGGGCCGTAGGTTGCGACAAAAATCCCCACAGTTTATGCCTGTGGGGATTTTATAGATGCATGTAACTTTATATATTCCGCATGTTCAATGAGCTTCTTCTGCATCAGTTCTTTCAAGCGGCAAACAAAGCCAATTTAATACTAGACGAACCGGCATTAACCGTCAGGATGCGTGCATCGCTTCGGCCTCGGCTTCCATGGCATTCAGGCGGGTATAGTAATCTGGGATTTCTTTTAAGTGCGCCCAAGCAACCTTGCCGGTTATAAGCGGGTCATCGCTGGTGACGTTAGTGACCGGGTCGTGTGTACCGTGTTCCAACTCAACCGTCAGGCCCAGCCTGAACTGCTCTAAATCTACTACCTTAAAATCGATGCCGATTTGCTCGCCAATAGCTCTTGCTTCATTGCTGGTAAACTTCCGTAGCTGCATGTCAGGCTCCTTTCGCTATAAGATGATGAAGTGTGGTGATGGCCCATAACGCCACGATGTCTACAGCCAAGGCCACAAATATAATTTGGTTGTTAGTTATCAGATTTATCATTCCAAGCCCGAAGGCTAGGACGCCGAGGATGCTGGCCAACACTGTCCAGTTGTCTTTGAGCGGCGTGCCGTTCCAGCTTGCCGCAATACATGCGCCAAGCCCTAGCGCCAAGACTATTACAGAGGCCGTTCGATAACTGCTGAGAAGCGGCCAATCAAAGCCTTTTAACTTGGCATAGGTGACTATCGCAACACCAGCGGTGAGTACCGTAGCTACCGCGTCTTTCCAGCCAGTCGACATACCTCCTCCTACGCTTACATGCTTTATTGTTACGCGCGACTGCATTTCGCGCTGTGACGGCTATCACAGAATCTGCGGAACAGTCGAAGCTGAAGGGGTCAACCCAGCAAACCGATCACGCCGCTACCTACAAGTAAAATGTTCAAGCTTGGAAAGCTAAAAACTGTTTCTTTTAAAGTTGCCATCTAGCGATTCCAACGATTGTTTATTAGAATTCAATACTGGCATTCGGTAGTTTGGATTTTAGCTCAGCAATCTTCTCGGCGCTAAACGGATTACCGGTTAGTTTTAGAGTTTTAAGTTGCTTCAGATTAGCAATCTCGTTTGGGTATGTATCGATATTATTGTAGCTGTAATCCAAGGTCTCAAGCCTAGAAAGCTGTCCGATCTCTGCCGGTATGCCAGTCATGTTGTTATAACTGACATCTAATTCTCTTAAAGGCATCTTACGAATTTCACCTATGAGTGACCCTTTGAGCCGGTTGTGGTCGAGCTTTAAGACCTCAAGCTTTGTCATCTTTCCCATTTCGGATTTAAGAGACTCTAGATTGTTATTTGAAAGAATTAAGACAATAATATCTGTCTTGTTGTAAATATCCGAACTGATTTCCGTTATACCTTTATTGCTCAAATCTAAGGTCTTACCGTTTGTGGCTGGTGTACTGTCGCTTTGACTAGTTGGTGTATTCGAATTTGTACCTGTTGACTGATTGTAGATTGTCCAACCGCCCAGACCCAACACTAACAGTACTAAGAAACCGATAATAAGATTTTTCATTTGCTTCTCCATGGGCTTAAGTATAACAGTGTTACGCTGGCGCCTCCTCTATCTCTTGAACGATCAGATACATCATGCGGTCACCCCTATTTCCTTTAATTAATGGCATGTTCACGGCGCATATTCCTTACAATTTCCCAAGCCCGTTCACGCAGCTCGTCTAATTTGACCCGTTCAAGGTTGCCCTTAATACTTCCCGGCAATAGATAGGGGTAGGAATTGGCGTGACGATAGAGCGGCAGAAGGTAATCAACGCCGCCGATAATAAGCGGGGTGTGGCCGCCGCGCAGGAAGCGGCGCAGGCGTTTGTTAAGGCGGTGGAAAAACTCAACCAGCATTGTTTTGTCGGTTTGACTGACGTTGTATTGCCCGTGATACGCTTCGGAACCCTTGCCCATATATGCTGGCGCTATCTCGTGCATACCGCGCCAATTCAGGTATTCATCAACCCCTAAAGCCTCCTTCATATTGATCGGCAGCTCTTTGGGGTGGATAGGGTGAATCTCGTAGTGACTGCCCTCAAACAATGACACCTGGTTATGACTTAATGTCAGCAAGAGATATTTAGCGTCGTCCAGCATGGCGTCGAGTAGGGGGCCAAGGACAAAGCCTTGTTCTACCCTCAGCAGGCGGGGTGCCCAATGCGCGGGCGTATGGTAATGGCGCAGAAAATTGGCCTGAGCGAAGACCGCGAGACCTTCGCCGCGCATTGGCGGCAATTTCTGATTCTTAGTCAAGACGTTCGCCCGAGCCAGTGTTTTGCGGATAACACGGGGACTTGCACCCGCTTTTACTAACGCGTTTTCGGCATCGCGCAGCGCGTTTTTTACGGCTATCCGGTTGGCGTGCACATTCTCTGTTAGTGGCAGGTATATGCTGACGCAAAACGATTTCTTAAAACTTTTAAGCTTCTTCAGTTCGCCGTTTGCTGGAAATGCTATCATGATTACCTCTCCTATCCTTGCGGGCTATGCAAAACTTCTAACGGTGCGTGGCGCTCCTCTTGTATGAGCAGCTCCAACTGTTTGCAGCGTTCTATAAACCCGTCGCGGCTGTGGAATACCGCGTCCGGCGGGAATAATTTAAGGAATTCGATCACATTGTCGCCGAACCAGAATCTTTGCGCGGCCAGAATGATATGACGGTTTTTAATGGGGAATGGCCCGTCCATATCAGCCAAGTACCGCAGGGTGCGGATAGTAGGAAGTCTTTTGTTGAATGTCATTGCTTATCTCCTCCTCACACCCTTATTCAAACCGCCTTCTCTATTTGAGCGAAGCCGACAACATAGTTCTTGCCGTAAATCTTGGCGCAGCGCGGGCAGGTAGTGTAGCTGAAATATACATTGACGAGCTTGGCACCGCGCGACGCAACATACTCGACAAGCTGCTTGTGCCATACCCCGGCATTCTTAAACGGCCCTTCAAAAACCTTTGCCAGATAAGTGCCGCTCAGTCGCACCACTTCCGCGTCTGGCACCTCTTTGTCTACGGATATGTAATGGTCGCATTTCCAGGGCGAAACCTCGTCGGAAAGCATGATGTATTCGTCGCTCTCCCTTGCACCAGCCGCGTCTACAGCCTGCATCGCTTTTTTCATGACCGAATTCATATTAAAGGGTACATGCAGGAAGCTGCGTGTCGTCACTTTCATAAAGAGCTTATTGTCGAACTGGAACAGCTTTCCGTCCCAGGCTTCCGGGTTAAACTCCGGGCAGCAGCCGGTGGGCGATGCGGCCGTGTTTCTTTCGGGTAAGCGATTAACGGCGTACATGCTATGCCTCCTCTCCGCGTTGTGGGCGCGTAATTGTCTCGGTGGTTGGAATAACGCGGCTGCGCTTTTTGCCGCCTTGCGGTAGGCCGGTCGGTAGGAGGTAACTTTGCCAGGCACTCTCCCCGACAGCTAGTTCAAGGTGCTGCTGGTCGGATAGCTTTGGCTCGTCGTCTACCTCGTACAGCCTGTACCGCCCAAGCGACAAAATCGTATCGGTTTTGTGGGGATTATGGGATGCGACCAGTATCTCACCGATCTCGCTTGCGTTGATCCAGGCATATACCTCATCGTCCAGGCGTAGAATCTTGGTCTGGGCTTTGGTTTCCAAAAGCTTGTACCGGCCTTGCCGCAGTATGCGTATCATAGCCGCGCCCTCCTTGTCCTACGTTATGGTTACTTCTTTGGATTCTTTCTCGTCTTCAAACGGCATGGTGACTACCAGTTTGCCGTCCTTAAAACTGGCATTTACGTCGTCGGCGTCTGCCCCTGCAGGAAGACTGATGCGGCGGCGGTAACTGCGGCTGCTCTCGCGCAGCAAATAGGTACGTTTGCCGTCCTCCTCTTCTTTTTCGTGGTGTTCGGCCGTGATTTCCAGACAATCGTCGCAGGCCGTTACTTTAACTTCTTCTTTGCTGAAGTTGGGCAGGACGATCTCGGCCACCAGCTTGCCGTCCTCGGTGTACATATCGACCGCTGAGTCTTCCGAGAACATTGACAATACCGGCCAGCCGTCGGAAAAGAACTTATCTAACTCTTTCTCGGCTCCCAACAAATCCCTGATAGGGTTATAGCGTATTAGTTGCATAGCTTGTCCTCCTTTTAGTTGCACCTCCACTGTATTGGGAAGTGGCGGATGTGTCTGTGCCCGCGGTCACTCTTGCTAAAAAGCAAGGCTGTTGTCTACTCTAGTGCATAGAAAGGTGGGCAACTACATGACAAATCATTTGCCTCCGGCTGGGTTTGAAAGGTTGCCAAAAAACACCGGCTGGCAGGCCGATATACGGGCCCTTACCGAGGCGTTACATCATCCGGAAGGTTTTACTACGAGGCCCGACTGCCGGACGTGATCGGCTACGTGCCTGACATCGAGCGACAGAGTTTTAGCTCCGTTTTGCCTCACCAAGTTGAAATTATCGTGTTTTACGAAACACTTACAGATATAAAATCCCCGTAGGGGATTTTTGTTTTTGTTAGCCACCCCTGTATTTATTTTCGACTCTCGTAAGACGAGAGAAAAATGAATTGCAAAATTGCTTGTGCTAAAATCAAAATATGAGTGCAAAAATCACAACGAAGGGGTTAGTGAAATTCAACTTGATAATGGCTGCGCTACACGCCGTGCAAGCGTTCGCGGTCTGGATCTTGAGCGATCCTAATAAAGGAGTGTGGCAAGTCACCGGTGACTTCCTCACGCTCGACACTTCTGCGAGTGTGAGCAGGCCAGAACTCGTTACGGCGACACAAGGGCTATTTAGTCTCAACCTTGCGTACATCGTCGTGGCGTTCTTATTACTGAGCGCCATCGCTCACTTATTCGTAGCAACCGTCTATCGTAAACGCTACGAGGCAGAGCTTAAAGCCGGTATCAACAAAGTAAGATGGTTCGAGTATGCCTTAAGCGCCAGCACAATGATGGTTGGGATTAGCCTTCTATCCGGCATATACGACCTAAGCACGCTCATTATGATCTTTGGACTAACGGCAATTATGAACCTCTGTGGTCTCGCCATGGAATTCTATAACCAAAAACGCGGAAAAATAAGTTGGCTCACATACAACATAGGCACCTTCGCCGGACTCCTACCCTGGGTCGTTATCACGATTTACTTCTGGATGAGCAGCCAATACGGCGGTGGCGACCCGCCTACCTTCGTATACTACATTTATGTCAGTATCTTCCTATTCTTTAACTGTTTCGCAATCAACATGATCTTGCAGTATAAGCAAATTGGAAAATGGCGCGACTACCTATATGGCGAACGGGCGTACATTATTTTGAGCCTCGCCGCAAAGAGCGCACTTGCGTGGCAGGTGTTCGCGGGTACGCTACGCCCTTAGCGCCCTATCTCCATATACTCTTACCTACCTGATTCAATAAATCGATAGCCTTTGAATCGTAAGGGTTATGGCCAAAGCCTGTAAAAATGTTCTCAAACTGGTGACCCTGCGGGGACCTTCAGCGAAACATTTTTGGGATGGGCTAGACAGGCTCAACGAACAACTCGAAAAGCTCTTAGAATTGTAATCTGCGTCTAAGAAGATCTATAAGCTATCTCATGATGGCTTGTTTTATGCGGCCCAAAGAACACCTTCGTGTATAGACGTATAGTGCTCACTCCCACTAGTAGATATGAGAAGCAAAAGAGCGCTACTTGAAAAGCGTGGTTCACGGGGATTGAATTTAAGAGAATATCTTGCGCCAAAAAAGATGGACTGATAGGAAACGCCATAAAAAGAAGCGATACAATAAAGAAGAAGTTGCCCAGCTTTGTAAACGCGTATATTGACCCATGATAATCGCCTAATGCGTTCTGCTCACCCCTTTTTTCGAGGTACCAAAGGCATATGTGGCCGGTTACGAATGCCGCCACGACTCCCGCACCGTACATTGCGAGGTGTTGCCAGCTTCCATTAGATGCCAAGACTAAGAAAAGTGCGCCATAGAGGTTCCCGAGCAGTATGAGGTTCCAACATTTCCTGGCAGAATCTTTTGTTGTGTATGCCCGTATATAGAAAATGATGCTTGCTATTGCTGCGACGGTGGACGCGGTGAGCAGTGTGGTAGCTGAGAGCGTCATTCCCTCAATAGCTATGAGCGAGGCTAAAATAAGAGCCGTTGAGATTGTTTGAACAACAAGGCTGTCGAGGAAGGCAAAGGCTCGCCCAATAGACTTTAAGGGTTTCCACAGGTAATGGCTAACTGCTGTATTCATGCTCCACTCCTTGATACCGAGGACGTAAAAGGTGGCGCGGAGCTTACCGAGGAGTGTGTTTTTAATTTTGTGGAGCGGAGGCACGAACGAAAAAAATTGATCATGGATAAGATAGCTTACAGCAGATGGAGAAATGAGCAGCTGATATGTCCTTAAACAAGCGTTACTTACGAAGTGTAGCAATGCCAGCCAATGAAGTCCGGCGGCCAGCTCGATAAACATTATGCCAATTTGAGTTATTGACGCGTATGCAATTTGTGTTTTCGCAGATGACTGGACTCTGGCGATTGACGAAGCAACGATCGCAGTAACGAGACCTACGGCTGCAATGGCAATTCTGAGCCACATGTCGCCCTCCCAAAGCGGGAATGTGCGCAGTAGCAAAAAGAGGCCCATGTGCACAGAGAGCGCACCATAAAAAATCGCGCTCGATGTCGTTGGCCCTTCCATGGCTCGCGGTAACCAGTACGAAAACGGGAACTGTGCAGATTTAATCATGGCCACCACTAGAAGCAGAAGGCCGAGTATGAGAATATCACCCCCATGGACAGTGAGCTCAGAAAATTCGGCAAAGTTCACACTCTTCTCGAAAATATGGTGTGCATACCAGATAGCCGCAAGCAGAAAGGCATCGCCAATCCGGTACACCGAAAAGACTTTTAGGGCGTTGCGCGCTGGTAAAAAGCGGTCCCTGTAAAAGGCAATGAGCAACACGGAACTTATTCCAATAAGCTCCCATCCCACAAATAGAACTTCAAAATTACCAGCCAGGATTACGAGTGACAATCCAATAAAAAATAAAAGGACAGTGCTGTAGAATCTCTTAAAACCCTGCTCGCGGTGTAAGTAATACTTACTGAAAATGAAAATGAGGGATGTCATGGCTATGGCAACTCCCAAAAATACTGCGGCAAGATAATCAAAGTAGAAGGCAATGTCAAAAGTATAGCTATGGCTTGCGTATAACGACCCGACATCGCTAACAACGGGGGCGGCACTTGTACTAAGCCATTGGTAACAAAAAACCAGATATGCTGCGAGCTCTACGAATATTGTTGCAATCGCAACTACGAAGATCTGACGTTCCCATTCCTTGGGCATAAGGACGCAGCCAATGAAGCCCAGAATGGGGACAAGTACTAGTATAGCGAGAAGGTTCGTTAGCATATGTGCCGTCCTACTTTATTATATGCACGGGTAGATTCTCCCTCGTGGCATCCAAAATATGGTTTGTCTTCATTTTTATTGTTGACTCAAATGCATGAGGCAGGTCGTCCATGACAGGCAAGCTTTTCACAAGTGGGGTGTACGGCACAAACGTACCTTTTTCGAAAACATGGAGGGTTTTTTTGTCCGGGTGGAGCGCAACGAGATGGATCCATTCGTTAGAGAACCATTCGTACAATTCAGGCTTTGACTCTATGGCCTTTTTGACTACCTCGGGATAATGCTCAACTACCATAAGCAGCCGCACCGGGTCGTGGACTTCAACCATTTGTAGTGGGAGCCCAGAGCGAAGGTCACCATCGCTACTATTTGCGACCCCTACAAGGCCCATGACATTGTGGGGTAGCTTGGTGCCCGCACCGAGCTTGTAGTTGTCCATTCTAGAGAAAAAATATTCCAGGTTAATGCCGCCACAAACAATCCCGAGTGGGGAGAGGACATCGATCAGGAGCTTGCCGTCTAGGTCTGTCCTGTAGTCGTAGGAGTTTAAGAAGGCTCTGCGGTCAAGGAACAGACGTTTTGTAACGTCCCTTCTCCCCACGACGCATAGGGCGTTCGTGCCGTGTCCGAGCTCTGGCCTTGGTTCGAAATAAGAAACGCTCCGCTTCTTAATATCTTTCCTGATTTTCTTTATGTCTTGTTTTGTGCTGATAGACATAAAGCGACGTGAACGTTCCTTGGCGTCAAGGTCGAGCGCCTCGTCAAACAAATGGACGTTTTTGCCATGCCGCTCTCGGTTGCTGCTAGTAAGGGCATCCTCATCATAAAATTTAATCTCATCGGATGCTGTGTCATGTAAAGCACCGACGAATTGCGTGGAGCCAGGAATCGACAGACCGCGCGCCTCAAGTAACTCCCGCACCGGCTGGTAATTTGCCATATAGGCAAAGACGCGCGCATTCACGAGGCCCGGCCTGCCGCTGCAAGCGCCACAGTCATGGGCGCCATGATGTGGGTTGTTGGCGCTACTCGACCCGTGGCCTATGATATACACGATCGGAGAGAAGTTCTTAATAAGTCCGATACACCTGAGCGTCTTTTCGACACGGTCCGCCATCTCTTGTACCGTAAAACCAATCTGTAGGCCTTTTTTGCTATCTTTGTCGCCAGTGTAGACAATGGTCAAGTTGGCGTCTGGGTCCATATGCGCGGATGCATCTGCAATAGCCGGGCTCATGGTCGGGTTTATGAGGTTGGTAATAAGCCTGCCCATTGCCGGAATACCCCACAAATAAGAAAAAAGGGTGCCCCTCACAAGCCTATGGGAGTGCTTGTTGTACATAATCTCTTTTTCATGTGTGTGCTTGCTGTTTTTCGGTACTTCTTTAATAAGGTACTTGGGGGTAACTGGCGCAGGGCAAAGTTTGTCGTAGAATTTTGCGCCAGCAGGCTGGAAGTAAAATTCTACGCCAAAAAACCCGGGCGCGCCAAATGTCTCAGTATGCTCGTCTAGACTTTCGACGTACGTTCGTAAGGAGTATTCGCGGTCATCTATGCAAAATATAGATTGGAAGCTTTTTATCTCGGCACTTTCTTTTGTTGGTTGAGCGGGCAATGTGAGTAAAATGCCGGAAAGCACCGTGTCGTAGTAACTCCACTCAAAAGCGTCCTGCCATATTTTTATGACCTCCTCAAGCTCAGTGGAGGGCTCATCTGCAAACATATCCAGTGGCGGTTGCGTAATTCCGCTGGCGAGTGGCGTCCATTCCTCGCCTAGTCGTTCCGTGAGTGTATCGACCTCTAGCAAGAGCTCGAGAATTATCATGTCTTCTAAGGAAATTTTCTTTGAATATAAGAGTGCGTCAGGATTATCTTCAAGAGTCGAAATAATCCCCGACCAACCTCTGTGCGCAAATTGTTGGTCATAGATGTATTGTTCGAAGTACGCCCTATTGCCCACCAACATCTCAAGAAGTTTGGTTATGGTGCATGATTTGTCAAAGAGAAGGTCGCGAGCCTTTTTTGTTTTGAAGAAACTTGCCGAGCTGTGGCTTTCCAGGTCGCGCAACGCCTTCAATAGGCCCTTGTCTTCAAACGGAAAGGGCAAAATGGCAATGCCCTGATCTATGTAGCTGCAGACAATGCGGAAAAGAAGCGGCTGCACCGCATTATCCATGTCAATAAAGTACCGTTGCTTCCACTCATTCCTGAGCCTGCCAATACGTGGTTCCAGCGTCCGCTCGTACTGCTTGTTGAGGGTTCTTGTGCGCCACTGCTCAGAGTCTTCGCTGCCCTTCCTCTGCAGTATTACCCTTGCCAGTGTCTTTGGGGTTATTCTCCCGATAGCGTAGAGGTCTCTGTACTCAGTGAGTGTGAATGTGGTTTGGTAGCCAAAAATTGCAGATGCCTTATAGATCGCATCATAGAATTTCATATCTTGAAATGCATGCAATGTATTATGGTGTACGAAATCTTTAAGTGGCCCTTGCGTAGGCAAGTAGTGCTTTAGTATGCGTAAAAGGTGTTGTTCGTCGAAGTAGCTGTTTTCTTTGGACATAAATAAACCTGCATCCCGTTAATGCGATGTTCCTTGATCCGGCTCAAAACAAATCAGCCAAGGCTGGCTGATGATCGGAGAGTTCAGAGTCTTCTGCCTCATTTTACTCCTGCTGGGGATTTTTGCAAAAGTGAGTTTTATTCCCGCCTAACAGGGCCGCAGGCAACAAAAAGCTCGGAGGCCGAGCCCTGTGATATTATGCTTACTCTTTGCCGTCAATGTTGGGCTGTTTGTATCTGCAAGAACCTTTTTTTGCCTTTGCGAAGTCTAGAATGGGAGGTCGCGCCAAAACGACAAAAAACCTGCACGATCGTGCAGGTTTTTGCTCCCCTGTCAGTGTTCCAACAGAAGCCAATAATAATCTCTGGTGAGCCTGCGGGGACCTTCCGCGAAACACTTTTGGGATGGGCTCGAGCGATTAGTCTCGAAATTAGGAGCATCCAACATCGGTGACGAATAGTTGAGGCTACGATTTTTTCAGCAATAATATGTATTCAGGGCAGGCGTAGATAAAACGGTTGCGCTTAGCTTGTTTCTTTTTGACGACAACCTTCTCCTGTTCGAGAAGCTGTAGATACTTCCGGGTGGTAACATAGGAAACGTCCAAACTCTTTTCAAATTCAGCCTGAACAAAGTACGGATGCTCGTATAAAAAGCTGGCGATATCACGCGCATATGCATGCCCCATAAGCTCATTCAGTTTAGTTTCAAGTTTTGTCTTGAAATAGTTAATCTTCTTTAAAACATCAAGCGTGTAATTTGCCTGCTGTTCAAATGCTTTAAGCATGTATAGAATCCAGCTTTTCCAATCACCTTTGTAGGTAACATTTCTTAAAAGCTTGTAATACTCGTCTCTATTCTCAAGGATAAACTTACTGACGAACAATAACGGGCCGTCTAGTACTTTTTGTGCGGTTAAGTAGAGCGGAATGAGGATACGTCCGGTGCGGCCGTTACCATCATGAAATGGATGGATTGCTTCAAACTGGTAGTGCAAAATAGCTGCACGTGCAAATATTTCATGCTTAGGCGCTTCGCCATTGAAATAGTCCTCGTAATTTTTCAGCAAACGACGAATATCATTCTCATTATCGGGTGGCGTATAGTACACTTGGCCTGTTTTTGGATTGGCCAGCTGGGTACCGGGTAGCTTGCGTACGCCTGTTTTGGTCGGTTCGAGTATTTTCTGGATGTGGATGTAATCGTTCGTGGCCAGGAAATCTTTTTTTGTCAGTATTGCCGTGCCCGCAGCCAATGCATCTACATAGCGCATGACCTCTTTATCTTGAGGCGTAACATCTTCTTCTTCAAGGAGCCGCGCTTCATAAACACGCTCGTTGGTGGTTATGATATTTTCAACTCCTGAACTTGTCACGGCTTCAGGCACATATAGTGGCGACATCATATTGAGGCTGTGGCTCACATTGCTAATATCTGACCTGATCGTTGCATTAAGTGAAGCTATCGCTTGGGACGCAGATATTGATGCCTTAAGAATATCAGGGTCGTCAAAATTAAAATATTTGGGTGGCAGCAGGGGTAAGTCGTTATACGCTTTTTTTAGATCAACCATACTACTGTATATTTTAAGACTTTATCTATACAGTAGTCAATAGGTATCGTATAGATTTATATAGTTACCTTGATCTTGTCGACATTTCTATTATATTGTCGGACCTCTCGTGAGAGGCCTGCGATAGATGCTATTCTTTGCCATCAATATTAGGCTGTTTGTACCTGCAAGAACCTTTTTTTGTCTTTGCGAAGTCTAGAATGGCAGAGTGGGTGGCTTGGTCTGCACTTTTGATGTAAATCTTTCCGGCAAAACCCTCTGATATCGGATCCATGATCATAAATATGCTTGCTTCAGCACTCTTTGCATTGCCCGCTTGGAAAAGATCATTTTCCTTTGGGCTGTCCACAGTAAATACATCACTTATTTTGCATGCTGCGAGCGCCTCGAGGGCTTCATCTTTACTTACCCAAGTGTAGGTAATTGGCATTTTCTCTCTCTGTTCGTCGTAGAGTTCAACATTACCGCATCTGGATTGGACTTCGGTCGCCACTTTGGCAAGTTCGTCGTAGTAGTCTGGGTTAAACGAGCGGTAGCCATAGAAATAACTGCTTTTTTCAGCGGCAGATTTTGCCGAGTCTTTCAGGAAAACCCGTGCCCTCGGGTCATGTTGGTCGGGTCTCTCTGTGACGTAATCGCGACGAATACTCCCTACTTTACATTCTTTTACTACTCGCAATACCTCTTGATTACTGCTTGTGCGCTCGGCATTGAATTTAACATAATAATAGGAACCAAAGCCGTATGCGATGTAGCCGCCCGGCAAGAGAAAAACAAAGCCTGTGACAGCCAAGGCGATACGAAACGCCTTGGCTGCGTTGTGGCGACGTACTGCTCGGACTAGAAGGATAATGCCTCTTACGAAAAGAAATGCGCACGCTGAAAGAACAAACGGTGCGTAGATCATAAACATATATTCCATGCCCGACTGCCAATTCAACGTTGCCTGTATCTGTAGCCAAGTGGCAAGTATGACTATAATTAGCGCAATGATTGTTGTAGCGCCAAAAGCACTCTTGGCAAAATCCCATTTGCTATTTCCGCTGTTGGTTTTATTCTCTTTTCTCATGCCATTATTAAACCACAAGTGCCAATCTTGAGTTGTGTACTTCACACTGCGGAGAATCGAACTGCACTAACAGAGGTAATCTAAAAAATATGAAAAACTCTCGCATCATGCGAGAGTTTTTCATGTCTGAACAGTTTCGTGAAAGCGGTAAATATTCAACTTGGTGACCCCGCGGAGAGTCGAACTCCGGTTGCCGGGATGAAAACCCGGTGTCTTGACCGCTGGACGACGGGGCCGTATTTGGTGGTAACAGCTCCAAACTATAGCACAATTCAGAGGTCGAGTAAAGATATTGAGCCCTTATTTCAGACTACAAAGCCACGTCCCAGGTGCTCCCCGTCCACGTTTTTATTTTTCCGGCTGGCGGCGCTACCCATGTGCTGCCATTCCAGTATTTTACCGGTGTCGTAGCATTGGCGTCCACCCAGGCAGAGCCGTTCCAATGCTTCACCGCCCCAGAAGTTGGCGGGGTTGCGGCAACCTTAAAAGCCACAGTTGCCGAACCGCTTCCCACGGATGTCCCGAGTGTCCACGTTGGGCCAGTTGCCACTCCCGACGTAGGGCCAACCTGGTAGGCAATGCCGTGATGCTCGGCAATAGGAACGGTAATGGCGGTGTAAGAGCCAGCATTAAGCGTATACGTTTGGGCTCCTCCGGCATTAGCACGAATAAGTCCAATAACCAGATCGTCAGCCTGCGTCGGCGTTACCTGAGCAGCCGTTGGCGTTGTTGTGCCGGTTTGCACTTTACCAAAAGACGCGTCGACCACACTTGCCGTTGCCGCACCGCTGAATTCGTGCAACGTTACCGCGCCAGGTGCGGCGCCACTAAATGCTGCCGACAGCGATGTTATAGAAGCGGCATTTGCGCAATACCAAATCTCGACGCGTCGCCCCACCGAACCGCTGGTTGGCGCAACGACTGCAGGCGTCCAGGTGTTGCCTGCCGTATCTGTAACCGTTGTAAAAACATCCGTAGCTGACGTGCGACTGCACAGAGCCACTAATAAATTTCCAGCTGCCGTTGTGTGCGTCACAGTCACAGGAGTAGTAGCAGAAACAGTACCAGCACTGCCAACAAGCGCAATCACGGCGACGTATCAATCCAAACTGTGCCCACGACAGGGTTAGAGGGGGCGGTGCTCGACACAATAACGTTGCCGGGGTATGTGCCGGTCACCGATAAATTGCCCGTCACCGTCACGTTCCCGGTAATGCCGGTCGTGCCCGTAATAGTAGCCGGGCCAGATGTGAGGCCCTGGTAGGCATTTAACACGCCGCTCTGGCCGATATCGAGCCACGTCTGGGTGCGCGTTGTGTCTTCTATTTCGAACAAGGGGCCGCTTTGGCTGGCTGCCGCAATTATGCGCACGCCCGCGTCAAATGCAGATGTGCTCGGGATCCTAAAGCGCAGGCCACCCCACTCGTTCATCCACGAAACCAGCGTGCCGCCCTGATAAATTTCGTAGATGTTGGGATCCGACACCTGGGCAGTACTGTAGTTATGGTTAACAGTCCACACAACGCTGCTAGGCGCCGAGCTGATTGTTTGGGTTGCAGGTACCGCCAGGACGTTTGCGACATTTGCGAGCCCTACGTCGGTTTTTGTAAGTGCAAGATCGGTTTTAAGCTGGGCCGGAGTACGGTTTGCCCATGCCCCGGATTTAAATTGCAGAACATTGTCGGCCGCAGGGGTTAATCCCGAGATATCAGTTAAATGAGCGTTTACCGCCTGTTTCACCGATAACCCAGGGACGGTTGGGCTGGTGGCCGTACCGCCAAGGTCTCCAGCAAGCTGTACCAGACCCGGAGTCGAGGTTGTAGCGTTAGGCGCACCGCTACTGGCCACACTGTCCACATATGCCTTATTGGCCGCCTGTGTGCCGCCGGTAGGCGTGGGCACAATCGGCGAATCCGAAAATGTTTTGACGCCATCGAGCGTTTGCGTCCCAGTCGCCTCTACAAAAGTACCGTCGGTACGTGCCTTTAAGCTACCGTCTACATTGTGTTCTGCAGCCAGAAAATCGTTTAATATTTGACCCCACGCACCCTCGTCGGCGCCAGGTATTGGTAACCGAGCCATTACTCCTATGATACCCAATCACCAGATAAGCGCAAGCGGCATGCGCGCACTACTCGACGGTCACGCTCTTGGCAAGATTACGCGGCTGGTCAACATCACAGCCCCGCACAACAGCCGTGTAATAGGCCAGTAATTGCTGCACCACGTTCAAGACCAGGGGTGCGGTCCACGATGAGTGCGTCGTTACGCGTACGCTATAGGTGGCATCCGGCGCCTCTTTTTCGTCGGTTATCACCAACACTGTGCCGCCACGGGCCTTCATTTCTTGCAGGTTGCTCTGGGCTTTTT
>DATEFB010000022.1:0-42159 GCA_035280845.1 Saccharimonadales bacterium (SeqCode) | reverse complement strand
AACCGACGGTGTCACGTGATGGGCCGCCGCCGGGGCTTGTGACCGTACTTGCGCTGCATCGCGTTGCGGCGGCTCCGGACGATGCGCGCAATCTGGACGGGCGTCGGGCGTCGCTGGTGCGTGCCGATTTCTGCCCCGACCCGCAGGCCCACGACGCGGGCGTACCGCTGAATCGTCGAGAATCGCTCTTCGGCAAGCTGCGCATCCAGCGCGCGGCCAACCCGCTCGGCCTCCTCCTCGAAGCGCCGCCGGGCTCGTTTGGCGCCACGCTTGCCAGGGTCCGGCGGCCTCATGCGGCCGAGCTTCTCCATGAGCGTGGCATACGAGATGTCCTGCACGATGCGCCAGGCGATGAGCTGCGCCGCCAGCATCTTGCGGGCGAACACATCTCGTTCTTCGGGCGACGGCATGGGCGACCGGCGCTTGGGCCGCTTAATCAGACGGTTCACTGGCGTGTTACCCTTCGTGACGGGTATGGTCAGGGTAACAGTATCATAATTGTAGTATCTTGCAAGTTTCTTCTATTTAAAGAGGCCCGGAGAGGCCGTTGATTGTTCATCTCCGGACCTCTTCGGGCCTTATGGCGGGCCGCATTGTGTTTATGCGGACTCGCCCGATTGCCGCAAGGCAATCAGTTCGTCGAGCAGCCTGCGCAGCTCGGTCGCGAACATGTACGCGTTCTGGTGGGCGGTGGCCAGAGTGCCGTGGTTGCACCACGTGCGGGCCAGTCCTCCGAACGACGCGATCAGCCCGATGTACAGCACGTCCATGCGCGCTTTGGGCTGCTCGCGGTCCGCGAACACCGTCTCGACCCGCTCGGCGATCCGCGCCAGGTCGGCCTCGTACGCTTCGGCGTTGGCCACGGCGTCGGGGCCGAGGTGCCGCTGGAGCCGGACTCGCAGCAGATCGCTGACCCGCTGACCGTATACTGTCATGGCGATGCCTTCCTGCAGGGGAGTGGATCAGGCAGAGGCGACAAGGCCGCGCACCGCGACGCCAAATTCGGCGCCGTGCGGGGCAATGTATGCCGGGCCGAAGCCCAGTTCGGCCAGCGCCGCTCCGAAGAGGGCGGTAGCTGTGGCGCTGAGCGTTTCGAACCCGACGGCGGTTTTGCCGCTTTTGGCGCGCCGCCTGCGGTCGACCCGATTGGTGAGCGCGAGTGCATATGTGTTGATGACTTTACGCTGCACGTCGTCGGGGTTGGGGATGAGCCTGGCCACGCTGTCGCGGAACAGGCTCGCTGTGGTGGTCACGCGTCGTTGCGCGGCCGGGGACTTTGTGCTCACGACTGCCTCCAAAACGGATGTGCGTTCACTCGTTATACCACCAAATTGATTAATCTACAATGAGGCGCCATGTGTCCTCTAGACAAACAGAGGTGACTGCGCTACACTACTTGAGTATCAAGTTTTAACGAATCACCCTGACGCGCGTATATCCTCCCCACTCGGGGCAAATGCGCAGGGGAAGAAAGAAGGATTTATGGCAGTTGCCGTAGATATTAAAGACCTGCTCGCAGCTGGTGCGCACTTTGGTCACAAAACCAGCCGCTGGCACCCGAAGATGGCTCAGTACATCCACAGCAAGCGCGCTGGCAGCCACATTATTGACCTCACTAAAACAGTTGAGGGTCTGGAAGAAGCACTTCCATTCATTACCAAGCTTGTTGCAAACGGCAAGCAGGTTTTGTTTGTTGGCACCAAGCGCCAGGCCAAGGACATTGTCCGCGGTGCTGCCGAAGAAGTGAAAATGCCTTTCGTCACCGAACGCTGGATGGGCGGTATGCTCACCAACGTCGCAACCGTCAGCGCACGCATTAAGCACCTGAAGTCTCTCGAGACTAAAATGGCTTCTGGCGAGCTGGCTAACCGCTACAACAAGCTCGAAGTACAGCGCTTCCAGGAAGAAATTGAAAGCCTGAACCAAAAATACGGTGGCATTAAAGACCTGAACGGCCAGCCTGGTGCCATGTTCGTTGTAGATGTCGTGGCCGAAGAAAACGCTATTAATGAAGCCAAGCGCTTGGGCGTTCCAGTGATTGCAATCGTTGACAGCAATGCCAACCCAGACAAGATCGACTACATCATCCCAGCAAACGACGATGCCATTAAAAGCATCCAACTGATCATCGACTACGTAAAAGCGGCTGTCGCCGAAGGCGTCAACCTGCGTAAAAGCACTACAGACAAAAAGGGGGAATAATCCATGGCAGTATCACTCGACGAAGTTAAACGCCTTAAAGAGTTAACCGGTGTTGGCCTGACCGATGCCAAGCGCGCGTTGGAAGAAGCTGACGGCGACTTCGACAAAGCCTTGGCCGAAATGCGCAAAAAAGGCATGACCAAAGCCGAGAAGCGCGGCGAGCGCGAAGCAAGCGAAGGCTTGATTGAAGCGTACGTCCACAGCGGCCGCATTGGCAGCATGGTAGAAGTTAACTGCGAGACCGACTTTGTGGCCCGCACCGACGACTTTAAGAACCTGGTCCACGACCTGGCTATGCACGTGGCTGCAGCCAGCCCGCTGTACATCAGCTCTGACCAGATTCCTGCCGACGTCCGCGAAGCCAAAGCCGCTGAATTTACCGAAAAAGTAAAGGCAGAGGGCAAGCCCGAGAACATCGCCGGCAAAATCGTAGAAGGCATGCTTGCCAAATACTTTGCTGAACTCTGCTTAATGGACCAGCCGTTCATTAAGAACCCAGACGAAACAATTGGTGACCTGGTAAAGAACCATGGCGCCAAGCTGGGTGAGAACATTGTGGTGCGCCGTATGGCCCGCTACGAACTTGGCGTAGCTGAATAATAAAGTTGCGCAATAAACAAGAAGCTCCTGTAGAAAGGAGCTTCTTTTATTTGCTTGGATGGGTCCGGGCGGCAGCTGCTGGAGCCGCCGCCCGGGAACCGTTGTTCAGCCGAACGTCCATGTGGGCAGGTAGTCGGGTCCGGTCATGAAGTTGACCTTGATCGTCGCACTGTCGGTGGCGTGGCGCAGGGCGCAGCCCGGGCCCACCTGAATGCAGTGCAACGCGTCGTCAGACTCTCGGTACACCAGCACGCTGTACATGGGCGTCGGCCGCATCTGCACGTACGCCTGAGGGCTGATGTAGTAGGGCCCCGGCTCTTCTGTGGCTTGGTCGCTGAAGCTCCAGCCCACGTTGCCGGCTGCCACCCAGCCCCACTCGCCGGGACGCATGTGTTCGATGCGGGTGTTCTCGGTGAAGCGGGGCAGGATTCGAACATCGCGACCCAGTGCCGAACGCAGCGTCCGATGAACGAATCCCTCGTAGCGGGACTGGGTGAAGATCACCGGCCGCGAGTCGTAGACGCGCAGCAGGACCCAGGACAGCAGCATGGCGCCGAAGGCTCCGGCGGCCAGCGTTTTCCTGGTGTCGGGGCCGAAGGGCAGGGTGAGCGCGATGATGATGGCGGCCACACCTGCCACTCCGCTCAACAGCAGGAGCCGCGTGTAGGTACGATGGGACAATCTCATTGTGCCTCCAACGGGCAGAACAGAAGGTTCCACAAAATTATATAATATTCGAGAATAAATACAAGTAACTCTAGGATATGACGAAGCCCCCGGAGGGGCCGCGTCGGTAAAGACGAGGGTCCGGGGGCTTGATTGCCGATCAGACGAGGGAGGCGCTGGCCAGGATGCCCAGGCCGGCGCAGAAGACACTCAGCCAGGCGGCGTCGCCCCAGTTGAAGGCGGGGGCGTCGTCGCTGCGCTGGTGCAGCCGCATGGCGAAGATCGTCACCGACACGTAGCACACCGGGAAGCCGATGTTGGCCACGATGATGGCCGGGACGCTCCAGGTGGCGAGCGGTGTGGTGACGCCGAGGATGCTCAGGCCGATCTGGACCATGGCGCAGTAGGCGGCGACTCGCCACCACTGGCCCTTGGTGATCGTACCCGGTCCGTCGTAGTTGCGCAGCACGATGCAGGCCATGCCGGCGCCGAAGAACATCAGGGCGATGCCCAGGACGACGCCGGTGTAGTCGGTGTCGGCGGGCAGGGTCTTGGCGGACTCGCCGAACACCCAGATGCCGACCGCCAGAATGAACAGGTTGACGCTGAGCGTAAGGGGGTGGCGGATGGTCATGTGTACTCCACTTCTGAAGGGGCAAGCGATCCAAGCAGGATTGCGTTGTATCGTTAGAACATAATAACACTTAATGCTTAAAAAGTCAATAGGTGCTTATGCTTAAAACAGATGTGACCCGGAGCGTACAATGCCCAGAAATAGCGAAGCCCCCAGAGAGGCTTCGCGATGTGCAAAGTTCTTTGGGGGCGGCGTTCTGACTAGATGATCGGGAGGAGGGCAAGCAGGATGCCGATGAGCATTGCTTCGGCAGTCGGAAGGCATTCCTTGACCGTAACAACCTCGTACTCCGGCGAACCGATGCGGAAAACCAGCATCAGCGCGGCGATGAGAGTTATTACGATGCCCAGGTTGGTGGTTGCCATCGCTATTGCCGGGGAGATTGACTTCCAGCCAACCCCTACAATACTGTAGGTGGCAAACGTCAAGCCTGCGTGCGCTATGGCGCCATACGATACGAGCTGTACCCACTGACCGGTGGAGAGGGTGCAGTCCCAGTAGTGGTCGTTCAGGAGCTTTATAATGAGCCCGAGTGCGCCTACAGTCAGGACGATACCGATGATGAGCAAGCTAACCGCAAGGGTCATACGTCACTCCAGATCTAGAAAGGACGGAGCATACGGATATGCTCTTTGTTCGCCAATAGTATAATTTTAAATAGAAAATACCAAATCCTGAAGATGTACGGGGAGCTGCCACATCTGGTATTATTGATGTATGTTTGATTCTAAACCCTACGAAACCCGCATGAGCCAGGCCTTGGCCCATTTTGAAGAAGAACTTAAAAAGCTGCGCACCGGCCGCGCCAACCCCGGTATGCTCGATGGCATTTTTGTTGAGGCATACGGCCAGAAGGTGCCACTCATCCAAACGGCAACTATTACCGTGCCGGAACCACAGCTGTTACAGATCAACCCGTTTGATCCGAGCAACCTGCAGGCTATTGTGTCTGCAATCCGTGACGACCAGAGCCTGGGCCTGAACCCAAGCGACGACGGCCGCCTGGTGCGTGTGCCAATCCCGGCGCTTACCACAGAACGCCGCCAACAGATCGTGAAACAGCTGAACGAAAAGGTCGAAGAGACCCGGATCGCCCTGCGCAACATCCGTCATGACGCCCTAAAAGATGCAAAGAACAGAAAAGACGCCAAAGAGCTCTCTGAAGACGACGTAAAACGCGTCGAAAAGGCAATGGACGACAGCATGCGCGATGTGCAAGCTAAGCTCGACGCCACGGCCAAAGCCAAAGAACAAGAAATAATGACTATTTAACACTGGGCGCTGCGGCGGCGTTCTGCCCGGCAAACTAAGGTATAATACATAGGTTATGCAGACAGAACAGGCTGTTATTCCGGAGCATGTAGGGTTTATTGTTGACGGCAATCGCCGTTGGGCAAAACAGCACGGCCTGCCTGGCTACGAAGGCCACATGGCTGGCCACACCACTGTTAAGGATGTGCTCCGCACAACCGTAGAGCGTGGTGTTAAGTTCGTCTCTTTTTATGTGTTTAGCACCGAAAACTGGAAGCGCTCTGAAGACGAAGTTTCGCGGATCATGCAAATGGTCATGACCTTTGTGCGCGACGACGTTAAAGGCCTGCTTAAGGAAAATACCCGATTATTAGTAGTCGGGACGCGTGCGGGCCTCAGTGATAAAGTGGTAAAGGCAATCGAAGAAGCCGAAGCTAAAACTGCCCATTGCACCCGGGCGACTGCCATATTCTGCTTTAACTACGGTGGACAGCTCGAGATTGCCGACGCGGCACAGCGCTGCGCCGACGAAGGCATAGGCATTACGCCCGAGACAATCCGGGAACACCTGTACCACCCGGAGGTGCCAGATGTAGATATTGTCGTCCGCACCAGTGGCGAGCAGCGCATCAGCAACTTTATGCTCTGGCGCGCGGCATACAGCGAATTTCTGTTTTTGGACAAGCTCTGGCCGGATATGCGGGCCGAAGACGTTGATATAATCTTAAAAGAATACGGCACGCGTCAGCGCCGGTTTGGGGGAAGTTAGCACGTGGACATTTTATTGTTTGTACTGGGTCTTGTTTTGTTGGTCGGGCTTGTGGTTTTGCACGAGTTTGGCCATGCAATCGCCGCGCGCCGCAACGGCGTGGTGGTCGAGGAGTTTGGCATTGGATTCCCGCCAAAAGCCTGGGGTCGTAAGCTCAAGAACGGCACGCTATTTACGCTTAACTGGCTGCCAATTGGGGGGTTTGTAAAGCTAAAGGGCGAGCACGACAGCGCCCAGGGCCCTGGCACGTACGGCGGTGCAACTCTTTGGGTTAAGACCAAAATCCTGCTTGCTGGCGTTTTGGTTAACTGGGTAACGGCGATTATCATCTTTAGCATTCTGGCGCTGGTCGGGATGCCCAAGATCCTGCCAAACCAGTTTGCAGTAGCGGGCGACAATCATGTCACCCAAGGTGTTGTTGGCGTCTACGAAGTTGTAGAAGGCTCGCCAGCCGCCAAAGCCGGACTGCAAAATGACGATATTATTGTGCGCCTGGCGGGCGGAGAAGTTACCAGCGCCGCCGAGTTCCCGGCTCTGACCCAAAAACACGCCGGGCAAACCGTTGACCTTGAATACAAACGCGGTGACGAGACGAAGTTTACATCTGTTACGCTTAACAAAGACCGGGCTGCGGGCCAGGGTTTCCTGGGCATAACACCATCGCAAGAATCACCAACCATCCAGCGGGCCACGTGGTCAGCACCGATTGTGGGCGCAGCTGCCACCATCCAATTTACTGCCGAGACGTTTAAGGGGTTGGGCACAACCGTCGCCAATCTGTTTACGGCCAAGTTCCAAGAGGCCGGGGCAAACGTAGCCGGGCCAGTGGGCATTATCACGATCATGAAAGACAGCAGTACCGCCGGGATTGTACCAGTGCTGTTCCTGCTGGGCATTATTTCGCTGACACTGGCAGTTATGAACGTGCTGCCGATTCCGGCACTCGATGGCGGCCGCCTGTTTGTGACGCTGTTATTCCGTGCGTTCAACAAGCCGCTCACCGAAAAGCGCGAAGAGGCGATCCAGGCGACTGGCTTCCTGGTGCTCATGCTGCTGGTGATCGTAATTACGGTTGTCGATGTCCAAAGAACATTCTTCTAGGCCGTGGTTAGCCCCCAAGCAATGGGGGGCGGTTCTGGCGGTGGTGCTCGGGTTCCTGGCGTATAAAGTGCCAGAGTGGATTGTGACCGGGCTGGCCCCGGCCCTGTTGCCGTTGTTGCCAACCAACGAGAACGTGCGGCTGTTCGCGCTGCACGGATTGTTCGAGGCGCTGGCTATTGGTGCTGTGTTTATGCTGGTGGTGTGGTTTAACTCTAGTTTTAAAGAGCTTGGTCTGAACCGGTTCAAGCTGGAGTTCATATATAAAGCGATTTTGGCCTGGAGCGCGTATTTTGTTATTACCGCATCTGTTATGTACGTCATGCAACAAGTTATGCACGTGCCAGACGACCCCCAGAACATTGGCTACAGTAATCCCAATGCGTTAGAGATGGCGCTGGCATTCCTGGCATTGGTTATTGTGGTGCCAATCGCCGAAGAGCTGTTGTTCCGCGGCTTCATATTTAAGGGCATTCGCAGCCAGTATTCGTTTGTGGTGTCGGCGTTGGCCGTGAGTGTACTGTTTGGGGTGGCGCACGGGCAGCTGAATGTGGGCATTGACACCTTTTGTTTAAGCCTGGTGCTGTGTTACTTGGTCGAGAAGACCAATAGCCTGTGGCCCGGCATTCTGGTGCACGCGCTTAAAAACGCGGTGGCTTTTGTACTGATCTTTATCTATAATGTCAGATAAGTTATGAACGTAGTAAAGTGTCTGCCCGTTTTTTCACCCCGCATGCCGGCCTAGGCCGTACTTTACTTATACACTCTATTTTTCTGATAAAAAACTAACTCGAAACGATCATGAGAACCTCTACACTTTTTGGTAAGACAAGCAAAACAGAAGGGTCAGATTACAAAATCGACTCGCACCGCCTGCTGACTCAGGGCGGTTTTATCCGTGAATCCAGCGCCGGTCGCTACTATCTGCTACCCCTGGGCATTAAGGTGCACCAGAAAATCGAAGCGATTATCCGCAAGCACATGAACCAGGCCAGCGCACAAGAGGTGGTCATGCCTGTGCTGCACCCACTCGAATTATGGAAAGAGACCAACCGCACAACCACCACCGGGTTTGAGCTAATGACCATCACCGACCGCCGCGGCGCCGACTTTGCCCTTGGCGGCACTGCCGAAGAAATGGCGGTAGATCTGGTGCGCAAGTTCAACATCAGCTACAAAGACCTGCCGTTTAACATCTACCAGTTTTCTATGAAGTTCCGCGACGAAATGCGTGCCCGCGGCGGGTTGCTGCGCGTCCGCGAGTTCGTTATGAAGGACGGCTACAGCTTTAGCACCGAAGAACAGTTCAAAGATATCTACGAAGCCATGTGGGATGCCTACAAAAACATCTTTACCGAGCTTGGCCTGAAGGTAGATGTCGTGGCTGCCGACAACGGATACATTGGCGGTGAATACTGCCACGAATTTGTATCCGAGGCCGAGGCAGGCGAGAGCCGGTATTTTGTAGATAAAGCCAGCGGGTACGCCGCCCACGAAGACGTCGCTCAGTTTAAGATTGACGGCAAAAACGCAGATGAGCCACTCAAAGACCTGCAAGAAGTCGATGCCGACCGTGGCCCAACCATGCTCGACGGCGAGAAGTTGCATAATCTACCCCTGTGGCAACAAATGAAAGACGTCCTGTATTTTGATGAAGCCACCAAGCGCTACATTCTGGCGGTCATCCGCGGCGACTTCGATGTAAACGAGACCAAGCTCATGCAAAAGGCCGGCGCATGGGATTTGCGTTCGGCCACCGAAGAAGAGATCCGCGAAGACCTCGGATCAGAACCAGGCTTTATCTGTCCGGTCGGGTTCGTCAAAAAAGGCAAAAAGACCGGATTCCCAGTAGTAATTGTGGGTGACGCCAGCCTCCGCACGGTCCGTAACATGTACGGTGGCGCCAACAAGAAGCACAAAGACCTCCTGAACCTTAACATCGACCGCGACTACACACTCGACATCGAGGCTGACATTGCGCTGGCCAAGGCTGGCTATCTTAGCCCAGATGGCGGCGTCATGGAAGAAAAGCGGGGGATCGAGGTCGGAAACATCTTCCAGCTGGGTTACCATTACACCAACCTGATGAATGGCGCCGAATACACCGACGACAAGGGCACACGCCAGCCATACTACATGGGTTGTTATGGGATTGGCGTAGGCCGCACCCTGGCAGCGATTGTAGAGGCGCACCACGATGACCGCGGCATTACGTGGCCAGAAGCCATTGCTCCGGCAAAGGTGTATCTGGCGCGGCTAGGTGACTCCGAGGCTACCGTAAAAGCCGCAGACGACCTGTATACCACGCTCCTTAACAAGAATATCGACGTTTTGTACGATGACCGCGACGCCCGCCCTGGTGAAAAGTTCGCTGACGCCGATTTGTTGGGGATTCCGTACCGGGTCGTGGTGAGTGACAAGCTCGTCGCCGACAACAAGTTCGAGCTCAAAGCTCGCACAGAGAAAGATTTTTCGCTCTTCTCAGAGGAAGAATTACTTGCCAAACTAACCTAAATGTACTAACATGCGTAGCTTGTGCGTAAATTGTTGCACTTGCTTTTTGTGAGTGCTACACTATGCGAGTCAAATCGGGTAGATGGACTGCGATACAGTGGCCAGCAGATATCGCACCCGGTTTTTAAGCTTAGTACACACGCACGAAATTATAGAGAAAGAGAGTATATAGTATGAAAAAAGCATATCAGCTTACCCCTTCGGGTAAATTAGATTTAGAAAATGAATTGAGTGAGCTCAAGGCTCGCCGCTCAGAAATCGCCCAGAAAATCGCCGACGCACGCGATTACGGCGATTTGAGCGAAAACGCCGAATACTCGGCCGCCCGCGACGAACAGGGTCAGGTAGAAAGCCGCATCGCCGAGATCGAGGAGATCTTGCTGAACGCCAACCTGATCAAGGGCAGCACCGGCAAGGCCGGCAAAGTTGGCCTGGGCGTTAAGGTTGACCTCGAGGCTGGCAACAAGAAGAAAGTCACCTACACCATTGTTGGATCTGTAGAAGCCGACCCGCTCGAGGGCCGCATTAGCGACGAATCACCAATCGGCCAGGCCCTAATGGGCAAAAAAGTAGGCGAGAGCGTGAGCATTAAGACGCCAAGTGGCGCAGCAAGCTATACGATTGTAGCAATCGCCTAGTTTTACGATGAACAGGAACAAGCACCCCAGACGAGGTGCTTGTTTTTTATTGTTTTTAGTGTATAATATGCAACCGAGTCAACTACTGTTGTGACTAGTTCAAGGGAGGTGTGCCTGATGGCGCAAGCCGGACGGCCCAACCGCGTCCTCATCCGCTACTATTACGACCGGCACCGCAAGCACCGCACGCGGTCGCTGTTCGGGTGGTATGGCGAGGTCGATTTCTTCCCCGGCAACGTCCTACCGGACGACCGCGACGAACTCGCGTCGGTCGAGATCATCAAAGAGATCGACCTGGGCTTCGGCCGCAGCGTGCGAACGTGGAAAGCCGACTGGGGCAGCGCCATCTACGATGGCACCACCCTGTACGTCAGCGCCGGGAATTACGTGTGCGCTCTGGAGATCTACTCCGCGATCGTGAACAACCCCGACACCGCTGAGCAGGCACTGGCGAAACCGTCATTCCCGCCCAGCATCGCGACAACGAACGGAGACCGCTCGTGAGCCTGAACACCGTCCGCGTCCGCTTCTACTTCCACAATGATCCTCCGCCGTGGAGCCAGGGTGACGGTGGGGTCGAGACGCCGATCGGCCGCTACCGGGAGATTGACATCCTGGTGGATGACGGCAGCCTGCTGCCCGTTCATCTGACCCGGGCAGTACGCGTCGTGATCATCAAGGAGATCGCACTGCCGGTCACTGTGGTCCGCTGCGATGACGAGAACGTCGACGCGACCTACGACGGCACCACGCTGTACGTGAGCGCTGGCAGCTACAGCCTGGCCTATGCGAGTTTCAAGCAGGTACTGAGCGACGCCCGGCGGCCGAAGCCCCTGTTCCCCGCGGACGCCTCGGACGGCTGAACACCACATGCACAACAGTGACTCGCGCACGCGGCTGGCGTAACCCCAGCCGCGCTGCGCGACACCGCACGCCTTCGGGCGTTTTTTGTTTGTGCAAAATAGTTATTCATTATATAATTTGTTCCAAGTCTGATCCAATCAGAGCCAACGACCAAGTGAGGTGACAAATGCTCTTCATCGAGAGTAGTGGCGGCCGCGAAGAGTTTGAGGGCATGCGCGGTCATCTGTGGGAGGGCATTCCAACCTTCCAGGAGATCCGCGCTCGTGTTCGCAACGTGGTAGTCGACGGCATTCGCCTGCACACGGCGCTCGACCTGCCGCTGGAGCGGGTGGGCAGCTACGTGGGCGACGAGGTCCGGGCGACCTACGACGGCCGCCATCTGCGTGTGTGGGTGGTCTGGCGGTCGGAGTTCGGCTCGGGCAACGAACGCTTCGAAAATCTGGAGCGCGTCTACAGCCAGTGCGCGGACCTCTACTTCGACATCGTGCACGGCCGACTGCGCCCGCGCGGCGCACTGTAGGGAGATGACCATGGAGCAGCAAACGCTCACCATTCGCCTGTTCAATGGAAACAGGACAGGCGAGCTATCGGCACTGTTCGTGAACAGCGAGGAGCGGGGAACGCGGCGTTACGCCGAGTTCCGTTCGTTCGCCGCCGTTCCCGAGGCAACCATCAGCAAGTCGGGGTGGTGTGAGGTCGAGGTCGTCGTGCCCGACAACTCTTTCCGCCTTGGCGTCGATTCCGGCCAGCCCGAACCGGGCAATATGGTCGAGATCGTCGCCACCGGCAACCGGGTCCGCGTGTGTGGCCACAGCTTCGCCCTGGTGCGGGACGCGTTCCACGCCTTCCTGGAGGGACTGGGCCAGCACCTGGCGGAGCAAGAGCTGCACCGCGCGACTCTGGCTGCACGTTCCGGGCAAGACTATTTCGGCTGAAGGGTGCAGACCATGTACAACTTCGAGATCCGCGTCTTCGGCGAGGGCATCGATTTTCCCTACGGGAAGGCGCCGCAGACCTACGTGACGTTCCGCTCGTTCGCCTCGATCTCGCAGGAACTGGCCGAACAGGCCACGCGGTTCGAGGTGCTGGCAGACGTCCCGCCCAACAGCCAGGTGCTGGCGGCCGAATTGAACAGCGACACCTACGACGCCGAGAACCAGGTCGAGACCAACGCCACCGGCACCTATGTGGCCGTGGTGGGCACCAACCTGGAGATGGTCAAGCTGGCGTGGCAGAGCTACATCGGCGACCTGAGCAGGGACCTGGCGAGCATCCTGTACACGCGTCGCTGACGCATCGGACAACTGGAGGACGCGAGTGATCGAGGTAACAATCCTGCACAAAGGCAGGCCCACCCGCACTGTGAAGTTGCAGGGCCTGTACGAGAGCGCCGAGGATCTGCTGCCGGCGCTTGAGGCCAAGGTGGCCGGCCAGGACCGCGGCGAGGGCGTGACCTACGAGTTCTGCCTGGTCGAGGACGTCGCCGAGCACCGCGCCAACGGCGGCGAGTACGAACTGGTGGAACCGTCGCACGACAGCACGCCAGAGGTCCGGGCCTGGGCGCTCCACACCACCCGCACCATCACCATCCGCTGCGCCGACTACGACCTGCTGCTGAAGCTGTACTTCATGCTTCTGCACTGGCCCGAGGCGCGGCTGGACACCTACCGCACCAAGCGCGGCAGGCTGATGATCGAGGCCGGGGCCAACGGCCAGTAGCTTCGGCTCTGGCAAATGCCACGGGCGCCTGGTGACGAACCAGGTGCCCGTGGCACGTTTAATTTGTGGCCTCTGTTATGGTAAGATTAAATCAACTATGGCTACACTCAAAGAACTCCGCGACGAGCGGCTCCGCAAGTTAGAAGAACTCAAAGCGCTGGGGGTTAACCCGTATCCGGCGCAGACCGAACGCACCCACACGCTTTTGGCGATTAGCGAGCAATTTAGCGACCTCGAAGGTAAAGAGGTGAGCGTTGTTGGCCGCGTGGTCAACATCCGCAAATTCGGTAAACTGGCCTTTATTGTACTACGCGACGCCAGCGGTCAGCTGCAACTCTTCTTTATGGACGGCAAGGTAGACGGCCTAAACGCCGCCAACAGCCAGCTCGGCATGGAACACTTGCCACTGCTCGACGCTGGCGACTTTATTCAGGCCAGCGGCCCAGTTATTAAAACTAAAACCGGCGAGATTTCGGTAGAGGTGCACAAGCTGCGCCTGCTGACCAAGAGCCTGCGCCCGCTGCCAACCGCCCAGGACGGGTTCACTAATAAAGAAGAGCGCCTGCGCCGCCGCTACGTGGACACCAATGTGAACCGCGATGTGTACGAGCGCTTTCTGCGCCGCAGCGCCTTTTGGCAAAGCACCCGCGACTTTTTGCTGGCCGAAGGGTTTGTAGAAATTAACATCCCAGTTTTGGAAAACACCACCGGTGGGGCAGACGCTACCCCGTTTGTAACCCACATGGACGCGCTGGACCAAGACTTTTACCTGCGCATTAGCCACGAATTGCCATTAAAGCGCCTGCTGGTAGGTGGGTACGAAAAAGTGTTCGACATTGGCCCCCGTTTTAGGAACGAAAATTATTCAGACGAACACCTGCCAGAACACGTGGCCATGGAATGGTACTGGGCCTACGCCGACTGGAACATGGGCATGAAACTGACCGAACGCCTGGTGCGCAAGATCGCCGACGACACCTGGGGCACGCGCCAGTTTACGCTGGCAACTGGCATGAAAATCGACCTTGGGGCAGATGGCGAGGACTGGCCGCGCATCAGTTTTGTAGACGTCATTAAAGAACATTACGGCCTGGACGTATTTACCTGCACGCTCGACCAAGTAAAAGAACAGCTCAAAAAGCACAAAATAGAGGTAGAGAAGACCGAAAACCGATCCCGCGGGATCGACAAACTGTGGAAGAAAGTCCGCACTACGCTTGCAGGCCCGGCATTCTTGGTAGATATTCCAACCTTTTTGCAGCCCCTGGCCAAAACCCAGGCCGCCAACCCCGAGCTAACCGAACAGTTTAACCTGCTGCTTGGCGGGTCCGAGCTATGCAAAGCCTACAGCGAACTTAACGACCCCGTAGACCAGCTGAACCGCTTTACCGAACAGCAAGCCATGCGCGACGCCGGCGACGACGAAGCCATGATGCTCGACATTGACTACGTTGAAGCGCTGGAATACGCGATGCCTCCGGCGTGTGGATTTGGCTTTAGCGAACGGCTTTTCTGGTATTTGGAAGGGGTGACTGCGCGCGAGGGGGTGATCTTCCCGCAGCTTCGCCGCGAGTTGGATGAAGTAACCAAAGCGATTTACCCTGATTTAAAAGCCCTGGTGCCAACTCCAAAAAAGGCGCCGAGCCCGCCGCTTAAAGACCTCCCCGAATCTGCCGCCGAACAAGGCACTAAAAAACTCTACCTCGACAACTATTCGCTGACCGAATGCAACGCCACGCTGGTAAGTGCAGAAGATTTAGGCGAAGGCTCGTACCGCTTGGTGCTAGACCAAACCTGCGTGTACTCCGGTGGCGGCGGCCAAGCCTGTGACCTTGGCAAGCTGGAATGGGACGGCGGCCAGTTGGTGCTGACCGAAGTTACCAAAGACAAAGAGGGGATTGTATACCACGACGGCACGCTGGAAGGCGAGTTGCCGAAACCTGGCGACCGCGTTGAATGCGAGGTAGACGAACCGCGCCGCCTGTTAAATTCGCGCCTGCACTGCGCCGGCCACCTTATTGACTACGCCGTCAGGCAAGCGGGTAAAGATTGGGGGGCTGGCAAAGGCGCCCACTTTCCAGACCGCAGTTATGTAGAATACGACGGCGTGTTTAACGCCGAGGAAGCCGAAGAATTGGCGCGGACTATTGAAGCCAATTTAGCGGCATTAGTTGCCGCTGGCGGCGCGATCACCCCAACCCGCGTACCCGCAGCCGAAGCACACAAGCACAGCGAATACCTGCCCGAGGCGATTTTAAAGCTCTACAAAAACGTGCACATTACCAAATACCCGAATGACTTTGGGGTGTGTTGTGGTGGGACGCATATAACTGACGTCTCCCAACTTGGCGGGGTGACAATCACGAAGATTAAGAAGAAGGGGAAGGCGATTCGGGTGAGTTATGAGCTACAAGGATGAAGGATCTATGGGACTCCCTGTCCGAATATCTTAAGTCCCGCCTCAAGACTCCACTGTACGGCGTGTTCACTTTTTGGTGGATAGGGTGGCTTTCAGATTGACCAGGAAGTGCTTATTTATGCCGATACAACAAGCTTGGTGAACTACGATCGGAAAAGCGCAACTATTTCTCCAACTGATAAAGGAAAGTTTTTTGTGAGAGAATATAGTCTTAGTAAACCTAGATCAGATGATGATAGGCCTATTGATCTGAGCGAGATACCGTTTTAGGAAGACTTACCCCTAAATTGTGAATGCTATAATACAAATGCTATGGCGTTCCCACCAGTACCTCATTACTCAAAAAGCCAAGTAGACAGAGCTGGGCAGGTTTTGGTTGATCCGAAATCTAGCGCCGACGAGCGCCGTGTAGCCCGTGGAATTGTTGGTGAGTGGCGAGCGTGCTTTGGTTACCCAATCAATACCTTTCAGGCAACAGTTCGTGACAAGTTGAGAAAAGGGTATGGTCGCACGCTCGTTGCACAGCGGCTTAAGCGTCTACCGACAATTATTGATAAGCTTAAGCGGTATCCGGGCATGAATTTGGTGCGCATGCAGGATATAGGCGGGCTGCGTGCGGTTGTCGGCAACATTAGATCTGTGCGTAAGCTCGAACGAGTCTATAGGGACGAGAGTAGATTTAAACACGAACTTATCAAAGTTTACGATTACATCGATAGGCCAAAAGAGGATGGATATAGGGGAGTACACCTTATTTACAAGTACAATAACAATCAGACTTCAGTGTCTTCTAGCTATAATGGTCTTATTCTTGAGCTCCAGCTTCGGACTCGTTTGCAGCATATCTGGGCTACGGCAGTTGAGACGATGGGTACCTATCTCGGTCAGGCTTTGAAATCACGTCAGGGCGACAAGAAGTGGATAGATTTTTTTGCAGTGACTTCTTCTGCATTCGCGCATGACGAGGGCACATCACCAGTTCCTGGTTACAAGAAATTAAGTCGTCAGGAAACCATTGAAGCCGTTAAGAAGGCTTCTGCTGATCTAAACGTCATCGAGGTCATAGGAGCGATTTCAGTTGCCGGGAAGGTAATTCATACCAATCAAAAGGGAAAGGGTTGGTATTACCACTTGATCATTCTTAACTCAAGGGATCACACAGTTAGTGTTAACTCTTATCCAAAGAATCAACTTGCTCAAGCGTCGGCAGATTATGCTAGCGCCGAGGAGCGAGCTGCTGCTGGCGAACCTATCGAACCGGTCTTGGTTGCGGCGGGTAAGCTCGATTCTTTAAAGCATGCTTACCCCAACTACTTTTTAGATATACGTGATTTTACTACTGAACTCCAGCGTATAATTAAGGCGTGAAGACCGCAAAGGGGTCTCAAGTAGATCAGGCACTTCTACGCAGACACGGAGTATTAACATGGCAGACAAGCCTAAAGACACCAAACCAGCAGACGAGCCGGTGAAGGAATTCATCGAAAAGGGCGGACGTCCCGGTGCAGGCCTTGGTTTTAACCGCATTATTAAGCGGGCTGCTGACGAATCTAAGAAGAAATAAGAGAGAATAGATATGGAATACAAAGCACCAAAGTACAAGCCCGAGCAATGGGTGGCTTACAAAGAGGGTAAAAGCTTTGAATTTGGACAAGTTATAGGCGGCTACTTCATCACACGCGATGGGCAGGCGGGTTGGGTGTATGTTGTGAAGACTGGACAAAAGGAAGACACCACGAATGTTCCCGAAGAGAGCATTCAGGATACCTTCAAAGATCCCTACTGGAAGAGTGCCCATACGCCGCGCATAACTAACGTCTAGCAATGGAAGACTTGCAGAAGCTCCAGATTCTATTGAACCTAGAACTCACCGTCATAGGTGTATTCGTGACTATCGGGCTGATTACCTGGCAAATTAGCTTGTACCGCGAATTACAAAAGAATACCCTCGCTATTCAGCAGAAAGAAACTGCCTTTGACGCGGTCGAGGCGAGTGTGGCTGGCCGCACTATGGGTTCGCTAGTTGATGATCGGCAACGGAAAGCTCAGGTTAATGAAGATCGCAAGCCAATTCTGCGTGAACTTGAGCTGCTACGCCAAGAGCGCGAATTTATAAAAGATAAGCTGTGGTTTACTAAGAATTAGGATAACTTGTATTTAAGGGACAAGTGTCATAGATGACTATTGACAAAATCCAAAATCCGTGCTACAATGACCCTATCAATCGTTTTCTCTTCACAAATAAAAATTCGGTAAACACCCTTCTATAGCACTGAAACTGCTTCCACCACTGTAGTTTGGTGTTTGCCGGATTGCATCATCTCTTCCCGCAGACGCGGGCGTCCGACGCGGCCACACACGAGCACAAGTATGCTCGGCCCACGGATCGTATCAGAAAGAACAGATGTCCCTGTTGACTAGAAAATAATTGTGCCGCCCGTGCGCGGCGGTTCGCCCCGAAGCCTGGCATTAAAGGCTTTGTACTTTAGCGCACGAAAACGATTGAAGCCCCGGTTTAGGCCGGGGCTTTTGTTTTCTTATAGCCGTACAAATATCCCCACGCCGTACAAGTAGCCACCATTGAATGGAATACTTGCTGACCCTCCTAAGTGGGCAGAGCCATCCTTTGATTGGCTGGAAGCGTAAAGAAGCACCGCGCTGGCATTCTTATCTTTTGTGGTGTGAAATGGTATCTCACCAGTCTCTTTAATAGTAGCACTACGGCTTGGTTCAAATCCGGCAGCTTTTAATGTATCCTCTGCCTTTTTAATACCATCTGCTACGTTGCCTGCGTTGCGGTAGATCTTGTACCCGGTATAGCCACAGGTTACGGCGTTGGGCCCAAAAATACTGATACTAATCGTTTGATTGTCTGAGCAGCTTTTACTTACCGCGTAATGAACTTCTTCCCCCGGTAAAGTCAGGGCAGATAATTGACTCCTGGCGCTCTGGCTTGCGTTATTATCTTTAATCGCGTTCCACAACCAAAGGCCACTAGCAATCACCAATAATGCAAAAATAGCTATGGCTATGACGAGAAGGGGAGAATTCCATTTTTTTAATTCTTTTTTATTAGACATAAGCTTTTTCCGTTCAGTGATTTAACAATAGCATAAATTACCAGGCTCCACACCGAGAATTCTGATGAAAACTTGGTGTGGAGCCGCTCTTCGGTCTTTTCAACTGCTAGAGGTTGCGGATCAAGAGGTCGGCATACGCGTTTTGCCCCTTGGTGTTAGGGTGAAACGTGAAGCTTGCATTCCCTCCGGGGACGATTGGGTGAAAGTATTCGTCGTCCGTGCAGAGCTCATGCCCCAGGAATGGTGAGCCAGAGTCCATGGGGTTGATGAACTCAATCCGGCTTCCCTTGGTTCCGACCACCGTGCTTGTCTTCTGGTTGATGGCGGTAGTGAAGTCGTGCGCCAGATCCAGCTCGTCTTGGGAGATCTGAACTGAGCCGCTTGTCAGTAGGACAGACTCGTCGTAGGAATCTAGTCCATTACTTGCGGCGAGTGCCTGGAGGGCTAGGATTGCCGGGGCATTGCCCACGGCTGCTTGCCCTGCCAGCACATTGAGCGCATGCATCCACTCATCGGTCTGATTGCAGCCATCAGGTGAGAGCATGAGCGGATAGCCAAGAACGTACACCTTGGCGTTTGGGGCTTCACTCAGGATCTCATCGTAGGCGGAGGCGAGCAGGTTCGTCAGGCTATTGGCAAGCGTTAAGTAATACTGCCTGTAAATGGAGCAGTCGGCGAGTACGCAGCGTCGGCCAAACTTCGCAAATTCGGCGTCGTTTCCTCCAATCGTGATCGTAACGACCTTCGTCGACGAGCTGAGGTGGCTGATTTGTGCCGGTTCGTTGGTGTTCGGGCTGTCGGAGTCGATTGCGGGCCAGGTGCCTGTAATCTGGGCGGATCTTGCGCCAGAACAGGTGCCGAATGCAGTCAGATTCAACCGCATGTTTGGATTGCCGTTGACGAGTCGGCCGTACGCCTTCTCACTCCTATGGCACCGATTTTCCGGCGGCCCCGCCGTATCTGTCCCGTTCAGGAATGGCGGAACGCCTTCACCTGATGAGAACGAATCTCCCAGCGCGACGTAGTCGAGCCAGGGTTCGTCGCTCGTGAGCACGGCACCTCGGGGATAACCCGGCGTCATCGCGGCCATATCCACGGCGTGCAGTTTTCGATTGCCACTGCATGACGTGTAGTTGCATTCGACTAGCGCTACGTACGCGCGGCCGTTTGCTAACGCTGCCAGGTCATCCGGTCCCGCGAAGCCGTAGCCATACGCCGTCCCCTCGAAGAGCTTGTGGCCAATGTTCTGACCCGTCCCTCCGCTATATAGGTTGAGTGCGACCCGGTTGTCGTTCACCGGGTTGTTGGTGCGTTCGTTCAGTACGCTCGCAAGCAGCACGTCGCCGTTAAGCGTGGTGGTGATGGAGTGGGTGAGGGCAGAGAAATCCCCGTTGGGGTCCTCGACCCGGATACTCCACTTCATGTTGCCGAAGCCGTCTACTGCGGTGAGCCATCGGCCCAGTGGCGTAGCGGTTTCGCTTGTTCGCCACGTGTCGATGATCGCGCCACCGTCGTATGTGGCACGCACAAACCAGACATGCTCGCACTCGGTAAACGTGTACAGCCAGTCGGCACCGCCGGGCGAATGCCCGACAACGCTGCTATGGATGTACCCGCCAGACGAACTGCAAAGCGTCTGCTGATTGGTGCTGGCCGTAACAGGGTAGAACGTCCGCCCATTGGTGTTCGTGACGATCGCGCTGTCGTGGCCCTTAGCAAAGTCCGCGGGCTGGACTGCCCCACTGGTGTTGCCTGCGTAGTCGAAGAACTGGAGTCCATTGTTGAGCTGGACCACCAATCCGTCGTCGTGCGCGGCGAGGAAGTCCCCGGTGTTGCCGTAGAAGTAGTTGTTCACTGCCACATTCAACACCACGCTCGGCACCGTCTGCCCGCTGGCCACCTCGGGCGTGAACCCGATCAGCCGGTACGTGCTTCCGCTGCAACTGCCGCCAACCACGTAAATGTTGCCGTTCACGCCCATGGCGATGGAGTGGAAGGTGCTGCACGAGTTCGGCAGCTGGACGTTCCACTTCTGTGCGTTGTTTTTGTAGGCGACCAGCCGCTCGTAGCTTTGCCCGCTGTAATAGCCGGAGGCGTAGAGCGTGCCGTCTTTGCCGATTGTGGATTGCCCGACGCAGGCGTAGAGCTTGGGCGAGTTGCCGTTGGCCACCTCGTTCACATATCCGGTTGAGCCGGTCGTGTCGAACGTTTTGGCCTGAAGAGTATCGCCGCTCGGCGCACCGCATGCGGCCACCGTGACCTTGCCGTCAGGGTGAGCGAACAGGCGATCTGCCCGAACGACGCCCTGAATGCTCTGGTTCCAGTCGGCTGCTTGTGCTGGTGTGGGCAGGACTGCCGCCCCAGCCGTTACTGCCAAAACCACTAATGTGGCTCTGGCTATGTGCCTGATTCTCCGACGCATCGGAGCATCGTTCCCTTCTATGAAATGTACGAGGCTCACGCGGCGCGCGAACCTTTTTGACCGAAGAGTGTGTGGAGGATAGCATGAGTTCCCTCGGAGTTCAATGCTTCTTTGTTGCGACGTGGCGCAAGAGGCAGCTTAGTTTATACTGAATGCAACTTAAAGGATGACCTCGATGAACACCTCTAATAAATCAAAGAAGGCAGCAAGCCGAACCCCATTAATACTTATTGTGGCGGCGGTTGTAGTTGTGGGGGTGGCTATTGCGGGCATCCTATTTCTGAATAAGAAAACGAGTAATTACGCTGAAGAGGTGGCGAGGCCGCTTGAGCAGGCTCTTATATCAAGAGGAGCTACAAAACAGTGTAGTCGCGGTGACGCCGGGTTGGGGTCAGATAACGTACAACCTTGGTACCAAGCCTACTTCGGATTTCCGAAATCAGAAGACCAGGCCATAGCGCTGGTGAATAACATCGCCAAGGAAAATGGCCACAGCCTAATCCATGCCAGTCCTGCAAACCGCGGACCGCTGGGCGTAGCAGACAAGTTCATTGATAAATGGTATTTCGATAACACGAGTAAGGCTAGCTTATATGGTGACTTGCAGGAGGGTAAAATCGATCTCTCCGTTGCCGTTAACGCGGATGGCTTGGCGAGCGCCTGTAGTACGGGTATAGTAATCGACTCCGGACATAGCGCTATTGGTATTGAGGTGCGGTTGCCTAACGTCAAGCGATAGCGTTCGATGATATCCTAAAAGCATGAAAAAACTCATCTTCCTCACCCTCGTCCTCGTTTTGGCTATCGCAGGCGCCCGCCTTACCATTAACCTGATGCTTGAAGACAAAGAAGCGCTGGCTGCTGCAAGCTTAATGACGACCATTTTGCTTGGATCGTTCTTCGTGCAAGAGGCAATGGCCATGCAAAAAGAAGCGCGCGAAAAACCAAAGCGCTAGCCGGCTACTTTTTAGCGACCGCCAAGGCAAGCGCCACGCAGTGTTTGCAAAAGATGTGTTCGCGCCCTTTGGGGTGGCAGGTGCACGTCCATTGCAACCCTTTGCCTGTGGCGGTGAGGCTGACGCGTCTGCGGGCGCTGCCGCCTTCGGTCACGCCGCCATCTAGCCCGCCCGCCCAGCCGTGGGTCTGGCCTGCGTCTGACGATTCAACCTGTGTGCCGCCCCGCTTGTAAATAGCTGTGCCATATTTGTACACCGCTGGTTTAGCCAGCTGTTCCAGTGCGTCTGGTGTGATAAGTTTTGTAAGGTCTTGTGCCATGTATCTATTATAAAACAACGCGCCAAATGAAAACGGGGCAGAGGTGGCGCGAACGCCACATGCCCCGAATCCGGTTATCCCTTGTTGTTGTGCGTCAGCCGACGCGGCAGTGCTTGTTGCGCAGCGCGGCCGGCATCTTGCCGCACACGGCGTCCTCGCCGAGGATCAGCCCGTCGCTGCCGGCCAGGTGGTCGACGACCCAGGTGCCGTTGCTGTAGTGCATGACGGTTTGCATGCCGTCACTCCACATGCCGCCGCCGTAGTCCAGCCAGGTTTGGGTGCGCCCGTAGGCCCATCCGTCGGCGCAGTCGGCCATGGCGGCCTTGGACTTGGCCGCACCGTGCAGGCGCTTGTTCGCGGCTGCCGCGGCGTCCTGGAACTCGGTGGCCGTCGGGCAGATTGCCACCCGCACGACCTCGATGTGCACCGTGCCGTTGAACTGCATCCGGATGCCATCCACCGCGGTCCAGAAGTTGTTCCAGCCGCCCACCACGCCGTCGGCGATCACGCCGATGCGCTTCCAGAATTGGCTCCACCAGTCGGTGGGGGCCAGCGCTTCGAGCGCCTTGGTGATCGGTTCGGTGCACTTGCTGGTCAGCAGCTCGGCCACGTCGCCCATGCTGGGGACGTTGCCGCCGCTGATCTTGAGCGTGTTCTGCAGGCAGGTCAGCACGTCGGCGGTGTCGACGATCAGCTTGATGCTGTTCACGACCTCGCTGCCGGTTTTGCCCTCGATCATGCCCACCATGAACTTCAGCGCGAACCAGGTGGATTCCGCCAGGAACGTGCTCGGGTCGCCGATCAGTTCCACCGTGGCGGGCAGCTTGCTTGCAGGCGCGGTGGCCTTCAGCTCGCCGTCGCGTCCCAGGTGGGTCTTGACCCGCGAATCTGGGAAGATCTTGCCCGCGAGCATGCGGACCATCTCTTCCTCGGTGTCCTTGGCGGGCGAGGTCAGCGTGAATCCGCTGGTCGCCGCCACGGGCAGGAGGTAGTTGATCTTGTTCTTGATGCTCAGGGTGATCTCGTCGCCGTTTGCCGACAGGCACGGTTTGACCGGCCCATCCTTGGTCCAGCCCTTGCTGCCACCGCCGATCACGACCTTGCCGTATGAGGTGGTCGTGACCTGCACGGGGCAGGAGTCGGGCGATACCGGGCGTGCCGCCGACGGCAGGGGGAATCCGCGGGTCAGTGCGTCGTTGTTGACGTACAGGATGTTCCACTCCGACAAGTGCGGGAGCTGCGCGTGCAGCGTCTCGTCCTTGACGGTGGCGGGCATCAGGCGGAAGGTGCCGTCGGGCCGCACGTGGTACAGCAGCGCCGTGTCGGGGGTGGTGCCCTCGGGCCGGAACTTCCCGGTGAGGGGGATCGCCACGTCGAGCGGCTTGCCGTCGGCGGGCTGCGCACCGTTGCGGAACGTGATGTGCACGCTGGTGCCGGTGTTCAGGCCGAACGGCGCCTCGTCGGCGTCTGCCCGCACGGGGCTGGTGACGACCAGTTCGGTCTCGGACTTCAGGGCGCCGGGCGGTACCGTCACGGACATGCCGCTCAGGTTGACCGTTGCGCCTGCCGGACCGACTTTGGCGTCGATCGGGTCGGGCTCGTCGCCGGTGCAGGCACTGTTCGCGACCGCCAGTACGGCGACCACAGCCAGCGCTGCAAGACGTGTGTGCTTCCGGTTCAAAACGTCACCTACTTACAGATGAGGGGGATAGAACGGACTTGCTATATCAAAACAGAAAATTGTAAAAATTGCAATATTTGCTATCTGGCTGCGACTGGTATTATAAAGATATGGACACAACATCTTGGCTACTCCTTATTGGACTGTTCGTAATGTCGGGGGCGTTCATTGCGGCGGGTATTGTGCTGGCACGCAAATCGTCTGGTGGCGCAAAAAAGAGCGCGAACAACGATTCTGGCGCGGCAACAACCAGCAGCTCCAGCACCAATGATTCATCGAGTAGCGACAACGACACAGGCAGCTCGGGCGACTCTGGCGGAGGCAGCGACGGAGGCGGTGGTGGTGGAGGCGGCGGCGACTAGCGCATGACCCACTCACCAGAGCACGGTGGGGGCCCATTTACCAACAGTGAATTTATAAGCGCCGGCGAACACGACCGGCTGGTCGAAAAGACCTCGCTTGTTTTGGAAGAACTGGTGGGGCTGGAGGCTTTTCAGGCGGCAGTCGCGCCAAAAGATGCATCGACCGAAGTCGAAGTGTTTGTGGTGTATCCGCACCAGAACGATATTGTGAGCCAGCTACGCCGCGCGGGCGCCGACCGTTTTAACGAGCACGAGTTTGCCATAAAAGACGCCGACGAGCCGCGCGAAACCAGGCAGGAATTTGTGCCGTACCGCGAGGGTGACATTCGGATTTTAATTGTCCGCCACTGGAATGACGACCGCGGGTCGCAGCCCGTTGCTGCTATGCGGTTGGTGGGGCCGGTGCCTGGTTTGCCTGCGCACAGCCTCACCGCTATTGAAACTGAATGGGGTCGCAACGTACAGCAGACCATCGAGCAAACCACCATGCCAGACGGCTCGCCCGTACCGCCTGGCCTGCTGCAGAGCGACACAGTGTACGACATTGCCCTGGCCAGTGTCTCCGAAGCGTTCCGCAAAGGCGGCGAGACGCCCGACGACCGCGTGCTTATGGCGCTCTACAGCGCCGCGCTTAAGGTGGCAAAAGCGCGTGGCGGCACGCACATGGTCGGCGCAATGGACGTGGCGGGCGTGTTCGACCAGCTCCGCCGCCGCGGGCCAAAATACTGGGGCGAATTTGCGGGCATCGAGCGCAAAACGGTGATGAGCCGCGTGCCAAACTCTAACTTAAGCACGGCTGCGATCGGCGACATTCAAAAGTGGGAGGCCGACACCGCGCAGAACCGCCGCTTTTTATACGACCTGCTGTGGGGTGATACGCTTCAGAAACGCGGCGTGGCGTTTACCGGCATCGAGGACGCCGAGCCGCTGCTAAACAGCATGGCCATGCCTGATGTGCTGCGCCCCGAACGCCTGCGCGACCTGCCGCATGGCACGCCGTTTTTGTTTTTAGACCTCGAGGCCGTCGGCCGTCGGCTGGAAGAATTCGAAGAAGAACTGCCCGGCGTTGACGTGCATTACGCCATGAAATGCAACCCCGACCGCACGCTGCTGCGTTATTTGCACAGGCTGGGGAGCGGGTTCGAGGTGGCGTCGATCGCCGAGCTGCGCACACTCCAAGCCCTTGGCGCCGACCCCCGCGATGTGCTATTTAGCAATCCGGTCAAAGTGCCCAGCCACATTAAGCAGGCGGCAGACGCAGGCTTGTACCGGTTTGCCTTCGATAGTTACCAGGAGCTCGAGAAGATCGCCGCCCACGCCCCCGGTGCCAGTGTGTACGTGCGGCTGGCGACCTCGGCCATAAACAGTGTGGTGCACAGCGAAGGCAAATTTGGCACCGACACCGAAACCGCCCGGCGGCTGTTGCAAGAGGCGGGCAAGCTTGGCCTGCGTGCCTACGGCATTGCCTTCCATGTTGGTTCGCAGGTAGAGGACCCCGAGTTGTGGCGCCACGCCATCCGCACCAGCGGCCAGCTTATGCGCGACCTTGGCGGGCTGAGTATGCAGATGCTCGATATGGGCGGCGGGTTCCCGGCTCACCACAAAAAGCGCATGCCGAGCGTTGCCGAAATCGCCGCCGTTATAAATGAGTCGCTCGAAGCAGAATTGCCGTATCTGCCACGCAAACTGGCAATTGAACCCGGCCGTGGCTTAGTGAGCGACGCGGGCGTGATGGTCGCCAGCGTCATTGGCGTGGTAGAGCGCGGCGGCAAGCACTGGGTGCACCTGGACCTTGGGGGATTTACCATGTTCGAGGCGCTCGAAACCAGCAACGAATTGGATTACCCTGTGGCCGATTCACGCCTCTCGGCCCAGCGCATGAAGGCTAACATTGCGGCCGCCACCTGCGACAGCATGGATACCGTATTATATGGCAACCGTGGCCTATCGGCGGACCTGAAGGTGGGTGACAGAGTATTTATTTACGCCGCAGGCGCCTACACCACCAGTTACGCCTCTAGCTTTAACGGGTTCCCTAAGCCGACGCTGCGGTATCCTGTGCCAGAGCTTGCGCGGTTTGGGATTCCCAGTACGCGGTTGGGGCAGGGGATCACTAACATCCAGGCTGGCCCGGACCAGTTGGTTATTGCCCGAAACCACAACGGGTTTGGCGCCTGGCGCGAACCGCAGCTGGTAGAATAGGGAAATGACAAACACCTATTACACCGATGGCTCCTGCAGCCCCAACCCTGGCCCCGGCGGCTTTGCTGTCATTAAAAACATGCAGGTTGCGCATTTGGGCGGCGAAACAAACAGTACAAACATCCGCATGGAAGGCCGTGCCCTTATTGAAGCCTTAAAAGACGCTGCGGGCGAACCCGCCGACATTTACACCGACAGCGAATTTTGGATTAATGTCATCACCAAATGGTCAATCGGTTGGGAGGCCAAAGGCTGGAAGAAAAGTGGCGGCGAGATTAAAAACCTGGACCTGGTAAAAGAAGTCTGTCCGCTATACCGCGCCGGCCAAGCAAAACTCATCTGGGTGCGTGGCCACAACAACGATCCCGGCAACGAAATGGCCGACGAATGGGCCAACAAAGCCCGCGAACAACACCTGGCCGGGCAATCTGCCAAAGCGCCGCTCGAGTAAGTATGTAAAAAATCATGCTGACGGCAGCGGATACATGCGCTTAACTGAGTGCATGAGAATGTCTAAACCGGCACGCAGGCTTATTGTATCGGGAATCGCGCTTTTTGTTGCGCCGCCGTGGCTTAAGAAACTGGCGGTCGCTGCTATTATTTCGAATGTCGCCAGCCTCCTTGCAAAAGACGGCAAGCAGCGCGATTCCGGGCGGTAAAGATTGGCAAAAAATCACTCTGAACGATGAAACGCTTACGGTATAATAAGCGTACATGGTGACGTACAAAGATATTCAGAAGCTGGCGCTGAGCCTGCCCGAGACCACCGAAAAGCTTGCTTGGGGAAGTCCGGCCTTTTACGTGAAAGACAAAATGTTCGCTGCGGTCCGGCAGGACGGCAAGACGCTTGCAATTTCGTTCCCGCGTGAAGAGCGGGCGATTTACGTCGTGACCGACCCTAAAACCTTCCCCGATTTAGAGCATTTTAAGAATTATGATTATATGGCAATTGCAATGAACCACATAAAACCAAGCGAGCTCGAAGAGCTGCTGCGCATGGCCTGGACGTTCCGGGCACCGTCGCGGCTGGCCGCCTCGCACCAGGAGTTACATGGCTGAATTTTCCGGCTTAGGCCAATCTGCTAGCAAGCTTAGCTTTAAACTTGTCATTGGTATTGTTATTGCTGTCGTGCTGCTGATTGTGGGCACTGTTTGGTGGAACGTCACGCAGATCGCTGCAATTGACACCTTCGAAGAATGCGCCCAAAAATACCCGGTGATGGATTCGTTCCCCGAACAATGCCGCACGCCCGATGGCCGGTTGTACGTAAAGGGCCAGCAGCCATGACCAAGATCCAGTGGAAGGCGCTCGACTGGCCCGGTCTGGAGGATTGCGAGCTCAGCCACGATGGCAAAACCTGGACTGCCAAAGGCGACATCCACGCCGAATACGAGCTGGGCACGCCGATCCACGTCACCTACAGGCTCGAGATCGCCGACGACTGGACCGCCAAAAGCATTGCCCTGCATATACAAGATGGCCCCAGCCTGCACCTGCGGCGCGACGAGTTCTACCACTGGAAAGACGATAACGGCCCACGCCCCGGTTTTAATGGGTGCCGCTTTGTGGACTTAAGCCTTTCGCCAATCACTAATTCGATGCCAATAAACGCCCTGCCGTTCAAAAAGGACGACCGCCAGGTTATAGATGTGGCGTATATAAACGGCTTTACGCTCGAAGCGCACCGCGTGCAGCAATACTATACAAAAACCGGCGACAGCACCTTTTTGTATGAAGATGTCGAGTCGCCGGATTTTATAGCCGAGATCACTGTGGACCGCGCTGGGTTAGTGGTTGAGTATCCGGGCTTATTTACCCGGCTCAAAGCCTAAAAGTCGAACAAGTCGCCCAGGAAGCCTTCTTTTTTGTGGTGTTTCTGGTGGTTGTTGTGGTCGCCGCGGTAGTCGTCGTCATCGCGACGCTCTTCACGGTATCCTTCACGAGGCTGGTCGTGCTGCCGAGGCTGCTGGCTGTGGTCCTGCTGCGCCGGCACGACAGAGCGATCAATAATTTTATCTAGCTCGCCACGGTCGAGCCAAACGCCACGGCATTGTGGGCAATAATCGATCTCGATCCCTTCGCGGGTTGTCATTTGCAGGGTTGTGTTGTCATTTGGGCATTGCATAGCTATATCTCCTAATAAGATTATTGAAATTTAGGCTTTTTTGTCGTCGTTGCGGACAACAACAATAGAGCACTCTGTTATTAGTGCTGCCATTGCACCAACGGCAGCCAGAATAGGTGCGAATACAGCGCCCACGACACCAATTGTCAGTGGCAGTTCAACCAGTGTTTTGCCCTCTTTGTCGTTGATGATGATCCGACGGACGTTGCCTTCGGCGATAAGTTCTTTGACTTTGTTGACCAGTTCCTGGCCGTTGACCTTGAATTCTTCTTTGCGTTCACTCATACGCCTATTATACACGGAATAAAAACCAGCCGCTTGGCTGGGGGTGCGGGAGCGGGACTGGCGCTGGGCCAATCCCGCTCCCTGGTGCGGGTGTCACTTCTTGCCGCCAGTGGGCTCGATGACCTCGACGACCACGCGCAAGCCCGGGCGGACGTGCACCTCGACCAGGTAGAGCGGGTCGGCGTGGTCGATCACGACCAGCCGTCCGGGCTCGATGAGTTCCTGGTCCAGGACCACGCGGGTGAGGCTGGGCGCCTCGTCCGACAGGCGGATGCGCAGGGGTGAGTCGGTGGTGCTCAGCGCGGTGGCGATGGCGGAATGACCGCCGAACCCGACCACCAGATCGGCCGTCCTGCTGTTGAAGTAGCTGAGCCTGGTGTGGGACTGGCCGAACTTGCCCCACATCTTGACCACGACCAGTTCGGTCGCCGAGAACGGCGTGTGCAACACGACCTTGGTGTCAGGGCCGACGACCAGCCGGAGATTGCTCGCGGGTTCGATGATCGTTCCCTGTGGCATCAGCGGCAGCAGTGACTTGACTGCGTTGCCGATGGCGGTGAGAACGTGCATGAGATTTCCTCTCATTGACGGGGTGATACCGTGGACAATATTATATAACAAATTTATAAAAATGTAAATTACAAGATCAGATGTGGTAGCATGCGTAACTCCTCAGCCTTCCTTAAGCTGCGCGAGGTACACTGCACGCATAAAAGGAGATACCCCATGGATACCCCAGAGAAGAAAACAGCCAGCCCAACTGCTGGCGAACCTCAGAAACAAGAAGTAAAGAACGCCGACGCCCAGAAGCGCCGCGCTGGCACACTTGTGCTGGTTGCAGGCGGGCTAGTTATTTTGGCACTCGGTTTTGGCGCTGGCTGGTTGAGCCGCAACGAGACAAACGACCGTCTGATTGGCCCCGGTTTTGCGCACAAAGCCGATGTTTTTGAAGGTAGTCGTCCAATGATGAAGCAACATCTTGGTGGCGAAGACGTCAATCCAACCGACGGCACCGAATATTCGCACTTGAGCGGCGTAGTCACCCAAGTGAACGGCGACACCTTTACGATAGCCGGCAATGGCACCACCAAGACCATTAAGACCAACGGCAGCACAACCTACAACGTCACCACGAACAAGGTGAAGGTGAACGACAGCGTGATTGTAAAAGGTTCAAAGAGCGGCGACACGTTTACTGCTACCGGCGTGAGCATCCTGAACCGCTAGTTGGCCACCGCCCGAAAGCCTGCTACAGTAGTGCGTGCAACTAACCAAAGGGACACGCCTATGTGGCTTTCTGCCAACCAAGCCCAACAATTAGCGGCCGAACACGGGACGCCGACGTATATCTATTCGCGCGAGGCACTCTCAAAGCGCGCAGATGAATTGCTTGGCTTAAAGCTGCCCTTTGGTCACACGGTGCGGTACGCAATTAAGGCGAATCCGCACCCTGAAATCATCAAACTATTTGCGGCGCGGGGCGTACAATTTGACGCCAGCAGCAGCTACGAAGCTGCCGGACTGATTGACTTGGGAATTTCTGGCGACCAGATTAGCCTTTCCAGTCAGCAGCCTGCACACAACCTGAAAGATTTACTGGCTGCAGGGGTGAAGATTGTCGCCACATCGCGCCACCAGCTTGCTCTGCTTGCAGACGCAGCGGGCGAGGGGAGCGCGGTTGCGCTTCGGGTGAACCCCGGAGTAGGCGATGGGCACAGTAACCGCACGAATACCGGCGGTGTCAATTCGAGCTTCGGGCTCTGGCACGAATACCTCGAGGACGCGCTGGCATTTGCAGCCACTAAAAAAATCCGTATTACCCGGCTGCATGTGCACATTGGCTCGGGCGCCGACAAATCGGTGTGGGCGAACGTTATGGACGTAGCGCTGAAGTTGGTGGAGCGCATGCCCGATGTGACGACGCTCGATATTGGCGGCGGTTACAAGGTGTCGCGCACTGACACCGAGCACGAAACCGACATGACCATGGTCGCCAGCGTTTTTGCCGAGCGCCTACAGGCCTTTGCTACAGAAACCGGCCGCAAACTCCACCTGGAAATAGAGCCCGGCACCTGGCTGGTTGCCCACGCGGGTGTACTGCTGAGCGAAGTGACCGATATTGTTGATACCGGCGCCGACGGCTATACGTTTTTACGCATTAACACTGGCATGAATGACATTCTGCGCCCCGCCCTGTACGGCGCACAGCACCAGATAACCGTGCTGAATGACGCAACCGAACAGATTGAGACGCTAGTGGCTGGCCACTGCTGCGAAACCAGCGATTTGTTGACGCCAGCCCCGTACAACCCCGAGGAAATTTTGCCACGGCTCATGAACAAAGCGAATATCGGTGACATTGTTATGATTGCCGATGTTGGCGCGTACTGCGCAGCGCTCTCGGCCAAAGGCTACAATGCCTTCCCAGCTGCTAAAGAGGTTTTGCTGTAAACTAAGGCCATGAACGTCCGCGATTTTGTTTGGCATCGGTTGCTGCGTCGTCCGTACCAGCTGGCTGCCAGCGAGGCGGGCGATGGCGAGCCGTTGGTGCTCTTGCACGGCCTTGGCGCATCTGGCGAGATTTGGGACCCGCTGCTGAAGCGGCTCGATGCCAGCGACTGGCATGCTGTTATTCCTGACTTGCTTGGATTCGGCGATTCGCCCCGTCCGGAATGGAGTAACTATTCTGTCGATGACCACGCCCGGTCGGTCATTGCCACGCTCAATAAGATGGGCGTAAAAAAGCCCGCCGTTATTGTGGGCCATTCAATGGGATGCCTGGTCGCGGCGCATGTGGCAACACGGTATCCGGGGCGCGTTAAGCGCATGGTGCTCTACGCGCCGCCGCTGTTTGCCGACGAGCCGGTGTTCCGCAAACATGCCCGCAAACGCGAGCGCTATTTTGCGTTCTTCGAATACATTGCGGCGCATCCCGAAGTGGCGTTTTTGCAGCACCGCTGGATCTGGAAGATGGCAAAACGCATGGCTGGCCTGGATCTGAACGAAGAAAAATGGCTGCCGTTCGAGCGCAGCCTTCGCAACACTATTATGGAGCAACGCGCCTACCAAGAGATGGTGCGTCTGCGCGTGCCGACCGACGTTGTACATGGCCGGCTTGACTTTGTGGTTATAAAAACAGAGGTAGATAAAATGCTGCGGGCAAATCCGAATATACAGATGCACACGATTACAGGAACGCACGGCGTGTCGTTGATCCCGGTAAAATATCTGGCGCAATTGCTGGAGGCCCAAAAAGAAAAGCAGCCCCGCGGCCGGACAGCGTAGAACTGTCCGGCCGCAGAGCGTGAGGGGGAACCGTACCGGTCAGGCCCGTTCGAGCGAGCTGATCTCGATGCGGTTGCCCTCGGGGCGGTCCGCCGCCTCGGCCCCCTGGGCCCAGTACCCACCGTCGGCGTCCCGCCGCGTCAGCTCGTACCACTCCAGCACGATGAGGACGTTGGCGGGAGTGCCGTCCGGCTGGTGAACGCTGCCGAGCCGCAGCCGGCGTTCCGGCATGTTGGGGTAGGTCGGCTCGTCGCCGCGGTAGATGTTGCCCTGGTTGAGCTGAGCCAGCGCCTCATCGGGGGTGTGGTTGCCACCGCCGAAGGGGTTGTACCAGCTCTGGTTGAAGTAGGTGAAGACGATCCAGTACGTGCCGTCGGGCGATTCCTGCTTGGGTGTCGGCAGCGGTGTACCGCACCTGTAGCAGAAGCGCGCGTCGGACTCTTTGGCCTCGGTTGAGCACTGCGGACAAGCCAGCATGTCTCTACTCCTCTGGGGTCGGGAACTAAATAAATAGTACAATGTAAATTTACTTCTGTCAAACAATCTGCTATACTGTTTTCAGTCATAATCTGCTTTACGCAGACGACCTTCGACATCATTGGGAGCAACCCGTGTCCGACTACGACTACTACGACTACGACGACATCGACGTGCGTGCCGAGCGGGAGAACCGCGAGCGTCCGGGCTCGGCTACCGAGTCCAACGTGCACGTCGTGTGCTACAGCTCGGCCGTCGCGGTGTTCGTGCTGATGACCATCGCCCTGCCGCACATGCCCATCGATACCAACGGCTGGGCCATGGCCACCGGCATCATGTGGGTCGCCATGTTCATGCTGTTCATGACCGTCGGCGCCTGGGCGCAGAGCGAGCGCAAGCGCGCTACCGCCAGCCTGGCCGACCTCATGCCGCAGCGGATGCTGTGTGGGATCTTCATGATCATCACCGTGGCCCCTGTGCTGCTGCTGACCCCGGCCTGAGGTCACCATCCCAACTTTCGTCGGAGTGCCGCCGTTCCCAGATTCCTGGGGCGGCGGCATTTCATTTTGGCGCAACCCGCAGTACCATAGTGCTAGTGGCAAATTACAAGGGTCATATTGCTGGAGGTTTAGGGGCGGGAGCAGCCTATGCTGCTGTTATTATGTTTGCCCCAATCGCTTATTTTGCAGAGGCGGCCGGTGTACTGCAGGGCTGGGAGGCTTTGGCGGCCGTATTTGTGCTGAGCATGCTTTTTGGCCTGTTTCCAGATGTGGATACCAACAGCAAGGCACAAGATATCTTTTTAGGAACGGCGTTTATTGTTGATGTTATTTTGGTCGCAACGGGGCACATCCAGGCTGCGGCATACCTTGGGTTGATCGCCATGCTGCCGATTGTCGCGCACCACCGCGGCTGGACCCATACCAAATGGGCAATGTTTGTGGTGCCGCTGCCGATCCTGCTGGTGCCGTATTTGTATAATCCGGCCATGTTACCGGTGAGCATGGTGTATTACGGTGCGGCGGTCATTGGGTACTTTAGCCACTTGTTGCTCGATGGCATGATTACGAAGCACATCCGCGTCAAAGGATAAGCGCTATTGCAAATATAAGCGTTTTATGATATTATATTTATGCTTCGGCACACATTCTGCTGCCGGGGCGTAACTCGACAGCACAACAACGAACTGGAAGGCACATCCCAGATGACGCTTATTGCCCACACCGGCCTTTCGTCGCTCGACACCACTGCCAACTTGGCGGCGGTGACGGCGACCCTCAGCCGGGTTCCCGATATGCCCGCGCCCGACAACCTGACCACGACCACCGTGATCGAGGCTGTCCGCGCCTACGACACCACCGAGCGGTCTCCGCTCGACCGGATCTACCAGGGCATCAAGGGCGCCCGCTTCCTGTCCAGTGTGATGCTCGGCGTCCTGACGTTCTTCGTCATCGGGATGTCGTTCAAGCTCCACGGGTCGGAGTGGTTCATCACCGCGATCTCGGCAACCCTGCTGGGACTCGGTGTGTGGGTGAGCTTCTTCGGGCGTGAGACGTCCGTCAAGCGCGCCCGCTACAACCGCCGCCTGGCGATCTACTTCGCTGCCACCGGGACGGTCTTCACGCTGCTCACCATGGGCTTCCACGCCCTGATCTGGTGGGTTACCGCGGGACAGTTCATTCTCTGATCTGCTGTCGACGTCGCGCCGGTTGTGCACCCCTGTGCTCACCGGCGCGATGAACGACCCTGTTAGTGCATACGTTTGCTCGCCAATGTGGCGCCCAAACGCGTATACTAAGCGCATGATAGACTTTTTTGTTATGATCGCGCGGTTTTTTGTGGCTATTGGCCAAAGCTTAAAGCACGAACCGTCGGCGCGGGCGCTTCTGACCTTCGTTGTTTTGCTGCTCATAAGCGGCACAATCTTCTTTGTAGAGGTTGAACACTGGAGCATCCTGGATGCCCTGTATTACTGTGTGACGACGCTGACAACTGTTGGTTCTGGTGAGCTGCGGCCACACACCGATGTGGGCAAGATCTTCACCATTATTTATTTGTTTATGGGTGTTGGAGCGGTTTTGGCGACAATCCAGCTTATTTCGAAGCATGCGCTCAAGCACGACGAAACAGCCTTCGACAAAATAAAAGCCCGCTTTAAGCCAGGTAAAAAACAGGATTAATCGGGCAGGGTAGAGTGCGGCGCCCGCGACCTGGATGGCCGGCCGCGGGCGTCTTTTTTGCATGCTGCCACCCGAGTTAGGCCGCGATGGCGGTGAGCGCGATAGTTGCCATGGCTGCCAACTGCACCCACAGCGAACCACGATGGAGCCGGCCGCGGGCCAGCTCGGTGGAGTAGTGCTTGAAGGACAGCAGCCGATACGCTTTGCGCCAGCGCAGCATGCGGACACATGCCGCGACGTCGGCCGCGCTCGCCACGAGGATGACCCAGGCGAGGGCATGCATGCTCAACACGCCGGGCAGCAACAGTAGGATGAACAGTGCGCTGGCCAGACTCTTGCTGCAGAGCAGCAGAATGAGGTTGCGCATGAACAGCCGGTGGCTGTCATCGATCATCGCCGAGACGTGTTCCTGCGGCGTTTTACCGTCGTCCATGGTTGCCTCTCGTTGTGGGCAGGTGCTGCGGCTCCCGGGCGGGAGCGCACAAATAGTATATACCGATCCTCTTGCAAAGACAGTATGGTACTCTAAATGGGCAATGGAAATTTCTGACGACGAATTCTCGAAACTGATAGGGGAGGCGCTCGACGAGCTCCCGGCAAAATATACCGATAACATGGACAACGTGGCGATTGTGTACGAAGACGATCCCACGCCAATCCAGCGCGAAGAATTAAAGCTGCACTGTGACGATTCGCTGTTCGGGCTGTACCAAGGCATCCCGCTGACACAGCGCGGAGCTGGCTATAACCTGGCCTTGCCCGATAAAATTACTATTTTTAAGAACCCCATTTTAAGTGTAAGCCCCGACATGGCGGCTCTAAAAAAGCAGATTAAGCATACGCTGTGGCATGAAATCGCGCACCATTTTGGGCTTGATCACGACCGCATCCATTATTTGGAGGACCGCGGCCGGGTGTAGCAGTTTGCAGCGCCAGCGACGTGCGCTACAATTACTTGCGTTCCGACCAACGAAGGTGAGGCCATATGGTGTGGGGTTTGAAGGCCGTCGACACCGGCATAGATGACGACACGCCGCCCCGGGTGGTGGCGATGCGACAGTTGATTGCTGGTGCGGTACGGGCGGCCAACAGTGGTCGCGAGTACACCGAAACAGATACTGAATTCGGTGTTGCTGCCATGCTGGTGCGGGTTGGTGGCAGGCCCCTGTGCGTCCGGTGCGGCGTGGTGCAAACCGATACGCATCCCGAGCTGAGGGAGTTGGCCATCGGCCTGGGCGCCATGGACTTCCGTGTCTCGGAAGTGCATTGGCTGTACGACATCCCACTCGACGAACGGTTGTGAGCAAAAGCGCTGCATGGAGCCTGTTGGCATGATGCAGCGCTGTTCATTTTGGAATAATTGCAAAAGTGTGAGGGGCGCGGGCGCCGCGGCCAGGGAAGTATCCCGGGCCGCGGCGCCGCTGTGGCAGGTCTTGGACTCAGTACGTTGTCACGGGGTCCAGCGGGCGCTGTACTGCCCCGGGCAGGCGGTGGTCTTGCCGCCGGCCATCATGCCGCTGAAGTTGCGCAGCACGTCGGGGTGGGACATTGCCCGGTAGTCGCACACCACCACGCGGTTGTAGCCATAGCCGCGCAGCTTGCTGAGCACCTTGTCCTGGAGGCCCTTGTGCCGGCCCACGCCCGCCCAGTTCGGGTCGCGCGTGTCGCGGCCGGCCAGCACCATCAGGACGGCGTTCGGGTTGGCGTCGAGCCACTTCTTGTACGCCGCCGACTGGTCGAAGAACTGGTCGCAGCTCGACGGGTCAGTGAAGTTGGCGTACGAGCCCGGGTCGTACAGGATGATGAAATCGAGCTGCTTGGCCCGCTCGAAGTTGTGCTCGATCAGGTAGACCGGCGCCAGGCGGGCGACGCTCCACGTACCGATGGTCGTGACACGCTTGCCGTTCCGGTCGGCCGGCAGGTGGTCGTCCACCTTGTCGGTCTTGCAGTCGGCCTTGCTCCTGGGCGCGCCGGTGCGGTCGTAGGACCACTTGTCGCGGCTGATCGTCAGCACGCTGTCCGGCGGGTAGGGGTCGCCACTGCTCCAGCGGGGCTGGTAGTAGGCGCCGCCACCACCGGGCAGGGGCTGCGGCTGCTGCGGGGCGGGGTTGCCGCCGCCGCTCTGGCCACACTCCGGCTCGTTGGGGGTGAGCTGGTTGGCGACGTTCGGGGTGTTGAGGTAGCGGTCCGGCATCCAGCCCACCTGCCCGTTGGGGATGGTGATCTGGTGCCAGCGCCGGTTGTAGTTCGGCCGGTTGGGGTCGCCGTCCTGGCCCACGCTGACGCCCCAGGTACCGCAGATCAGCTCGATCCGGGTGCCGTAGGGGATGTAGCGCGCCGAGGTGCGCGTGGCATCGGCGAAGTTGCCGGTGCTGTTGCGCAGGTAGATACCGTTGTAGGGGTCACGGTCGGCGTCGACGACGGTGTAGAACAGGCCGGTACCGGCCTGTGCCGGGCTGGCCGCCACACCGATGACCCCGAGGGCCATCAGCATCGCCGCCAGCAGCGCGAGGGAGCGCGTGCGGAACATTCTCTTCACCTCCGGTGAAATCTGAGACTAAAGACGTAAATGTACTGGTCGAAACCTGCCGCCGCCAGTATAGCACGGCGGACAAGTAGAGTATAATAGTCCCATACAAATCGGGGGTTTACAGAATGAATAGCATGTTAGCGACTGCCCAGGCGACAATCCGTGAAGCAGCAAAGGACTTGGGGTACGACGAAGCAACGGTAGAGGCGCTCATCGCACCTGAACGCGAACATATCTTTGAAGTAAAAACAGGCGATAAAACGTTTCCGGCCTACCGCGTGCAACACAGCAGTAAGTTGGGGCCACACAAGGGTGGGATTCGGTACCATCCAAACGTGTCACTCGATGAAGTGCGGGCGCTCGCTACACTCATGACGCTCAAAACAGCAGCCGTGGGGCTGCCACTTGGCGGTGGCAAGGGCGGCATTATGGTTGACCCGCGCGGGCTCTCCCGCGAGGAGCTGGAAGAAATCAGCCGCGATTACGCCCGCCAGCTGGCGCCGCACATTGGCTCAGACAAAGATATCCCTGCGCCCGACGTAAACACCAACGCCGAAATTATGGACTGGATGGTAGATGAGCTCGAAAAAGTAAAAGGCGAGCGCGACCCAGGCGCGTTTACCGGTAAAACCATGAAGGGCGGCGGGTCCGAAGGCCGCGAGGCTGCGACCGGCCGCGGCGGGGTGATCGCCCTGCGCGAATTTTTGAAACATCGGGGGTTGCTTGACAGGCCGCTTACTATTGCCCTGCAAGGCTTTGGAAACGTCGGTTACTTTTTTGCCGAGGTGCTTCAGAAGGAGCTTCCCAAAACCCGGCTAATTGCTGTCTCTAACAGTAAAAATACATGGGTGAAAGCTGACGGCATTACCGTCAGCCAGGTCGAAATGAAGAACGACGACACGCCGCGTCCCGAGCACCTAAGCGACCTGCAGGGCGTCAGCACATTGCCTGCCGCCAGTATCATTGGCGTTAAGGCCGACATTCTGGTGCTGGCTGCGCTGGAAGACGCCGTGACCGAGACCAACATGCACGAAGTAAAGGCCGACACGATTATTGAGCTCGCCAATGGGCCAATCAGCAAACAGGCCGAAGAATATTTGCTTGGCAAAGACATTACTATTCTGCCCGACGTCATTGCCAACGCCGGTGGCGTGATCGTGAGTTGCCTAGAATGGCAGCAAAACCTAAAAGGTGAACATTGGGATGAGCCCAAAGTTAACGAAATGCTTGCTATGATATTAATGAAAGCAACAAATTCTATGCTCATGCACGCCGAGAGCAAAAGCATCAGTTTAAAGCAGGCGGCTTTCGAGCTTGCGTTGGAGCGTCTGCTACAGGAGCATCATGGCAAAACGGTGGACTAAGCCAAAGCTACACTGGACAAAAAAGACCAAAGTTTTTGTATTTGCAGGAGTGGGACTTCTGGCGGCAGTGCTCGTCGGGTTTATAACATACTACAACCTTCCCATGAAGGCAGAGGCCAGGGAGCTGGGCATGGCCCAGAACATGATGACCGTACGCTACCGCGACACGCCAAACGCGGTTGTGCTTGCTCCGCTTGCCGAAGCCAAAAAAGGTATAGTGTTGTACCCAGGCGCCCGGATTGACCCAGCCGCTTACGCTTATAAAATGAGCCTGGTTGCCCAGTCTGGTGTTGCCGTGGTGATTGTAAAACCACCGCTGCACGCACCGCCTTTGGACTGGCGGCCGATCGCCGACTACACCGGTTTGGTTGAATCAGTCGGGGATTGGTACGTGGCCGGTCACTCACTCGGTGGCGTGAAGGCCTGCCAGGTCGCATCGGGCAACGCGCAGCTCAAGGGGCTGCTGCTATTTGGCGCGTACTGTGCTGGCAGCATCTCTGGTCTGAGCATGCCGGTGGTGAGCATCGGTGGCAGTGCTGACCGCATTACCACTCCCGACGACATTGCAAAACGGAAGGCCGACCTACCTGCTACTACAACCTACGAGATGATCGAAGGCTTAAACCACTCCGGCTTTGCCGATTATGGCACCCAAGGCGGCGATGGCGACATGGCCGTAAGTGACATTGCGGCGCTCAGCAGATTAACCAGCATTATTACCCGGTTCGTGGGTACGGCGGCGGCACCGTAGCATGGCGCGGGTGGGGCGCAAAACAACCTGGCTGCACAGGCTGAACCGCAGGGTTTTGGCCTATGAGTACAAGCACACTACTGCGGCTGTATTGTCGGTACTGTTTTTTGTGCTGGTATTTGACACGGCGTTTATGTCGAGCATTTTTTCGTACCTGAACAGCCTTGATTACCTTGGCGGGCTGATTGCTGGCGCACTCTCGGCCACCTTCATTACGGCGGCACCGGCGCTGGTGCTGATTGTTGGCCTGGCTCAGCACCTCGATTCATTGGCATTAGCCCTGATTGTTGGTTTGGGCAGCGCCATTGGCGACATGATTTTGCTGCTATTTTTCGAGGAGCGCATTTTTCAGGAGCTCGCCCCGCTTGGCCGCCGCCTCAAGTTAAAACGGTTTATCAGCCGCAGGGCAGGCAAGCGCAAGCGGATGTCGGCACCACTGTTGCTGGCGGGCGCTTTTGTGATCATGACGCCACTCCCAGACGAAATCGGCCTTGGTCTGCTTGGCATTTCGCATTTTCCGAAAGTGTTCATTTTTGTGCTGTGTCTGGCGCTCAACACGCTCGGCGCGTCGCTTCTTATTATGGCAGCGCGTGCGGTAGTATAAGAACATGAAGACGCAGACCGCAATTTTTGCTGCAGGTTGTTTCTGGGGAGTCCAGACATATTTCGATGAAGTACCCGGCGTTCTTGCGACCACCGTAGGCTACACGGGTGGCACGCTGGCGAATCCAACCTACGAACAAGTGTGCACACACACGACCGGCCACGCCGAAGCCTGCAAGGTAGAGTTTGACCCGGCGCAGGTGACATACCGCGACCTGGTGCGCCAGTTCTTCCGCATGCACGATCCGACGCAGGTAAACCGCCAGGGACCAGACGTGGGCGACAGCTACCGTTCGGCAATTTTCTACACATCCGACGACCAACGCCACGTCGCCGAAGAGGTGAAAGCTAAAGTACAAAACATGTTCGCCAAGCCAATCGCAACAGAAATTACCCAGGCTGGGCCGTTTTATGACGCCGAAGAATACCACCAGAAGTTCTTCCAGAAAACAGGCATTGGCGGCTGCCACGTGGCATATGCGCCGCTCCCGAAGGCATAGTTGAACTTGATTTCTGCACGATTTTATAGCAAGGTATTGGTAATGCCAGAGATGATTGGTGAAGGTTGGCAACGGTTTGCCGTGTGCGCGAATGGCGACCCTGACGCTATGTTTGTTTCGGGTGCCTTGCAACACGAAGTCGTGCGGTTTTGCAATGGCTGCCTAGCAAAGACCGATTGCCTTGCCGAAGCCCTCGATAACCGCGAAGAATTCGGTGTTTGGGGCGGCATGACCGAGCGCGAACGCCGCGCACTCTTGCGCCGCCACCCTAATGTGCCGTCGTGGCGACAAATGTTCATGGCCAGCCTCGCTGTCGAAGGCACAGCCCGTGACCTGTAGGCCTGCCATTGCTTCGGATGCGTCCACCTCTTATAATGGGCGACATGTTAGATATACGATACATCCGCGAACACGCCAAAGAGGTACAAACCAAGTCCGAACAAAAAGGCTATTCGGTAGATGTATCGAGTCTTTTGAAGTTAGATGATGAACGCCGCGTCGTTTCTCAGGAGCTCGAAGAGCAGCAGCGGGTTAAAAAAGAGCACGCCCGCGAGCTAGGCAAAGAAGGCGGCAAGCCAAGCGACGATGCCCTTGCAAAAGGTCGCGACGTAAAAGTAAAAATCGCCGCACTGGAAGAAAAGCTAAAAACTATCGACGAGCAGTTTTTGCCTGCCCTCAAAAAAATCCCCAACATGCCCCTGGATTTTGTGCCAGTTGGTGCGTCTGAAGACGAAAACGTCATCGCCAAAACAGTGGGTGAGCCCACCAAGTTCGACTTTGCGCCAAAGAACCATTGGCAGATTGGTGAAGCCCGCGGCATGATCGACAAAGAGCGCGCCGCCAAGATTGCCGGCTCCCGCTTTGCGTACGTAAAGGGTAACCTGGTGCGCCTGCAAATTGCATTGGTCCACTGGGCGATCGACGTTTTGACTGACGCGCCAACATTGCAGCGCATCATCGACGAGAACAAATTGAAGGTCAGCGCCAAGCCATTCGTACCAGTGTTGCCGCCAGCTGTCATCCGCACCGAAGCCTACGAAGCGACCGGCCGCTTAAATGCTGAAGAGCAAACCTACAAACTGGCCGATGACGACCTGTGGCTGAACGCCAGCGCCGAACACAGCATGGCGCCAATGTACATGAACGAAATCCTGCCAGAAGCCGAACTGCCAATCCGCTATGTAGCCTACGCCACCAGCTTCCGGCGCGAGGCGGGCACGTATGGCAAAGACATGGAAGGTATTTTTCGCCTGCACCAGTTCGACAAGCTCGAAATGGAGGCTTTTACCACACCCGAAACCGGCCTCGACGAACACAAACTGCAGGTCGCCATCCAGGAATACCTCATGCAGCAGCTCGGCCTACCGTATGAGTTTGTCCAAAAGTGTACCGCCGACATTGGCAAGCCTAACGCCGCGGGTGTCGACCTCAACGCCTGGTTCCCGGGCCAGGGTCGCTACCGCGAAACCCACACCGCCGACTACATGACCGACTTCCAGTCCCGCGACCTTAAGATCCGCGTCCGCCGTCAGGATGGCCGCACCGACCTCGTGCACACCGCCGACGCCACCGCCTTTGCCATGAGCCGCATCCTGAAAGCCCTAATGGAAAACAACCAAACGGCCGAAGGCCGTATAAGAGTCCCCGAAGTGCTCCGCCCGT
>DATEFB010000021.1:0-45808 GCA_035280845.1 Saccharimonadales bacterium (SeqCode) | reverse complement strand
CCGATTTTATTGCGATATCATCTGCCATTGCAGGTCGCATCAAAACGTACTATGGCCGCGAATCAAACACCATCTACCCACCAGTGGGCATGCAACGCTTCCGTGACCTCACCATCACAGGCAGGCGCTCTGGCTTCGTTGCGCTTGGCCGACAGGTCCCGTACAAACGCATCGACTTGGCTGTTAAAGTGTGTACCGACCTTGGCTTACCGCTCACTGTGTACGGTAATGGCCCCGAACACGACAGGCTGGTAGCCATGGCTGGACCGACAGTCACATTTGTTGTTGGCGCGCCCGACAAAACAATCGCCAATGCACTAGCACGCGCTGAAGGGTTCTTCTTTCCTCAAGAAGAAGATTTTGGGATTGTGCAGGTAGAGGCTCTGGCCGCGGGCTGCCCGGTCATAGCTTACGCCAAGGGTGGCGCGCTCGATGTTGTAACCGAAGGCAAGACCGGCGTGTTCTTTTCCGAACAAACGCCCGAGAGCGTAACAAAAGCTGTTAAAAAGCTACAGGCCACACGGTTCGCGCCAAAAGTATTACAGGCGCGCGCCGAGACATTCAGCGAAGAGAACTTCATTCGGCAACTGCACGAACTGGTCCAATAATACCTACTTAAATTTAAATGATTTTACAAGTGCCTCGTATGCGGCAACGTATCCACCGCTTCTAACCTCGCTATTTTGCGAGAGCGTCACTGAATATTCCCAGCCGTCTTTTAAGACAGTCGTTGCCATGACTTGCGGGCCCTCCCAGGCCCATGTGTAGCGCAGGCCTGGCAACGACGCCATGGTTGTTTTTGATATATCGCGGTGCATCTTGGCAAAGTCTTTTTGCTTCGTTATTTCGTCGATTACTTTGAAGGATGTCTTTGTAGCCCGCACCCCGAGCACTGCCCCTTTGGTCGCAGACTTGCCTCCAATCGGCATCTCTTCGTCGATTGTTCCCGGCACATATAAAAGCGCACCATACGAGTTGTACCCATCGAGCTTACTATCTTCCAGAAGTGGCTTATCAAGAACCGCAGTCCAGTCTGACGGATACTCAAAGGTAAATGGAGCAGCTTTGCGGTCAAACTTTGTACCTTGGACCGTCGGCGTGACTTCCTTCACTTTACCTGTTGCCGCGGCATGCTTTTCGCTCAATGACTGTGTGAGTGAGTCTATCTGGCCTTGCTGCAAGTAATATACGCCGAGTCCGGTCCCCACAACCGCCGCAAACGAAATAAACACCAACGCCATGTACATCCACCCGACATGGGTAACGTGCACATGCTCTTGCGGGACTTTATTCGTCAGCTGCGGTTGTTCCACCGGACCACCCTTTGGTTATTATGATTTTTTTGCGTGTAATTTTTTAGCAATTTCGCCGACTTTTTGCGAGAGGTCCTTGCGGGCAACCAGCACACCGTTTGGCGTATTGACCACCACCACGTTATCGAGGCCAATGACGGCAATAGGCTTTTCGTCTTCATTGCGGATGTAGCTATTCTCGACGCCGTTTAATTCGATGCCTTCACCACGCAGGTGGTTGTTTTGCTCGTCCAGCTCACTCACGTCGTGCAGGTCGGCAAACGAGCCAATGTCCATCCAGTCGAATGAACCGGGCACAACCAGGAGGTCGGGGGTTTTCTCTAGAAGCGCGTAATCGATGGCAATGTTCTCGAACTTCATGTACGTTTTACGGTACGCTTTTTCGTCGTCCTGAACTTCTTGCAAGTCGTTAAAACCCTTGAACATATCTGGGGCGTACTTCTTCATTTTTGCCAAAAATACCTTGGCTGGCGCTACAAAGTAGCCCATGTTCCAAAGGTATTCACCACTTTTAATATACTGGTTGGCAGTATCGTGGTCGGGCTTTTCCTTAAACGAATGGACGTTATAGGCAAAGCTGCCGCCATTTTGGTCGAGCGGAGCGTCTTTCCTGATGTATCCAAATCCTGTAGCCGGATACTGGGGATCTACGCCGAGCAGGACAATTTTTTCCTCTTTAACAGCAGTCTTACCGGCATAGTGCACGGTGTTTACGAACCCGGCCACATCGCGGATGTGGTGATCGGCATGCATGAATACAATCGACTCCTCGGCCGATTCATGCTGCAATATGCGGTCGATAGACGCAATAAAACAGCTGGCAGTGCCACGACGGCCAGGTTCGATAATAACGCGCTGTTCGGTCATATCGGGCAGCTGCTCAAACACGTGGTCAGAGTGGCTGGCTTCGGTAATGATGTAGACCTTGTCGGTTATCTGCTTGGCACGGTCGTATGTGTTCTGCAAAGAAGAACGGTTATTTGTAAGGCGCAAAAGGTGCTTCGGGTAATTGGGTGTCGAGAGTGGCCAAAGGCGGGTACCCGACCCGCCAGCAATAATCACTGTTATCATGTATCGACTGTAGCAAAAAGTCCCGCGGAGTTCCAGCAACCTAAAGCGTTATAGCGGTTGCGGGGTCAAATCCGAGTTGTTCTTTGGCCCGCGAAATATTGGCCCAACTATAGCTTGGAGCGGCCTCTTGCACTACATATTGTGGGTCAAATCCTTGCTTGGTAAGCTGTGCAATAAGTTCCGTATTATTTGTGGCTTTGCCGCCAGCGATGTTAAAAACACTAAATACTGGCAGGTTCTTGTACGCCTGGAGGTTCGCCAGTACCTTTACCAGATCGTCGACGTGAATGTAATCGCGGTAGAACGTGTCCATTCCAAACAGGCTTACAGGCGCATCCGGCGACGAATGAGCAAGCTTGTAGACCAGCGAGGCAGCAAACTCGGGGCCATACACGTTAAAGATACGCAGCGCAGCAAAACGCGTTGCACCCGTCTTGGAGAGGGCTTCCAGAGCGCGTTCGGCCTCTACCTTTGTCTTGCCATATATACTACGGGGATCAACATTATGGTCTTCATCTGTAGCAGCAAGCTCGGTCTGGTTGTATGCTGCCGCAGTCGACGGGAATAAAAACACCCCTACGCCATGTTTTACTGAAAGCTCGGCCAGCAGGCGCGTTGCTTCGACGTTCACTTTTTGGGCAAGTTCTGGTTCTTGGTCGCAGATTGCACCCAACATTGCCGCAAGGTGGATGACCGCATCGGGTTTTTCTTTCTCGAAAATCGACGGTAGTTCGGTCGGATCGGCCATATCAACAGCATAGTGCGCACCATCCGGCACCTGCTTGGGCGCGCTTCGGCTCACATATACCAGCTGATTCGTTTGGCCGAGCGCCCTGCTTACTTCCCTGCCAACATTGCCCGATGCGCCGGTGATAAGAATCTTCATATACTAGTCCTTAATTTTGAACCCAAGCGATTTAAGTTTGCTGATCATTTGCCCAGAAGACATTTCATAGGCCAGGCTGCTCTTCATCATGCCTTCAATTGTGTGCGAGAAGTGCGAATGGCTGAATTCTTTTTCGTCTTTTACGATAAAGATCTTGTCGTTGGCGGTTTTCCCCACGTTCTCGGGGTCGTAGCTTAGCTCTTCGTATAATTTATCGCCGGGACGCAAGCCGATGATCTTAATCTTTATTGGTTTCTTAATAAACCGGATAAGGCTTTTTGCCAGGTCGATAATCTTAATCTGTTCGCCCATGTCTAACACAAAAATCTCGCCGCTCTTGCCGAGTACCGCCGATTGCACAATAAGCTGTGCGGCTTCTTCGACGGTCATAAAGAAACGGGTGATGTCTTTGTGCGTAACGGTTAGCGGCTGATTTTCTTCGATCTGCTTTTTAAAAATATGCATGACCGAGCCGTTGCTTTGAATGACGTTGCCAAAACGCACGGCATTGAACTTGGTTGTATCCTGGCTGGTGGCCAACGTTTCCATAAGCATTTCACCCAGCCGCTTTGTGGTGCCCATGACATTCGCCGGGTTCACTGCTTTGTCTGTCGAGACGTACACAAAGTTCTGCACCTTGTGTTTAATTGCCAGTCGCATAAGGTTCAGACTGCCCCACACGTTGTTGTTAAACGCCTCAACGGGATTGTCCTGCATGAGCGGCACGTGTTTGTAGGCCGCAGCATGCAACACGACTTCGGGCTGGAACTCATCCAGAATCTGGTCAATCAGCTGGGTGTTCTTAATGTCGGCAATTTTAAACACAATGTTCTTTTTGTGCCCAAGTTCCTGTTGCAAGTAGAACGTGCCGTTTTCCCACCAGTCCACACAAATAATGCGTTCCGGGTTGAGCGCGGCTACCAGCTTCACAAGTTTGGAGCCAATCGATCCGGCGGCGCCAGTCACTAAAACTGTTTTACCTTGGATGAACTTTTTGCACTCAAGCAAATCGTGCTTTATTGGCTGACGGCCAATGAGCGCCAAAATATCCACGTCGGTCAGCTGGTTAATACTGACCGTGCTTTTTGCGATGGATGTAAATGAGCGGGGGACGATGGAGAGCTTTACTTTTTCGTCTTTAATGGTTGTCACAAACTCGCGGACAACCGCAGCCGAAGCCGACGGGATCGCAAAATAGATATCAGTGATTTTGTGTTTGGCAACGACTTCGTTCACATCGCGGAGCTTGCCTAATACGCCTTTTACTTCTGAAATGTCATCCAAGAAGCCTTTAACTTTTTCCCCGTTACGTGCCAGGTCGCGCGCCAGGCTTTTGCCTGCAGTGCCATATCCTACAATCAGAATTTTTTTCGTCATCAAGAATTCCAGACGTTATAGTTTGTCAGTGTCTGGCCGCTATTATACAACATTCTACAGTTCTGGAACTTTTTGAGTCGCAATAATGTACTCGGGTCGCTGCTTCTGAATGCTGATTGAGTGGGCCATGTAATTGCCAATAATGCCCAGCAGAATAAAGTTGATTCCGAAGCAAAACAGCAACGCGACCATCAGCGATGTCCAGCCATCTACGGCATGCACGCCCATAAAATACAACACGGTCAGGATGATGCCGTAAACAATCGACGCCAGCGCGAACACAATGCCAAGCGTTACCGCAATACGAAGCGGTTTCTCGCTAAACTGCAGAATCCCCTTGTACGCCAGATCGAGCAATTTTCTCAGGCTATACTTGCTAACACCAGCAACGCGCTTGTTCGGGTGGTAGGGAATTGTCTCTCGTGGAACCTTCAGCCAGCTAAAATAGCCGCGCAAAAACAGGTTGTTCTCGGGACTTTTGGCAACAGTCTCGGTAACTGTGCGGTCAATCAGGCGGAAGTCTGACGCGCCATACTCCAAGCTCAAATCACTGATCCAGTTAATGAATTTGTAGTACCACACCGACGTAATATATTTGGCAAAGCCAACGTCCTTAGTGCTGTCATCGCGGGTCATTTGCACCACCTTTACGCCGCGCTCTTCCCAAGCTTCAATCATTTTGGGAATAAGCTCTGGCGGGTGCTGCATGTCGGCATCCATCATAATGGTGGCGTCGTAGCCGGTTGCGGCGTTCAGACCAGCGCGCAAGGCAGATTGGTGTCCGGCGTTATGCGCAAACTGGCGATAGTAAATAAAATCGTGCTGGGCGGCGGCTTTCTCAATCACCTCCTGGGTGTTGTCGGAGCTGCCGTCATTTACAAACATGACGTCAAGGCGGTATTTTTTAGAGATTTCTTTGCGGGCCTTGGCGAGTGCGTCAATTGTATAAGTAAGCGCTTCACCCTCGTTGTAGCAAGGCAGGACAATGATGATTTTCTTCTGTGATTTCACTTGGGCCATCTCTTTATAAAATTACTCTTTAAAAATATTGTACAATACTTGTAATGATACAGAGGGTTCTTGGCAGTGCGGTAGCCCGGTACATCCTGGCTGGTGGCTTGGCTTTTATTATTGAGCTGGCCGTTGTTATTGGGCTATACAAAATGGCCGGGCTGTCCGCCGAAGCAGCAACAGCCATCGCGTTTTGGATTGGGCTGCCGGCATCATTCTTACTGCAAAAAGTCTTTGCTTTTAAGGATTACGAACGGACCCTAAAAACCATTTCAAAGCAGGCCGTATTATATGGAGTGCTTGTGGCGTTTAATTACGCGTTTACGTTGGCCGTTGTTTCGTTCTTCCCCGACAACCTGGTTGTCTTTAGCCGCAGCCTGGCACTTGTTATCACCACGCTTTGGAACTTCCTCATATACCGCTACATCTTTAATGCCAGGAAGCGGCCAACCATGGCTGATGTGCGGACATTTTTACATGACGCCATCCGGCTAAAGAACAGTCGGGTCAACGTAGCTCTCCTGGGCGTGCCCGTGCTTTTATTTTGTCTGCCAATGCTTTTGACGCGCGGTAAAATATCGCCCGGCGACCCCGATTACTACTTCCAAATTTACGAAGCATTCCGCCGCAGCGTTTTAGAGTTTGGCCAATTCCCAAGCTGGAACCCGTGGATATCTGGCGGTATCCCCTTATTTGCAAACATCCAATTTGGCATGGTGAGCATTCAGGCACCATTCGTTTTGCTGTTTGGCGCGGTTGCAGGTATGAAGTTGGCAGTCACTGCCTATGCGCTCGTGGGATTTTACGGATTCCGCAAGCTCTTTAAAGACGGCTTGGGCGCTACGACCGTAAAGGCAACGCTCCTCGCCTACATCCCTATTTTTGGCAGCTTCTTTGTGAGCCGGGTAAACGCTGGGCATTTTACGTTCCTCATGATCGCACTGGTGCCGTGGCTGATTTACTTCTTCTTAAAGCGTAAAAACAAATGGTCGTGGCTTGGGTTCGCCCTGGTCTACAGCCTGATGGTTTGGACCGCGCCGCATTACACCACTATTATGTCAGCGGTTGTGGTTGGCTTCTGGTTTGCCTTCGAACTTGTTCGCCGGGCAATCATTGCATGGCAGGCGCAGGATTGGCAGCCGTTTGTCAGCAGCCTTAAAATTGACGCGCTGTTTTGGGCCAAAGCGGGCGGCCTGATTATTGCGCTCGTGGCCTACCGCATGTATTTTGTTGCTGAATTCATTCGCGACCACCCGCGACTGGAGCAGGCGAGTGATGAACCTTTCACCCGCATCTGGCCTGCACTCTATTCATTGTGGGGGCCAGACCAATATACAAACCCACCGGCGTTACCATCTGGCTACGGCTGGGTCGAAACCGCCACGTACATTGGCATCGGCACGCTTGTTTGCCTAATTCTGATCGCAATTACGTGGGGTATTGCGCGCTTCGCTAAAACGCGCAAAAAGAATGAGCACAAGAACCTCTTCACCTACCCGCTCGTTATTTTAGGCGCACTCTTTCTCATGTTCTTTGCGCTAGGCATGGGTGACTTTGGGGAGCTCTCACCCTACCGCCTGCTCAACCACCTGCCTGTCTTTGATTCGATGCGCGTCGCCACCCGCTGGCTGGCGTGGTCGGCGATTATTGTGCTGGTTATTATTGCAGCCTACAAAGGAGACAGGTTTAAACGAACCATCACCGCGCTTTTGTTGCTGACCGTATTGGAGCTTTTTGTTACTGGATGGCAAACCATGGGCAAAATATTCGTGGTAGCAACCGAGCAATACCGCCCGGCGTCCGCCGCCTTTGACCAACAATACCACTACCGGATTCCCCGCCCCGCCCACGCAGGTGACGCCAACTTTACGGCAGTATATTTTTACGATGAGAATCTGCTCGAGACTACCCGAAATAATTTTGGCCAGGTGATTGCTGGTGATTCGCTGGTCGATACCCGCCAGCCAAATACCACGATCCGCTGTGGCGCGAACCAGGGCAGCTGCTATTTTATCAGCGACAATGCCGTCGTAAGTGAATGGTCGCCAACCCGGATGGTTCTTACGCGCACCGCCCCCGGGCCAATTAACCTGAACATGAACCCGGGCCGTGGCTGGCGCGTGAATGGCGCTTATGCGTTTAAAGATGAGAAGGTAACCGACCCGCTCAAGCCGTTCATTATTACTGACGAAAGCCAGATTATTGTGCTCGACTATGCGCCAAAACTGTCACCGGACTGGGCAGTGAATAAGCTCTTCGGCAAATAAGTGTCTAATTTCTGACAGTCAAATACCACAACTACCGATACTCTTATCGTAGGGGGTAGTCCACCCACCTCTATAATGTCAAATTAACATCTATTACGCTTATGTCTTTACAGACTAGCGAACCGATGGTACGGTGAGTACACAAAACCATGCAGTCGATCAAAAGACCAAAAAACAAAAAGCCTCTCGTTATTCTCGTTGCAATCGTCGCCTTAGCCTTATTTATCGCGGCCGCATACTTCTTGATTATTCGCCCACTCACCAACCCGTCAGCCACAACTGCCGGGGGTGACCTGCGTCCGGTAAACGACGTTAATTACGACCCGCCCACCGAGCAGGAAAAACAGGACTCAGAACGAATTAAACAAGAAACAGAAAAAAACGAGCAAGCCCGACAGAATCCGCCACAAACGCAATCTTCAGGCTCTTCACCTATTGTTATAACCATCTCGCGCGCCGGCCAGGTAGACAGTTCTGTGAGTGTGCGCACCATTATTGACGGCGCTAAAACTGGCGATTGCACCGCCACATTTACGCGCGGCTCAGACACGGTGACAAAAACAGGCTCGATCGTTTTTGACGTTAACTCGTACACCTGCAACATCGACATTCCAACCAGCGACTTCAATGCGAGCGGCACCTGGAGTATGAGTGTCATCGCAAAGAGCGGCAGCACCAGTTCGCAGGCAGCAACTCAACCGGTAACCATTGCAAAATAGTATGAAGCGCGTCTTTTTGGTCCTTATCTCGGCAACACTCCTGAGCTCGCTTTTTGCAACGCCGGGAAATGCCGCCAACGCAGCAGATTGGAAGCCGGGCTACATTATTGACGATGCTGTCTTTAATAATAAAAATGCAATGGACGTCACGTCCATCCAAAACTTCCTAAACGCCAAGGTGCCTACGTGTGACAATTGGGGCACAAAGCCCTTCGCCGGCACCACGCGCCGCGCGTACGCCGAATCCAGGGGCGAGGTCTTCCCTCTTAAATGCCTGAAGGAATATTACGAAAACCCGACCACAAAACAGAACAACCTCGAGGGTCGGCCCATTCCCGCCGGCGGTTTAAGTGCTGCGCAGATCATTTCGGCTGCAGCCCAAGGCTACAACATCAATCCGCAGGTACTTCTTATCCTGCTTCAGAAGGAACAGGGCTTAGTAACCGACGATTGGGCGCGCTTCTACCAGTACCGGAGTGCTACAGGGTTTGGCTGCCCAGACACGAATCTTTGTGACTCCCAATATTACGGCTTTTACAACCAGGTCAATGCCGCCGCCAGGCAGTTCCGCATTTATGCCAACAATCCGAACAGCTTCAACCACCGCGCAGGGCAAGCCAACAACATTCGTTTGTCGCCAATAATCAGCTGCGGCACAATGAGCGTATTCATTCAAAACCAGGCAACGGCGTCGCTGTACAACTACACGCCATATACGTCCAACCAAGCCGCGATAAATAACCTGTACGGTACCGGCGATGACTGCTCGAGCTACGGCAACCGCAACTTCTGGCGGTATTTTGTAGATTGGTTTGGGTCGCCGTATACCAACTATTCATGGCAAACGATTAGCCAAGATGCTTACTTTGATGCTACCAAAACTCAGCAGATCGACCTTGGCAAACTTGGCCCGGGCCAGCGGTACTACCTGACGCTTCGTGTCCGCAACACCGGCAATGTTACATGGAACAACTCCGGTTCAAACCCCGTCAACCTGGGCACCTTTAGCCCACAAGACCGTGCTAGCCCATTCTGTGACGCATCGTGGATTGGTGGCGCACCCGGCTGCAACCGCGTGACAACCATGCGTGAATCGCAGGTTAAGCCTGGCCAAGACGCATCGTTTGAGTTCTATGTAACAACACCTGAAACGCCAGGCAGCTACAACGAGATCTATGCTCCAGTATCCGAAGGTGCGGCCTGGATGAACAGCAGTACCGTCAGCTTCCCAATGATCGTACACCAAGCCTTTTACTCGGGTGCAGTAACTGGCCAATTCGCTTACTCCAATAACACCAAGCAGCAGAACACCGATATCCGCCATCTTGTACCCGGCCAACGGTATTACATGGGCGTGACTGTTAAAAATACCGGCAACGTTGTGTGGCGTAATAATGGCACCAACCCAATGAGCCTTGGCACCATTGGCACCCGTGACCGTATGAGTCCTTTCTGCGACAATGGCACGTGGCAGGGCTGCAATAGGGCAGCGGTACTCCGCGAACACCAGGTATTGCCAGGCCAGACCGGATCGTTTGAATATTGGATCACCGCGCCGCAATTTGGCGCCTACACCGAAACGTACGCGCCCGTCGTAGAAGGCAAAACCTGGATGGATGACCTGCCTATCACCTTCAGCAAAAAAGTTGAACCCTACACCTTTGCATTAAATGGCGTCCGCGCCTACACCGACAGCAGCAAACAAAAGACGATAAACATTAACAATCTCGATCCGGGCCAGCGCTACTTTGTTTCGGTCGAGGTCAGTAACACGGGGTGGGCCGCCTGGCAGAAGCTTGGGAGCAACCCAATTACGCTTGGCACCGCGCTTCCAAAAGATCATAATAGCGCCATTTGTGACGGCACCTGGATTAATTGCAAACGCGCCGCACAACTGCATGAATATACGGTCAACTCCGGTCAGAACGGCTCATTCGAATTCTGGATTACCGCACCCGAAACCCCAGGCTCATACACGGAAAGTTTCACGCCAGTGGTAGAAGGTATCAACTGGATGGGCTCAAACACAATAGACCTTGGCATAAAGGTCAACCAGCCACGATATACCTGGGATATTATGGGCCAGTTCGCCTACACAAACAGCGCAAAGACAGCTGCTGCCAACCTTGCAAGCCTGCAGCCAGGCCAACGATACTACCTAACCATGCTTGTTAAGAACACGGGCAACACCACCTGGAAAAAGACCGGCACGACGCCAATGAGCATTGGTACGGCAAGCCCCCGCGACCGCGCCAGCGCATTCTGCGACAGCGGCACGTGGCTCGGCTGCAACCGACCCAACACAATTCACGAATATGCAGTAGCACCTGGGCAGATTGGCTCATTCGAATTCTGGATTACAGCCCCAAGCGTAGGCACATACAACGAAATATTCGCACCAATCATCGAGGGTGTTACCTGGCTCGACAGCCACACGGCCAGTTTCCCTATGACTGTTAAAAACTAGATTTTCCGAAACGAATCAACAAATTCACGAGTCTGTGTAAATGCGTCGTCCCAGCTTGCTGGTTTGTAACTCTTGGCGATTGCTTTCTCGCGTGCTGCCAAAGCCGCACTATCTGCAATGTAATACTGCACTTTCTGCAGCAACGCCATAGGGTCATTTGGCGAGAAGTACTCTAGCAAGTCACCAGCGATTTCTGGCATAGAAGAAGTGTCCGATGACAGGCAGAACTTGCCATAAAACAGCGACTCAGCCACCGGCAATCCCCACCCTTCATAAAACGACGGGAACACCGTAAAGGCGCAGTTCTTGTACAACCAGGCAAGTTCCTGGTCGGTACAATTAATGAACAAAAACTTCCTGGCAAGCACAGGGTCGTTCTCGACAAGGTACAAAAAGTCATTCGCCAACCATCCCCGCTTGCCAACAATGACGAGCGTAGGGAAGTCCTGGTTTCGAAGCATTGCCTCACGCGCCGCGTAGTAGAGCTCCATATGGTTCTTGCGAGCTTCGACCGTGCACACACACAGCACAAAGTCACCACTCTTAACTGGCAAATCCGGCTTGACCGGCTCTTGCTTCACAAAATCATCACCAAGACGAAAGACCTGTACCGGCACTTCTTTTTGCTTGTGCAACTTCATAAATTTTTGCACGTCGCGTTTGGTTGATTCAGAAATAGCAAGAATACCGTCGGACACCGCGAACATATGCTTCATGTACGTTGCAAATTGGTCAGACATGCCAGGAACAAAATAACTTGGGAAGAACGCAGGCAACATGTCGTACACGATTTGGATGACCTTAAATGGCGTCTGGGCGCGCATTCCGGCAACCATTGTAGCGAATGTTTCGTCAGACCAGTCACCGCTCAGAATAAGAAACGTATCGTGCTTCCCAAAAATAATTGGCGCGTCTTCGTTCGCCGGTTTGCCGGCCTGCCGTAGCTTGTGCACCTGTGCTTTAATGAATACCTTGCTCCTGGACGAGAGCAGTGGCCCTACAGTGCGCTTTGCCTTCCCGATTGCCCGGTGCACAATGGTTGGTTGCGACACAGCCGTTGCGGCAGCTGGAGCAGTTTTCTGGTGCTGTAACTGCTCGATCTTGTAGGTGATGTGTTTAAAATCAAATTCAGTCAGTTTGCGCTGGTCTTTGTGGAACACGCAAAACTTTACATTTGGCTGTTCGGCGTAACGCTTCGCCAGGTTGTACTCTACGCGCTGAATGCCCGTTAAGTATCCCGACCAGTTAACCAGCATTGTTACGTCAACCCACAGTGTGCCTTTTGCCTCTGCCATTACGCCTCCGCCTTCTCTATTCGCTTATACTGCTCCAGGACTTCTGCCGCGTTGCCCGATTCTTTAATCGCTTCTGCGCGGGCGCCATTCGGCGTGTGCTTTGGCGCAGACAATATATGGGCTAGGTGGGCGATGTATGTGTCAGGGTCGTGTGAGGCGCCAATATATACCTTGGCCGCCGTACCAATTTTAGCCCGCAAGTCCCGGTCTTCGGCCAGTGTGCGAACAGCCTCGAGCAAACCAGTATGGTCTTTAACTTTCACCACGGTTTCATCAGGCAACTCCGAGAACCAGCCAAGGCTACCGTTCACAATCGCCACGCAACCGTACCGCATTGCCTCAAGGACAGTCAGCGACGTTTCACCACGATACTGCGTGCGGTAATTGACCAGCACATCCAGGTTGCCAAGGTGCATTTGGTATTCAAGGTCGGATAGGTTAGTGGTTAAGCGGACGTTCTTGAATTCTTTGATTTCTTCGATCGCCTCTGGCTCAACAATACTAAAGCCAAAGACATGCAGAATTGCCCTTTCGGCCAGCGTCTCGTCCATGGCCAGCTCTTTAATAATCTCGAGGCCTTTTGTGCCACCAAGGATTCCCGCAAGGCCAATATGCACGCGTTCACGATGCTGCGACTGGACGTTCTGAGCAGGGAGGGCTGTTGGTAACTCCCCGCGATGAATCGTGACTTTCTGCGAGATGACCGCCTGTATAGCCTTCTTGGCGTAATCAGAATGTGCAATACCGGCTAATTGGTTGTTGGCGATCGACGTCATGAAAGCTGTTCTTTGCGTATCCATAAGCTCATCTAACTTGGCTTCTGCCCATAATCGCGGCTCGTGCATGAAGCCAAGCCGGACCATCTCACCAAAAGCCTCTCGCAAAACAGTGTCATGGAACACCGCAACACCAGGCAGATGCAGTGCGTTCAGAATGGTATGGAAATGGTATTCGCTGTTGCCAATATGGTAGAGCACGAAATCGTAGTCACGGTATGTCTGCGCATTGAAATCTTCGACCGGAAAGCAAGGTGCCAGGAACTCCAGATAATTTGGACGGACACTGACGGGAGTATTCTCTTTTCGGTTTTCCAGGTAATAATGGACGTCGAAATAACGCGCAGTTACCGTATGGAGCTCCTGCACTACTTTACCGATTGCCGAATAGCCGTCTGGCACCGGCGCAAGCACTGCCAATTTTGGCTTCTTTCCGGGCGCAACCCGCGGTTCAAACGGTGCACTCAGCGCAGCATGTACCAATTCGGCCGAACGCTCCCACGTGTAGCGCTTGTTTATATGCTTGTAGAGCTTTTCTTTTTCGGCCCAGCCGTCACCATGCAACGCCTTATATAATTTGTGCGTAATGTCACTCGCATCTAGTGGGTCAAAGAAATAAAACGCCTCTTCCGAGATTTCACGGAACACAGGAATGCTGGAGCACGCGACCTTCTTACCCATTCGCACCGCTTCGAGCACCGGCAAACCCAACCCCTCGTATTCTGACGTAAACAAAACAACCTCGGCGTGCTTATATAACCATGCGAGCTCGGCATCGCTCACATTGCCTGTAAAAATAACGTTCTTCGAAATTGCTTCGAGTGCCTTACGGCGGGATTCATCGAACCGCGACGTCACAATAAGTTTGTAATCAGTACCAGTCAACGTTCGTAGCTGGTCAAAAGCCCGGATCGCAAGTTGGTTGTTCTTGCGGATATCGTCGCTTGTAGGAAACAGAATGTATTTTTTAGGCAGTGCTATTTCTGGTTTTTTGAACGTATCAAACATACCTTCAATGCAGGCGCCGTCGATGTTTATTATATGCACGTTATCAGTCTTCATGCCGTAATAAATCGCCAGGTCGTCGGCAATTGTCTGCGAGATAGTGAAAATTTTATCAGCTTCGAACAGGCTTCGGTGCCGCTCAAGGTAATTGTCGTATTTTATGGCGCCACGGTAACGCTGGAAATAAAGAAGCGGGATTGCATCATAGTACAGCAGCGTCTTTTCAACGCCGTCCGGAAAAACACTCGCCGTTGGTTCCTGAAACAGGCAGGGGATCATGAACATGCGGCGGGAACCGTCGTCATTCAACTTGCTCAAGTAGGTATTTAAAACGTCTTTATTGTGTTCGGCGGCCTGCGCGTAACTGTGTTTTGCTGTCGAGAGTAACTGCAGGCTTAAGATCTCGGCGTCTGGCACAACACCACGGACTGCCTGCATCATCTCGGGATCTTGCGGAAGGTGTGACGAGAAGATCATGACGTACTCAGCGTCTTTCGACATACCATAGAGCGTCTTAAGCAAAGACATCGTGTACCGGCCCATACCGCGGTCCCACGCAGGAGTCTGAAAGAACTGGCAGTCTATAAATAGTTTATTTTTTATCATGTTATTTTCCCCTCTTCACAAGCCCTTTGGCTGTTCGAGCAACCTTACGCACGCCCCGCTTAGCAAACACATACGTGCCCATAACGGCTTTGTATGCGTAAAAATGCTGTCGTGGACGGCTCTTTTTAAATGCGTAATATGACTGCATGTCACCGTTGCGAATGCTCGTAAGCAAGGTGTCTTTATTGGACGTATCAAACTCGCTGGCATCGCCGGTGAGTTGCACGTCGCTGGTCGTCTTAATGACATGCAGGTGTTCGATACGCGACGTAATGATGTTGTCGACGGCCCTTACCAGCAATCTGGCGGCAGTCTTAAAACGGCGCTGGTCATGAATAATGGCCTCTGCTTCTAAACGGGCTTGTTCGAGCTGCTTGAATTTAAGCCCCTGTACCTCGAGCTTAATCTGCTCGTCATGCAGTTGTTGGTGGAGTTCGTGAATTCGATCAAAAACATGATGCGGCAACACCTGGTCGCCAAGCAGCATAGCGGTCGCGTAGTCAAAATTCTTTTTGCGTTTTGATGATTCTTTTGCCAGATAGTAGTCGTTTAATCCGTCGTTCCAGACTTTCTCGTAGCCGTGCCGATCCAGAATAGTCCGCCAGTCCTTACCTGGCACATCGTGGTTGGCCTCGATGCACAGCATTTCGGGACGGTACTTGTTCCAATCATTGCCCTTTAGGACTTCAAACTCAAACCCCTCAACATCGATCTTCATAAAATGAATGTGCTTTGGTTTGTGCTCACCAAGCAAATCTTTGAGCGTGGTTACGGGGACGTCTATGTCTTTGTAGGTTGCTGTTTTTTCTTGGGGGAGCTTGTCGTATTCTTCTTTCAACTCATCCGAGAACGTCGACAGCCCATCGTTTACATATTCGCGTAGCTTCAGCGTGCCTGCTTTGTCGGATACGCCAACACGTACGTTCGTGTCCTCTGGGCGGTCAGCGACAAGTTGCTCGTGCAAATACCCAATCGGTTCAATGTTAATTCCTCGCCACCCCTTCATGTAGAAGTGCTTCGTCACTGAGTCGTTTATAGGGTGGTTGGCACCAACATCCACATACACGCCCGCATCAACATCTTTAAAATAAGCATCAAGGATGACGTCTTCGTTGTTCTGCGCGTAGGTTATAAACTGTCCCATGGTATTGCCCTTTATTGCCTGCTTATCTCTTTAATATACCCCACCAGACGGTCTGTGGCTTCTGCCCATGTAAAGCCTTGTGCTCGGTCAAGACCCGCAGACTGCAGGCGCGAGCGCAGCGATTCATCAGTCATGACTATTTGGATTTTGTCGGCAATGTCTGCAGGATTCTCTGGATCAGCGTACACCGCCGCCGAGGCTGCGACCTCGTGCAGCACTGGGATATCACTCGCAACAACTGCCGTGCCACACGCCATAGCCTCAGCCACCGGAATGCCAAACCCTTCGTGCAGAGCAGGATGAACCAGCATTTCGGCGCCTGTCAGCAAAGCCGGCACATCTTCGTCGGGCACATACGCCTTTGGTTTTATGATCGTCCAGCCGGCCTGTGTGGCGGCATCTATTGCAGCGTGAATCTCTTCATTCTGCCAGGACATGCCGCCAACCATCACAAGAGCGTATTTCTTTTTGTAGGCTTGCGGTAATAATTGCATGGCTTCAATAAGCCGCACGATATTTTTGCGCGGCTCAAGATTGCTTAAAAAGAAAAGGTAGGGCATCGAGATGCCATATTTCTTTTTGACAGCCTTAACCTCAGCATCAGAAGCCGGCTGAAAAAGGTCAGCATCGACACCGCAATAAATTGAGCGGATTTTATCTTCTTTTATCTCGTAATGGTCGATTATTTCTTTTTTGGAGCTATCGGAATCAGTTATAACGAGAGTGCTTTTGTTAATCCAGGTGGGAACATTACCCCTGAGCATTGCCAGGTTACGCGGCTCAGTGAACTGAGGGAAGATCTCGAAGGAGATGTCGTGGACATAGGTGATTGACGGGCTTAGCATAAGCGGCCAGCGCTTGTAGTTAGGGAACAGATACACGCCCTTGCCCAAAAACAGATCGATTGGTGGCGCGAATGAAAACCGTGGCCACACGTTCCATATTCGTGCCAGAAGGGGAATGTGGGTCACTTTAACGTCGGACAGATCCCATTGTTTTAATAAATACGCCTTAGCCGCCGGGGCTAGCAGGCGAATCTCGTAGAACTCTTTCAGGTCTTCACGGGCAAGCAATCCACGGATCATGTTCAGCGTTAAATGGCCGATGCCGCTCAGACGGTCGCTTAAGATGGGTCCTGCATCGATGTAAATAACCTGCTTCCCCATGGCTACTTTACGCGCACGCTAATCTGCGGATTAACCGGGTATGGGGTCTTCTTGGTTTTTGAAACAGTGAACCGTGTAGCGTCTTCCCACCAGTCACTCACAGTAATAATGTCTTCGTGGCACAAGGCAACATCTACCGCATACGTACCGTCGGCAAAGACGTTCGGGACGTGCCAGGTCACAGTCAATGTATCGCCAGGTTGGTAATCGCCTGTCTTCTGCTCCAGAATATGTGTGTTTGTACCAAGCAGTTGGCGGCCGTCTGGCGCAGTTACTGAAAACCCGAAAACCGGTTTGCTGAGTTTCTTTTTGGCAGTCGCAGTCGCGACGATGGTTATTTCGGCAGTGTCGTCATCGATACGTTTTTGCCGAACGGTAACATCGTTAAATCGAATGCGGTTGTCACCAAAACGTTTGGCCGTTTGGGACGCAGCGTCCTCGCCAGCAGCAACGTTAAACAAATGAGTGTAGTCGCGGGCAATGTCATCGGGGTTGCCTTCGGCAACCAGCTTACTGTCGTTTATTAAGATGGCGCGGTCGCAATATTCTTTTACGGCGCCCATGTCGTGGGACACAAACACTACTGTTGTTCCCTGCTTTTTAATCATTTTAAAGAAGTCGAAGCACTTGCGCTGAAAGTCGGCGTCGCCTACGGCCAGCACCTCGTCAATCAACAAAATGTCAGCCTTGGCAGTGGTTGCTACCGAGAATGCCAAACGAACCTGCATGCCGCTGGAATAATTTTTAAGCTTCTGATCCATGAATTCTTCGAGCTCGGCGAACTTTACAATCTCGTCGTACTGGGAATCGATCTGCTTTTTAGAGAAGCCGAGCAGAGCACCGTTTAAATACACATTCTCGCGGCCGGTCAATTCGGGGTTAAACCCAACGCCAAGCTCAATAAAGGGTACTAGCTTGCCATGGGCGGCGACCGAGCCGACAGTCGGTTGGTAAATACCCGCCAACATTTTAAGAAGCGTGCTTTTTCCGCTGCCGTTGCGGCCAACAATGCCAAAGAATTCGCCTTTTTTTACCTCGAACGATACGTCGCGCAGGGCATGCTGAATATCAACGTCTTTGTCTTTGCGCTTAAACATCCCCAATACAGCGCCCTTAATGGAGCGTGTTTGCTCGTGTGGCAAACGGAAATCTTTTGATACGTGATCGACTGTAATTGCGATATCGTTATTCATTACACATCCTCCGCAAAGAACCGTGAGCGCCGCTTAAAGTACCAGGCAGCAAACAGGGCAACAACAAACACGAACGCTAGTGGGACCAGTCGCATCAGCTCGTTGTCGTAGACCGTGCCAATAGTCGGAGTCTGCTGTGTAATCATAACGTGGCGCAAGTCTTGGATAATCTGGGCCATCGGGTTAAGCATCATAATCTGCTGGATAGATTTGTCAGTTATGAACGTCAGCGCATACAAAATTGGCGTGATGTAAAACGCCGCCTGCATGAACACCTCCCAGATATATCCAATGTCGCGGAGCCGCACATACACTGCGCTCAAAAAGAAGGCGATTGCCAAGCTAAAAATAAACAGTTCGACAATAAGAAGCGGGCCAGCCCACAGTGCGCTCCAACTGGGGTCGGCGCCAGTAAAGTACATGAACGCAAAGACCACCAGCAGGTTAATGCCCAAGTTAATAAGTGCCGAGAATGACCCGGCCAGCACAATAACGTACTTAGGGAAATTGATCTTACGGATCAGATCACCCCTCCCCACAATGCTGTTCACACTCAGGTTGGTGACTTCCGCAAAATAATTCCACACAATGACGCCAACAAGCAGATAGACTGGGAAGTGCGGAATATTGCCGCCGGTTTTTAGGAACTTCACAAAAATGACGTACAAAATCGCAAAAAAGGCCAGCGGGCGCAGCAACGACCACAAGTACCCCAACCAGGAGCCCTGGTAGCGCAACTTAAAGTCGGTGACTACCAATTGGCGTAAGAGAATAAGCGAATAACGGTATTTCTGGGCAATAGTCGCAAACATAAAGCTGCCCTTATTCTACCACAGGGAAGGGGGCACGGGTGTAGTACTATATCCTTATGAGCACACAACGAATTCTTGTCACAGGTATCAATGGTTTCGTCGGAAAACACTTAGTGCGCGAGCTGAACTCCCAGGGAATAGCAGTGGTTGGTACCGCCACCAGCAAGCCTGACCCAGAGGTTGCCGACCTCCTGGAGTCCTTCGTAGCTGCCGACCTGACTAACCAAGAGTCGGTCGCGAACATCGACTTTAATGGCATCGACACCGTTATTCATCTGGCTGCGCACTCGCACCAGGGTATGTCGTTCGACCTGCCGCAAAAATTCATTGCCGATAATAGCGCAATGGTCATTACATTGTTCGAAGTAATCCTCGCCCAAAAACTGGCAAAAAACCCTCGGTTCATTAACGTCAGCTCGGGTGCAGTCTACGAGAGCGACCAGCCAATGCCCATTACTGAATCCAGCAAAACAACGCACGGTTCGCCGTACGCCATTAGCAAACTGTTGGGCGAGATGCTTGGCGACTACTACCAGAAGCGCGGCATCAACACAATTACTGTACGGCCGTTTAACCACACCGGCCCCGGTCAGGGCAAAGGCTTCTTACTACCAGACATGGTTAAGCAATTGCACGAGCTTGGCGCAAACGGCACCCTGCAAGTGGGCAACATCAAAACCCGCCGCGACTACACCGATGTGCGTGACGTCGTAAAAGCCTATGTTGCGCTCGCCATCGCTCCAGAAGTGAAGAACCGACTCTACAACTTGTGCTCTGGTACAAGCCGATCTGGCGAAGAGATCATCGACCTGATTGCAAAAACATTGTATGGCGATGACGCCAAAGCCAATGTCGAGGTTGACCAGTCACGCATCCGCCCGAACGACCCGCCAGAAATCTTTGGCAGCACCGAACGCCTGCAGGCCGACACTGGTTGGAAGCAAACGATTCCTTTTGAACAAACTGTTCGCGACTACGTGGAATGGTTTAAAGCAAATCCGTTCTAGGATTTACCGAATAACTCTGGCATCGCCAAAACGACGGCCGACACAACGGACGTCGTTTTGATTTGGTTCTCGAAAACAAGCTTCTTCAGTTCTTCAGGGCGCACCAGCACAACCCGCAGATGTTCGGTTTCTTCGTGATCAGGCTGAGTGGTCGGTACAGCATTCCTAATCCGGAATACGTGCACAATGTGCGGCGCCTTGGTGGGGTAGTCGTGCAACTCTCCTACCATTGTCACATCGGCACTGTCATACCCTGTCTCTTCGCGCAGCTCACGGCGGGCAGCCGCGACCAGCTCTTCTGTTCCCCGCTTCATACTGCCCGCCGGCAGGTTCCACATAGTTTCGTCGACTGCGTATCGGTACTCTTGCAGCATAATGACATTGTCATTCGGGTCGGTCACGACGCACATAATGACGTCGTTAAATTCCACGATTGAATAATCATCAACGACCGAACCGTTCGGAAGTTGCACCGTGTCTTCATGCACTCGCAGGTGGGGAGTGTTGTATACGGTTTTTCGGCTGATCTGTTTCCAGGATTGGTGCTGTTTCATAGAATCATTTAATCACAAAAGCCGCCCGGGTCACGGACGGCTTTTTGCAATGCTGTCGCAATTGATGCTTAGGCTACTTCTGCCTGACGCTTCTTGCGGCCTTCGATTTCCAGGTCGCTCTTAACCATCATTTTAATCAGTTCTTCGAACGTGACCTTTGGTTCCCAGCCAAGCTTCTCTTTAGCTTTTGTTGGGTCACCTAGTAGCAGGTCTACTTCTGCTGGGCGCTCCTCGTTTTTGTCGTAGTCAACGTATGGTTCCCAGTCGTCGATGCCAATCTCTTTAAAGGCAACGTCCAACAGCTCACGGATACTGTGAGTCTCACCAGTAGCCAACACGTAGTCATCTGGTTCGTCCTGCTGTAGCATCAGCCACATGCCTTCTACGTAGTCACCGGCAAAGCCCCAATCGCGCTTGGCGTCCAGGTTGCCCAGAGCCACTTTGTCTTGCAGTCCAAGCTTAATACGGGCAACAGCGGTGGTAACCTTGCGGGTTACAAACTCATGGCCGCGGCGTGGCGATTCGTGGTTAAACAATGTGCCAGTGGCAGTGAACATGCCATAGCTCTCGCGGTAGTTAATGGTGGTGTAGTGGGCGAATGCCTTGGCGTTGCCGTATGGGCTGCGTGGGTGCAGCAGCGTAGTCTCTTTTTGTGGTACTTCGTGGACCTTGCCAAACATTTCACTTGTAGACGCCTGGTAAAAACGGACTTTCTCGGTACCGCCGGTAATGCGAATAGCCTCGAGAAGGTTAAGGACGCCAACGCCTGATACTTGAGCGGTCAGGAATGGCTCGTCGTAGCTGCCGCGGACATAGCTCCAGGCGCCAAGGTTGTAGACTTCGTCGGGCTGGGCAATCTTAAGGACGCGGATAAGCGACACGATGTCGGTCAAATCACCCTCAAGCAATTCTACGTCTGGCAATTCTGCCTCGACAATGCCACGTTTTGGGTTGTGCTGCCCACGCAACAAACCATACACTTTATAATTTTTCGAAAGTAGTAATTCGGCAAGATACATGCCGTCCTGACCGGTAATGCCGGTCACTAATGCTCGCTTTTGGGCTTCAGCCATAATGACGTTTTATCCTTTAGGTATTGGTAATGTACTGCCTCATTATACAATAGGTGACAAGGGTTAATTGTTGTTGTTATGAGAATAGCCATAGATGCACGCATTATAAACTCCGGGACAGGCCGCTATATTGAGCGGTTATTACACTACCTAGAAGAGATTGACCACACCAACGAATACCTGATCCTGGTGCGGCAAGCAGATCTTGGCTACTACAAGCCCAGCCAGCCCAATTTTAAGATTATCGAAGCCGAATACGGCAACTACAGTTTTGGTGAGCAGTTTGGGTTAGCGCGATTGCTATATAAGCTCAAGCCAGACCTGGTGCATTTTTGTATGCCGCAGCAGCCCCTGTTATATATAAGGCCTGCTGTGACATCTGTTTTGGATTTGAATTTACTACGCATCACGGCCAATGACGACATGAACCCGGTAGAGTTGCGCATTAAGAAGGCAATTTTTGGCGCGATGTTATGGATTGTGTCACACCGCACAAAGCACGTTATCTCGATCAGTAATTACACTAAAGAGGATGTAATGCGATTTAGTGGCATTAAAGCCGACAAGATAACCGTAGCCTATCCGGCTGCCGATAAAGCCAAAGGCGCACCCCAGCCTCTTCCTGAGTTTGAGGGCAAGCCTTTCATTATGTACGTCGGCAGGGCAGAGCCGTACAAGAACAACCGTGGACTTATCCTGGCCCACCAGCAGTTACTCCAACGTGACCCCGACCTGCGCCTGGTAATTGTTGGACGCAAAGACGTCCTCCGCGAAGCAGATATCAAATGGGTGAGTGACCATAATTACAAAAACGTCGCATTCTTGGGTTTTGTTACCGACGAGCAACTTGCGTGGTTGTATGGCAACGCGCGCGCCTACGTTTTCCCTTCGTTCATGGAGGGATTTGGCCTGCCTGGGCTCGAGGCCATGCTGTATGGTGCCCCAGTAGCCGCTTCGCATGCCAGTTGCATCCCAGAGATCCTGGGCGATGCCGCCGTGTATTTTGACGCGCACAACCAAGATGAAATGGTTCGCGTTGTTGGCGGATTAATTCATGACGACAAGCAACGTGCCGAATTAATTGAACGCGGCAAGCTGCAGGCACAAAAATATTCATGGCGACGCATGGCCGAGCAAATTCTTGACGTATATAACCACAACGCTCCAAAAAAGCCCTGAAACAGATTGACTACTGTTTGGCCTAAATAGGGCATAGGGAAGCGGGGAGTAGGACTGTCACATTAATTACAATGTGGCTTTTTATATTGTGCCGTACATCACATATGAGTTTTATGCGGCACATGGACGCATAGGGACTATGGGGATAAATCGCAAGTTTTCCACACCCCACCCCCCTTCTCCACATTTGCACAATTTGCATTTTGTTAAATAAATAGCAATATATACTTTTTTATGTCAATAGTCTTTTCACGCCCCTACTCTCCCCCTTCATCTGGTAGTAGCGACTCCCCTGCCCTTCGCAGCACAACCTTCGTATATATTTTTTTGTATATGAAGAACTCGTCCGCCGCACTAAGTGCGATATCTGCGGCCATTACGCAGATACTCCCCTAAGGGAACGAACGAGTTTAGGACTATTGGCTACTTAATGGAGCGCGCGGCACACGTCGAGGTCGAGAGGGCTCGGCACGATATTGCCCTCGACTGGCCAGTCCACGACCGCCGACAGAACCATCCCCGCCTCGCAGACGAAGGTGTGAATCATGCCAGCCGGCACGGTGACCGTAGTCGGCCCCTCGATGAACTGGACCGAGATCGCGCTCGGGTCATCCTTGGATGCCAGGTACAGCACTGCCCTGCCGGTAAGCACGATGAACTGCTCAACCAACGGATGCCAGTGCTGGCCCAGAACGGCACCGTCCTGGAGAACTTCGATGATCGTGGCCCGGCCCACCATCTCACCCGCGGAGTCGCGATGAATGGCCTCGTGGATCCGGCGGCGATCATCCGCGTGCGCGAACTTGAACTCCGTGGCCAGGCCGAGTGCCCGCCACAGCCCCTGGAACATCCGACGCAGTGCCGGGTGGTACAAGGGCCCATCGATCTTGAGCAGCTCGTCGAGCGCGAACCAGCGGGTGCTGGGATCGCCCTCGTACTCGCGGTTCAAACGAATCGACGCGCGCTCCTCCTCCGTGACCTGGTAGCCCAGGACTCGGGTGCGTGTGTGCGTAGGAATGCCCTGCGCACTCTCCGACCAAATCAAGTCGATGTCCTCACAGACAAGCGACGTGAACCTGGACGGATCGGGGTTGATCTGGAGTTCTTGAAGCGCGCGGATGCGCGCCCCGGTCTCGACGCTTGCGAAGGCGGTGCGACGGCCACCGACGACCCATGAGCCCGGTTGGGGCTTGCTCGTGCGCTTGGGCAGAAACACCCAGTAGCGCCCGAATGAGTCGCGGTAATACAGCAGGATGTCAACGCATGACACAACCGTTTTGCGGATCAACTCCGCGTAGGTGTCGTCACCGATGAAATCTGTGGGCCGGAAGTCTTCCCGCCGCACATCCTGGTCCAGCGCCGTGAGTTCCACGTCGCCAGTGACGAACTGCCCGGGCAATATGCCCGACAGTTCGATTACCAGACCTGCGTAGTCGATGCCATCGGAAGTCAGTGTGGGGTTCATGCCACTCTCCCGTAGTCGGTACTCAACTCTGAAACTCTCAGAGAAGTGATAAAATTATATACTAAAAGTTGCATAAAGTCAATTGTAACAACAGTGGTCACTTTGTTGTTCAGGTATCAAAAAAGCAATAGCCGCTGTGCTATTGCCTACATAAAAAAGGGCAGCCCGCCCGTGCATAAAATGCTTACCTGCTCGTTGCAGATACTCCCCAGTCGTAATCGCTGGGGGCCGGGGGGCTGATCTTGCAAAGACCACGCTAAAGAGACGGTCGCTTGCGCGAAGATCTCGGAGCGAGACGCTTTTGGCCGGACGGCCGGATACAACGTGAATCGTAGGCTTTGGCCTGCGTATTACTCCTGCTTGACGGGAAACCGTAAACATTCTGACTGTTGTTTTGTGTATTGGTGGGGTTATTGGTTCTTCTTGCTCATCAGGTTCGATGAGCTCAAATGACCGCATACCCTGCCAGCTCACGTCACTTCAGTACGGATGTCTTTGGAATGGCGTCAACCAGAGTGTAAGCAGTGCCGGGTCCTTAGGATCCAGGCGTATCACGGGGTTCCGACGTTTGTACGTCTCACCTGTTATTTAGCGAAGGCTTTGCGAATAGTTACACTATCCAATTACATGGACAGCTGATTAAACTATACCCTAAATATTGTAAAAGTCAACAAAAAAACAGAAACCAGTTTGTTGGTTTCTGTTTTTTTTGCTTTATTCTGCAGCTTTGGTAATAACAAGGTGGCGGTCTCGGCCCTCACCTTCTGAGTGGCTCTCGAGCTGGGCATACTCACCCACAACCCGGTGGGCAGTCCGACGGTCAGCAGGGCTCATTGGTTTCAGGTGCATGTCTTCGCCGCTATCAACAACCTGTTGTGCCCAATCGCGAACCTGGTCAGCGACACGTTCGGCCCGGTGGCGCTTATAGTTAGCGACATCAATGTTTACACGGGTAAGCTCGGCCTCTTTATTCTTAAGGCTCATGGAAAGCAGGAATTGCAGGCTGCGAAGCGTCTCGCCACGCTGGCCAATAAGGAATCCGTTCAGGTGCGTCGATGGAATAACCAGTTCAATAACCTCTTCATCTTCAGGACAATGGGCAGCAACAACAGTGTTAAGGCCAAAGAACGACAGTAAGTCTTCTAGGTACTTTTTTGCGAAATCAATCGAAGCGGTTCGGTCCATGCTCAGCTCCTTTTCTTCTTTTTAGATGCGGTGGTCTGACCTTTCTTCTTTGGCGTCGGCTCAGCGACAACGACTGCCTCTTTAGCTTTGCTCACTTTGGTTTTGGTTTTTTCACTGACCTTTTCGAGGTCCGTTTCGTCTTCTTTAAGGGCGCGGTCCTGTTGAATAATCGCAACCGCACTACTTACAACCAGATACAACACCAATGCACCGGCCAGGTACATGCCGATCAGGAACGTTAATACTGGGAATAGCCAAATCATCTTACCGGTCATAAGGGCGCTCATCTCGGCCTGATCAACTTCTTTGCCAGAAGCTTGTTCTTTCAGGATGTCGCGCAAACGGCGCTTCTCTTTTGGTTGAGGCAACAGTTGCTTCGATTGGATAAACTGCAGAACTGCAGCAATAACAGCCAGGATGGCAAGCGGCCAGTAAATACCGCCATCTGGCAGCGTGGCGTGCTTAGTCAAGTCAATAATCCCAAGGAAGGTAGCGTTAATGTGCTCAAGCGCGGCGTGCACCCCTGGCATACCTTCCAAAAAGTCGTAGGTGAACTTAGGGACGTTATGCTGCTCTTCAGTAATAATGCGCACAACCGCAAACAAGGCAATAAAGATTGGCAGTTGCACAAGCAGCAGGCCGATCTGACCGAATGGGTTAATTCCCTTTTCGCGGTACAGCTCAAGCATCATCTGCGATTCAAGCTGGCGGTTACCCTTGGCCTTTTTCTTAATAACGGCAAGCTGTGGCTGCAGCTGGCGCATAATCTTGGTTTGGTGCAGCTGCTTTTTGACCATTGGCCACATGGCAAGGCGTACCAAAATAGTGAATATAATTAAGGCAATACCCAGATCTTGCATCGGTAAAATACCGTAAATAAAGATCAGGACACTAAAAATTGGCTGGATTAGAAGAAGATCAAATATGCTCATACTGCCATCTAGCATACCAGAGATGCGCAGATAGTGGGAATATTATTCGTGCTTTGGGTCAATAGGAGCGTCCAGCCAAATGTGCGAGCGCTCTAGCGCCTCGAGAATTTCGGCTTCAAGCTGCTCGTGGGGAGCTTCCCAATAATGCGGGTCATACACAGTAAGCAAAATGTCAGTGGACGGTTTAATGTTTGGCCAGTGCACACGAAGCACTTCGTACACCCGACGGCGCACGCGGTTCCGTTTTGGCGAGGCCTTGATTACTTTTTTACTAATAACCACCGCCACCCTGCTGTGCTGGCGGCGCGAATTGTTAGCAACCCGAATAGACACACTTTTAAAGCGGTACGTCTTGCCGTGCCCGAATAAATATTTCAGCGCACCGTAACCATGAAACCGGAACTTACCTGCAATCATTTAGTTTAAGAATACCATTTTGTGCATTAAAAAACGGCTGCCGATAGATGCAACCGTTCCTTTTGTGCTTAGATAGCGATCGCGTGGCGGCCCTTGGCGCGACGACGACGAATCACGTCCTGTCCACTCTTTGTAGCCATGCGTGCGCGGAAGCCGTGCACCTTGTGCTTGCGGGCAACCTTCGGCTGGTGGGTTCGTTTTGGCATTACTGTCTCCTACTTCTTCGGTTTGGGGTTTAACTTCTTACAAAACTACCCATTATCTTGCCACATTTATCCACATATAACAAGGACTTTTCCACATATTACCAGATTGGAATACCAACTGTGGATAACCCGCACTGCTATTGACCATCCAGCAAAAATAAGGCTTACGGTTGTGGAAAACCCGGCGGCCAAGGTATTATGGGAGTAATCAGTCAAATATAGGTTGAGAGTGAGTGGAGGGGAATGAAAAGCGCGCTGTGGCAAACAGTCTTAGGTGAGATCGAATTAAGTGTCTCTCGAGCCAGCTTCGTTACGTGGTTTAAGAACACGGAGCTGATCGAGCACGAAGGCGGCACCGTTATTATTGGTGTCCCGAACGTCTTTGCCAAGCAACAATTCGAGGTAAAGTTCAACGACCAGATTATTCAGACTCTGAAGAAAAATGGCGTGAATGTCCAGAATATTACCTACGCTATTAATTCTGCCGCCAAAAAGGTTCGGCCTACTGCCGACAAACCACTCGCTGCGGTTCCGCTCGCGACCGACGCTGTTGTTGTGCACCAAAGCTCACAGACGCAAAACAGCAACCCGAGCGGCCTCAACCCTAAATATACCTTCGAGAGTTACATTGTAGGCAGCAGTAACGAACTCGCCTACTCCGCCTGCCTTGCTGTTGCCCGCGACCCCGGTACAAAGTACAACCCCTTGTTTTTGTATGGCGGCGTGGGCCTTGGCAAAACGCATTTAATCCAGGCCGTGGGCAACGAAGTCGCCCGCAAAAACCCCAGCGCCCGTATTCTATATATCTCGAGCGAAACGTTTGTAAATGAATTCCTCGACCACATCCGCTTTAAAAAGAAGGGGTTTGCCGACCGCTACCGCAATACCGACGTACTAATTGTGGATGACATGCAGTTTATTGCCGGCAAGGAGAAAACCCAGGAAGAATTCTTCCACACGTTTAACGCGCTCCACCAGGCCAACAAACAGATCATCATAAGTTCGGATAAACCACCGAAAGCAATACCAACTCTGGAAGAACGCCTGCGCTCCCGCTTTGAATGGGGCATGGCTATCGACATTCAAAGCCCGGACTTTGAAACCCGCTGCGCCATTTTGCAAATCAAAGCCAACCAAACCGGCACCACCCTGCCCCGCGACACCGTAGAATATATTGCCAGCACCGTACAAACGAACATTCGCGAACTTGAAGGCGCATTGAACCAGCTGCTTGCCTTGTGCGAGATGCGCGGCATGGAGCCCGACCTCGCAACTGCCCAGGGCCTGCTTGGCAACGTCCGCGCCAGCCGCCCGCACCATTTGACTGCCCGCCAGGTCATCGAAAAAACCGCCAAACACTTCCAGCTGGAACCAACCGACATTTGCAGCCCCAAGCGCGACAAGCATATTGTCGTGCCCCGCCAGATTGCCATGTACCTGCTGCGTTCCGAGCTCCACCTGAGCTTCCCCAAAATCGCCTTCGAACTCGGGCGTAAAGACCACACCACCGCCATCCACTCGGTCGAAAAAATCGAGAAAGCCCTTAAGCTGGATTACATTGTCCGCCAGCAAATAACCGAAATAAGGGACAAGCTCTATGTCTAACACCATTCTGTGCACAACGTGTGCAAAACATGTGGCCAGAACGTGGGAAGCCCGTGGGACAACTATCCACAGTGTCCCCACAATGCGCACAGGCCAACCATTGCGCCGAATGTTATCCCCCGCCAAACACCCAGGCTTTACCCACACCCGAACACACATTGTGCACAATCCTGTGGAGAAAATAACAGAGGCTATGCACAGGTTTTCCCACAAATCCACAGCACCTACTACTACGATTACTACTTTATATATAAATACATAAGAGAAAGGGCACGTATGAAACTGACTGTCACACAAGAAAACCTGAACCGCGCACTGCAAGTCGTTGGGCGTGTCGCTTCTGGTAAGACTCCGTTACCTATTCTGAACAATATTTTATTCAGGGTAGAAAACAACCGCCTTCTGCTGGCAGCAACGAACCTTGAGTTGGCAATTACCCAACACGTCGGCAGTAAGATTGAACGCGAAGGCAGCGTCACTGTCCCCGCTCGCCTCATGAGCGAGTTCATTGCAAACCTTCCTAAGGGGAATGTTGAGCTTGAAGCAGATGGCACCAAAATGCATATTCGTTGTGGAACTTACACCAGTACTATTAATGGCATGGCCCCTGATGAATTCCCTGAGTTGCCGGCAATTGAAGAGAAACAAATCGTTACCGTCCCTGTTGCAGACTTGAAACGTGGATTACAACAAACTGTGCTGGTCGCATCATCCGACGACACCCGGCCTGTTTTGACAGGTGTGTATACCCACAGCTTCGAGGGCGAACTTTACCTCGCGGCAACCGATGGTTACCGCCTGGCCGAACGTCGCCTGGCACCAACTAAGCAGGAAGTCAGCGCCATCATCCCCGTCACCACCCTGAGCGATGTACTGCGGGTAATTACCGACGACCTGAATGAGGTTAAAATGGTGTTCGATGACAACCAGGTCCGCATTCTGCTTGATGACATCGAGATCACATCGCGCCTGATTGACGGAGTTTTCCCCGATTACCGCACACTTATCCCTAAGCAAAGCGATATTGCGATTGCTCTGCCAAAAGATGAATTTGCCCGCGTAACGAAAGTCGCTAGCTTGTTTGCCCGCGAATCAGGCGGGAGTGTTACGCTCAATGCTGATTCCAGCGCCAATAAGCTAAGCATCCATTCGGTTGCCTCGCAACTTGGAGAAAATACGAGCGAGGTTGAGGCCGAGATAAGCGATGACACTCAGGTAACCCTTAACTCACGCTACCTCATTGAGGCGCTTGGCTGCATCGATGACAAGCAGGTTGTATTCCATTGCAGCGGCAAGCTGGCTGCCTGTGTTGTAACGCCGTCCGGCGACAAGCCTGACTACCAGCACATCATCATGCCGCTTAAGAGTTAGGCTGCGCGTGTCTGCGTACACGGCTATAAAACTGCACCATTTTCGTTCGTACCAGGAATACGACGTTAGTTTTAATGCGGGCGTAAACATTATTGTTGGGCCAAACGGTAGCGGCAAAACCAATTTGCTTGAAGCACTGTATGTACTTTCCAGTGGCGGCTCGTTTCGTGGTGCCGACCGCGACCTGCTGCGCCACGGCGAGGAATGGTTCCGGCTGGAGGGTTTGTTCGGCGAGCAGCAACGGGTTATGACCTATCGCCAACTTGGGGAAACTGTGGAAAAGCAGTTTGTGCTTGATGGCACAAAAAAAGCCCGGCTCACCCACCAACAACGGGTACCGGTTGTGTTGTTCGAGCCAGATCACCTGCGGTTGCTGCGCGAATCGCCGAGCAAGCGCCGCGAATACCTGGACATACTTCTTGTAAAGCTGCACCCCGACTTTTCGTGGCTCAAGCACCAGTTTGAGCGGGTACTGGTGCAGAGGAACGCCATGCTGAAACGCCGGCTCCCGGCAGGACTGCTAGAAGACCAGCTATTTGCCTGGGATGTGAAGTTCGCTGAGCTTGCCGAGCAAATAGTGGCCCGTCGCCGCGCGCTTATTGCCGACCTGGCCGCGCAAGCATCGGCGATATACTCCGACATAGCCGGACGGCCGCACACGGTCGCCCTGACGTACGATTCGAGTGTGGAAGGCGCCGCATATCATGCCAGCCTGCTAAGGCAGCTTAGCGAGCGTCTGACGCGCGATGTTGAACGTGGGTTCACGGGCGTTGGCCCACAGCGCGACGATTTTACCGTAACGCTTGATGGCGCACCGGCAGCCACTGCCGCGTCGCGCGGTGAAGTGCGCAGTTTGCTGTTGACGCTCAAAATAATTGAACTCAGGCTACTCGCCAAAGAACAGGACACGACTCCCCTATTGCTTTTAGACGATGTCTTCAGCGAGCTGGATGCTGCCCGCCGAAAAGCCCTTGCAGAGCTTGCCAAGACCTACCAGACGCTTATTACCACAACGGACGCCGATGCGATTGTCGGCCATTTTATGGGCGGGTATAAAATTATCGAAACGTCGCGCTGATTATTTTTTAAGCGTAAAGATTTGCAGTTTTGCACGGGCTTCATCGCTATCGAAGCCGGTGAACATGACGGCGTTCTGGCTGTCGTAAATATCCGATACCCGAATGGCGCTGTCGTTATAGGCATTGGACAGTGCGAACAATCCATTCTGCTGTGGAGAGAACAGGAACACACCGTTGTCGAGCACCATGTACAGCTCGCCCTTGGCCGAAACGGCGTTTACGGCATCACCCAATCGGTAAATGCGCTCCAGTCTGTTGTCACGCTGGAAGTATACTTCTGTACCCCTAACGTTTGTGGTTGCGAAATAGTCGTTAGTGAGCCGGACGATTGACTCTGCCCAGAAATCGTCGGGCACGCTGAGGGTGCGGCCGAGCTTACCTTCCAGCGTATATTCGTATATCTTGCCGTCGGCCTTGGCGGCAACCGAGCCGTCGTGAGGCGTGGCGCCTTCGTTGTCTTCCTGGCCGTCATGCTCTTCGCCGGTCACCGACTTGCCCATGTAGGCAATCAGCGTGTCGCCATCGAACGAGAGTGCCGGGGCGTTGCCACCGCCGAGGAATGTCTTATCGGTTGGCAGTGAGAAAACAACCGGGCTTTGGTCGGCCGTGTTCTTGAACAGGTAGATCTTACTTTGGTCACGGACTACCAGCGCGAAGAACGTTTTGGACGGATCGGTCGGTGTGACAATCGTAACATTGTCGCTGAGTTTAGAAGTGGGAATCGCTCCTGGCAGGCTGACCTTTTTGATGGTCTGGGTCTTCATGTCGACGAAGCTCAGGGCAAGGTTGTCGCGCGAAGAATCAGCCGGGTTGGTTATGGGGAAGCCTAAGAAACCGGTGTTGTAGGTTTTTAGTTGGCCAAAATAGTGCGAGTCCATGACCGGAATTTTGCGGTCACCGGCACCGGGGTGGCGGAAGATGAATCCGTCACCTGTACAGTTATAGCTGTACACAATATTCTCGATCATTGTTGGGCAGAATTCGGCATCGGTGCCAACTTTTGTCGCTGTAAGCTGAGTGGCAAATTTAAGCGTCAGCCGCGTCGTTGAGCCCGCGCTGATTTTAACAATGTCGACTGCTTTTATGTTGTCTGCCGAACTGTTCACGCGGTGCGTCCCGGTTTTGAGTGACAGTATGGATGTTGAGCCGGGCACCATCCTGAGGTCTACCGCAACCCCTTTCTCGTCGGTAATCTTAACAAGCACCTCAGAGCTGTTTTGGGTGTTCGGCGCAGTAATCTCGAGCGTGCCGTTGGACGTGGCGTTAATCAGTAACGACAGAATAATCAGGAACCCCGCAAGCAAACCACCGATAATCAGGTATTTTTTTCGTGTGCTCATTGCGGTAGTTTCTCCCACATGCTGTTGATTAACGGAATGAACTCGGGGTCGCGACAACTCTTAGAGCCGCCAGTCTGAGGGATGCCACCTTCAATACAGCCACGGTCAATGTGCAGGTGGTCGCGGCCGCCGCGGCAATCAGAACCAAGTGAAAAGCGCCCGACTTCTGCAATCTGATCACCTGCTTTTACTTTGGCGCCTTGGGCGACTTTAGGGTTCTGTAGGTGTCCGTACCAGTAGTAATAGTTACCTTTGCCGTTGCCCTTATCGGATTTGAACTGGATCGAATAACAGCCGGTTACGCCGTGGTAAATGCTCAGTTTTTGGATGGTTCCGTCGGTAATGGCGTACACTGGCTTGCCGTCCATGTTGCCGTCTTTGCCATACATGAGGTCGTGGGCCGGAGTGCCGTCGTGGTGACAGGCACTCTTACGACAAGGCGCGGTGCCGTAGCTATGCTTCTTTTGGTCTGCAACAGGCCAGGCGTAGCCCTCGGTATCAACATTACCTGCACCGCCGCCAGTTGCGCACTGGGATGGGTCGGTGACGGGCGCACCGCCAATGCCGGCACCGGCTGGTCCTGGTAAGGCGCTTTGGTCGGGAGCCCATTCATAAATAAGGTCGTCGCCGGCACCTTTCTCGCGCTGAGTTGCCCCTAGGTCTGCAATGGCGCGTGGCGGGAAGCCAGAAACGCGGCCTTTATATTCGGCTGGCGTGCCGTCTTGGGGGTTGGTCCAGCCCTGTTTGGGGTTGTTGTTACTACCATTGTCGATGCCCGTCCATGGTGCTGGGCCTGCCTCAAGGATAACAGCGATAATCCGTTTGCCTGTGCGTTTGTTTGTGACCAACACTTTTGGTGCTTTGCTGTAAAAGTCGACCTTTTCAGGGCCGGGCGATACGCTCGAACCATTCCAGTTCCATAGTACATACCGCCATCGCATGGTTATGTAGTACTGTCGGTACAAATCCTGCAGACTGCGTTTTTCTGGGTCACTTTCTATGGGTGCGGTTGAAGCATTCCTGACATTGTCCGCGAATGTGACGTATCCACCACCAATTGGCACCTGGCCCTGTGCGCTAATAACTTCCTCAAATCCAGTACCCCCTACTGCGGCAGGCAGTGTGTGTCCATCTGCTGTTTGTGCGCCACTCGCCTGCCCGGGTCCGCATACGTCACCAGGAATGTAATATGGCAGCCCCTCACCAAGAAGGTCGGGCAGGTTGTCGGCGGTTTGCCCGTCGTATCCAAGCACAGGAAATGCTGGTTGGGCACTCATGACGAGGGCGATAATGCTGTAGGCGGCAATCTTACGGCTGCGGCGAAGGATGGTGGTAATGCGCTTCATTCCTAACTTCCCTTTAATCATCATATTGTTCCCGGTTCGTTATCGACTGACATATGCAAATGATGGCACGTGTCAGGGGCCTGGGTGATCTGGCTCGGCACATTTAATTTGCCCATACACTGTACCTGGCCAAGGCCGCCAGTTTTAGCGACGCCCACTATCCAGCCAGAAAGGTCGGTAGCGAATGCCTTCCAGGTAGCGCCACCCAGCGATCCTGTCGTTGCTTTGACTGCCGATTGCCCCAGTGGCGCAACAAGGTCAAAGTCAACGCCTTTTCCCTGGGCGTGGTAACTCATACTGTCTGTGTTGCAGCTGTGGTCGGAGTTGAGCGATGTGATCATGAAGCGGTACTTTTTGCCTGCTTCATTAATAACGTGCAGCAGGTTCGGGCTCAGGTCGACATTGCCGCCGCACTGGTTGGTTGTTTTTTGCCCGGCCTTGGTTTTTTCGAGGTCGGTTTTTGCACCGCCCGACAGGAATGTGATTGTGCCGGCGTCAACTTTCTGCAAAATTTCCGTGGCTAACTGTGCGGCGTTCCCGGCGGCAATTGGCGCCGTGGCGTCATTGCGGGCACGGTCGGTGCCATATGCCGGGTCCTTTATGTGGAAGGCGATCATAACGTCGGCTGTTGATGAGTCGGCTGTGCACATGTTTACCTCTTCGCCTAGCTTGGTCTCGGGGCAGATGCCTTGGTCGCTCGCAAGTTCTGCGGCAAGCGGCGTGTCCTGAAGCAAAGGAACAGGGATGCCCTGCGCGTCTTGGCCGTCAATTAGTGCTCCGTCCGAGTTGGCGGCACGGGCAGGCGCCGAGGCTAACGACGCAACTTTAGACGGCGCTCCCCAGACGACGCTGAATATTCCCTGGAACATTGAGGCCATATTGTTGGTCGATTTAATTGGCAGCGGTGAGTTCATGGCAGCTACGTTAATGAACGAGTTCGGCACCTTCTGGTCGAATAAGCGCTTATGCAGCGGCATAGCTGCCAGGCGGGCATTATTGTTGCGGGCGTTTGCAATTTTAAGCTCGTTCTCTTGGGCAAGAGTCAGTTGGCCACACCCAAAGAACTTGGCGCAGGTGAAGTTGGCAGCATTGCGGGCACCGCTGGCAACACAGTTGAAGAAGTTGTAGGTTTTGTCGGCCGGGTCACATACAGGAAGGAGTGTACGTGATGGCATGCCCACGATATTCTCGACAAATGGCAGGAATCCAACCTGGTCGAGCACCCAGGCTGCAAATCGCTCCATAAACTGGCCAAGCGGTGTGCGCGCTGCAATATCAATCAAGGTACCGGCGAGAGACTTATGTACTACCAACCAGGCCGTAAAGATAACGTCGATCGCGCCTTGCACAATCGGGTTTTCAATAATGAACGATTCATAAAAATACGAGAAAGCCTGTTTGATTTTGCTGTTGATCTTCTGCGTTTCAGACAGCCCAATGCCTCGGGTGGCGTCGTCGTAGGCCACGTAATTGTAGGCCTGAGAGCTTTCGATGTCCTGGTAGTTTCGGGTAATAAGCGATGCAGCCGGAGAGGTCATATCTTTTGCCAGCATCTGGTTTACAGAACTCAGATTCCAAAGGTACAGCGAGCCAGCCTGGGTTCCACGCAAGATCGAAGGCAGCTGTTGCGCCCCTTCTTTACGCGACATCGCACGGGTTGTTGCGGCAATATCGAGCCAACCCAACAATCCAACTGTTTTGCCACCTTCGCCCGACAGGCCTTCGGTAACTTTCTGGCCGGTGCTGGTGTCAAGGCGTGGTGAATCCATGCCGTTTTCTGGTGTTATGTTCTTAAGGTTTTCGTCGTATGTTGCCTGGGTAACTGCTGTAATTGACGACCGGTTGTCGTTTTGGTATTCGGCTTCCGCCTCACCCGCGACCGGCACGCCAAGGTCATTGCATTCAGAGCCACCCGTAAAGCAGGCAATGCCCCGTTTCATGTTGGTCAGGCCGGTCTGTAGAATTGTAGACATCTGGTATTTTACAACCTCAACAAGCTGCCCGGCATCGTAGGCATTATGCGCCCCGGGTACCGCAAGTTGCGGGATCTTATACTGTCCCTTCATGTTGCGCGCCCCTTTGTTGTGTTGGGCCCAGGACCAATATGGGAGGTCTTCGTTTAACAACCGGGGTAGCTCCGGGAAGCCAATACGGAGCAGTTCAGCTGCCTCTCGCCCGTTTGTGGCCGTGCCGAATACCTGGCCATACCTGGTGAGCTGAATCCCGCCTCCGCCAGCCTTAAATTCGAGCCCATATTTTGTTTTTAGTTGCTCTTCGAGGCCGTCGGCTTTCATAGCATCGAATAATGTCTTGAGTTTACCGCCGGTTATTAGGCCATCACTGGTTGCCGGGAGTACTTGTCCCCCACCGGCATTTGCAGCGTTGGTTTTGGCGACCTGTTCTTTTTGTTGTTGGTCGAGTGCTACTGCTGCGCCCGAACCGCCGGTAACAAAACGGCCAATTATCTCGACTGAACGCGTATCAACAATTTGCTGGAGTGGCCCCATGTATTTTTGGGCAGTCTGCATGGTAGAAGCGATTGGTTTGAGCCCATTTAGAAGGGCGGTTATAAGGAGTAGGAAGCCCACGAACGAAATGACACACAGCGCGGCGACTTCTTTGCGGTATTTAAGGACAAAGCCACCAACGATGGCTACACCAACAATTACGACACCAACGACGGCGCCGACACCCATTGTTTCCACGCCTGTTGTGGCGGCAACACCGGCACCAGCGGCGACACCGGCTCCGGTACCTGCGGCAATTGCTCCCGTGCCTGCCGCGGTTGCGGCGGTAGCTCCAGCAGCAGCTGTTCCGGCGGCAGCGGTTCCGGCTGCGGCAGTTCCTGCGGCACCAACTCCGGCCGCGCCTGCTGTTCCGGCCGCGCCCACACCCGCGGCACTCGCGGCGGCTGCGCCTTCGGCAGCGGTTCCGGCTGCGGCAGTTCCTGCGGCACCCGTACCTGTGGCAGCTCCTGTGCCTACCCCTGTGCCGACCGCGCCTCCTGCGGCCCCCTCGCCTGCGCCTCCTGCAACTCCTTCACCGGCTGCACTTCCTGCGGTACGGGCAGCGCCCTGGCCGGCTTTTTCGGCACCTTTTTCACCAGTTTTCAGGGCTTCTTTGGCGCGTTTCTTACCTTCTTCGATGGCACGGTCTTTAATTTCATCTTTTGCATCGTCAAGTCGGCTGCCCCCAGCGGCTTGCTGTATGACCTCTGGCTCCTGGGCATCCTGGCTGTAATGGCCAGGGCTGGTCAAATGGTCAAACTCGCGGTCATATGCACCTTGGCCCGAATTGCTGTCGCCACCACCAATATACCCCGAGGTGTTCTCTCGGTTTCGTAAGTCGTCCTTGGGGTCAACCATCGTTGCCATACTGCCCTCTTTTAGCCGGTTACGTTAGGATCTTCTGGTAGCGGATTCTGCGATTGCTGGAAAATAGCCTGCAGCTGCTGCAATTGCTGCGGGTTGGTGGTAATAAGCGATGTTTCGGTTGGGCTTGCAATCACCTGGATGTGCACGTGGTTTGACCCTGCAAAGAACAACCCCTGGCCGACTGGGAATTGCGCCAGACGCTTTTTTTCTTCTTCGGTCAGCTTAAAGACTTCGGCAAGAACGTCAACAGCAGAGGTCGATTGTTTGAGTAGCATCTGCATAGAGGCGTTTGCTACAATTGCGCGGCCCATTTTACTACCCATAAAGTCTTCGACATCCTGGCTGATCGTGGTCAAGCCCAGGTAATATTTACGGGCGCGTTTCGCAAGGCTGAACAAGAAATTGGCTGAGTCGTCGTACTTCATGAGTTGCCAAGCCTCGTCCACAATAAGCAGGCGTTTGCGTTGGTCGCTGCGGGTTTTGTTCCAGATGTAACTCAGCACAATGTACATGGCGACTGGACGGAGTTCGTCCTCAAGGTCGCGGATGCTGAACACGACCATCGGGTTGTTGATGTCTACGTTGCTCTGTTGGCTAAAGATCCCAGCAAAGGTGCCGGTAGTGTACTTACGCAGGCGCTGGGCCAGTTGCGGTCCACTGCCGCCCATGTGCAACAATGTTTCGTAGAGGTCGCCAATAGTTGGCGGCGGGCTGTTGTGCGTCAGAGGGTCGCTGGTGATCCCGGCGCGGGCGTAAGTGTCGATAAGTGCCTGGTCAAGGTCGGACTCTTCCACTGGGTTCAGTGCAGGCATGTTTATACCACTCGCCATCATCTGGGCGCCGCCCATCATCAGACGCAATAAGCCGTGCAGAGTAATAAGGTTGGCGCGCAGGGCGTCCTGGGCTTCATCGTTTTCGATGACACGTGGCAAATCGAACGGATTAATGCGGGTTGGCGAGTTCAGGCTAAGGTGGATGTATGCTCCTCCCACTGCTTCGGCCAGGCGCTGATATTCGTTTTCCGGGTCGATAATAATAATCTCGGTACCCATCATCATGGCCCGCAGCGCTTCGAGCTTCACAGTAAACGACTTACCGGCACCAGATTTAGCAAAGACCACCATGTTGGCGTTTTCCAGGCTAAACCGGTCAAAAATGACCAAGCCGTTGTTGTGCATGTTAATGCCATACAGCACGCCCTTTTCCTGCGTCAGGTCGGCGCTGGTGAACGGGAAGCTGGTGCTGAGCGCGCCGGTGTTCATGTTGTGGCGGATCTGCAGCTGGTCAGTCATTTGTGGGATAGAGCTGTTCATCCCCTGCTCCATCTGGCTGGAAGCGACCTTGCTAAACACAAGCTGCTGGCCCAAAATTGTCTCGATCTTATGCTGAACAAACTGTAATTCGTCGAGGCTGTCTGCATACACAGTAATATAGAGGCCAAAACGGAAAAAACGTTCCGCCCCAACCTGTAACTGGTCGCGCAATTCTTCGGCATCCTGGATGGCGGCCTCGAGGCCTGGGTCGCGCACTTTGCCGCGCTCGGAGTTTACAGTAATGCTCGCCTCTAGCTGGCCTACCTTTTTGCGGAGGTTGTTTAAGACGACCTGGCTTTCAACCGGGTACACAAACATCGAAACATCAATGACTTCATCGATGTTAATCACCGGGCTTAACCAGCCGGTGTAGATTTGGCGCGGATAACCGTAAATGTACAACGTGCGCGCATATTTAGTACCGAGCCTAAAGTGGCTGGCCTGAATCTCGAGCGAGCTCGGCGCGATCACGTCGCGCAGCGTCGTGATGCCCTTTAGGAATTCCTGCTCAATCTCTTGCTGTTCGCGCAGGCGTTGCTGCTCGGCAATATCAATCGGGTCAATCTTTTTCTTGCCGAAAGCCATTAAGAATTCTCCTTGTCTAGATGTGGCTGTGGTGCAGCTCCCTGTCCTTTTGTAACAACTGGCGCAGCAAGGTCTTCAAAGTTTCCAAGCGGTTCACGAACGGCCGTGTCGGGGTTGTACGCGTTGTAATACAACTCGCCAAGCTCTTTTGTGTTGAGCTGTGTGGCGCGAATGCTCATCTGCATAAGGCCATTTACTGCGGTGCTGACGCGGTTCTTCACTTCGTCTTTCGCTTTTAGGAACGTGGCTTCGTCGATGCGTATGTGCTGCTGTTTTTGGGGTGCCAACAGGTTGGCCAAGAAGCTTTTGCTGCTGTTAACGGCACTGCTCATATCGCCCGATGGGTAGTATGGCACTACAATAAAGAAGCTTTTTTCCATAATGTTGGTCTCTTGGGCTAGGGCAGAAATAAAGGCGATGTAATCATCCATCAGCACACCTAAAAGCATGTTGTCCTGGTCTCGGCGGATTTTACCGAGGCGTTCCAGGTATGGGCCAATATCTACCTTCTGAGAGCGGATACTGATTTGGACTGGGAAGTACAGCGAGTTCAGGAATTGCTGGTAGGAATACTCTACTCCCTCCCGTTCGCGTTCGCTCATAAGGTCGAAGTTGATCGAGCGGCAGGCAATGACCGCACGCATAGAGCCATCGTTCATAATGACCATGTTGTCGCGGATTTCAGAGATTAGTAACGCGTTTTGGGTGCTGTTCGGGTTCCCCTGGGGTATCGGCGTGCCGGGCTTTGGTTTAGCGCCAGGACCACCGGTTGTTGGCTGTCCAGGTGTCGGCGCAGGTGGCATCTGAAGTGGTGGCAGCGCTGGAGCTGGTTGTGGTTGCTGGAATGGCTGGATCGGCTGCTGCTGTGGCGCGACGCCACCAAAAGGAGCGGCCGGTGCCTGCTGTGGCATCGGTTGTGACTGATTCGGCACTTGTTGTCCGTAATTTGGCTGCATTAGACCCTAAAACCCACCCCTTAGTACTCGACGTTTCCCTAATGTAATTTGATCACCACTTCTTCACCTGACTGTTCAGCCAAACGATGCGCTTCGTGCGCAATGGCGCTGATAGAGAGGTCGTCGTTGTTTGCAAGCCTTATTATATCAGGCGATACCGTCTGTGGCATAGCGCTTGCGGGTGGTTCTGCCGGATTTTGTTGGGCGGCGGCTGCAGGCTGGGCTTGCGGTGCTGGCTGATCACCCATCGGAAGAATAACCCGCTGGTGCATAGAACTTGGGTATGGGTTGTAGTGCAGATCTGTTGGCATGGATGTATCATCGGGCGCTGCGGCACGTGCTGGCGGCGGTGCGACTGGTTGTGCGGGGCGTTGCACTGGTGCGGGAGGCGCCTTGGCTGCTTGTCGCATTTGCGTCATTACCTGCTCGCGGCGCTCTTGGTCTTTTTGGGCAATCTTGGTCGCAAAACTTTGGGCCAGCGCCGCATCTTCATCGAGTACGTCTGTGGCGGTCTGGGCTTCGGCTGCAACTTCGGCCGTGAGGCTCGCGCCTGGGGCCGTCTGACCTTTGAGCGACCAGCCGCGGCTGTCCATGATGCGCGCCAGGTAATCGAGCCGCTCGGTTGCAGTCTCGCCTACCAGGTCTTTAGTGAGTTTTTGTTCGACGAGTTTTGGAGCGACAATCTCGACATACGTAATAGTGCCATCTGGATTCCAGAGGCGCAGCTTCGGCTTGAGGTAAAAACGGAGCAGTGCCAGGAGGTATGTCTCCATAGGCTGCTCTTTACGGAGGGGTAACGCCAAGACAACAAAAAAGATAATAATCGGGATCGGGATAACCAACAAAACGGGTTGTATTTGGAATAACAGATATCCAATAAAACCGGTTCCGGCGGCAATGCCCAAATAAACAAACTGTCTGAAACCAAACGGCCCAACCAGTTTGTCCTCTGCCTCAACGTCCTGCGGGACTTTATACACAGCCATTAGGCATTATTATACGCCAGGCCGCGTATAAATGCAGACTGGCGTTCAACTTGTGCTTGGTTGTAGGGATAATTTCGTGGCAGCTGGCCGGGACCCGTTGGGGTCCCGGCCTACGCGTCTCCCGGAGGAGTGCGTACCGCTACTTTGAGCTTGTTGGTCACATGCCGCTGTCGTTCACCGACGCCATCGATCCGAAGTGGATCAGGATCGAGGCGAAGGTGCCGAAGACCCCGAGGACCAGGCCGGCCCAGCTCATCCCCTTCCAGATCTTCATGTCTGCGGGGACGGGCTGACCGAGGTCCTTGTAGATCTTGCTGACCATGTGGCTGGCGATGAGGCCGCCGATGGCCAGGACGATCCCGACCCCGTAGCCCCAGCAGCACAGCCAGCTCGCCACGGCCAGGATGGCAGTGGCCCAGTGGGAGGCGGTGTGCGGAGCCGCGGTCGGGTGGTCGCCCGGAGGCGGACCCTGCCGACGGGGCTGGACCGGCGGAACCGGGGGGAACTGCGCGGTCTGGTCAGCGGGCGGCGGACCCTGCCGGCGGGGCGCCAGCGGGGGCTGGAACTGCACGGGCGGGGCCGAGACCGGCTGGATCGGCGGAGCCTGGCGGACCGGCCGAACGGGGCGAGGCGGAACCTGCGCCGGGTCGGAGCTGGTGCTACCACCGATGTTGTCGTACTGGGGCATGTGCGTCTCCTCAGAGATTGTGGGCTCTCGTAGCTTGAGTACATTATAGTATAAAATAGTAAAAATGTCAAGTAAAGCATAAGCGCCACAGGGGGTGACGCTTTGTATGGAGGAACAGTAGTTTTGCAGAGGTGGTCTGGCCGGGGTGACACGCACCCCGGCCAGTAACAACATTGCTTCGTAGCCTCAGCCGGCCAAGAGGAAATTGCCGACGCAACAGATGAGGCAGACCGCCACCATGAGTGCCGCGCCAACACCAGCGGCGATCCAGGTGTACTCCTTCTTCCAACGGAACGAAGGAGCTGCTGGTGCTGTCGGGGCGTGGGCCGGGGGCCCACCCAGGTAGCGCTCGATGAACAACTGCATTTCATGACGGATGGCGCACGAGATGTTCCAGAACTGGGCGTTGTTGATACCCCGAACCGTGGGCAGCTCGTCGTTGTACAGGACGGCGTGGTCCAGGCCGGTCCCATAGCGGTCGTGCAGCAGATCCCAGCTGGCGCCGCCCTCGCGGACCACAACCAGGTAGGTGTCCGACAGGCTGTCGCACACGAAACTCCACTCCACCCCGTCGGGGTGGAACGTCACACTTCCCCCTTGGGTCAGACCCGCGGTCAAGGGCTGGGTGTAGCTGCCGTTCTGTCGTGCGTACTCCTTGCCCGAGGCCGTCCAGTTGGCCCTGGCCACAGCGGCACCGAATGCCCGGACGGCTTCGTTGAATTCGCGGCGGATCTCTTCTTCGGACGAGGTGTTGTTGATCACCTGTCCCCCTTCTCGACTAGTGGGCTTGCAAAATTGCCATTTGATCATAATCTATTTATGCCCAAGACAAAAGAGCCGCAGCGTTTTTGCTGCGGCTCTTGAACGATGCTTATGGGGTTGGTGGCGGAGTGGGTGGTTGAGTCGGAGGGAAGTTCGACTGTCGTGGGCGAGGTGGCGTTGGAGGTGGAGTGTGCGGGACAACAAGGGTCGGTTGTTGCGGTACGACAACAGGCTGTACTGGCTGTGCGCTACCACCCATAACAGCACGGAACTGTACGGGCAGGGCATCGACGCCACCGCCAGAGTTCAAGGCGTTGCGTAGCTCTTTGAACTCGTCGACATTGGCGAAGCCCATTGAATCAGCTAATCCCTGGAGGACTTCTTGGTGGTTCTGGTCCATTGTCTGGCGGGTGCGCTCAACAACCGCCCTCAAGTCGCGCGTGCCGCCATCTCGGGCGCGCGTGCCGCCGTGGACGGCTCTGTCGAGTTCTGCAAGCAAGGCATTCTCACCAGAGTCAACGCCATTCGCGTCAAGGTCGTGGTTGCTTGGCTTTAGGGCGTCTTTGTTCATGCCCTGAAGGCCACTGGCGATAATGCCTTCAGGTTTCTTGCCGTGGAACTGGTTGATTTCACCGTTGTTAAACGAGGCAAAGGCAACGTTCTTGTTCTTGCCCTTTACGGCCAGGTCGCGGTTGAGCTTGGTGAAGTTAGAGTTGGCTTCGACGCCCGATTCGCCAGGCATTCCCTTAAGGAGTGATCCCAGCCCAGCCACTTTTTCTGCTGTAACATCGTCGGAGTTGTAGATTTCCTGCAAAGCTGCACTTGCGGCAATTGCTGAGTGCGGACGGCCAGCTGCAATGCGGCCACCCGAGTCCAGGTAACCCTGCTCCTGCAACTGGCGAATACCAGCGCGGTCTTCAGCGGTCACCTGCTTGCCTGTGTCGCGCCCATGTTCGTCTAACCAGTTCCTGCCAGCGGTGGCTTGGGACAGGTTTTGCTTTTTGGCGATGGCGTTGGCCATTGGGAGTGACATGTTCTTTGATAGCTCTTGAATCTGCTCAGCTTCATGGCGACGGTTTTCCTGGTTCAGGAAACGGCTGGCGTATTGCTGACCACCAACACCACCCATAAGCTTGGCGAGCCCAGGGTTGCGGTTAAGGGTGCTGCGCAGCGCTTCCTTACCCTTCAGCTGAGAAATGGCTTTGCGTTGACCCATGAACTGTTGGGCAGCTTGGCCGTATTTGCTATTCATAGCGGCTTTCTTACCAAGTTGTCCAGTACGGCGTGCGGCATTTTGCATACCATTCTGCATGGCTTTACCAAGCTGACCAAGTCCTTTTGCCGCCCATGTACCCGTCCAGATAAAGAAGCCGAATGGCACAACCATAGCAAAGAATGACATGACCAGGATGACTACTTCACCGGCGTAAGAATCGTTCATACTTCTTTTATTGTCCTAACTTGCTTAATATCGTACTTGCTATTTTACCAGCCGCTACAAGACCCATCATAAGAGGATACATGGCAAGCACACGGCCAAAGGTGGTAAACCACTGGCTGAACATTCTTTGCGTGTTTGGCAGCAGGCCCGCAACAAAGGCAAGCGGCGCCGCAATAACCAGGAAAATGATAATGATCTGGCGCATAAGCACCACAACCGCCGAGATAAACAATATAGACACGGCGAAAATCAGGAAGACAAACAGACCAAAGATGATTGCTGCGCTGAGTACACCTTGCGCCAACAGCGATGTCATGCCACCTAATGGGCCGGCTGCAAACAGAGCATCGAACAAGTCGCTTCCTACTACAATCTTCGGCGATCCATCAATAATTGTGGTGACTAGAAGTGAGGCAATGCCCGCTCCCAGGATGTTAAAGACGTCAACCAGGAAAGCACAGATGAAGAACGAAACGTTTGTGCCAATTGCGATTAACACCAGGCGCGGCAATAACTTCTTAATACCGTAGTTGCTAATACCGATAGAGGTAGCTTGTGAGAACACGATCACAAAGAACAAACCTATAAAGACGATGTTCGCAAGGTTACGTATATTATTCCAAACCTTGTAGAGCGTACTCTCCCCGCCCCCGGCATCGGTTGGGGTCAGCGGGTTGATCGCCAGGTATGGCTGGATGAAATTGTCGATAATCCAATCAATAATACCAAGTACATTCTCGATTGCCGGGCACACCACAAATGACATAAGGATGCCTTTGCCCGAGCAGTCAACAATGGGGTTGCCAGCCGCGGTGGTTTGGATGGCATTACCAATGACCTTATCGCCATTGGCGCTATCACCTTCCAGGAAAGTAGTCTGTCCGTTTGTGACGGTCGCGGTCCAGGTTTTGTTGAAGCTGTAGTAACTGTCTTTAATGCTCGATTTACAGAATAAAGCTATAGGGGCCGTTAAGATGCCACCCAGCACAGAACCCGCGGCGACATATTTGTTACAGGCGTCCTTTGTAAACTTGAATGCCAGGGTGACCGTATACGTGCCAACCGGTACGTTCGTTATTTTTATGCGCCCGTCGTTAACGGTGATCTGTGACCCGGCTGCTGCAGGGCTTATGGTGACTTTGCTGTTGCCTGGATCCTCGATTTTAATCTTGGAACCTTTAACATCAACAATAAATACGCCACCTTCAATAGTGCCGGTGTCAGCTGCGCGGGCGGGTTGCGCCAACGCAAAGAGACCGATAGTTGCCACCATAAGGGCAGCTAGCCACTGAGCCCATCGTCGAGTGCGTTTTAGCCCGATCATTATTTACAATAATATACCACCCAGCCCGCATAAGCTAGGCGGTCGCGTCTCTAATTTGAGGCGTGCTTGCAAGGTGCGGGCGCCCTAGTGCTGCCGAGATCACATTGAGTGGATCGTTAGGGTCGTCTGGCTGCTCTTTCACGGCGCCAGTATTATCTGGCAGTGCATCCATATACGGCAAAAGCCGGTATGTAAACAGCTGAGGTTTAACTGAGCCATTTGCAGCGATTGTCTTTGTAGTGAAACTCACCACATAGTCGCCGCCATCTTTTTTGATGCCAGAGTTGTCGGGAAACAAGCTACTGAACACTGGAGATGATTGGGCGGCAGCCCGCACAAACTCTGCGAGCGACATGCCAGCTGCGCCAGAAGCTGCCGCTTGTGCAGCCTTAAACCCTTCGCTTGCTGGATCGTCACTCCCCAACAGGGCACGGGCAGTGCGGGGATCGTTGCCGACCTCGGGCTTATTCCGTATATACCAAGCCAGTATAAAGACGCTGTTCTGGTAGTCG
>DATEFB010000020.1:0-36238 GCA_035280845.1 Saccharimonadales bacterium (SeqCode) | reverse complement strand
GATTACGATATTGACGGCATTACCGCTACAACCATTTTGCTCGATGCGTTCGAGCAATTTGGCATGCCCTGCGAGGCATTTATTCCAAACCGTTTTAAAGAGGGCTACGGCCTGACCAAAGACGCAATCCGCGAGCTGCATGGCAAAGGCGCAAGCCTGGTCATAACTGTGGACTGCGGCAGCCTCAGCCATGCCGAGATCGACCTGGCGAACGAGCTGGGGATGGACGTTATTGTGACCGACCACCACAACGTCGCCGAGGTCATGCCGAACGCCGTGGCGACCGTTAACCCAAAACGCACCGACCATAGCTACCCATTCCGCGACTTAGCGGGCTGCGGCGTGGCGTTTAAGCTGGTGCAAGCACTTCAAACAAAGCTCGAGGGCATGCCTGACGGCCGCGAGAAGCTCCTGCTCGATTTAGTGGCTTTTGGCACGGTGTGCGACGTTGTGCCACTGGTCGATGAAAACCGCGCCAATGTGTATTGCGGCCTGTACGTTATGGGTCAAGCGCGTCGCCAGGGCCTGCGGGCGCTTATGGCAGTCACCGAAGTGAAACCCGAGAAGATTGATTCCCGGACACTGGGCTTTGTGTTTGGCCCACGCCTGAACGCCGCCGGTCGGCTGGAGACCGCCCAGTACAGCCTGGATTTGCTGCGCGCCACCGACCCAATGCAGGCGTTCGAGCTGGCGACAAAGCTGCAAGAGATGAACATTAAGCGTCGTGCCGACCAAGACAAAATCTTTAAAGAGGCTAAGGAGCAGGCGCTGCAGTTTGCTAACGATCCGGTACTAGTATTGAGCGGCCGTGACTGGTCACACGGCATTATTGGCATTGTGGCTGCCAAGATTTTAGAGCACCACAGCAAGCCAACGTTTGTTATTGAAGAGATGGGTGAGGACGCCAAAGGCTCCGCGCGCAGTTATGGCGATTTTAGCGCCGCCGACGCCATCCGGGCCGCCGAACAGTTCATTGTAAAAGGCGGTGGCCACAAACTGGCGGCAGGGGTGTCACTCAAAACCGAGCACATTGGCAATTTCCGGCAGGCTGTGAATGATTTTTACCGGTCGCAAAACCTGAAGGACCAGCTCAAGCATTTAGAGCCGGTTGCCGACGCGATTGTACAGGACGTATCTGAGCTTAACCATGAGTTGCTGGCGTTTTTGCGCACACTGGAGCCGTTCGGCCACGGCAACCCTGAACCGATTTTTCATTTGGAACGCGCGGTCATTCATAAGCGCCAACATTTAGGGAAAGATGGATCGCACCTAAAGCTGGTGGTGGGCGACGCCAAAGGCAACCAGTGGTCGCTGATTGGTTTTAGCATGGCTCACAAATATGCGCATGACGTTGGCGAAGAAGTCGGTGTGTGGTTTAGGTTGCTCGAAAACGAGTGGCGCGGCGTTGTGAAGCTGGAAGGCCAGCTGGTAAAACTTGCCGACGGCAGTGTGTAGGTTGGGCGGGCGCCGGTGTGGCGCCCGCCCTTGATGACCGCGGGATGCACGGGCACGGCCAGGGTATTACGGGGCGGTCTGCTCTGTGAGTTCGGGGTTGCCCGTTTCGTAGATCACAAGACCATCCCGCGTAACCTTGAGGTACCGAAGTTCCTCGAGGGCAGGGTCGTCGGATGTACCCGGGACCAGCATGACGAACGTACCGGGCAGCATTTCGCCCGGTGTAAACCGCGGGCCAAACGGGCTGTCGCGGTCGAGTCCGGCGTATGAGCCCAGGATGCGCATTTGTACGACATCATGGTCGGCCAGATCGAGCCAGTGAACCACCAGTTCGAACGGGTGGGTCTTCAGCACGATCGCACCAGCTTCGAGATCGTCCCCTCGAAGCGCCAATTCGTCACCTGCTTGCAGGTCGCGGAACTGGCAGGAGCGCCATTCTTCCATTCATCCTCCAGACTGTGCATCCGCCGAGGATTATAAACCCCCTGCAGTGTATTGCAATCAGTCATCTGTTCTGCTAGAGTTGTTTTGTATATGATTCAAGTTACTCGTAAAGACTCAAACGAAGCCAACGAAAACCTTATTCGCCGCTTCAACCGTAAAGTCCAGCAATCTGGCATTCTTTCGCACGTTAAATCGCTGCAATACTTTGAGAAGCCAATCAGCAAAACCGACCGCCGCAAGCGCGCCATTGTGCGCAAAGCCCGCAAAGCAGATAAGCTCATGCGCATCCGCTTGGGTCGTTAATGCTGAAAGACAAACTTAACGCTGACATTAAAACGGCGCTTCTGGCCGGGGACAAACCCCGTGCCGAGATTTTGAAGTCGCTCAAAAGCGCTATTCTGTACGAAGAAGTTGCGCTGAAGGTTCGCGAAGAAGGCCTGCCCGATGACAAAATCGAGGTAGTGCTGGCGCGTGAAGCAAAAAAGCGTGCTGACGCCGCAGATTTGTATGCCAAAAACGACCAGCCCGAGCGCGCAGCGATTGAGCGTGCCGAAAAAGAAGTCATTGAATCCTACTTGCCTAAACAGTTAAGTGACACCGAACTCGCCCAAGTGGTTGATGAAGTCATTGCTGGCCTGGGCGCAGACGCCCAAATGGGCCCTGTCATTGGCGCAGTCAAAGCAAAAGTAGGCACCGCGGCCGATGGCGCCCGCGTTGCTGCTGCCGTTAAAGCAAAACTAGTTGGTTCGTAAAGGGGAAAATAAGTGATAGTTTTCTTTGGTCCCGCAGGCGCAGGTAAAAGTGTGCAGGGGCAGATTCTAGCTGCTCGGTATGGATGGCGCTGGCTGAGCACTGGCCAGTTGCTTCGTGACACGCACGACGCTGAACTCCTTAAAAAGATGAGCACTGGGGCATTGGTAGATGACGACATTGCCAACAAAGTGGTAGAAGATGCGCTGCACCGCTCAAAAGACATTGACCACGTTATTATGGATGGCTTTCCGCGTGAACTTCCGCAAGCCAAGTGGCTGCTTGGCATTTTGCCGCAGCACGAACGCTCTATAAAAATGGTGGTGATTTTAGAGGTCCCGCAATCCGAAATTGAACGCCGCCTGCAGCTACGTGGCCGGGCCGACGACACTCCCGAAGTTATTAAAGAACGCTTGCACATTTACCGTGACAAAATCTACCCGATTCTGGATTACTTTAACCAGGAAAAAATCACCATTGCGCACATTGACGGCACTGGCACCGTAGGCCAGGTGCACGACCGCGTGGTGTCGGAGCTTGCAGCGTGTTCACTCGTGTAAAAACACCCCGAGAAATTGACGACATGCGCGAGAGCGGCCGAATGTTGGCTGCGGTCCTTAAGAAAATAAAGGCAGACGTACAGCCCGGCATGAGCGGCAAAGACATCTCACGGCTATGCACGGCCGAGCTGCGCGCCATGAACACCAAAGCTGCATTTTACGGGTACAACGGTTACCCCGATGTTATTTGTATTTCGGTGAACGACGTCATTGTGCACGGCATTCCAAACGACACTCCGTTTAAAGAGGGCGACTTGGTAAGCTTTGATTTTGGCGTCAGCCACAACGGCATGATCACCGACAGCGCGTTTAGTATGGTAATCGGTACATCTACCAAAACGCAGCAAAAACTGTTAAAAACCACTGAACGCTCCATGTACGCTGGTATTGAACAGATCAAAAACGGCGTAAAAGTAGGCGATATTGCTGCGGCCGTACAAGGCGTTTTAGAACCTGCAGGCTTTGGCATTGTGCGCGATTTGGTTGGCCACGGCGTAGGGCACGCTGTGCATGAAGACCCGAACATTCCAAACTATGGCGTGCGCGGCACAGGCACAGCGCTTAAAAGCGGCATGACCATCGCTATTGAGCCAATGGCAACACTTGGCGATTACCACATAAAAATGGACCGCGACGGCTGGACCATCCGCACCATTGACGGCAGCCTTGCCGCTCATTTTGAACATACTGTCCTTATTACCGACGACGGCTACGAAATTCTGACCGCTTGGTAGATACCGACTCTTGTAGTATTATAAAAATCTGGCATAGCTAGTTCTTACTATTGTTCCGGGAGGAACGTTGCAACGAGTCCTGTTCGCATGGCTACCTCTGTTGGTAGCCGTTTTGCTACTGCTTCGGTGGTACGCATCGGCGCTTGGCCCGCTGCCCATTAAGAGCGAAACTGGCGAAAGCAAGCTGCTGGAGCGTTCGGCCGTGAGCCGGCGTTCCATGGCGACGACGATCGCCATTGTCGCGGTGGGGATGAGCATTGTGCTGGCGCTGATGGTGCTGGTGCTGAGTCTCGACATCGACCCTGACGGCGATGGCAAGGTCGCGATGCCGTCTTGGCTGGCCTACACCATCTACGGAGTGGCGGGGCTGGCCGGCGCCGTGTTCTTGGCGTCGCAGGTCTACATGCTTTCTCGGCTGTTCAAGCCGATGTGGGCCAAGGTAGCGATCGGCGTGTACGCCGTGGCGACAGCGGTGGCCTGGGTGTTGTGGCCGAACTGGCTCACGATCGACCTGCTGGCCGTAGTGTGGGTGCTGGTCGGGTTGAGTTCGTACGTTCAGATTACGCTCAACTTCAAAGCGGTCGCGGTGATCGGGGCGGGGTTGTTCATCTACGACATCGTCAACGTCTACTTCACGGGCAACATGCAGCGGGCCGCCGAGCCAATGCTCGAGGCCGAACTGCCAGCCCTCGTGGTGGTGCCGCAGAGCTTCGACCTGGACGCGCCGCGTGCAGCCGCCCTGGGGCTGGGTGACATCACGGTGCCTGGCCTGCTGATCATGCTGGCCGCGGTGGTGGCCTACCGCCACAACGCCATGCGCGTGCTGTATGGCGGACTGGCTGGCTACGCGGTCGGGCTCATCCTGATTTTCGGGGTGCTGTTCGTTACCAAGCACCCCCAGCCGGCGCTGATCACTCTGTACCCTTGTGTGCTGATCGCCATCATCCTGGTGGCCAAGCGCGAAGGGGTTCTGGGCGAGTTGCTCAGCCTTCGCCACAAGGCGCCACCCAAGGCAGAATGCACCTGCGGTAAGCACCACAAGGCGGCTACCGCGTAAGAACAATGCCATCCCGTGGCGGGCCCCAAGTCCGGGCCCGCCACGGAGATTTTGACGAACTTTTCACACTGGTGCGTTGCACTTTATGCACCATAACCGTTATACTGTAAATCATGCAAGAAACAATGCGCTTTGCTGTGGGCATCGATATTGGCACCACACGCGTACGCTGTGTTATTGGCCATTTGGATGGGTCTAACCCGGCGCCGACAATCGTTGGCGTGGGTGCTGCTCCTAATAATGGACTGCGCAAGGGCGTAGTAGTGAACATTGTAAATACCGCCCAGGCCATTGACCACGCCCTCGACGAAGCCGAGCGGATGAGCGGCCACCAGGTGAACGCCGCGAGCATCAATATAAATGGCTCCCATATTATGGCCATGAGCTCGAAGGGCGTTATTGCTGTTAATTCCCAGAACCCCGAAATTACCGAAGATGATTTAGCCCGCGCCCAAGAGGCTGCGACTGTTGTACAGTTGCCTGCCAACCGCGAGATTTTGCAGGTGACACCACGCAGCTACCAGCTGGATGGTCAGGAGAATATTAAAGATCCGCTTGGCATGAGCGGTGTCCGGCTCGAGGTGGACGCGCACGTTATTACCGCGCTTGGCCCTCATGTAAAGAATTTGCTCAAGAGCCTTGATATGACGCAGACCGCTGTAGACCATGTTATGGTCTCGGGACTGGCGGCCGCAAAAGCAGTGCTGAGTCCCCAGCAAATGGAGAATGGCGTGGCGGTTGTAGACCTTGGCGGCACAACGACCAGTATTGTTGTGTTCGAAGAGGGCGACTTGCAGCACGTGGCCGTGCTACCAATGGGCGGCGTAAACGTCACGAACGACCTGGCTATTGGCCTGCGTACCGACCTCGATGTAGCTGAAGCAGTTAAACTTGAGCACGCCAGCGCAACACCAGCGGGCAAGGACACTCCTAAGAAGATCGAATTCAAACAGGGGACTGATACTCATGAGTTTGACACCAAAGACCTGGACATGATTGTTGGCGCCCGCCTGGACGAGATTTTTGAACTCATCGATAAGGAACTGTCGAGCATCGACCGTTCGGGCAAATTACCAGGCGGCATTGTGCTGACTGGCGGCGGCGCGAACATGCGCAACCTGGCTGATTACGCCAAGCACAAGCTGCGCCTGCCTGTTCGTATTGCCCACATGCAGGGCTTTACTGGCGTGAGCGACCGCGTTATGCACCCTGAATTTGCTACAGCGTTAGGCCTGATGATGGCCGACATGGAGGCTGCATCACAAGACCAGCAACGCAGCAGCCACGGTCAACGACTGGGGTCGGGCATGGAAAATGGTGGCAAGGCTGCCAAAAAATTGTTCAAGTCCGCCAGTGATTTGTTTAAGAAATTCAAGACGTAACACACGGTTTGTTCAGCCATGTGCGCGCTAAAAAAGCGTGAACAAAACATATGCTAACTATCGAAACCCATGTATACTAAATGTGAACAAAGGGGATCCTTTTTATGCCTGAAGTCAAACCAGCTGATATACAAACATTTGCAACAATCAAAGTAGTAGGGGTCGGCGGCGCCGGTGGTGCTGCTATTAACCGTATGGCCCAAGGTGGCGTAACCGGCGTGCAATTTATTGCCGTTAACACCGACGCGCAGGCACTGCACAACTCTGAAGCCGACGTGAAGATCCACATTGGCCGCGAAACAACCCGTGGCCTTGGCGCGGGCGCTGACCCAAGCGTGGGCGAAAAAGCCGCCGAAGAATCCCGCGAAGAAATTAAAAAAACCATTGAAGGCGCTGACCTGTTGTTTATTACACTGGGCGCCGGTGGTGGCACCGGTAGCGGTGCAGGCCATGTTGTCGCCGAGGTCGCCCGCGAGATGGGCATTCTGACAGTCGGTGTGGTCACCAAGCCATTCAGCTTCGAAGGCGAAAAGCGCCGACAGAACGCCGACTGGGCAATCAGCCAGCTTGGCCGACAGGTAGACACGCTTATTACGATTCCGAACGACCGCCTGTTGCAAACCATCGACCGCCGCACACCTCTGCTTGAGACCTTCAAGATCGCCGACGACGTGCTGCGCCAGGGTGTGCAAGGCATCTCTGAGCTTATTACCGAACATGGCCTTATTAACCTCGACTTTGCCGACGTAAAGACAATTATGCAGAACGCCGGTTCTGCACTGATGGGTATTGGCCGCGCCAGTGGCGAGAACCGTGCCGTGCAGGCTGCCCAGCAGGCAATTGAATCGCCGCTGCTCGAAGTTTCGATCGATGGTGCCCGTGGCGTGCTGTTTAACATTACCGGTGGCTATGACATGTCGATGCACGAAATTAACGAAGCCGCCGAGGTGATTACCAGCGCCGTTGCTCCCGACGCCAACATTATTTTTGGTGCCACCCTTAAGCCTGACCTCGAAGATGAGCTGATTATTACTGTTATCGCGACCGGCTTCGACAGTGCGTACTTCCGCGAGAAAGCCAGCGATCCTCTGACTAGCCCGCTGGCCGAAGACACTACAGCTGTCGCCGACGATGACAGCACTCAGGCCACCATGCCCGACCCAATTGCCGAGCCAGATGACGACGATGTTAAAAAAGTCGACATGGACCTCGATAAAGACCGTTCTGCCGACAGTGATTTTACAGCTAAAGAAGAAGAGCCAAAGAAAAACATTTGGCACTACGACGACGAATCCGACACTCCTGCGTTCTTGCGCCGCCGCAAAAAAGACGACGAGTAAAGTTGCTCAATCTTACAAAAGCTTTTATTATATAGTTCAACCCTTTTGAACCGTCATTGAGAGGATGGTGGCGCATGGTGTACGTGCGCTTGGTGTTGATGATTGCTGTTGTGGTGGCCGTGGCCTGGGGCTTGTACCGCATGGGTAAGGGCCAGGGCTGGTGGGGTCGGACGCTGACACCCGCAACCGCCAAGGGCTCGCCCCGGATGGCGGCCCGGCCTGTCGCGCCCCGCACGGGCGACGAGGTCATTACGACCACCCGTGACCCGCTCGACAGCCTGATGTCTCAGATTTGGAGCGCTGTCCTCAGGCACCCCGGCGGCGTGTGGCTCTACAGCCGCCAGAGCCGGATGCTGCGGATCACGCTCGCTGGCAGTGTGGCCGCGTCTGATGCCGTGCTCTACCTGGAGCGGGTGGAGGGCGAGGCGTACTGCGAGCGCGTCACCGGCGGGTCGGCAACACTACAGATCTTCACCTTCAAGCGTGGGGCACAGCCTGTGCTCCAGAGCGTGACGGTGAAGGCTGGTGGTCCGCCCGACTACGAGCTGGAGTTGGCCCGAGACATCGTGGCCACCCAGGCCATCGCCGGGGTGACTCCGACAGACGACATGCTCCGCAAGCTGGTCATCGACCTCGACTTCGCGCAGGTCATCGACGACGTTCAGTGAGGGGTGCCGCATCTGCGGCATCGGCCCGTCTGCCTCGAGGCAGACGGGCCACCTCTTTTTTGAAGACAAATATAACTTCATGCAAGTGAATGCCCGGGCGGGCGCGGCTGTGATTTCCAGCCGCGCCCGCCCGTTTTCGTACAGAACCATCAGGTACCGAGGTCGATGCCGATGGCCAGGGCGGCCCCGACGATGATTGTGGTGAACAGGCCATCGCCGTCGTCGTCATCCTCCATGCCCTCGTCGATCCGCGCCGACGCGCTGTCCAGGCGATGCAGCATGTCCTCCAGCTCATTGAGTCTGGTATCCAGCCGGTCAGGCTCGGGTAGCGGGTTGTCGAGCGCCCGCCGAAGTATCACGGCCTCGCTGTCGATCCTGCGCAGCGCGTTACGGATGTGACTCTGGTTGCCGTAGCGGTCGCGGGTCTTCAGGATGACTTCGACGATCCGGCCACGGAGGTACGAGACACCCGTTTCCAGATTGTTCAGATGGTCGTCCAGGCTGGCACGAAGGACAATGAGGGTCCCGGTGATGCCGCTGATTTCCTCGATCACCTCTGTGATCCGCGTCAGGCTGGCCTCTGCCTCATCCCAGGCGTCAGCCTTGGGGTCGATGCAGGAGCGCGCTGCGATGATCATCCCTTCGAGTTGGCCGTGCAGGAAGCGGGCCGAATCGAGGTCGCGGATGTGGCTGTGGTAGGTGTCTTCGGCATACACGCCGTGCACCGCTTTCAGCCCACCCTCGGCCCGGTTGAGGTCCCATCCCAGGGCGACGCGCTGGCGCTCGAGAGTCTCGACCTCGCGTTGCATAGCGACGTGCTGCCTGGTCAACTCGCGGACCCTGTTGGCCAAAATGGTGGCTTCATGCCGGACTGGCGTGAGTTCACGCAAGGCTGTCAGGGCATCGCCGCCCGTCATTGACGTGCGGGCTTGTGCGAGTTGGCTGCGCAGCGACTCCAGTTGGGCGGTGAAGCTTTCCATCGTCCAGCCCTCGTCGCGGCGCGCGGCGATCATCTCGGCCGCCTCCTCCAGGATGGATTCGGTGGCGGGATTCATCCCTCCCCAGCCGACGATCATCTCTTCAATGTGCTGACACCTGGCTTGCAGGGCCCGCACTTGAGCCAGTTGCCGTTTGAACGTGCGAGTGAAGCTGGCGTACTGGCGGTCCAGCTCCCGATAGGCGGCCCGGCAGCGGGTGGCAGATGGATCGTTCGAGCTATGGGAGGCGAACGCAGTAAAGCGTGCGTCCAGCGCGAGTGCTCCCGGCACCGTCTTTTCGGCCTCAGTGGTGAGCGCGGCCGTGTCGCGCGGACCAAGCCGCGACACCAGGCTGGCAACGGCAAGCCGGGTGGCTTCCAGCTGTGTGGTGAATTCCAGGTAGGCCGCATCTGCGGCTGCACGAGCCAGGACGGCGGTGTCCTTATACTCGTTCCGGTTACGCACCCACAACCAGCGCCCGCCAACGCCCAGGACAATGGCAGCCATGGTTGCAACTACCGCCCCGATAAGCAGGGGTTCCACTGTTTCCTCCGATTCTTGTACGTACTTTCTACAATGCCTTGTGGCAGAGTAGAGCCACATAATTTTACAGGGAAGACCCTCCTTGCGCAATCAGTGGGTAATCTGTGCTCGCTACGCCACATGTTGTGCTTAAAACTATTTCCAGTACCCACATATAGCGCTATGATTATATTTAGCTACGCTACAAATAGCACGTAGTGTGGAGAAAAAGGTTTATCTAAACAGATGAAGTGCCCAAACTGTCAGCACTGTGAGAGCAAAGTAATCGAATCCCGCGACGTCGCGGGCGGTGAAAGCATACGGCGCAGGCGCGAATGCCTGAATTGCCAGCACCGGTACACTACCTACGAGCGTCTCGAGCGCCCGGCGGTCACGGTTACCAAAAAAGACGGGACACGGCAGTTGTACGATCGCCAGAAGCTGGTGGGCGGATTGCAGAAAGCCTGCGAAAAGACCACTATTACGGCCGACCAATTCGAAGAGCTGGTCAGCCGCATAGAGAAGGCGATCTACGACCAGGCAGACGGGCAGATCACCTCACAGCAAATCGGCAACGTGATTATGGACGCCCTGGCGCAGATCAACCAGGTTGCCTACGTGCGGTTTGCCAGCGTGTATCGCAACTTCACTGACATAGAGAGCTTTGAGCAGGAGCTGTCGCGGATTAAAAGCCGCATTTCAGCCCGCACCTAAATAAACATGCCGCTTGCGCTTAACCAGGACTTGGTGTAAAACAAAGGGTAGCAAGTGCTGGTGGGAGGTGCCACTAAGCGGCAAACAAAAAATCAAAAAACTATTTTATTGGAGGGGGTATAGGGTTATGGCGGAGGTAACTGCCACTTTAACGCTCGGGCGTTATTTTACAGAGGAGGGAACACATCCTTACGAGACGCTTGATTGGGTTAAGCGTGATTCGAAGATTGTGAATCCAGGCACAGGCAAGACGGTCTTTGAGCAAAAAATGGTTGAGTTTCCAGACACCTGGAGCTTGAACGCAGTGAACATTGTGACGCAGAAATATTTTTACGGCACAATCGGTACAGATGGCCGCGAGAAGTCCCTCAAGCAACTGATTGACCGCGTTGCCGACACGATTACGCGGCACGGCTACGAGCAGGGCTACTTTGTAAGCGAAGCCGAAGCTGACGTATTTAACGAAGAACTGAAATACATTTTAGTTACCCAGCGCGCCAGCTTTAACAGCCCGGTGTGGTTTAACATTGGCGCTCCAGACCGCGCCCAGCAGGCAAGCGCATGTTTCATCCTTAAAGTAGATGACACCATGCAGTCCATTCTTAACTGGTACCGCGAAGAAGGCATGATCTTTAAGGGCGGCTCGGGCGCAGGCGTGAACGTCAGCAGCATCCGTTCCAGCTACGAACCACTTAGCAACAGCGGTGGCAAAGCAAGTGGCCCGGTCAGCTTTATGCGCGGCGCAGACTCGGTTGCCGGTGCAATTAAGAGTGGTGGCAAGACCCGTCGTGCAGCTAAGATGGTCATTCTTAACATTGACCACCCGGACGTCGAGGAATTCATTTTCTGTAAAGCCCGCGAAGAGAAAAAATCGCACGCCCTACAGGACCTTGGCTTCGACATGGGGCTGAATGGCAGCGACAGCATCAGCATTCAGTACCAGAACGCCAACAACTCGGTGCGTGTAACCGACGACTTTATGAAGGCTGTCGAGAACGACGACGACTGGAACCTGGTTGGCACTCGCGACAAGAAAGTCTACAAAACAGTGAAAGCACGCACGCTGTGGCGCGATGTCGCGCAGGCTGCATGGGAATGCGCCGACCCTGGCGTGCAGTACGACACTGTTATTAACGACTGGCACACCACGCCAAAAGCCGGACGCATTAATGGCTCCAACCCTTGTTCGGAATACATGCACCTTGACAACTCGGCCTGTAACTTGGCCAGCCTGAACCTTCTGAAGTTCTTAAAGAAAGACGGCAGTTTTGACGTGCCAGCCTTTAAGCACAGCGTTGAAACCATCTTTTTGGCACAGGAAATTTTGGTTGGTTACAGCGAATACCCAACCGAAGGCATCGACAAAAACGCCCGCGCCTACCGCGAACTTGGCATGGGTTACGCCAACCTGGGCGCCATGCTGATGGCCAAGGGCTTGCCATACGACAGCGACGAAGGCCGCGCAGTTGCTGCCGGTGTGACCGCTTTAATGACCGGCCACGCCTACGCAACCAGCGCTAAGATCGCCAAGCGCGTCGGTGCGTTCTCGGGCTACGAAAAAGACAAAGAAGGCATGAACCGCGTTTTGCGTAAGCACCGCGCTGCCGTTGACGAAATCAACGCTGCCTTGGTCAGTGAAGAACTGTTGCAGGCCGCCACCGGTGCTTGGGACGAAGCTGTAGAGCTTGGCGCCAAGTACGGCGTGCGCAACAGCCAGGCCAGCGTATTGGCTCCAACCGGCACCATCGGCTTTATGATGGACTGCGACACAACCGGCGTCGAACCAGACTTCTCCCTTACAAAATACAAAACACTGGTCGGCGGCGGCAGCATGGTGATCGTAAACCAGACCATCCCACGTGCGCTCAAAACTCTGGGCTACAACCAATCGCAGAGCGAAGAAATTGTTACCTACATCAAAGAGAACAGCTCGGCCATCGGTGCTCCACACTTGAAGCCCGAGCATCTGGACGTATTCGCCTGTGCTGTGGGCGAAAACTCAATCCACTACCTTGGCCACGTTAAAATGATGGGCGCTGTACAGCCATTCATCTCGGGCGCGATCAGCAAGACCGTGAATATGCCAGAGACCGTGACCGTAGAAGAAGTTGAGCAGCTTCACATGGACGCCTGGAAGCTTGGCATCAAAGCCATCGCTATTTACCGCGACAACTGCAAGGCGTGGCAGCCACTTAGCTCGACCAAAGACAAGAAAGAGAAGGCTCCAGCAGCCGAAACCGCGCTTGCTCCACAGGTTGTCGTAAAGGCTGGCGCCGTTAAGCGCGAATTGCCACGCACCCGCAACAGCCGCACGTTCGAGTTCCACGTTGCCGACCTGAAGGGGTTTGTAACAGTGGGCGAGTACGAGGACGGCACGCCTGGTGAGTTGTTCATACGCGTTGCTAAGCAGGGCTCAACTCTTTCTGGTTTAATGGATAGCTTTGCGATCAGCGTCAGCCACGGCCTGCAATACGGCGTGCCACTGAAGAGCTACGTAAAGACGCTCAGCAACATGAGCTTTGCGCCACAGGGCATGACCGACGACCCAGAGATCAAAACCGCCAGCAGCCTGATCGACTACATCTTTAGGCGTCTGGCCCGCGATTACCTGAGCATCGACGACCGCCTGGAGCTTGGCCTTGCCAGCTTCGAGGAATTCGAAGCAGAGGTTACCCAGAACCAGGTCAGCTTACTGCCCGAGGCCGAGGAGCCAAAGCCAGAAGCCCCAAAAGCTGAGGTAAAAACAGAAAGCGTCACACCCGCCAAAACAGTGGCCAAAAAGGACTTCTTAGACAGCAGTTCGCCACTATGTACCGTTTGTGGATCACAAACCGTAAAGTCCGGAAGCTGTTACGCTTGTAGGGCTTGTGGGGCAACCACAGGTTGCAGCTAGAAAGTAGCTAACGCATTGGACCTCTCCGAAAGGAGAGGTCTTTGCATAATGGAAAGGGTTAGCATAATGGATGAAAGGAGCTCAAGTGGCTATCACAGACTTAAGCCCACATATTTAAATAGGCCCGAGCTAGAATTAAGGACGGTGAATAGTATCGAAGATGAGTATTGGAATCTATTGCTCTATTACGCAAATATCTATAGTGAGGGCGCCAAGCTACTTAGTACAAGTGACGGGCGAATAAGGCGTGCTGCCCACTCTGCGTTTAGTGCATTCATACTTCAGGCAAAAGCCTACTATGACTCGGCAAAATCACTTCATCATCGGGCCTCCAGCCTAAACTATTACTATTGCTTTCTAAATTTAGCCAAAGCTGCAGTCATCGTAAAGAATCCTCGGCTTCATAGCTCGGAGTTTGTCCATGGATTGTCAGGGAGCGGAAGCAACCACCCCAATCTTTTCGACAGGACAAGTCAAGTTTTCGTGGGTCGTACGCGAGACGGCAAGTACAATATGTATGATCAGCTCTACCAAGCTCATTACGGGACAGTACTTCCTAACAAGTCTCGTCTCAAGATAGGCACATTGCTAAGGTATTGTAGTGAAGCGACGCACCAGTACCACCTTGCGGTGGGTAAGATGCAGCCGCGAATACTACAGACTTACTATGCAATTAGAGTCGATACGACTGTGACGCCTTATAAATATTGGCCATTACTCGGTATACAGGGAGCTCATTTATTAGATGAGTTTCCTACTTTTAAAAGGGCACTTGAATCAAATTTTGAGCGTGTTAAAGTACACAACGAACAGGCACGCTTGCTATTTGGGCTATTGGCACTCGAAAGTTCACTCACGACTTATTTTCAAGGGAAAGAGGTCTTCCTGGAGGGTCGGGGTGAATATTTTGTATCTCGATCCAAAAGATATCTTGATGACACAATTGGTAAAAATATGCAGAGTGTGTATTATGACGACTCGCATGATTTCCTTGTGACCCTTCCTCTTCGAGTTAACTTGAAGAGGCCAATGAATGAATTCCTCGCCATCTACATAATTATTCATCATCTATCCGAACTGGTACGGTATAGGCCTCAATATTTAGAGAAGATGCTGAAGAGTAAAGAGGCCTGGGCGCTGGAAAGTATCATAGATACGGCACCTGCTATGTTTTTGAGGGGCATAACCCCTTTGATTACAGGCCAGGATTATCGCGTGCTTAAGAGGTAGTTAGACTTTCGCTGTAATAAATGATGCTACACATTGCTAGATAGCTGCAACTTCACCCAATATAACTTAAGCAGTGTGTAAGCGACTGCTAACGCAAATGATGATGCGACTAATGTGGCTGCAAAGATTGCTCGTTTCCTGCGTGATACCTTCATTTGCCTAATTGAATCTATTAGGACGAATGATATAAGCGTAGCAATAACGGGTGAGGCCAAGCTCTCGGCTATCATATCGAATTGCACGGTGAGCGAAATAATCCGATCAAGCGCCAGCGCCTCAATCGCAACCAATGCGCCGAAGCAAAACGAAACAAACAGTTTATTGTGTGTCAGCTCTCGTAAGTTCACAGCCAAGCCTCCTTTGTTTTGCGGTCGGCCGAAGCATGCACTTCGGCCGACCGTTTGTTGTATTGTAGCACCTACTCAGTAGCAGGGTCCCCACGTCCAGCCAATGGAACGGCGGTCGGCGTTATCGGTGTAGTAGATGATCTCTACGCCAGTACACGCAACGTATCGGCCATCAACCATGGCAGACCAGCTTGATTCCATCGGACAACTACTGCCGTAGTTGGCCGCATCTTGACTGGGGCCGCCCGGGTTCCAGGATGTCACTCGCGCCAGGATACCCATCGGTGGTTTCATTGCGGCGTAGCTACATGTGGTGCGCTCGTATGGCGAGTACCGTCCCCAATTCGCCACGCACGATGGTGACCACCGCAGTTCGAGCATGCCGTCGGTGACGTGCATTGCGCGTACTGTCTTGGCGTCTCCACTGCATTTGCCTTCCGGATTTTGTCCGGTGCAGCTTGGTCCGTAGCACCCGCTAGTTGCCGCGGCGCTTGCAGGGCTGGGTGTGGCGACGGAAACTAATCCCATTGTCGCCAGTAGGGCAGCCAAAAAGGCTGCCACTAACTTGCTGCGCTGAAGGCGCATGGTCTATAGCTCCTAGCGTTGGTGTAGCCCTGGCTATCTGCCCGAGCTTGGTGCGGTGCAATCGCTCGTTGTTTCAAAGCGACGCCGGAACTACACCATACGTTCCCTCGGAGTTCAATGGGTTAGGCTGTGGAAAGGTTAAATGCTACTTCAACTTTTCAATGAAATGTTCGAGCATCCGCCAACCTGTTTCGCCCACGCGGCTATATTCCTGCCAATCAATCGGATCGGCGGTAACAAAACGGTACGACTCAAGTTCGTTAAAGATCATCTTGTAGTCAATATCTAAGCTGTTGAATAGGTCATGATTAACAGGCGCACGAAATGCCATGTCTGCCATTTTGGCACGAACTTCATAAGGTTCATCCCGGCCTTGCTCTATCATGGTGAGCCAGAATTTTTTTAGAGCAGCTCTTGATGTAAGGGCATCTTGACTGCCCTGAGTTGATGTAAAGGTCTCCAAGAATGCTTGCGGGGACTTATGGTAACCCGCAAGACTTCCTCGGCAACCATTTGCCAATGTTCGTCCAAATATTCTTCATCTGTTTGTTCGGGAATTGGCGAGGGGAGCATGCATTTGAATGATTGCCACATGTCAAACGCCGACAATATATGCGTTGAGTCCCCAGCACTAAGATTCAAGAATGATCTTCCGATAATAATCCTATCAGACTTCCAAGATGCGCCCTCGACACAGCTGGCAATATATTCACGCATTTCAGGATGCGGCCAGCCTTGCGCGATCGAGAATAGCCAAAAGTCCTTCAGGCGTGCATTGGTATCAAGTACCTCTTTGCCGCTTAGGATGTTGGAACATCGTTTTTCAAATTCGATTGGTGCTTCGTCTATTTGAATCATGTGTGCGCAGTGTCGCACATGTTCCCTCGAAACTCAACTATAGCCGCAACACCTTCGAAAAAGCATCCACCGAAGCATCCAGCGTAAACTCGCCCTCGGCAAAGTCCCGTTCCTTTTTGGTGGCCTGGCCAAGTGCCACCGCTTCGGCAATCCCGGTCATAAGGGCGGCAGGATCGCGCGGCTCAACCAAGGTTAGTAACCCGCAGTTTGTTTCAGGCAGGCCGCCAATGTTGCTGGCGACCACACGGCAACCGGCGTGCTGGGCCTCTACCGAAAGCATGCCGAACGGTTCGGCAAATACCGACGGCATTAACAGTACGTCGCTTTGCGCCAACAGCCGCGCCATGTCGGGCACGGTTTTTTGGGCGGGGACAAGTTTGGCGTATTCGTAGCCCTGCAACATACGGGCAATGGTGCGGCCGGTTGCAACGTGCTGGCCAGCCATGACCAGGCTGACGTTATAGCCGTTGTGTTGCATTTCTTTGTGGTGCATCATCTCGAGCACGGTGTAAATGCCTTTGTCTGGATGAAACCGTCCTGCAAATAAAATGCGCGTCTTTTTGGCGGGCTTGGCGCGCCGTACGTTGCCAAACACGGGGTCGGCAAATGGCAGCACAATGTGCATGCGGCTGTAGGGGATGTCTAAGTACAATGCCCATTGCTGGCCGCTGTAAATGCTGGTAGCGATCATGGTTTTGTTGATGATGTCGTCGCGAACCACCGGGCGCCCGCCATGGTTTGGAGTGACGCAGTGCAGCATAATTGCCGCCTTGTTTCGGGTTTTAACAGGGTAGGGGCGATTTACAAAGACCACCGTGCCGGGTAAATCGCTGATTTGTTCGGGGCGGGTGAGCGACAAAAACGGAATGTCTTTAAAGTCTTTGCGGCCGTCGTTAGTGCCGTGCCCAACAGATACGACTTGGGCGGCGATGCCCCGGCGTAGCAGTTCGCGAATGTGCCCGGCCGTGTACGTTTCGGACCCGCCAGTACCGGCCAGCATTGGTTCGCCAGCAGGCCATACGAATGAAATCATAGTAACTCCTTGTTATCTGCTAAAAAGAATTAAGATTGCAGATTTGCTAAAGGAGCGTGCTTAAGAGGATTTAGTTAAAGTAATTATATCATAAGTATTATGATTTGGCTAGTCTTGTGGCGCTATGAGAGTTTGGCTTTAATTTCTTCGACCAAAGCATCAATATCCCAATTCGACTTCACATAAAAATCGAACGCGCCGTGCTGCATGGCTTTGTTAACGCTGGCGGTGTCGCTAAGGTTGCTGAGCACCATAACTTTTGTGCGCTCGCCGTCGGCATGTTCGCGTAACTGAGCCAGCATATCGAGGCCCTCTTTTTTTGGCAGCAAAATATCAAGCAAAATCAAATCAGGCTTTTGCTCAATCGCGGCGGCCAGGCCTTGCTCGCCGTCGCGGGCAACGGTAATGGTGTAGCCCTGGTCGCTTAGCATATCACTCAGCACTTCGGCCAGACGGGCTTCATCTTCAACGATCAGGATTTTTTTAGAACGGCCTTGCATGGATCACTCCTCTTTATTATTAACCGGCAGCTTTACAAAAAAAGTGGCGCCTTGGTTCTCTATGGATTCGAACCAGATGCTACCCCCGGCTTGCTCTACCATGGCTTTGGTAATGTACAGCCCCAGGCCCGAGCCTTCGCCCATGGCTTTTTTGGCGTTGTCGGCTCGAAAAAGCTTGGTGAAGATTTTGCTTTGCTGGCCCGCAGGAATGCCATACCCGCTGTCGGCAATGGTCACCAGCACGTCATTTTTTTGATGCTCAACACCTAAGCGGATGGTCTGGCCGGGGCGGCTGTAGCGCACCGCGTTCGACAGCAGGTTTTGCAAAATAATGTGCAGCCAGGTCGGGTCGATGGTAACGACCAGTGGCCCGTCATCTATGTTTTTAATAACCTCGATTTTGTTGTCGCGAATTTGGGCAGATATGTCGCGCAGCACTTGCTCGAGCGCCACAGCCAGTTGGACAGGTTTGGGGGTGGGCATGAGGCTGCCGAAACCAATTTTGGATGCGTCGAGCAACTTGTTCACTAGCTCGATCATCCGTTCATTCGATGCATACACCTGCTTAAGGTATCGCTTTCTACGCTCAGCCGCCATGGCATCTGCCCCGGTTCCAACCAGCGCTTTTGAATACCATTTTACTGCGGTCAACGGGGTGCGCAGTTGGTGCGAGGCCAGCAATATAAACTCCGACTTTACTTTGTCTATTTGTTCGAGGTTGGAAGCCATGTAGTTAAACGCCGTGCCCACTTGGCCAAATTCGTCGTGCTGGTTAGGCGGAGACAGGCGGTAGGCAAAGTTGCCGTCGGCGATTTGTTTGGCGCCTTTTTGGAACTCGCCCAAGGCTTTGGTAATGGTGCGGGTGATGATTAAAAAGTTGGCGATGGTAATAAGCAGCATGCTGGTAATGACGGCGGCAACCAGCCATGTATCCTGCGCCCGCAGCAAAGTGGATTGGTCGCGTGCCAGGCCAGCCAGCTTGAGCGCCAGCGAGATTTGCGCCTGCTGTTTTACAAGCAGCTGTGTGGCCAGCCGCTCTTGCAGCTCTTTTTGCGCGGCGGCGTCCTGCGACGGTTGCTTGTAGCTGTCGGCAAGGTACACAAACACTGGTTCAACCTCGCCCGAAAGCCCACGGATGGTCTCGAGCACCGTGCGCTCCTCTTGGCTGTGTGTGGCGGTCGGCTCGAGCAGTCCACCAAGCTGAGTGTGCTTGGCGTGCCATTGTTCGAACGAACGTTCGTTGTGATGTAACAGGTGTTCGAAGGTTGCAAAGCGGATCTGGCTCACGGTGTCGACAATGCGCGATGCCTGGGCCTCGTTTTCGCTGGCCTGGGCCGACTGTCTGGCCGACGAGACTAAAAACATGCTCACTAAAACCACAAGTACAATTTCGATGATGGTGCTAAGCAGAAGTTTTAGTTTGAGCGTCATGGCGTTACCGAATTATGGTTATCCCTTCTGGCTTGGCTGCATCAAGCCCGGTAAAATCGACGTTCCGCAAAAAGTTAGGCGTTTTTTGTGCGGTGGTGAGGCCACGTTCCATAGCCCAGCGGGCTTCGTCATCCATATTAAGCAGTAATTCCTGGTCGAGCGACACATTAAACGTAAACTGTGGCCAGATGTAGTCTATGTACGCTTGGTCGTATTTGAGCCGCTTGGCGACAATCGCCCTGGCCTGGCTGTCGTTTTTGCGCACAAAAGCTTCGGCCTCTACAACGGCACGCATGTAACGTTTCATGGCTTCGGGCCGTTCGCGTGCAAAACGGCCGGTGCTGTAGAGCTGCGAATAAATATGCTGGCCGCTTTGCACAGGTATTCGAACAGCTTTGTCTCCCAGCCGGGCCTGGGCCCTGTAGGCGTTGGGTTCAAAAAGCGCCGCAGCGTCAATCTGCCCCGATACAAGGGCGTCGGCCAGGGCTGCAGGGGGCAAATCGGTCTTTTTAATGTCGCCCATCGTCAGTTTATTAAAGGTAAGGAACTGCCCCAAAAAGAATTCCCCGACTGTTTTAGAAGTGAACCCGATCTTCTTGCCCTTTAAGCTTGCGGGGGTAGAGATGCCGCTGTCTTTGTTGGCTACAATAAAGAACGCTTCGGACTTGCTCAGTGTAGCGTGGATTTTTACGTCCTGGCCGTTCAGGGTATCGCGGACGCCAGCGAAGTCTGAAGCCATGGCGGTATCGATGGTGCCCGCCCAGACGGCAGCCAGTGCTTCAGGGCCGGACGCGTATTCTGTTATGGCTACCTCGAGCCCGTGCTTTTTAAAATAGCCTTGGTCTTCGGCAATTAAAATGAGTGACGCATATTCTCCAATGAGCCCGGTGCTGACACGTTCGACTGCACCCGTGTAGGGTGGGGCGACCGTGCGGGTAACGCGCAAGACAACAAGGAGCGCGCCCAGGCCAACCAAAATACAGCTTGCAATAATGACCCCGCGCACCCAATGTTTCCGAGCGTGTGTGTCCATGTTTGTCTCTGGTTACAGACGGCCGTACTCCCAAAGTCCCGGCCTGTTGCTGATTAAGTTAACTATATCATAACAAGCTTAAGCTTTTAAGAAGATACTGTAGACTTTTGGCAACTCTGATATGATTTTATTGTCTCCATCGAGGAAAGGGGTAGGAGTGGTAAGTCCAGCACGGTTCATACGGGCCTCCCGGCTTATGCAACTGCTTCGGATCGATTCTGAAACGTTGCGGACGTGGGGGCACGAAGGGTTCCTGCCGGTGGCGTCACGAATCATGAGTGAGCGTCATTATGCAGTTGATGCCGTGGATAAGCTGTTGCGGGAGGGCGCGCGAAACTTCGCGGTTCCGCCCACGGCCGATGATCTGCTCGCCGGCCGGCTGGTGTTGCTGCCAGCGCCCGAAGCCCAGGAGGCGCTGGGGGTTTCGTTTTCCGTGATGCTCGAGCGGGTATCGAGCGGCCGTTTGGCCACTGTGAAGTTCCGCAACGAGCAGCGCTACAGCCTGCAAAGTGTCCAGCAATACCTGGCGGCAAGTTCGGCGCACCGGCTAGACCTGATTCCGCGCAAATTGGCGCTTCATGTCATGGGCGTCAGCACAGGTATCTTGAAGGACTTCCTCAAGGCGGGTGTGCTGGAGTGTGAGTCAGTAACCGAAGACCTGCACCTGAGGCCCTTCACTCGTAAGAGTTTTTTGCGGGCGCTGGGGTTGATGCTCCCCGACTGGATCAGTCCCGAAGATTGGCTGGAGGACCGACAGGAAAGCGAACTGTCTCTGGTTACGCCACGGTATGCACGCGACATGCTGCAAGAGGACGGGCCGGGGTTGCGCAGGCTCATGGAGCAGCGTGCGCTACTGCACATCTTCAAGCCCGGAGGTCTGAACTGGAAGTTCATGCCAGAATCGTTAGCCGCTTACCTCGAGGTGCAGCCCATCCTGCGCCAGAAAGAAATGGCTATGTATTTCGGTGTGACCACCACGTCGTTGCAACAATGGTGGGCGGGTGGTGCCTTGGCTTGTCCAGCTCCTGGGCATGTTCACGGTCCAGAGTGGAGCTACACGCATGTATGCCTTCGGGCGATCCTGGCGCAGTGCCTCTCGCCCGGCATGCAGGTAGGGCCATGGTGTAAGTGGCGCGAAGAAAAGGAAGCACCATTACTCTCTGACGTACAGGCCGCGAAAGCGCTTCGTATTGAGAGGGCTAAGGTTCTTGTATTGGCCCAGAGCGGGAGCCTGCGCGGCCTCCATTTGCCCGGAGGTGGCTGGCGATTTACCGAACGCCAGCTCGAACACTTCAAAAGCCGCCAGCGTGCGGCCCGACCGGCCCGGGGTGAGCCGTAATCACCCCAAAAAACACTGATCTCATTATTTCATTTATTCAGGCAGGTCACGAGACAGCGTGTCGAGCGTCTCAGTAACCTCTAGAAAACCTTGGCCGTACGCGTCATCGGCGCAGTCGCGGAGGGCGTCGCCAAAACGTTCGGTCTCGCCGCGCTCGGCTAGCAGCTGGGCAGTGGCAATGTTGAGCGCCAGGTTTGCGCGCCCGCGGTCATCTGCTGCATCAGCGACCTTCTGTCCAAGCTCTTGGTAGCGGGCGTAGGCAGCCAAGGCTGTGGCTGGGTCGCCATCGCGCATGGCGTCGGCAATAACGCCATGTAACTCGGCCATGGCTGGTGTTTCTTCAAATGCGAGCTCGCGTAGTACCTCGCCCAGTACGTTTGCAGGGTCGCGGTCGGTGTGTTCGGGAGAGTGTGGTGTTTCCATCTCTCTATTATGCCTGTCTGCTACAATGTAGCCAATGAAAGCCGAAGATTTTATGCGCCTGGCAATCCAGGCCGCACAAGACGCCAAGGCCGCTGGCGGTGTGGCGATTGGCGCTGTGCTGGTTGAAGAATCGACCGGCACGGTTGTTGCCAGCGGCGAGAGTCTGGTGGGCGTCACGAAAGACCCCACCGCCCACGCCGAAGTTGGTGCCATTCGGGCCGCCAGCCAGCAGCTGGGCACCGACGATTTGTTTGGCTACACGCTCTACAGCACCCTCGAGCCATGCCATATGTGTTTGAGCGCCGCAGCCTGGGCTCGCATTCCGCGCATTTATTTTGGGGCTTACCGCAAAGATGTCGACCCGAGCCTGTTCGATACCATCGGCACGCCCGGCGACGAACAAGAGGCGGCGCACATGAACCTGCGCGAGAATACCGGCATGCGCGTGCAGGGCGGTGTGCTCGAAGCAGATTGCGCGGCATTGCTTGCGGGCTACCACGACGGCCCCAAACACAGTGTGATAGAGTAAAAGTAATGAAAACGCTATTGTTTTACCGCCCCAATTCCGAGCATGAACGGCAGGTTATAGACTATCTGCGCGACTTTAAACAGCGCACCGGCAAAGACATCCCAACACAGGACGTTGATACACCGGCTGGCATCCAGTTGTGCCAGCTGTATGGCATTATGGAATACCCCACGATCATTGTGACCGACGATGAGGGGCATATCCAAAACATGTGGGCGGCAGATCGGATGCCTCCGATTAACGAACTCAGCTACTACGTACAGTAGCCGCGAATTCCTCGACGGCGGCGACAAATTCCTTTGGTTTATACATGTGGATCACGTGGTTTGCAGGAATCTTTTTGTAGGCAGAATGCGGCACCAGCTCTTTAATGCGCCTGGCGTCGGCGTCATCCATTGCGCCAACCAGGCCGTGGGCAGGGTAGCGGTGCCACGTGGCATGCAGTACAAGAAGCGGGCAGGTAATGCGCTGCAGGGCTTCGGCGTGGTTGAGTCCCTCATACATGCGGCCGTCTACAAAAGCGCGCGCAAAGTCCGGGTCAAACTGGCTGAGCGATTTAAACAGCAGCCGCAGTGTGCCGGGAATGTACCATTTGCGCAGCTCCAAGGGCTTGCCGGGGTTCGCGGCCTCCTCTTTTTTAATGAGTTTCGAGATAAACCGCACCATGCCGTCGGGGAAGCGCTTGGTGCGAGTAGCCGAGACAGGCATCTCCTGGCCTTTAAAGTAGTTGGCGAGGTCGCGGTTTTGCAGGTCGCCCAAGGCCCAGACGGCGTGCTCCAGACCTTTATATACAAACTTGTCCTGCTCTTTAAAGCGGGGCATTTCTACCGAAAACACCGGCGCGTCTTCTAAAATGACGCCAGCGGTCAGCTCTGGTAGGTTGGCGCCGCACCACATGGCAATAATGCCGCCAGAAGAGTTGCCGCTGATAATTGCCGGGCGCTGTACGATGCCTTCTAAAAAGGCGCGCATATCCTCGCCGATGCGTGTCCAGTTGTAGTCTCCGGGGGTCCAGCTGGATTTGCCGTGCCCGCGCACATCTATGGCGTATACCTGAAAATGCTGGCTTAGGGGCACGAGCACGCGGGTGTAACTCTCCCAGGTGCCCATTTGGGCAGGAACCAGCACCAACGCTGGGCCATTATTTGGGCCGGACACATAATTAATGTTCACGATACCGGTATTAAACTGTTGTTCGGTAAACCCGGCGCTTACAAGCGATTCGTTTGTTATGGTGCCGGATTGGTTCTCGTAGGGGTTTTTGTACATATTTTTCTTTTTAGATGCTGTCACCACCAGTATACCAGCCCTGGTATTATGCTAGAGTTAAAACAATGGTTTGGTTTTGGCAAAAAGGGAAGATTCAGGCAGAGCACGAGAACCGCGTGATTCTTAGTGTCATGCTTGGCGCTGGCATTGTGGGCCTGGCGGCCGCACTGGCGCTGAGTATTGAGCGGTACATTCAGCTGACCAATCCCGGCGCGGTGCTGGTGTGTGATGTAAACGCCATCTTAAATTGTGGCATTGTTATGCAAACCTGGCAGGCAAAGTTGTTTGGATTCCCCAACTCATTTATTGGGCTTATGGCATACCCGGTCGTTATAACTGTAGCCGTGGCCGGTTTGGCGGGCGCAACATTCCCACGGTGGTTTTGGCTGGCTGCCCAGGCCGGATTTGGCCTGGGACTGATCTTTGCCTATTGGCTGTTCTTTCAGAGCGTGTTTGTTATTCAGGTTTTGTGTCCGCTTTGCCTAGTGGTGACCGTAGCGACGACCGTCTTATTTGAATCGCTTTTGCGGTATAACCTGCGCGAAAACACCTTTAACATGCCAAAAGCTGCGCATAAAAAAGTGTTGCGGTTCTTGCAGGCTAAGTACGACGTGGTTATTACGGCTGCGTGGCTGGCGGCAATGATTGCCCTGGTGCTCGTGCGATTCCCGGGCATTGTGTAGCTAACCATAAGTGTTGTTGACGCACGGTAATAATCGCTTAGAATTGAATTCTGGCACATCCCCTACAACGGAAGGTTGATACGTGACGTATCTGCCTGTTGCGCTGTTCAACTATGAAGATGGCGGGCTTACCGCCCAGGGCCACAGCTTCGGTAAACTGGCCCGCGCCTTTTCGGTATGCCAGGAAGCGCCGGCGCTGATCATGTTGTGCGAAGCAAAGGAGTATGGCTACAAGGGCGGCACGCCGTTACACTATGCGGCTGATGTTTTGTCGGAGCAGCTTGGGCGCAACTACGACACCCGGCTTGGCTGGGTGAGCCGCGGCGATATTGCCCCGGCGATCTTCTTTGACTCCCAGGTGTTGGCGCTGCGTTTCTGGGGCGACCAAAGCGTTGGCTTGAGCCGGCGCAATGTGGCTCGGTTCAGGCTGCGTGGACGCGAAGATATGCTCCAGGTTGTCGTGCAGCACTGGGAGCCGAATGACGGCGGCGTGCGGTTGCTCGAAGCAAAGCGCATCAACCAGTATGGCGGTGATGCCATCCCCACGTTGCTTGGCGGCGACCTGAACGGTACCGCGTCTGGCCCGCATTTGCCGCGAGGTGAGTGGATGGAGGAAGGTTATCGCAAGCGCACGCAAAAAGGCCTACAGTTGCCCAATGGCCAGTGGGTGGCCGATACCGCAGCATTGGACCACCTTGTTGGCGGGTGGGATCCGGCGCTCAACAATGGCCAGGGCGGGCGGGGTGAGAGCTGTGGTTTTCGGATTGTTGCCGAGTTGGCGCACCAGACCGGCACACCCGCCCAAGAGGCGTTCATGGCCACCGTGAACGAGGGCATTGATGCCAGCGGGCTACTGATTGACTACCTGCTGGCCAACCTGGCGTTGGCTCCGGCGTATGTGCCTGGCTCATATAAAGTGCATGTTCCGCCGGGGACCACGCGGGCAGAGTACCCGTCTGACCACAGGCTGGTGGTTGCGGCGTTCGACCTGTAAGGATGTGCGGCCGCGGGCGTCTGGGCATGCGCCCGGCGCTCGCGGCGTTTTAACATCCAACAAAAATGCGATTAATTGCGACAAATTTGCAATAAATAAAATCATGTTCTTAACTGGAAGAACATGGAACATTCGCACAGCCATCATGGCCACGATCATCACGACGATTCAGCCGAGGCCTTTGCCCCCGCTGCCGAAAACCTGCTGCTTGGCTTAGCTGGCCGCGCCCAGGCTGGCCGGTTGGATTTGACCGAACTGCCCGGTATAGATGAACTTGCCGAGATTGAGGCACATTACGACATTGCCAATATAAAAGCGCGTTTGGGCGATGCCTACCCGGCGCTTGGTTTTGGGCAAGAGGCGGCGGTCATTGCGGCGTTTGCGCAAAACTACGCCGAGCTGCCAACCGAGCACGCCCGTTACGCACACGACCATCACGACAACCACGAGCACCACGACGGTTGCGGCAAAACCCACGGCCCAATCCGCAAAGCAATGGAATCGTTTGAGCGCAAAGTGTTAGGGCGGATCCGCAACCAGCGCGTGCGCATGGTGGCTGCGGCAGCATTCCGCGGCAGTTCGCTCATTCTATGCCCGGGCGACGATTTGGCTGCCATTGGCCTGCAGGTCTACGGCGCGTTCACGGGGCACACCGGGCACGACCACGAGCATGCCGAGCACCAGGCAATTTTGCCGCGCCGCCCACGAATTGATTTTGGCAAAGGAACTGCAATTATCAGTTTGCCGCTGGATACGCCGCTGCCACACGGCGAACTGCCCCATACCCCAGCTGGCGATCTGGTGCGAGGGATGACACTTGATCCCGAACCGCCGCAGCTATTACCCGAAAGCGCAGCGCAACCCGAACGCCCGCGCCGCCTCCGTAAAGTTGCGTTACTCGGGTTGGCCGCCGCCGCGTTCGCCGGCATCTTTATGGCTGGCACCCAGGGCGACGCACCGGGTGGCCGCGAGCATCCGGTGGCAGCGGCACCGGGCGAGGTTCCGCCTCCTCCTAAAGTAGAATCTGAGCCTTTGCCAGAGCCTGCACCCGCCATTTTGCGCACTGTTACGGCCAAAAAAGGCGATTCGCAGTGGGCAATGGTAGAGCGCCAAACGCGGCAAACGCTGGGCCGCAAAGGACGCGTACCTCTTATAAACGCGCTGACGCATTTTGCCGCGTACCACAATGCAGATGTCGCGCCGCGCCCGGGCAGCATTAATGACGGACAGGAGGTGGACCTGCCGACCGACGCTGTGATCCGGGCGTTCAACAAAGCATTGGAAGACCCGGCCCAGGCCGACCCGCGGCTGGTGGCAGACGTGCGGAAGCTGAACGAACAGGCGGGGTATAATTCGCCGGGGGCGGTGGAGGTACTGAAGGGAATGGAAGGGTACTTCGTGGGGGCGACAAGATAGTTAAGTTGCTATTGTAAGTCGAGGGAACCTATGGTTTAATTCGCGTGCTGCACAATTTGCCTACGGTTAGGAGATGCAGTGCCAAGAGACAACGGCCACGGCCCCGCATGTTTCTGCGGGTGTGGCAACGGCGAACGCACGAACGGAAGGATCATGCCGCGGCCTGAGCGTCCGCGCAGGTCGCGTAGTCAACGGAATTTCGGCACTGGTGAGGTTGGAGTTGCGCGAAACCACACCGGGCCCATCTACGGCATGACCGAGGACGGGCAGCAGGTTACAGTCGCATTCGGCCACGAAGGTACGCGAAGCGCCGGGCACACATGGCTTGCCGACGGTCATGCGGGGAGTATGGAGGAATTCTGGGGCGAGGATGGTGCCGAAGGGCACGATCATTACTACGGCAACGGGAAAGGTACTCAGCGCGGCAAGTACACCGGCTATGGTTCATAGCTAAACCGTAATACGACCTGGCTATGTCGAAAAACTAGCCAACACTACCATAGAAATGAATTACAATTAGAGAGACTTGAAAGAGGAATAAATAATGTCATACAAAAATAGTGCCCACGTAAACTTGGCTCGCTTTTTATATAGTGAGCTTTTGGTTTTAGATAGCAAGGCTGCTGAGCTAGCGACGTATGGCAAGATGTTGGACGCTTTGGTTTTCTATGAGGGTGTCCAGCGTGATTCTGATTACGTAACTATAAATGATGAGTTAGATGGTTTTATACTTGATCTAAAGCATTGGGTCAGTCTAAAACGTGATGAACCAGAGCAAGCACAAGATTTTGGAGCAGGACTCAAGGAAAGTTACTCTGATTTGCTCGTAAATTAGCGCGTTGGCACGATGAGTAGAGCCTCACCCGCCGACAGGTCTTTGTTTCTAGAATGCCCGCGAGTGGATAAAAAAATAAAGCAAATAAAGCAAATAAAGCAAATAACCAGAATCTTACTTTGCGTATTTTTTACAGTAATCGGTTTATGGATTGCATACTTCTCCATACTTCAACTTATTGGTGGTCAATGGCTCTGGCTCATCATACTTATTGCGGCTGCGGCAATCATTACGGCTGGAGTCCGCATTGGCATAGGGGATAGGCCTAAAGATATCGCTCGCGATCTACTGTTTGTACTTTTCAGGACACATTAAACAACTGGACGAAGCGGCGTTAGATCGCCGCCGCGTAGTGCACACGCGTGAACCCTGCGGGTAATCGGGATTTGGTTTTGCATCAAGCCGCCACACTATGCTAATCTAACAACACATGCACCTCTTTTAGAGTAAGCGGCTATCACCCGCGAATGCAGCAGGAAGAACGGGCAATTGCCTTAGTAGAACCCGCCGGAGTGGCTCGTTAGACCACATAAAACCAAGCGCCACAAAGAGTCATCTCTTATGGAAGTCGGATGGTACCGCCCCACAATGGGGTTCCGACAGTCATAAGCGATGACTTTTTCTTATATACATAAAGGAGTAACAGCATGAAGTTCCAAAAAGGCACGCGCCGCCGCGCACTCGAATACGAAAAAGACCTGGTTCACTATTGGAAAAAACACAAGACGTTCGAAAAGTCGGTCAGCATGCGCCCAGCCGAAAACGCCTATGTTTTTTACGATGGCCCACCGTTTATTTCGGGCGTGCCGCACCATGGCACGCTGCTGAGCTCGATCGTAAAAGACGCTGTTCCGCGCTACCAAACCATGCACGGCAAGCGCGTCGAACGCGTGTGGGGCTGGGACTGCCACGGCCTGCCCGCCGAAACCTACACCGAAAAGAAGCTTGGCATTAAAGGCAAGCAAGAGGTGCTGGATTACGGCCTCGAAAACTACATCACCGCCGTGCGCGACAACATGAACCAAACCAGTGCCGCGTGGGAAGACACCATCGACCGCATTGGCCGCTGGGTCGACTTTAAAGGCGCCTACAAAACCATGGACCGCGAGTACATGGAATCGGTGTGGTGGGCGTTCAAAACACTCTACGAAAAAGACAAGATTTACGAGGGCGAAAAAGTCCTGATGTATTGCACACAGGACGCGACCCCGCTTAGCAAAGCCGAAGTCACCATGGATAGCGGCACTTACCAGGACGTAACCGACCCCAGCGTGTACGTAAAATTTAAGCTGCACGACGGCCGCACGCTGCTGGCCTGGACGACCACGCCGTGGACACTCCCCGCAAACACTGCGCTTGCCGTAAACAAAGACCTGGCATACGCCGAAGTGCAGGTGGCGGGCGACACATTTATAATCGCCAAAGAGCTGTTGGCTAAAGTGCTCACCGACGAAAAGCACCAGCCACTCGAATATACGGTTTTGGGCGAGCTACAAGGTAGCGACCTTGTGGGCCAAACCTACGAACCTCTGTTTGTTGACCGCGGAGAAAACGCCCATACAATCTGGGCTGCCGACTACGTAAGTGCCGAAGACGGCACCGGCATTGTGCACCTTGCTCCTGCCTATGGCGAAGAAGACTTTGTGTTAGCGCAGCAAAATGGCATCCCGGTTGTGCACACCATCAACGCCACCGGCCACTTCACCGAAGGTGACTGGCAGGGCGAATATGTGTGGGATATTAACAAGACCATCGCCAAAACATTGCACGAACGCGGCATGGTCTGGAAGATCGACTACATCCGCCACAGCTACCCGCACTGCCACCGCTGCAACACCAAACTCATGTACCGCGCACACCCAAGCTGGTTTATGAACATCGCCGACCAGCGCGAGCAGATGCTGGTAGAAAACACCGAGCACGTCAACTGGTTCCCGGCCCACCTAAAACACGGCCGCTTCGAAAAAACCGTCCAAACCGCTCCCGACTGGAACCTCAGCCGCGACCGTTTTTGGGCCACGCCAATGCCAGTCTGGAAAGGGACCGACGCCAACGGCCGCGAGCTGGTAAAAGTGGTTGGCAGCTACGACGAGCTGGAGCAGCTTTCGGGCAAGCGCCTCGACGACTACCATCGCCCATGGATCGACGACGTTACATTTACCCTGGACGGCGTGGAATACAAGCGTATCGACAAAGTCATGGATAGCTGGTTCGAGGCGGGTAGCATGCCGTTCGCGCAGTTCCATTACCCATTCGAAAATGTGCAAAAATTTGAGGCGAACTTTCCCGGCGACTTTATTGTTGAGTACGTCGGCCAGGTGCGCGCCTGGTTTTACTATGTGCACGCCGTAAACGTGGGGTTGTTTGGCCAAAACGCTTTTAAAAACGTCATTACCACCGGCACGCTTGCGGGCAACGATGGCCGCAAAATGAGCAAAAGTTATGGTAACTTTACTGATCCGAACGAACTGATGGACCAGTACAGTGCCGACAGCCTGCGATTCTTGCTGCTGCAATCGCCACTGCTCAACGGCGAGGACTTCGCGTTGATCGACAAAGACGTTGCCGACGTCGCCCGCAAACTAAGCATGGTTTGGAATATGTACGACTTCTTTACGCTGTACGCCGAGGTAGATGGCTGGGAGTGGGTCGGCAACTACGACGACCCGACGCCAGAGCTTAACAACCCGCTCGACCAGTGGGTCGTTGCCCGCGTGCACCAGCTAACCCAAGAGGTTGAGCGCCACATGGACGCCTACGATATTCCGAACGCCATGAAACCAATTCTGCCGTTCATTGAAGACGCCAGCAACTGGTACGTGCGCCGCAGCCGCCGCCGGTTCTGGAAGAGCGGCGACGACGCCGACAAACAGGCTGCCTACAAAACGCTCCACTATGTATTGGTGCAATTGGCCCATGTTATGGCGCCATTCACGCCATTCCTGGCCGAGGAGCTGTACCAAAAACTGACCGGCGGCGAGAGCGTGCACCTGCGCGACTGGCCAAAAACCGGGCATATTAATGAGCTGGTACTGGACCGCATGGCGTACGTGCGCGAAGTCATTAACGACGGCTTAAGCCAGCGGGCGAGTGCCGGGCTGAAGGTGCGCCAACCGCTGGCTTCGGTCACTGTTGCTGGTGCCGCCGACGTGCTTGGCGAAGATGAATCCGAGCTCTCGCCAATCGTACTCGAAGAATTAAACGTGAAAGAGTGGAAGGTTGTGGCCGAGGGCGAAAAAGTGACCCTCGACCTAGCCCTTACTGATGAGCTGCGTGCCGAAGGCGCCATGCGCGAATTAGTCCGCCACATTCAGAACCTGCGTAAGAATTCGGGCCTGAACGTCGACGACCGCATTGTGCTTCACGTTGCCAGTGATGACCAGCTGGTACAGCGGGCGCTTAGCGACTTTGGCGATGTTATTGCCGCCGAAACCCTCGCCCAAGAAATGGCAACAGAGCCACAGCAGCACAAAGCCGAGGTAAAGGTAGAAGGTGCCGGAGTTACTGTTTCTTTGGTAAAAGCGTAAGAAGGGGGGACCCGCGGCGACAGGCGAACCTGTGCGCCGCGGGCCGGTGTCCGTCGTCAGGCGGGTGGCGGTGCGTCGCCCTGGTTGGGCATGCGCGGGTCAACCAGGCGCATGTCCAGGCCATCGCCTTCGGTGCCCGAAATGACGACGTGCCTCATGAGGTCGTGCACGCGGTCGGTGTCGAGCAGGAGCGGCCGGGCGACTGCCCTGATCCGCTCCAGGTATTCCCGTGCCAGTGCGTGGTTGTGGTCGCGGCAGTGTCTTACCAGTTCAACGAAGGCTACGTGGTCCGCGGCCAGTAGCTCGTCGAGGCATTGCATCGCCACGTTGACGATCAATCCAGGGACAGATTCGCCAGTGCGAACGACCTGCGGTTCCATCGGCTCCACTAAAGCTCCTTTACGAGGGTGGACCCGGCTATTATACAATATTACTACGCACCATTATTGACTCTATGGCATTATTATGCTAATGTTTAATTAACGTACTTTAAAAGAAACAAACACATTATGGCAAACGGTTTACTCCAAAACTTATTCCCACACAAAGAAATGAAGTTCGCTCCAATCGAGGAAGACAACGATGAGCTGAGCGAGTTCATTAAAAACGACCCGCTGACGCACGACAACGAATGGGATTTGAACGAAGTGCTGGACGGCGAAAAGCTTGAAGCCTTTTGGTCTGACGCGCTGAGCGAACTGGGTCCTCTGGAATCCGAAACTGCCGAAGAAGAATAAAACCCGCCAAACAAAAACACCGAACCCGGCCAAAATAGCCGGGTTTTTAAATGCCTGGTGACACGCGCGGCTTTTCTGCCCGTGTCACCAGGTGCGCCTTTTAGTAAGGCTGGCGGTAATCCCTGTAGAGCCGTCGCTCGTTGAGCCGCCGGAAAACCAGGGCGTCGGATCGAACGATCGCTGCTTGCCTATTTGGAAGGCGAAGCGCTCGAAGCCTACCGCTGGTTATTTCTTCCTCGAGGTCGGCGTCGTTCATACCGGGCAGGGCTAGCAGGAGCTCCTCGCTATTGTAGGGAGCGGCGCTGTCGGTCAGGCAAAACGTCAGCCATTCTTCGGCGCTCAACGAAAGGGTTGTGCGGTGCCGTTCGACGTAGTGGACCATGCAGCGCCGTGATGGACAAGCATTGACGGCGCTGCCGTGGTTCGTGGTGCAAAGCATTCGCCGGTTGATCCACGCTGCTGCCTGCGCCTCTTCGACACCCAGTATCAATGCAATGGTTGTCGTTGGCAGGGTATTGCGTTCGGCCAGAAACTGGTTGAGCGCCCATTGTGGCACTTTGAAGTGCCCGCCCGCCGTTCTTATGTAGGGGAGCGCGCCACGCGCCATCTCGTCGTCGAGCGTCTCAAGGGTCATGTGGTGCTCGTTCGAGATGACCTCTTTGGTGACGGATAGCTCCGTATCTTGCGTGCAGCGATCCCACCACTCTGTGGGCGAGAAGCCATGGGGCAGAAGTTCGGCGACCAGCTTCATGAGGCTGTCATAGGTCACCATCAATTCTTTTTGTCCATCAGGACGCACGCACGTCAGCTTACCAGCCTTCGCCAGGTTCCGAATGGCGTTGACTCCGACCTGGCACAGTACTTTGCGGGCAGTGTCCTGGCTGACAAGGCCCTGTTTTACGCGGCTGATCCGCTCAATCATGGTGGCGGGCAGCCGGACAATATGCCGTTCAGACAGGATGAACGCCGGGTAGTAACCCTGGCTTATGCCGTACCGCAACTGCATGCGGTCTTTTCCTAACAGTGTAGCCGCTTCCTGTGGGAGGAGGAGGCCGTGAGGCCTGAGCAGCTGGGTCACGCTGGGAACGCTGCCTTCAAACCCACGGGCGCGGCTGGCAAGCCAGGCATCGAGGGTTGATGGCAGGAAGTGGTAGGTGAAGCCTCGCGGTAGACGCTCTTTTTCGTCCGGGACAAGCCCGGCACTGCGTGTCAGGGCGCGTACAGTATCTGTTGTAACGCGCCACATTCTGGCTACTGTTGCTTCCGGGATGAGGCGCTCATGCATGCTCGCTCCTTCGGTGCTAGGTACGACTGACCAAGTTCAGAACGCTTCAAGCAAAACATATAGCGCAAAGAATGTCAAAGCATATCAGTTTTCGGTATTTACACAAATGGCTACATCTGTTAAAATTCTCTGGATAGAACAATAACTTTTTAAAGAGTGATCATGAAAGCAGTTATCAAAGTTGGCGGCAAGCAATATGTTGTTGCCGAAAAGCAGACCCTTCTCGTTGATAAGCTCGACGAAGAAACCAAGACGCTCGAACTCGAGCCGTTAATGATTATTGATGGCGAAACCACTAAGGTTGGCGACCCAACTGTTAAAGGCGTAAAAGTAAGCGCTACTGTTGTGGAAGCTGTTGTCGCTGGCGAGAAAATCCAAATTGGGAAATTCAAGTCCAAGAAGCGCGTCAAAAAAATCACTGGCCACCGCCAGAAGTACACGAAGCTCGAGATCAGCAAGATCGCATAAGCAGAAACACCCGCCACCAGTGGCGGGTGTTTTATTTCACACCGGTAGCACACGCTTTACGGACGCCAAAAATTAGTATTAAAATGTTTTCACGCCTCACGAAAGCATGGTACAATAAGCGTTAGTTTGAAAGGCAAGAGAGGGTAGTAAAAACAGACATGGCTGGCAGTATTATTGCCGTTACGAATCAGAAGGGTGGCGTTGGAAAAACGACCACCGCTGTTAACTTGGCCTACTATCTTGCTAAAGCCGGACACTCGGTGTTATTGGTAGACTTCGACCCGCAGGGCAACGCCACCAGCGGTTTGGGTATCGATAAGCGCACGCTCGAATCAACGGTTATCGATGTGCTTTCGGGCGAAAAAACCCTTGAACAGGCAGTTGTAAGAACCCGCCACAAAAACCTGTCTGTGCTGCCAACTACGCCCCAGCTGGCGAACGCCGAAGTCGAGCTGGCCAAGGTGCAGCACCGCTTCAGCCGGCTAAAACAAGGCTTGGCCGAACATACTTACGACTGTGTCATTATCGACTGCCCGCCTAGTCTCAGTCTGCTAACTGTGAACGCACTTATTGCCGCTAATTATATTTTACTGCCGGTGCAGGCCGAGTTTTATGCGCTCGAAGGCCTTGGCCAGCTGCTCGAAACAATGCAGCTTGTCCGCAAGGGGCTTAACCCGAACCTCGAATTATTAGGTGTTGTGCTGACTATGGTGGATGCCCGCACGACGCTCAGTAACCAGGTCCAGGCCGAGGTGCACAAGCACTTCCCTGGCAAAGTTTTCCAGACTGTTATCCCGCGTAACATCCGCCTGGCCGAAGCGCCTAGCCACGGCCTGCCCGTTGGTGCCTACGACCGCTGGAGCAAGGGGGCACGCGCGTACAAAATGCTGACTAAGGAGGTGATCCACCGTGTCCAAAGCGCCTAAACATGGCCTCGGGCGAGGCTTTGACTCGCTCATTCCCGCCCAACTGCTCGACGAAGCATTCGACCCGACCCAAGAACAAGACGAGCGTTTAAGTGAGCTTCGCACCCTGAAGCTCGAAGACATTGTGCCCAATCCACACCAGCCGCGCCGCACGTTCGACCAGTTTGCGTTAGAAGATTTGGCGGGGTCAATCCGTGAGCATGGTGTTATCCAGCCAATTGTCGTTACGAAAGTGGGTGACAAGTTTGAGCTGGTAGCAGGCGAGCGCCGTTGGCGTGCCAGCCAGATTGTGGGCAACACCGATATCCCGGCGCTGGTGCGCAGTTACGACGACCAGAAAAAGCTGGAGTTGGCACTGATCGAAAACCTCCAGCGCGAAGATTTAAACCCGCTCGAAGTCGCAACATCGTACCTAAAATTGCAACAGCAGTTTAACCTGAAGCTCGAAGACATTGCCAAACGTGCTGGCAAAAAAGGCATCAGCACGGTTAGTAACACCTTACGCTTGCTGGCGTTGCCCAAAGAAGCAAAACAGGCGCTGGTTGAACATCACATATCCGAAGGCCACGCTCGCCAGATTCTGGCCATTAAAGAGCCAGAGGTGCAGCAGGAATTACTCCAACTGATTATTAAGAACGAATGGTCGGTCCGCAAAGCCGAACAGTTTGTTATTGGCTACAAAGAGGGCGCAAAAGACAAGCAGACCGCCGTGGCTAAGGTGAAAACCGAAACGCCCGCGACGCAGAGCCTTGGCAAGCGCCTGGGCACCAGCGTGAGCGTGAAGCATATGGCGCACGGCGGCCGCCTGGTTATTGAATTTAAAAACGACGACGACCTGAACCGTATTACCGGCCTGCTGTTACCGTAGTAACTTGTCGATAATATATATTCATGACATAATACTTCGGTTCACTACGGACGGAAGGTGGCCATGTCTCAGCCAGCGCTGATTACCGAGGTCTTCCTGATGCTTAGCGGCGATTCCAGCCGCATGCGGGAGACCCTGCAAGACGCCCACAACGCAGGCATGGCGGTGGCTCCTCCTCAGGAGTGCATCGTTGAGGTCTTCGACAGGGCGGCAGGCAAGCCGGGGTGCAATGTCATCGCACTCAGCCGCGATGTCATCCGGGCGCACGTGATGGCCTTCGGGCTGGACGGCGCCGCACTCAAGGCGAGCAACGAGCACTTTGTGGACACCCTGCGGGAGGATTACCTGTAACCGCAGCCGGCCCATCCATCATCTGTACAATGGGTGATGGGTGGGCCGTGAATAATTTTAGCTATAAAAAAGGCC
>DATEFB010000019.1:0-59570 GCA_035280845.1 Saccharimonadales bacterium (SeqCode) | reverse complement strand
CAAGCCGGCAGCGGCAAAAAACGACGCCGACGCCGCAGCAAAGGCGGCGGGGGCGGTGACGGCCAGCAGCAGGGAAGCCAACCACGCCCTCAGCAACAGGGTCAATCGCAGCAGGTGAGCGCTCCGCGAGCATCCACCCCTGCCCCATCGGCAAACAGCGCTCCAGCCCCTGTGCCTTCTCATCCAGCCGCCCCGCACCCACACCCACCACAACAGCCCACTCCCTCCAAGCCACTCACACAGGGCCCTCCAGGTGGCGAGACAGTGATTAAACTTCGATAATGCCCGCACGCGACCACATCATTTACATCCCTGGCCTGTCCGACAAAGGGCTCCTCAAAAAAAGCCAACAGCTGGGAGTATTTTTGTGGCGACTGCGTTTTGGAATTACAACCGAGACATTCGTTGTGGGCTGGGATTCCAAGACAGAAAGCTTTGACCAAAAACTAAACCGCATACTGAAGCGTATCGACGCAGCACACGCTGCAGGAAGGCGCGTGTCGCTTGTTGCGGCAAGTGCAGGCGCCAGCATGGCCACTAGTGCGTTTGTGCTCCGCCCAGAAGCCATACACCGCGTCGTTGTTGTCGCAGGCGCCCTTGGCCCCGTCGACGACGCCGGCCCTGCTACGCTAGCGCTCAACCCGGCATTCAAAACCGCACTCGAGCGCCAACCTGCTGCCATTCAGCGCCTTACGCCTGCAGACAAGGCCCGCATGCTCAGCGTTAAGCCACAGCAGGATAGGGTAGTGCCACTTCACGACATGGATATAGAAGGCATTCATTATCTTAATTTGTCAATTAAGGGTCATTTAAAAATAATTGGCAGCGCACTGACTACACACAGCAAAGATATTTTGCATTTTATTACGCACGAATGATTTTTTTGTTTTTTCGAACATACAAACAAAATTAGAACATTAACATATTTAGACTTGCTAATGGACGTATGCGCCGAACCAACCTTTGGCCCGCTTAGTTAAGTAGGTAAAAGGCGAGGGTAGGCATTCAGCACGAGAATTAGGAATGAATGAGGGTAAAAGCAGCCATACAAATAGGTATAACCAACCACAAAACGAATATACATGTCATGTCGCACAATATATCTTTTACGACATGAGTACTACTTAGCATATGCGATAGAACCATCATGGCGCTGGGGGACTTTCGGCTCGATGCCCAGGTATTATCGAAATATTTGCATTCTGCCCGTACGTTCATCTGTTAGTTATTGCCTAGTATTTGGTTTACTGCCTACGCACCGGCAGAAGGTTCAGCTTATTACATATTCTGCGACTTTTCCACAGGTAAACTTGTAAAACGCTGTATTTTGTTGGCTTTTCATGCAATTTTTCACACCTCCCTATCACCTCCCCAATTGAGTGTTTGCTTTTTTATTTTTTTGTATTTTTATATATTTTTCTAGAACATAGTACGCACACTCAAACTAAATTTAGAACAAAACTAGAACTTAGAAGAGAGTAGCGGAGGAGTCCTCGTTTTAGATCGCCCACCCAACTCTTCGTACACATCGCTGGGCAGAGCGCTCATGCAATGCGTCTCGATGCGCACGAAGAGCTGCGCTTCGACTCACCCACTGCCAGAGGTCCACCTCTGGTAACTCTGCCCTATTTGTAGTAGGCCCTGTGCGCAACACGAAGGTCAACATACTGCGGCTTCACTCCCCTTTCATCAAGGCGTGTCAGCGCAGTTGCAATATCTTCAGCCTGCTGTAACGGGTCGCGGTCGCTGTTCGTTTTTATGGGGTAGTCACGGCCTTCAAGCTTAAGGTCGATCTGCCTGGTAGATGGGGGGATGATAACCGCAATAACCTTCCCTTTTTTGTAATCATTCACAGCACCCACCATACGGCCCAAAAAGCGTATAAAGCGCGTAGAGGCGACCGCACCGGACTGATCGGGCGGCAGGCCAGTTTGGTCTGTTACGGCTACAGCTGGCTCGGCAAAGTGGTTATAGGTAAAGGCGATACCTTGGTTATCGACATAAAATTGTTGCTGGCCCGTCTTCCAGACAAGTAGCGGCTGGCGGAAAAAAACATCAATGCGCACATTGCCGCCATACCAGTCACGCTCAATGGCAATGCTGGTGAGTTCGGTGTGCTGGCTTTTTAGGTGAGCTTCGAGGGTTGCGTCGTTCAACAAAAAGCCAAAACGCTCCAATGGATGGTCGGCAAAATAGGCAAACATTGAGTCCTGGTAAGCTTTTTCGGTAGGCTGCTTTGAACTTGGCTGCGTGGCCACAATTGCAGGCGACACAATAAAGTTAGCCAGCATAAAGCCAAGTGTCCCAAGAATAAACAGAACAACGCCCAGCATGCGCAATAATTTGCGACGGTGCGCTTTTAATTCATGTAGCTTTAAGCGGTCAGTTTTAAGCTGACCGCGACGAGCAGCAGGCACCGCAATCTCGGAGCTGGCGCTACCGGTCAGGGTGCGGCTCCGACGAAAAACATAGTCATTTTGCCCAGCCATAAGCTGCGGCTGACGGCCGGTCTGCTGTTTCTTTTTGAACAACCTCATTACGGCTATTGTATCAGATAACGCTTAGGCTTTTTTAGTAGCTGCGGCTTCTACGATGAGCGCAGCCATATCAAGTGCGGCATCGGGCCTAGCAAAGGCGTGCAGGTTGCGTGCCATGGTACGGCGCTTGGCTGTGTTTGCAAAAACGTCTATGAGCGCTTTTAGAAGCACGCGCTGGTCAAGAATAATATCTTCCTCCTGCAACACAACAGCAGCCTGGGCGTCATTATACACCTCGGCGTTTTTAAGCTGGTGTCCGCCAGTCAGGTGCGGGTGCGGGACGATAATAATCGGCTTGGCCATGGCGGCAAGCTCAATCATGGTTGTAGCGCCTGCACGGGTCATTACAACGTCTGCGGCGCCAAAGGCAATAGCTAGCCCTTCGGGCATGAACGGCTTGATAATGTAGTCAATGTGCTCTGGCGCCTTCTGAAGTACCTCTTGGTAATTCGCCTGCCCGGTAAGATGCAATATGGCAACTTTATCGAGTAGCTGCGGCGCGATAGTGACAATTGCCCGGTTAAGGTTGCGTGCGCCCAAGCCGCCGCCAGTCACAACAAGCAGCGGTTTTGTAGTATCATGGAGGCCCAGCTCTCCCTTGCATGCCTGCTGCTGCTTGGCTGTGAGCGGCTTGAACTTGCGGCTGACAGGAATACCAACGTAGTGCGTACGGCCTTCCGGGTACGAATAGCGATCAGTTGGCGCCCCCGTGCCAATAACGGCTGCGTACCGGGCGAGTATGCGATTGGTCAGCCCTGGGTGCGCGTCGGAATCGTGAATAATAAGTGGGATCTTCAGAAGCTTCGCGGCCAGGCCCACAGGCAAACATACAAAACCACCCTTCGTGAACACAACGTCGGGTTTTATTTTCATGAGGTAGAAAAGGCTTTGCAGTAGGCCGATCCCAACTAAAAAAATATCTCGGACGTTCTTAAAGACCGTCGCAACATCGAGCACCTGGCTAATCACGCTCACTTTGTGGTACCGGCGCAGCTTGCCGGCATGGATGCGTTTTAGCTTGATCTCGAGTGGCGACCGCTTAATAATGTCGTGCGCTTGAGCACCGAACCCATGGTCGGTAATAAAATACGATTTAAGCTCGGGGTCGTGACGTTTAAGCTCTGCTAAAACTGCCAGAACTGGCGTCACGTGGCCGCCCGATCCCCCGCCCGCGGCGACGATCTTCATTGGATCCTGATCCTCCTGCATTAACACCTGGTACTGTTTGATGTCCAGTATACCGCGAAATCTGCAAAGCAACGCCAATTGCAGCCAACATAAACAACAAACTCGTCCCGCCAAAGCTCACGAACGGCAGTGTAATACCAGTTAGTGGGAATATCCCCAGCATAGCCCCAATATTGACCACCGTGTGCGAGAAAATCCAGCCAAATATACCCGCCACCACAAGCCGGTAGTACATGTTCGCGCTGCGGTCCATGATGTGGAGCAACCGGCTGAGCAAACCCGCAAAAATCGCGAGCACTCCCACCGTTCCAAGGAACCCAAAGATCTCTGCCAGGATTGCAAAAATTGAGTCGTTCGCGGCTTCGGGCAAATACCCAAACGCCTGAATACTCTGGCCCAGGCCCTTGCCGGTCAGGCCGCCGCTGCCCACGGCAATAAGTGCCTGGTCAATGTGATAGCCCATTTTGTCATCCGTGGAACTGCTGTGGTTAATGAACGTCAGAATGCGCTCCATGCGGTGTGGGGCGATCAGGATAAATATTGTGCCGAGCGCCGCCACTCCAGCAAATACAAGCAAGAGCAGTCGCCTGCTAAGCCCCGACATAAACAACATGGTGAGCACCACAGAGAGCACCGTGATGCCTGTACCCAGGTCCTGTTGCAGCCCAATGACAATAAACGCCATAGTAACCAGCACAATTGCTACAGGAACTAGTGTCATTTGCACATCGTTTATTTTGCCCTGCTGGATACGCACGGCCAGAAAGCTGGCCAGGAACACCACGAGTGCAAACTTCATAATCTCGGCGGGTTGAAAACTGATAAATCCAAAATCAAGCCAACGGCAGGCACCGTTCGCGCACAAGCCGATTGGCGTTGCCTGCAAAACGAACGGCAGTGTACCCAGAATAAGCGCGCCGACCAGTAGCTTCCCATTGATTTTGCGCCAAAAGTCCACGGGGATCATGTACGCTGCTGTGAACGCTGCAGCCCCAATAAGCAGGTATATCACCTGTCGGTACATAAAGTGGTTCGGGTCAACATCGCCCACCGCACGGGCGGCAAGTGGCGGGCTGATGGCGTAAATAATAATCAGGCCAAGCAGCACTAAAATACACATGAACAGCAGCAGGAGCATGTCCGGACGATGCCGGCGCACTACTGCTGCCGCGCGCTCTGCCCCCCGTTGAAGCATTATTTAATGTAGCCCCCGGCCAAGGCGATGATCAGTGCGACCATGCCGAATGTCTGGCCAATAACCCAGAAACGCATTGTTACTTTTGTGGCAGGCCATTCAATCGCCTGAAGGTGCTGGTGCACTGGTGCGCTCAGGAAGATCTTACGGTGCAAAAACTTCTTGCTGAGGATTTGGATAAGGCTGCTGCCTGCCTCAATAACGAATACAATACCGATAATTGGCAACAAGAACAGCGTGTTCGTAAGCATGGCAACCACACCAAGGCTGGCGCCAAGGCTGAACGAACCAATATCGGCCATGTAGAATCGCGCTGGAGGAATGTTGAACCACGTGTAGCTTAACAGTGCGCCAACAACCGTAAAGCAGAATCCGGCCACGCCAATGTTACCCTGCAGCAGTGCGATCACACCAAAGAACCCGAATGCCATAGCGCTTAGGCCGCCAGCCAGGCCATCTAACCCATCGCTAATGTTCACGGCATTGCCTGTTGCGACTACAATAAAGGTAAACAGCGGAATCATCCACAAACCAATCGTCCAATCACCGGCAAATGGCAGGTGGATTGAGTCGTACCCAAGCTTGTAGTAGAAGAACCACGCCAGAATCAGACCGACCAGTGTAATCAGCGCAAACTTAATAGGCGCGCGCAGGCCTTTGATGCCGCCACCAAGTCCCCGGACGTTAATAATGTCATCGATAAGCCCCACAATACCGCCACCAATTAAGGCGGCCAGTGGCAGCCAGGTTTGGCCGCGGTCGAGGTTAAACAGCACCGTAAGCACAGCCACAACCAGCACAAAGATTGCGCCTGCCATCATTGGGACTTTGCGTTTAGGCTTTAAGGCGCGCAATTTGTCGAGTACCGGTGTGGCGTTGCCCGACACATCGAGGCTGCGCGACTGCTTGAAGAACGAGTACTTATACGCAAAATACGTGTACACCGGCGTCAGTGCCATTGCCAGAAAGAATCCGGCACAGGCAAGAAGAAAGACCGAGGTTAGGTTGGTTATAAAGTCCGGCGAGACGATTATGTCCATCGTGTTCTGTTACCCTTTCGGTGCGATTTGTAAGTAATCGAGCATCCAGTTAGATATATCTGTAAAGATTGGCGCGGCGGCTGCGGATCCAGAATAACCCGCAATCGTGGCGTCGTCTACACGCACCATTATGACATATTGGGGCCTGTCTTGCCCACCAAATCCAAGGTAGCTACCAATTGTCGCCTTTTCGTCGTATCGGCCCGTCTTGGGGTCGTACACCTCTGCCGTGCCGGTTTTGCCGCCGGTGTAGTACCCTTTCTTTTCGCCAGCTGCCACAGGCCCACCAACGCGTGCTTCGTGCAACATCTGCCGCAATTTTGCCGAAGCGTCAGGAGAAATAACATCGGATTTTTTGACATGCGGTGCTTTATCTACATAATTTTTTGCATCGTCGAGGTAGCCGTCTACAACCTGCGGCACATAATACACACCGTCGTTAATGGCGGCGGAAAACGCTCCCGCCACCTGTAGCATGCTCATGTTGACACCTTGGCCAAAGGTCATGTTGGCGTAGGTGACATTGCTGGCATCGGGTTTGAGCACAATCCCCTTCGCTTCACCGGCAAGCTCAATACCGGTGCGCTCACCAAATAAATACTGACGGGTGAAGTAGCCATATAGCTTCTCTTTGGCCGCAGCGTTTATCTCGCCCGATCCACCAAGCTGTTGTAATACCCACACTGCACCAGTGTTAAACGAGTACAGTAAAACCTGGGTCATACTCACCTGCCCTGTTGGGCTGGTCAGAACGTTACGGATGGTGGCGTCGTCGATCTTGAGTGACCCGGTATTGTTGTATGTTGTGCCCGGCTGGATCTTCCCTTCATTCAGGCCAATACCCATGGTCAACGCCTTAATAACAGATCCCGGCTCATAGGGGTCACTCACAATCCTGTTCTGAAAAAGCGTGTAATCGCTGGTTTTAGCATAGTCGTTCGGGTTATATGTTGGCGCGTTGGCCATCGCCAAAATCTTGCCATTGTTCGGATCCATCACCACAATGCTGCCCTTGGTGGCTTTACTGCGTTCGAGGCCAGACTTAAGCGCCTGCTCTACTTTGTTTTGGATATTCCGGTCTATGGTGAGCACCAGATTCTTGCCATTCTGTGGCGGTGTTTGCACGCTTTCGGGGCCAATCGAAATCGGGATGCCGTGCACGTCGGTAATCGCCTTTAGCTGGCCGTCTTTGCCCGAAAGGTCGTTATCCATCCCCTCTTCTATGCCATATTGTCCGTGGCCTTCGCCATTCACAAAGCCAAGCACCTGGGCAGCGAGTTGGTTCTCTGGGTACACGCGCTTCTCGGATTCCTGCAGGCCTACACCCTGGGATTCTAATTTTTCTTTTTTAAGTAGGTCGGCCTGGCTTTTGTTTAGGCCGCGCGCCACCACTACATACTGGCGCTTCTCGTCTCTAAGGCCTTCTTCGAATTTTTCCACGAGGTTGCCGCCGGCAATTCTACGCAGTGTGTTCTCTACCTTTTCGTGATCTTTTACGAACCGCGGGTCAGCAAATACAAGATAGGTCGGCTCATTTAAAACCATTGCCGCATAGTTGTTTTTGCCGTCGTGGGCATAAATTTGGCCGCGTTTGGCGACAATGGCAAACTTACTAACATGCTCGCGGTTTGCCTCCGCCTCGTAGTGGTCGTGCAAAACAACTTGCAAGAAAAACAGCCGGATAACAAAAACAGCCCCCAAAATTCCCATGAGGGCTAGTAAAATCCGGCTTCGGCGTGGCGTACGAGTGAATCGCTCCATAAAAGATGTGGGCTGTTTAGTTTGTGCGGGCAAAGTCGGTGCTGGCTGGAGCGGTCATAGCGTTGGCCACATTGCTCTGCTGGACCTTCTCGAGAGCCTGCAGCTTGGCGGCTTCGACTTCGAGGTCACGGTTCTCGCTTGCGAGCTGCTCTTGCTTAGCGCTCAGATCATTCAACTGGTAGCCATAGGTACTGGTTTTTGTAATCTGGGTCAGGTATATCATACCAAGCACTGCCAACATAATAGCAATAAGAACAGTGTGACTAATTGGGCCGAGGCTAATGCTGCTTCGGAATTTCACCGAATTCTGGTTCCGGCGGAATGTTTGGCGCGATGCAGACTGTCGGGGCAACGCAAAATTATATGTTTCTGACATGTGGTGGAGTGCTTTGGTTTTTATTTTATTTTTTCGTGGCGCCCAGGCGGCCGAAACCGCCCGGGCATTAGGTGCTTACTAGACGTGTTTTACAACGATCTTGTAAGCGCGGGATGTGCCAGTTACCTGGACTTGGTTTTTGATAGGCATTTTTTGCCCCTTTTTTTGGTTTTATTTTTTCACTGCGGCCCGTAGTTTTGCACTGCGGGAACGCGGATTGTGAACATCATGTGTGGCACCGTCTATCGGCTGCTTTGTAACGAGGTCGAGAGTAGCTTCGTAGCCCGCGCGTGCCTGTTCTTGCAAGAACTGTTTCACTAAGCGGTCCTCGAGGCTGTGGAAACTGATGACTGCTACCCTTCCGCCTGGATTCAAAAGCTCAGGAAGAAGCGGCAACGTGTCGCTCAGCTGTTTTAACTCGTCGTTCACAGCGATGCGGAGTGCCTGGAACGTACGCGTAGCCGGGTGCGTTTTGCCCCGTTTGCCGCGATACGTCTTTGCGACGACATCGGCCAGTTCGGCAGTTGTGCCCAGCGGCCTGGCATAAATGATAGCCTGTGCAATTTTGGGCGCTGATGGTTCTTCACCATATTCGCGCAAAATTTTCATCAGTTCATCTTTTGTGGCGTGGTTCACAATTGTCGCGGCGGTAAACTTTGATGCCTGGTCCATCCGCATGTCGAGCGGACCTTCCTGCATAAAGCTAAACCCCCTTTCGGGCGTGTCAATTTGTGGCGACGATACACCAAGATCAAGAAGGATCATGTCAAACTTCTCCCCTGCCCCATGCAGATCTGTGGCGGCGGTCGCGTAATCTTTTTTGAGTACGCGAGCACCAGCCTCTTGCAAAGGCCGGAGTGCAGCTATGGCACGGTCATCCCGATCAACCAACGTCGCAAGCCTAGCATTGCCAATACTGGCAATAACCTGCTTAGCGTGCCCGCCGAACCCAGCCGTCAAATCGAGGTAGCTCTCCCCTTTTTGCGGTTTCAGTACGTCAAGCGTCGCCTGTAATAAGACTGGGATATGTTGGAGTTGTTGTGGTGTATTCATTTTTCGTAGTCACCTAATTGACAGTCAGTGTATTTGTTTTTTGACGATGCGTTTTTGTTTTTGTAGTTAATGGAGTTGTTGTGGTGGCATTTCAGAGTGAAATGCTCGAAACTTCATTATAAAGGTTTCCTTGGAGTAGGTCACCTGTGAGAGTGAGAGACTTATGTGAGGTGGAGTTTTTTTGGGAGGTGTTTTTGGAGGGGAAAGGTACTAGGGCTTACTAAGTGGATGCCCTCGGCCCACTCACTGACTGCCAAATAGCTGACTACGAAGATGTTTGTAACATATCTAAACCTTCTACAGCGTTGGCCGTGTTGTCACCAGATTGTTAATGTACAAACGTTATTGTTATTTCGCCATGATGCGCCAGTAGCGGCCAGCACGGACTGCCACAAGATCACGCTCAATGTGAGCGAAATCCAGCAGGTGCTGCTCAATACTTACGCGGCCTTGCTTGGCGTCAAGCGCTGCCTCTGTCTTGCCCATCCGAAACTGGACGTTCAAGTCAGCGACACGTTGGTCCAAGATATCGCCGTTGAGCGCAGGTTCTACTTTCTCGTCCCATACCGATTTTGGGTATAGGTGCAGATAGTTTTCGAACCCTTTTGTCAGCACTACTCCGCTTGCAAACTCGTCTCGAAGCTCAGCAGGTATAGTTAACCTTCGCTTTTCGTCAAGCTTGCGTTCAAAGTAGTCGACTGCCATGGTTTTTTAATTCGTGGTTTTTGTTCTTTGCCTAGGCTTGGTGCTTTTGGCTTTCCACTGACCTAAGAATACTACCCACGATTACCCACGTAAATACCCTTTTTACCCACAACTCCCCACTCGCCCTATTTATCCACAGTTCTGGGGATAACAGCCTGTGCATAACCGCCACAGGTGGTGTCCACAGTTGTGTATAAACCACCATACCCCTGTAAAAGACAAACGGAGCCCCTTTTGAGGCTCCGTTTGTTCGCTGCCTTGACAACAGTATTACTTGGCCAGGATAACAGTGTTAGCGTACAGCCAACCATCAGTCGAGCCACCATCGAGGTACTCGCCCTGCACAGCCTGCACGGCAATCTTTTTGCCCGAAGCAATGTAGCGGTTCAGGGCATCTGTAACGTACCGTTCGCCAGTTATGCTGTGGTCAAAGGCGATATCCTGGGCATGATGCAACAAATCTTTGTCGAACAGGTATTTGCTGATGTTCACCAAGTTACTTGGGGCATCTTCGGTTTTTGGTTTTTCTACAATCTCTTTAAAAACGCCATCTTCGGTGCGGACCACACCATACAAATGCACGTCTTCGCGGGCAACTTCTACAGCCAGCATGCCAGCGGTTGTGCCAGCGCTTTCGGCAGCGGCAAGCAGTCGCGCAACCTCGGATGAACCGTCCCGGTTATAAATAAAGTCGTCGCCCATAAGCACGAGTACCTGCTCATCGGCCCCGATCATATCGGCGCACAGGGCAACGGGCACGGCGGTGCCATACGGCTGGTGCTGGTCCTGGACAACATAGTGGAACGTCGCCTTCTCGGCCAGGTTGATAATTTCTTCGAGCTCTTTGGTCTTCCCCTTGCCTTTTAGGTATTCCTCGAGCAAAAGGTTACGACCGTAGAACTGCTGCAGCTGGTCAAATTGTTCGCCGACGACAAAAATAATGTCGCTGACCCCAGCCTTGATGCAATCTTCGACAACGTAATCGACAATTGGGCGGTTCCCCACCGGCAACATGCATTTATCGATTGCTTTGGTGATTGGCAAACGGCGCGTGCCATAGCCAGCCATTGGGATGATGGCTTTCGTACAGTTCATAGGACCTCCCGGAGTTCCGTCAGTGAATTTATAGTTATTATACCCTCTGGACGCTGATTCGTGCCGTCTCTGTCGAGCCAAATCTCGCGAAACCCGTGCGGCAGATCGGCATTACGCTTGTCATCTACCAGCATACCCTGGCGGCCAGCATATTGCCGGGCTATGAACTGGCCCTTTGGCTCAAGAATAATATCGGCGGCGATATCGGCAAGTTCTGGCATAAAAGCCAGCTTAAACTCTTGCACCCAGCGCGGCCCGAACGTCATTATGCGCAGCTCATAATCGGTGTGCTTGCGCCATTCTGCCAGCTCGCTGACGTCTGGAAACAAAAAATCGATCTTCTTGAGCGCGGGCGTGACTGCCGCCACCGCCACGTCAGGGTCGAGCGCCAACCCCTCCTGAATGTGTAGCCGTAAGTCGTAATACCGGTAGTCATCCATGGAGCGGTACCAGTGTGGCACCCTGGACATTTCGTGGTCGTAATCCAGATTATACTGACGGGAAATCTCGGTCCACAGCTCGTTCATGAACCGCTTTGTGTCTAAAAGAGTACGATCTAAGTCAAGCAATAATAGCTTTTTGCTCATGCCTTTTCCTCGGTCAACGCAACAAGCCGTCGCGCTACGGCATCGCCATCATGGCGGATGAGCGAACGGTGCGCAGCCAATGGGTCGCCTTTTACCTTGGGAGCAGTTTCGGAATCAAGCAGCGCAGCACCCATGGCTTTATAGTGCGCCCGGCTTAATGCCGCGCGGTCGATCTCGACAATATACTCGCCTTCTTTTAAATACTTGTCGATCAAGTCTTCGGGCGGCCGAGCGGTGTTATACAACACAAAATCTATGACTTCCCCACCCGCCAGGCGCTCAATTTCGGCGGCGTGGTCGCTGACGGTAAAACCGTCGGTCTGGCCTGGTTTTGTTACCAGATTGCTTACGTAGGCCACTTTTGCCCGCGATTTTTTGAGCGCGCGGTACACGCCGTCTACAGCCAGGCTGGAGCCCAGTGACGTATAAATATCCCCTGCCGAAATTACTACTAAATCTGCATTGCGAATTGCCGCGGCCGCAGCCGGGTTTATGCGTGCCAGAGGGTCAAGCCGCAGCGTTGGCCTCCCCTTCTCTTCGGCGAACGCCATGGTGTCAATGTTGCCTTCGCCACGGACCTGCGTACCATCCGGCCACTCAATAACCAGACGTACGTTGTCGAGCGTAATGGGCATGACTTCACCGACAATATCCAGCACTTCACTGGCGGTCTCGACGCCCTCGGCAAAATTCCCCGTCAGTTTTTCGAGGGCCGACAAAAAGAGGTTGCCGAATGTGTGGCCCTCGAACGCCCCCTCGGTAAACCGATAATTAAAAAGATCACGAACTTTTGGCGATTCCGAGAGCGCCACCAGACTTTTGCGCACATCGCCGGGCGGCAGTACGCCAAGTTCGTCGCGTAGCTGGCCGGTAGACCCGCCGTCATCAGCCATATTTACCAGCGCAGTTACGTTGCGGCTGTATTTTTTAAGTGCTCCAAGCAACGTAAAACCACCGGTGCCGCCACCAATAACCACGATTCTGGGATCTGCTGTTCTCATTATGCTAGCGTAATTTACTTATTAATTTGGCAAACCAGATTGCACTTGGCCTAAGCGTACGCTTTTTGGTGGCATAGTCAACCGCTACCAGCCCAAATCGTGGCCAAAAACCACTGGACCATTCAAAGTTGTCTGTCAGGCTCCAGTGCAGGTAGCCATCTACTTTTACACCGGCCTGCATGGCGCGGTTCATGCCAAGCAATGTTTGGGTGATCCACCATTTGCGGTATTCGTCGTCGCGGTCGGCAACGCCGTTTTCGGTCACGATGATTGGCAGGTTGTAGCGGTCGTACAAATCCTTCATGACAAATTCGATTGTCGCGGGCTCCATGTTCCAGCCAAGGTCGTTGACCATGAGGTTTGGATTATGTTGCCGGTAGCCATAAAAACGGTTGGCGAAATAAAAGTTGAGCCCAATGAAGTCCATGTGTTTTTTTACCCGGTTGAGGATGAATGTGTCCTCGACGTACTTCATAAATCCAGAGGTAACACGCGACAGCCAGGCATCGTCGCCGGGGTAACAATACGGCGAATTTTTGGCGATGCTTACCTTGTACTTGCGCCCTGCCTGGTGCGCAAGCTTGTAGACTTTTTTGTGCGCTTTTAGCAGGTTCATGAGCGTTCGGTACGCTGCCCATTTGCTGCGGTTTTGCGGTGGCCACTCGGCGGTTAGAAACCCTTTGCCAATGTAGGTATCGACTTCGTTGAGGGTAATGACGTACCGAAAATCGCGCCCTAGCTCCTCGAAAATCTTTTCGGCAAAGCGTACAAAATAAGCGATGTTTTTACGCTTGGTGAATCCGCCTTTTTCCTCGAACCATAACGGGTTTGTCCAGTGCCACAGCGTCACGATGGGTTCGATTCCCAGCGTTTTGAGGCGTTGCAGGTAGGTACGGTAATGCTCGATTGCTTCGGCGTTCCACCCTCCCTCTTCGGGCTCAATACGCGACCATTCAATACTGAACCGCCAGGCGTTCATGTTCATTTTTTTAAGGATTGCAAAATCTTCTTCGTAACGATGGTAATGGTCAGTCGCCGCCCCCGAAATATAATTCTGCGGGTTGGTGGCTTCGCGCTTCACCTCGTCCCATTTTGGCAAATAATTAGCCTGGTATTTGGCAGTCTCGGAAAGCACTTTGGCGTTTTCCAGCTCCCACACGGACCATTGGTTGTGGGTCCCTCCTTCCACTTGGTGCGAGGCACTGGATGCTCCCCAGAGGAAGTGTGATGGAAAAGATAGCGGCATTTGGGTCTTGGGCTTGCTCATCTTTAATAGTATAGCCCGACACGCGCCATAAGTGTAATGAGAGATTTACGCTTTTACATACACAGCGTATGGGTATATAGTGGACTGGTCGTTTGCAGTGTCCGCGATCTCATGATCTGGGAGAAACAGGAGATGACAGCACCTTCAGCACCAACCGCACCCCACAATGGCGTGGAGGGCGGAACCACCATTGCTGGCGTGGTCGACCTTGTGGTCGCCCGCCTGTGTCCTGGCATGCCGCGCAATGTGGCGCTCAGGATGCTGGCTCAGGCCGATGACGGGGACAGCCCCGTAGCCGAAGCCGCAACACGCATGCTGGCTGATGCCAAACGTGCCGAGATGGTCAACCACTTCAGCGGCATCATCCTGATGCTGGAGCGCGGACTTCCCGCCTCCGCCGAAATCGGGATCAAGCCGTACCAAGGGGTCCTTCTTGGCCAAGCTGCCGAGCTGTGCCTGGGCATCACCGAGCCGTTCTGGCAGTGCATCGCGCTGTCGCTGCGTGCCGAGTGCCTGTACCTGCTCGCTGCCGCCGAGAGCAATACCGAGACCGCCGCCACGCGCCGCACCGACGCGCTCAGGGCAGCCTCGGCCTCGCTGGAGATCTATCCGGAACCGGTGGAATCCAACCCGATTCTGGAAGACCGGCTGGCGTTCTGCCGGGATGTCATCGGGGGGCGCATGACTCCCGTGACCACCCTGCTCTTCCTGAGCAAGCTCCACGACGAACTGGTGCCCCGCGCCGCCACAGTGGCCGAGGCGCACGACGAGGACAACAGCGTCCTCGTTACGGCGTGACGCACGCAAACGACGCAGCCCTGCCCCACTACCCCGGGGCAGGGCGTCGTTCTACTAGTCCAGCAGTGTCTGGTCTATTTTTTTGAAAACTTCATCGAGCGCGTCCACGACCGCTGGCGTACCGCCTAAAATCGTGGCGCTGGTAAATGCCGCTTCCTCACCCTTTAAGGTCAACACCTTGCCGCCCGCCTCGCGGATCAGCAAAAAGGCTACGGCATTGTCCCACGGTTTTAAGCCGTTATGGTGATACACGTCTATTCGGCCGCAGGCAATATTGGCCATCAGCAAAACGCCGCTGCCTGGCACTACCATCCAGGGCATAATGCCGGTTTGCTCGTAGATTGCCAGGTGGCGGTTCAGGTTGCGAACCATTGGTTCGTCATCGTAGCTGTTGCTTGTGGCGATGCTCGCGCCCGCAAGCCCGTCCTGGCCAGATACATGAATTGGCTGGCCGTTGCGGAATGCGCCTTTGCCTTCGGTTACAGTAAACAGTTCGTTTTTGTACGGATCAAAAATGACGCCTGCTTTTATGCGGCCGCCCTCGATGTATCCGATCGAAATCGCCGATTCGCGCATGTCACGCTTAAAATTGTATGTGCCGTCAATTGGGTCCAGCACGAAGCCGGTAAATGTGGGTTCAAATAGCTGGGCGCGGGCTTCTTCGGGATCTTCCTCACTAAGCACGGCCACACCCGGGAACGCCGCGTTCAGGCGGCCACGGATAATGTTTTGCGATTTAATATCGGCGACGGTGACAAAATCTTTAACATTTGTTTTGTCGGTAGATTCGCGCTCGTCCGACCCAAGCATAAAAGCGCCAGCCTCGCGCGCAATATCTTGCAATGTCTTGTTCGCGGCTTCGTAATCCATCACACCTCCACCGATTCGCCGTCGGCCAGCACTTTTAGGTCGAATGGTATAGTGAATCGCTCAAAAATAAGTTTATAAAATTCGGCTTGCGCGCCCCACAGGTCGTAATGCATAGCTATGGCGGTTTTGGCGCCGACCAGTTTTGCCATGTCGCAGGCGCGGCGCGGGCTAATGTCGGGGCCGACCAAAGGCAGGGCAATAACGGGCACGTTTACGCCTTCGACGTGTGGGCTGTCCCCGGGATGCAGTAAATGATTATCGATGATGTAGCCGGTATTTTCGGGGCCAGGCTGGCCATCAACCATGTCGCTGTGCGCCATGAGTGCGGGGTTCACACTGAATGGGCCGACTTTTACCAGCTCGCCAGGCGTCACTACAATACACGGTGTATCCTGCAGCAAAGCGCCGACCGAGGCATTGCCAAATAGCGGAATGTTCCACTCGTGCAGCTGCGCAGCAAGCGCTCGGTTGCAGTGGTCGAAATGATCGTGCGTATAAAATACGGCACCGACATGCCTGAGTTCATCGGCCTTATGGCTGGCGACAAACGGGTCGCCGGGATCGATGGCAATGCTGAAACCATCTTTTTCTATCAGTAAACAAGATTGCGGGTAGCGTGTGACCTTCATGGCGGCCTCCTCTGTTACCTACCTATTATACCCTGCCTGAGTTTTCCACAATTAGCGAACAAAATTAAGTACTTATATTTCGAGGGAACGTCTGCTATGCTTCTGCATGTGCCAAAACCCCGACGTATTAAAGATATCCCGATCTTAGAGCGCCCACGCGAAAAAATGAAGCTTCGCGGCCCTGCGGCGCTGTCTGATTTTGAACTGCTCGAAGCCATGATTGGCAGTGGCAACGGCCGCATTAATGTCGGGCAGATTGCCCGGCAGGTCCGCACCACCCTGCACAAATACGGGCCCGATATGCAGTTCGACAACCTAAAAGACATAAAAGGCATGAGCGAAGCCCGGGCCTCTACCCTGCTTGCCAGCTTTGAGCTCGCCCGGCGGCACCTGGTCCGCGATGTCCAGCCGCTGCGGACAGTTGCCGACACAGTGGCCCGCCTCGATGAAATCCGTACAAAATCACAAGAGCACTTAGTTGTGTTGTCGCTCGATGGCGGCCTGCGCCTGATCGAAAAACGCGTCATTACGATTGGCACACTCGACAGCGTGTTAGCGCATCCGCGCGAAGTATTCGCCGACCCCATCGCCGACCGCGCAGCGAGCATTATTATTGCCCACAACCATCCGTCCGGACTTACTGCGCCCAGTACCAAAGACCGCAACCTCACCATTCAGCTAGCCGCAGCAGGGCAATTACTGGGGATTCCTATTCGTGACCATATTATTTTAACCAAAACCGAAGCCTACAGCTTCCGCCAACACCATTTGTTATGAACTAAAAGGAGCTCGCATGCAGCAGATTTACTACGAAACCCGTCACCTACCCACAAACCCGCCCGCCACGCTTGCGGCCGACATTGCCCGACACCTTCAAAAACGGCAGTATCTGGGACGGACAATTGTAGTCTGCGAGAATCCCCTAGCCATCATGAGCGCCACCCGCAAGCAGTGGGTCAAAGCCAGCCGCTATGTGCAGCGGCTGCGTGCCAGTACGCTGAACGCCGAAGAAATTCTCCGGCTCACCCACGCGCTTATGCACATGCAAAACATGCACTTTACGATACGCCCATTTGTGAGCCACCCCGATGCCTCGGCCTATTTTGTGACCCCCGATGCCGTTTCCAGCCTACCCACCACGGTGAATACCGTCTACATAACCGCGCCTGTTACCCGTGCCGCACTAAAAACGCTCCAAAAACCAATCTCAAATGAGGGCCTTATTGTGAATTACATTCCCAAACTCAACCTGCAAGCGTCGGGCATGCACCCCAAGTCAGAACTCGAAGCAACGCTCCGGCATAATTGGGACTACGTAGCTGCCTTTTTGGTTGAGCAGGGTGTCGACCCAGCAAAGCTGGTGGTTGGCAATGTACTGCAGTTTACGGCCATGGACGAAGCCCTCGACATACTTCTGGGGGTCTCGACCGAGTTCCTGGTGCGGGCGGCATCGCTCCAACACAGCCTGAATATCAGCCAGCCGCTCACCTCGATAAGCAGCGAGGAACTAAAACGGTACGAAGCCGTGACTCGCCTGGCGCACCGTGTACAGGCGCTCACCCCTGGCAACTTTAATACGTACTTGTCTACGACGTTTGGCGACAGCGCCAACGATGTGTTCTTTTTGCAGGATATTGGCTCCGAGCTGTACATTGACCTCGAGATCGAAGCGGGCGGTAATCCGCTTGGCATTACCGAAGTGCTGTAGCGCTAGTCGCTAAACCCAAACCGCGCCTGCAGCCGCTTAAGGGCAGAGGGCGCCCACCAGTTGAGCTTACCAAGGAGTTTCATGGTCGCAGGCACCAGCACCATGCGCACCAGGAAGGCATCTACCAAAATTGCCAAAGCGAGTCCAACGCCAATCTGCTGCATGACGCTAATGCGCGATGTCGCGAACGCCACGACCACAACAAACAGTAGGATTGCCGCAGACGTAATGATGCTACCGGTCTTTTGCAGGCCGTTTAGCACAGCGGTGTCGTTGTCGCGGGTGCGGTCGTACTCTTCTTTAATACGGCCGTATAAGAATACCGAGTAGTCCATACTCAACCCGAATGCGACGGCAAAAATAAGGACTGGCTGTGTTGCGTCTATACTGCCGGTGACGTTCATGTGCAACAGCCCGGCCAAGTGCCCTTCCTGAAAAATCCAGACCAACGCGCCAAAAGCGACAGCCAGGCTAAGCACATTCTGCACCATGGCGACCAGTGGCAACACCACGCTGCCAAGCATCAGGAACAGCAGCACAAACAGCGTCACGCCAATTATTACCAGTGCGTACGGAATGTGTGCGGCCAGCACCGCCAACAAATCGACAAGTTCGGCGGTTGGGCCACCGAATGCGACTGTGGCATTTGGTGGATTGCTGGCACGCAGCGTCGTGACAAGCTTCTGGGCTTCGGCCGACATTGCATCGGCGCTAAACCCAATGTCAATGACCGCCTCTTTACCCTGGGTTGCAGCAGATACGGTTGCCGAGCGGACGCCTTCTTTCTTTTGCAGATCTACAAGGTAAGCCTGCAGATCGGCGGCAGCCTGTGGGTCGGCAATTGATGCGTGACTCGTGGTATATAGCGCCTTAATCGGATCTGCCGTAAACGCATAATCGCTCCGTAGCGATTCGGTCGCCTCGCGGGCTACTGCGCCGTCAGGCAATACGGTGTAGTCGGGAGTGGTGAGCTTTGCGCGCAGAAACGGCATGCCGCCCACTAGCAACAGCCCCAACGCCAAAACAATAAAGAGTGCTGGCATGCGCATAAATAACGCGCCAGTCTTGTACCACAAGCTTTCTTTTTCGGTATGCGTACCGCCCTCGCGAGCGGCTTTATCCATTTTTTTGGCCTTACCAAACGACAGCCAGTTAACGCGGTGCCCGAGCAAACGTAGCATGCTTGGCAATACAATCAGCGCACCGGCCATTGCCACCAGAACAGCCGCCGCGCCGCCAAGGCCCATGCTGCGCAAGAAATCCAGAGGAAAAACAACAAGTGCCAGCAGGCTAATAATAACCGTCAGGCCACTAAAGAAAATTGTGCGTCCGGCTGTCACCATGGTGACCCGCAGCGCTTCCTGCACATCGCCCTTTTGCGATACCAACTCTTCACGGAAACGACTGACCATCAGCAGCGAGTAATCAACTGCCAGGCCCAGCCCGATCAGAATAATCACGTTAAGCGCGTATTCTACAATGCTGGTGACTTCCACCAATCCGCGCAGCACCAAAAACGCCACCAGCACCGTAAACCCGCCCAACAGCAATGGCAGCAGCGCCGCTACCACACCCCGGAACACAATAACCAGCAGGATCGCCAAAAGCGCGAACGAAATAGTCTCGGCCAGCGCCAGGTCCTTGTTGATTTGCTGGGTTATATCGTGGTTTAAAATCGCCTCACCGGCATATGCAAGCTCGAGTGATTCGCTTTTTACCGTGTCGCGCAGGCTGGCGGCAACTTCTTCTTGCTCGGCCACTGTGCCCGGAATACCAACCAGTGCCAGAGCGCCCTTGCGGTCCTTGGCAACAAGCTGCTGCGCACCGGTATTAAAGTAACTTTGCACCCCGCCGACGCCGTGGTGCTTGCCAATCTGGTCAATGACCTGCGTGGCGGCAGCCTGGAATTCCGGCGAATCAACAGTCGCCGTTTTACTCTTTAAAATAACGATTGCAGATGCGCTCTCGCGACTCACGTTCTCGGCAATGAATTCCCGCACTTGGGTAGATTGCGCACCGATTGGCGCAAACCCGCTGCTCGTCAGCTTGCTCATGACGCCCGGCATGTAAAATATAGCCGCGCCCACAAGCACAACGGCTACTACCAGCAATTCGTCAGCCCGCTGGCTAATAATCCTAAACAATTTTCCGAGCATGCATCCCCCTTATGGTGCTTCTACTTATACTACGGCGTGGCCATACCGTACAAGTGATGAGCGTCAATATACTTGCGTACATCTGGAGCAATATCCTGGCTGAGCCCGCTGCGGATGTCGCTTGCTGCCACGTGCGCTTGCACGGTGGGCAGTACTATTGTCGAAACAGGCAGTTGGGGCAGAGGGTCGCCTGCGCGCTGGCCAATAACCACTTCCATGGCGGCCAACAACTCCTTTGCCCCGTCCCAGCGCACAATATGTGCGGCAACGTCGGATCCTACCAATAAAAAGAGTTCGTCGCCTGCAAAACGGCGCTGAAGTTGCGGCAATGTGGCGCGCACGTCAAACTGAGGCTCGGCCAACTGTAGCAGGCTAAAGTCTGGTCGGTCGGCAACCACACATTCCAGCATGGCAACGCGGTGGCCGATTGGAGTTACGCCGTGCTTGCCCCGCGGTTCGCGCTCTGGCAAAAAAACAACCGAATCCAAGTGGCAGTCGTTCATTGCGGCCAAGGCAAACGCTACGTGCCCATTGTGTACTGGGTCGAATGTGCCTGCAAAAATGCCAATCCGCGCCACCTTAAGTTTTTACTTTCCGACGGCGCCAGAAGATCGTCAGCAGCACCGTCAAATCAAATAAGAATATGTACAAGGGCATAGTGAGCGCCACTACATCGAACCGCTCCAGGCTCACCAGAATAAGTGCGCCGCCCAAGGCGCTCGCCCCAAACGTCTGCCATGTTTCCTCGCGCGGGGCTTTAAATGCGTGGCGCAGCGTTGGCAAGCCACCGGCGAAATCGACAACCAATAAAATCAGCACGGCAAGCTCGGGTTGCCCGGTTAATAGCCACAGCGGAATGCCAAGCAGAGCCACGATTTGGCATGCAATATCGAACGGCGTGTATTTTTTAAAGCCGTGTTTTACGCCCACGGCCACAATGGCGCCAGTCGCAATCGTACCCGCGCCGGTATAGATTGCCGTTTGCCAAGCGCCGTCGCTAAACGCCGCAGCGGTGTTGATGCCATTAATCAGCGTCCAGGTAAACCATGTCACAATGTTCGGACGGGTTTTGTCTTTGACGGTATTAATAAGATACGGAATCGCCCCGGCAATGGGAATCAGGGCTGCAAGTACAGTTATAATTTGGCGCATAATACGCTCACTACTCTACCCTGCGGCGGCGCAAGAGCGCAAATAACACCATGGCTGCGCCAAATGCCATTGTCAGATAAGCCGCATACCGGAAGGCGGTAGCGTAGTCTGCGATCTGCGCAAAAAAACCAACAAATGCATAGGCTGCCAGCGCACAGACTTCCGCAAAAAAGCCCTGCACCGACGTAACGGTAGCGCGGGCATGCGTGGTTATGGCATGCTGCACCCACACCTCGCCGAGCACCTGCATAAGGTAAAAGAATCCGGCAAACAGCACAATCAGAAACGGCGCAATTATGCCGCCCGCAACGCTCGAAAGCCCAAGCAGGCCGCCCCACACCACAACCATAACGCCAATTGAAGCATTGTTGGCAAAATGCCGGTTGTGCTCCAGCTTGTGCGCCGCCAATCCTGCCAACGCACCCACAGCCGAGGCCGCCGCAGCCCACCAGGCAATCGTGGCAGTCTCCATGCCAAGCTCTTCAAAGAACACGCCATAATATTCGTCGATGGACGCAAATCCAATGACAAAGGTTGTCAGGGCGATAATGCGCAGTACGGCCGGGGTCTTCAGCGCGTAGGTAATTCCCTCTTTCAGAATGGCGAAATAGCGGGTTTCGCCGGTGGATTCTACTTTTTTCGCCTTTGGCAGCAGCGACAAAATAATAATGTTCGCAATGTCGATGACCACACCCGCAATCAGCAACCAGCCATACCCGGCAATCACCATAACTGCGCCAGCAACGTTAGCCAGCAGCTCGCCAATAATTTGCAGGGTGGACATGCGGCCCCAGACTTTTCCAAAATCCTGCTGTTTGCCTTCGTTTTTAAGCTCGTCGTACACCAAGGCCTGAGTGGTCCCCGAGGCGAACGCGCCCTTAAGCCCCCATAGAATAAACCCGATCAAAAAGCCCCAATAGTTTGGCACCAAAAACCACAGCGCGAACCCTATGGCACGAAGGGCCTGGCCAATAATTAATACGTACTTGCGTGGGTACTTATCGGCGATCGCGCCGCTTGGGACTTCCGAAAAGAAGGCGGTCAGCGACCACGCGAACAGCAGGCTCGAGATTTGGGCGGCGTTCAAACCTGTATCGGTAAACATCACCGCATACAGTGGGTAGATGGGCATAAAATCGTCGAGTAGCGCGTGCCCATACAGCTTGGCGCGGAGTCCGAAAAATCGTTTCATACCTTAAAAAACCTTCCACATGCCTTCCGAGATAACTTCCACCTTGCCGTCGACCACCTTTATGGCCGTCTGGTCATCGATGGCGTACATTGGCACGCTCAGCGACTTGGCGACTTGTTGTAAAAAATCCTCCCTCATGTTGGGGAATTCGGGCGAATTGAAGTGCGGACGTACAACCAACCTAGCGAGTTGCAGTGTTTTTGACGATGATTGGCCACGAGGGCCAAGCTCGTCGTATTCGTCGTCTTTAAGCTCGCCAAATTTTTCGAGAGCCTCACTGGCAACCCGCAAGCTGTCACCCGCCACCATGCTGCCAGCGCTAATGCCCACGTAGACTTTGGTTTTTAGCATCTCTGGCAGCGCCTTCATGAGTCCGGATTTTTCTAGCCAGTAACTGAGGTAAAACGTTGTGCCGCCGCCAAACATCAGGACATCGGCCTGATCGAACCGCGGCCACCAGCGGTCACGTGGCATACTGGAGACTGCTGCAAGATCGACAATATCGTAATTCTTCCAACCCATCTCGAATGACGAGTTTATGTCGTGGATCAACCAGTCTTTGTGGCCACCCTCTGGGTTTGCGGCCGTAGGAACAAACACAAAGCGTGATTCACTCACTGGTTTATCTAATAGGCCAACCAGCGCATCCTTCATGCTTTGTGTGCGCAGGCCGCCAGAGGTCAATAGTAGTCTCATGTTGCTCCTTATTGTGCTCATTACAGCAGAAAGTCGTTCTTGGATTGAACACCTTTTGTATAGTATACCTTTTTTAACTTGCAAATTTTGATCGGACACAGTATAGTTAACGTATATGTTAACTATTGCACCTTTACCACGTGATGATTCCCGCCTGGACGCTGTATTTACAGCACTCGGCAACGCCAAGCGGCGCAGCATACTGGAGACGCTATCGTACCGGCCGGCGACCGTCAGCCAGCTAGCTAGCGAGCACGACATATCACTACCGGCGATTCACAGGCACATCCGCTCCCTGGAAGACGCCGAGCTGATTCAGCGCAAAAAAATAGGCCGCACCAACTTTGTTGCGTTCAACCGGCAGGCATTCGCTGCCGCACAGGCGTGGATGATGCAGTATCGGACAGATTGGGGTAACGACAAGGAAACCCTAGAAAATTACGCAGCACATTTTAAGAATTAATTAAGAAGGAAACACTATGAAAAACTATATTTACACCTACCACAGCAACCAAACAACACAACCTGCACCAGAAGCACTTACTGCATGGAATAGCTGGTTCGACACCCTCGGCGACGCGCTCATCGATGGCGGCAACCCTATCACCGGCCAAAAAATACTCCTCAAGGATGGCACCATAGAGAAAGACAGTAACGACCTCATTGGCTATTCCATCGTTAAAGCCAACAGTATCGATGAAGCTGTCGAGATGGCCAAAAACAACCCGCTCGCAAACGCTCCAGGTTGTGCGGTGCGGGTGTACGAAACAGGCCAGATGTAGCATGATCCTCACATTTGAGTCGGAGATAAACCGGCCACAAGCCGAGGTAGCTGCGCTCATGGCCGACCCGCGTCACAATAAAGAATGGATGGAAGACCTCGTGCATTACGAGCCAATTAGCGGGGAGCCTGGTGCACCCGGTTCGACAGCGCGTCTCACCTTTAAAAACGGCTCAAGGAAAATGATGTTCACCTCTACAGTGGTAGCTCGCGATCTCCCGGACGCCATGCACTCCACTCTAGAATCCCCAATGGTCACAATCTATACGACTGCCACATTCAGCGCACTTTCGCCTACTGTGACCAGGTACGTTTTCGAGCAAGACTTTCGTTTTCATGGCGCCCTAAACGCTGTGCTGGGCACGCTAGCAAAAGGCGCGATGGCAGCGCAGCAGCGACGCCATATGGAGCGCTTCAAACACTTCGCAGAGAGCAGTTAGCATAGGGGTTGACAAATGGGATAAACAAGTATATAGTCTAGCCCACGTCAGAGAGTTAAGGAGGCACACCAATGACCACTGACGCCCGCATGCACGACGAGACGATTGTGATCGACTTCACCGCTGAGCGAGAGCCCAGCGATGACGAGATCGTGGCCGAACTCGTCGACAAGATCGGCGACCTGGAGTGGCAGCTCGACCTCGATGACATTGACGACCCGGCCGGGGTCGACATTGCCATCAGCGCCGCTGCCGAACTCGCGCTGATCTACTCCCACCTGGGCGACATGCCCGTACGGGACGCCATGCTCGACCGGCTCAACCATCTGGTCAACGACCACCGCACCGGTGCGCGTACCCGCCTGAAGAACCAGGTGTACGCCCAGCTCGCTGCCCACCCGGGCGGAGCCACCGCAGCCGCGGCCTGACCGTGCCCCCACCCCTACTACTCTGACGATCCCCGGTACCTACGCGTGCGCCAACATGCGAAAGGGCCGGGGCTCGTCAATTCTTGGCGCTTTTTAGTAAGACGTCGTAGCCCAACGTTTCCTGGTCGTCGTGTGTGACGCCTAGTTTGTTCAGTAGGTCCCACAGCTCTGCAGTCGCAACTTCATAATCAGTATCGTGATCTTCGAACAGCTTTTCGGCTTCAATGAAGGTGCCTAAATTGTCAACGTCGTCCAAGCAGATTTCTATCTCACCAACCTTTGCTTTTTGGCGTGTTTTGGTGAGGTCGCTGTACAACTCGAGCCCCATTTGCTTGAGCATGGCCTCCAGCTCTTCGCCGCTACTGACGGTGATTTCGTGCTCTATGCTGTCGAGCTTACGGCCGGTATCTACCTTCATTGTCCACATAACAGTCTTGCCGTTTTCGGTGCGGATGCGGTGCCAAATACTGCCGGGTTCATAGTCTTGCTGGCCGGGTTTGCAAAACACGACGTCGTGGTGGGTTTTGGCCGGGCCAAGCTCGATCCCCTGCTCTTTTAGTTTTTGCAGGAGGGTTTGCTTGTTCTGGACGCGGGCTTTGATTTCGATTTCACGCATTATTTTTCCTTTGCATATAGTGTAATTTTGTTTCCGGCGAAAGGTGCTCCAACGCATACCGTAGCGCCGTCCGTGGCATTGTTGCGGCGTGCTGGTCCAAAAAATCGGTCAGCAGCTTGGTGTCAAACCGCTTCCCTACTTCGCGCAGCATCCAGCCGACTGCTTTTTGGATCATGTCGTGCTTGTCATCCACTAAAATCTCGGCGAGTTCCAACGTAATTGTGGGGTCATCGCCCTTCATTAAAAAGTAGAAACTGCTTAAAATGCCGGTGCGTTTTTGCCACACGTCCTGGCTGCGTGCCAGCTTAAACAAAATGTCACGCGGCGCGTCGGCCTCGAGCAAATACCGGCCCACAACTTTTGGCGCGGTAGTATCTACAATATCCCAATTGTTGACACGCCCGCCCCAGACATTCTTTAGGTACAGGTCGTAGATGGCTTTTTTGTCGGTGGATTTAGGGTATTGGTAGGTCAAAATCAGGCCGGCGGCAAGGCGGTGCTCATGTATGGCGCTGTCGAATAATTTCTGCACCTCGGGCAATGACAGATCTTTAAACTGCTTGCACACAATTCGGGTTGGGGGCACTCGCACACCAATAAACAAATCGCCCTCGCCATACCCACCTTTGTGCGTTTTAAAGAAATGCTGCAAAAAATCTACAGCATGCGGCCGGGCATATTCGTTCAGGGCGGCAATTACGTCGGCGGCGGTCATGCCAACATTGTATCAAAAACATGCACACAATGTATGTAGCATAAGCACAATTCCTATACCACAAAACTTGACATATGCAATTTCAGTTTATATGATTAACTTACTCATCAGATTCGTAGGAAGGTGCAGTACCTTGACGCAACTTGCTGAAGCTCCGGCGGCCGCAACCACGGTTGACGACGTCCGCGATGGCCTCCGCGCCATCAAAGGCATCATCGCCAGCGGTGAACCGGAACTCGTTCTGAACATCACGTCGCGGTTACTCGTGACGGAACCGGATGGCCTGAGCCCCATGCTCGCCACCCAACTCCGCCGGGCGCACGCGTGGGCGCAGATCCAGATGGTGCGCGACCCGCGGACCAGCTCGGAGCGTGCGCTCGAACTGTGCGGCGACGTGATCGTCTTCATGCGCCGCCTGGTCAACGACCCGGCCACCGTGCGTGACAGCGAATGGGTCACCCTGACCCTCGACCTCGTGTACGCGCTCTACTACATGGAACGTGACGACGAGGCGCAGCAGTACGTGGCCACCGTGGAGGCGGCCATCAACAGCAACCCCACGCACCGGCACACGCCGGCCCTGCGTGAGCAGCTCAACAAGATGCGTGTCAGCTACGGACGGCTTGTCCTGGCCAGGTCCCACAAGGCCCCGGCCCGAGTCTGACGGGATCCCCGGCACCACCTGCACAACATGCAAGGTGGTAGCCGGGTTCGTCATTTCTGGACTATTTTTATTATCGCGCGCCCACCAAGTTTGCGCTCTCGTACCGCGTCAAGGCGCGGCGGAATAACCGCAGCGAAACAAACAGCCAGAACGCCGCGACGGCGAGGCCGACCAGCAACAACTCCCAGCCAATGCCGCGTAAAATATCCATCGGGACAGCACCTATAAATAAGCCCGGGAACACGGTCAAAAGCACCAGGCGGATGCCGCCAGTCAGCACGCCGCTTGGGTAAATGCCGGTGTCTAGGTAAAAGAATGCAATGTTGCGGCTCACCTTTTCGCTGTCGAACATGTAAAACGCAAGCAAGAAGGGCATGAGGGTGAAGCACCACATCAGCAAAACGCCAAGCACGCAGGCCGCCATGAATAACCCTATTGCCATCAGGCTGACCTGGGCAATAACGATATACCACCCAATGAGCACGACCCCCAGAATAATGTCGCCCAGCGTGCTGATTTCTATTGCGCTGCTGGTAATTTGCGGCAAAATCCCGGCTGGTTTTGTAAGGAACGAATCAAACGAACCTTGGTCGACATACCGCGGCAGCTCGTACAGGCCGGTGCTAAAAATAACGGTGATGCCAAAAATCAGCATGTTTACACCCTGCACAGCTATGAGTTCGGCGCCCGTCCAGCCGTTAATGGTGCCGAATCGCTCAAACAAAAACCACCACGCTACTATAAGGCCGATGTTGTTGATAATCATCCCCACCACTTGCAGCGTAAATGCGCCGCGCAGCTTCGTGGCGGCTTTAAACTGGGTGCGCCAGCTTAGCCAGTAGATGCGCAGGTCGTGGCGCGCGTCCTCGAGCCTACCCACCGTTGACCTCTATTTTTCTGCCGGCGCGGTTCCAGACAAATTGGCAAAGCGCCAGCATTAGGAACATCCAAACAACCCCGCCAATAAGCGTGGGCACAAGCATTGGCACAAATGTTGGGTCGAATAGCCGTGTTGGTGCGGCGTAAATATTGAATGGCGTGAACCGCACAATCCACTGCATAACGTCGGGCATGAGGGCGAGCGGTACAAAGGTCCCGCAGCAAATCAACGCCATTTTATCGACGATCCTAAATACCGACTTGGCGTCGTTTAACCAAAATGCGGTCAAGCCAACCGTTAAAAAGAGTGCGCCCGCAGTCACGACCGACATGAATAAAATCAGCACAAATACAGCAATAAGCCCCGGGCTTAAATGGCCCACATCCGGTGGTCCAACCACAATCAGCAGCACTGTCGGCAGCACCACCAGCTGGATCAAAAACTCCACGCCACTTTTACCCAACAGCTGTAAGAACTTTACCGCGCGCCAGTCAAGCGGTTTAATAAGGCTCGTTTCGACACTACCGTCTTTAATTTCGCGCTCAACCGGTTGGTAAATATTGCGGATACCCAGGTTTAAAAAGTATGCAAAACACAGCCCAATCGTCCACATTGCATTGGTAAATGTCAGGGCGTGGTTGCCGCCCGTCGCGCCATACGCCACCTTGTAGATTGCCACGACCAGCAGCACACGCCCGATCATTTGCAGCACGGTAGAAATAAGTCGCTTGGGGTTTGCGCCGTCCTCCCGCGCCGAGGTCAGAAAAACCCGCCAGTATGCCCTAGCCTTTTGCATCGGCTTTATCCTTAGTGTAAAGCTCGTGAATCACGTCTTCCAGCGGCGTATCCTCAATGGTAATGTCCGAAATTTCCAGATCGTCCAGCAATGCGGCAATAAACGTTTTGAGCGGCATCACTGAGGTATCAACGTCGAAGACCAGCCGTCCTTCGCGCACTTCGGCCTTGTGTCCCGCCACTGTGCACGATGTCGGCAATTTACCTTCGGGAACAATGCTGACTGTTTTTGTGCGCAGATAATCGGTTTTTAAGTCAGCCGTTTTTGCGTCCAGCATAATTTTTCCGTGGTTCACAATCATTGTGCGGTCGCAGACTTCTTCAATATCGCCAACGTCGTGGCTTGTTAAAAAGACGGTCGTCCCACGCTCGCGGTTCACGTTCTTAATGACTTCGCGTAGGGCACGTTTAGCAACAATATCAAGCCCGATCGTGGGTTCATCTAAAAAGATAATTTCGGGATTGTGAATAAGGGCGTTGGCGACTTCGGCGCGCATGCGCTGGCCAAGGCTGAGTTTGCGCACAGGCTGGTCGATGAACTCGTGCAGGTCGAACTGCTTAATGAGCGTATTGATGCGCTGTTGGGCGTCGGCTTCGGGCACCTGGTACATAGCAGCAGTAAGCGCAAAACTGTCGAGCAATGGCAGGTTAAATACCAGCTGCGAACGCTGGCCAAACACCGTGCCGATTTTCATGGCCAGCTGGCGGCGCTGCGTTAATGGCTCCAGGCCAAGCACGCGCACTTCACCGCTGGTTGGCGACAAAATACCACTCAGCATTTTAATGGTCGTGGATTTGCCGGCACCGTTGGGGCCAATAAACGCCACAGCCTCGCCGCGCTCAACGGTAAAGCTAATATCATCTACAGCAACGACCTGTTTTTTGGCCGGGCTCAAAAAGCCCTTCAGACCTTTGTGCGTCTTAAAACTAAAATGTTTCGAGACAGACGAAACAGAAATAGCGCTCATGATGTAGCTATTGTACCATCGGTACGCTAAATGTCGCGGACCTGGATTGAGCGGAAACGCTGCACAGTATATGTGCCGTCGGGTTCCTGCTTGAAGTCAATGACAAATTCAGCCTGGAAGTAGTCGCCGCCCGGCTGCGTACGGAACGAAATCTCGACACGGCTATTGCCAGTGCTCCGTGGGCGGTCACCTTCGTACACTTTAAACTCACGCTCTTCGCCTGGTCGCAGTACGGTTCCCATGTCGTGCGACGTGCCTAAAATACGAATCTGGTCCAGGTCGAGTTGCTGGTTGGAGTGGTTTTCTACCTCTACCTCTACCTCCATGTCGTCGCCGTGCACGTAGCACTGCACGCGTCCAAGCGTCAGGTGCGGATACTCCTTTGGACCAGTGTGCGCTGCCGGCGCAAGGCCTGCTGCAGGCTCGACGGGCGCCGCCTGAGGCATTTGCTTGCCATCGTTCTGGCCTGGTTCAAAAACAGGTTTGCCCTGTGCTATTTTGCTGAGTGCGTCAAAAAATCCCATTTCTACCTCCTGCTTCCGTTTCATTGTCCACCCGTTCCCCTGGGATTGCAACATATTGACTTTTTTACACTAATCTTACATAATTAACACTTGTCAGAGCACAAACACATTGCTACTGGAGTGTGAATCATGGCAAAGGGAGACCTCACTGAGGGCGCATCGACACTGGTCGCGCTGCTCGTGAACGATTCCACCAAGCCCAACGGCAACAAGCTCCAGATGCGGGCAGCCGCTGAAGGACTGATGGGCGCGGTCGAGACCGATCTCGATCGAGCCTGGCTGCACGTCGTGATCGGCCGAACCTACACCGAGGACGAGGTCGAACAGGCCATCGTGTCCATGGTGGCGGCCTACGAGCTGGCCACCGCGCACGACCTGGTCGGTCCGCTGACCCATTCGGGGCTGAGCTTGTACGTCATGTACGTCAAGACCGAGCAGCACGACAAGGCGCACGCCATCCTGGGCGAACTGGGCAAGCGTGCGCTCGCCGGCACCATCGACAAGCTGACCCTCGCGGGTCTGGGGCTCGGCCGTCAGGTCGGCCGCGGGCTGCTCGCCTTCGGCGAAACGCTGGTCGAGCTGAGCGAACGCTCTCGCACCCAAAGGGCCGCGGGCAACGACAGCCAGAACTCCACCAAGCAGAGCTGATGCTCTGACGATTCCCCAGCCTCGTGGCCGCATACACAGTGCGGTCGCGGGCTGGGGTTCGTCATTTCTAAAGCTTTATAGTCTGTAGGATGTCTTCGATCTTAACACGTGTCTGCTTCATGCTGTCACGCTCGCGAACAGTCACGCTGTCGTCTTCGAGGCTCTCAAAATCAATAGTCACGCAGTACGGCGTACCGATTTCGTCTTGGCGGCGGTAGCGCTTACCAATACTTTGCGTTTCGTCATATTCAATGTTCCAGCCGGTTTCCTGAGCAAGTTTTTTATACACTTTTTCAGATAGAGCGCTCAATTCTGGCTTCTTGCTCAGCGGCAGCACGGCAACTTTTACCGGTGCGATCGATGGCTTAATTTTAAGCACGACGCGTGTTTCGCCATTCACTTCTTCTTCGGTATACGCGTCGGCCAAGACAGCGAGCATCATGCGACCCACTCCCACCGAACTTTCAATAACGTTCGGAGTAAAACGTTCGCGCGTCGCTTCATCGAAGTATGTCAGGTCACGGCCAGATTCTTTCATGTGGCTACTCAAATCAAAGTCGGTGCGGTTGTGCGTGCCCCACAATTCCTTAAAACCTTGTGGGAATTTAAAGTACAGGTCATGGGCAGCAGCAGCATAATGTGCGCGCTCGGTGGCGTCGTGCTCGTGCCATTTGATGTTTGCTTCTTGAATGCCAAGGCGCTCAGTCAAAAAGCTGTGGGCAAATTCACGCCAGCGTTCATACTGCTCGTTTTGCGCATCGGGATGAATGAAATATTGCATCTCCATTTGCTCCAGCTCGCGGACGCGGAAAATGAAGTCGCGCGGACTGATCTCGTTGCGGAAAGCCTTACCAATCTGGGCAATGCCGAATGGAATCTTGCTCCGGGTGGTCTCGCGCACATTCTCGAAGTTGGTAAAAATACTGCCCGCGGTCTCTGGGCGGAGATATGCCACGGCATCATCGCTTTCCAGCGGGCCAACCCAGGTTTTCATCATCATGTTAAAGACACGCGGCTCGCTGAGTGGGTTGCCATCGGGTGATTTTTTGTCTTTTAGCAGTTCGGCCAGCTCTTTTAAGTCAGTGCTGTCAACACCAGCCAAATGGTCGGCACGGTACCGCTTGCCATTCTTTGTGTCTTCGACCATCGGGTCAGTAAACCCGGCCACGTGGCCACTGGCCTTCCATAGCTTAGGGTTTTGGATGATCGCGCCATCGACGCCATAAATTTCGCGGTTTTCAAACACCATAGCGCGCCACCACAACTGCTTGATGTTGTTTACCAATTCAACGCCGTATGGGCCATAGTCCCAAAAACCCGACAGGCCGCCGTAAATTTCGGACGCCTGAAATACAAAGCCGCGCCGCTTGGCGAGACTCGTCAAAGTCTCTAAAGTCACCTCATTTTTCGCCATAATAAGATGATTATATCAGATGAAGTAGCAATTACAGCACAAAAGCTTTGCGGCCTATTGTGTCCATACACATAATGAGTGTATAAATTGAGGCATGTCGTATCCCAAACCGTCCACAGAAAGATGGTTGAAACGATGGAACCCGACTCACCTTCTGCCAGGGAGATTGTTCTTCGACTCGTAGACCGGCTGTACGTACTGCTCACCAACGCAACGATTGCGCGTGAGCAAGGAGACTTGCCGCAAGCCCGGCGGTTGCTCAGAGACTCGGTGCGCGCCCACGAGGACATGCACCTGGCCATGGCAAACGCCGATGAACGGACCCGCAGGGAGCTCATGCCCTCTGTACTCGAACTGTCAGCGGCCGAGGCGCTCCTGCTGGCCAACGCCAATGCAGCGACACTCTCGCTCGCCGAGAACCGGCTGCGTTACAGTGTGGCAATCCTGGCGGCCAAGCGCGTCACTCACGACACCGCGTACGAAGGACGGGCCCGCAGCAGCTACGGCGCCGTGCTGGTGTACTTCCAGGAGTACACCGACGCAGCAACCGAACTGCAGTGCGCCCGGCAATGCTTGCACGAGAACGAGCTTGGCAGCTGGGTGCAAGCAACCACCCGGCTGGCGCACGCGTACGTGGGGCTGGACCGGCTGAGTGACGCGATCACCGTCCTGCATGGCACAATGAGCACGTTCGAGGCCGCACCATACCAGCGGCCGCGGGCACTCACCAGCCACCACATTGCCGCGGCAACGTTGCTGGCGCGGCTTCGCGTCCGCAACGGGCAGCGGGCCTTGGCAAAGGAAATCCTGGCCCTCGCAATGCGGCGCCTCGAGCCTCTGCCTAACCTGCACGACACGCCCGAGTACAGGCAGTTCCGGGAACTGCGCTCCATCGGTTTCATGAGATACGAATTTCGTCAGCGACGGCACAACCGTACCATGCTGATTTGAGATTCGGGAAAGGGATGCGGCATCTCTGCCCTGGTTGCACACCGCACCAGGGCGAGCTCTGCCTTGTAAATATATCGTTGTTATTTTATAGTTGCCTCGGTACATCCCACTACGGAGGTGAGAGCGTTTTGACCGATTTCGCGCACCTGCACGAGCTGCATGCGTCTGTTTGCAGCCTTGCGTACGACAAACGTTTCGACGATGCCCGCCAACTGCTCCCCTGGAGCGTCCTTGAAAAATCGTTGCCGCCGCTGCACCTGGGCGTATTGCCGCAAAGCATGCAGCGCTGCACCGTTGGCTTGCTGAGCCTGCGGGCCTACGTGCTCCTTGGCACACCGTGCAGCGACAAGCACGAACGCCGTCTTATCGCGCAGCATGTCGAGCTCCTGGCGGAATCAGAGTTTCTGGATCCAGCCGAGAGCGCCCTCATGCACCTGCGCGCCGGGCAGCTTGCCGAGGCGACGGGCATGGCCCACGGCAGCATCGACCACTACAGGGCTGCGGCAAAGCAGTTCGACGCCGCCGGTGCAACCCTGGACCGTGCCGTCGCCCTGATGCTGCTCAGCCGGTCGTTGCGCGCCATGTCACCACGCGGTTCGCAACGGGCAATCGAGCAGGCCATCCACCTGCTTTTCCGGCCAACCTGGCACTACCGCCAGACGCTCACCCTGTACTACATCGCCCACGTCTGGGCGGCGCAAACACAGGCAAGAAGAGTTGGCTGGGCCAAACGGGCATGGCACCAGGCACTCGCCTGGCTGGCCACAGCACCACTTGTTTCGCGCGGCATGCACGTGCCCCACGAAGCAGCCGCACCGGGCTACCTCCTTCCCTATGTCGAACCACTCGGTCCGTAAAGATGTGCTCCGCAGCAATGGCCATAAGCCGGCGCTGCGGGCATCATTGCATTTATTAACTCTCGGCTGTACGCAGAAGCCACACGCAATCGTCGAGCACGGTCTCGAGGCCCGCAACCTGATGAAGTACAACAGGATCCTTTATGCTCGCCAGCCGCAGCACCTTAATGTGGTCGCTGCCAAACCGGCCATGGTCATCTTCAAAAAAGGCATTATCGCCAAAATCATAGTGGTAGCGCTTGTCGGCTACAAGCTTTTGGCCCACCTGGTCGGTCGCAAAGTTCAGTCCATGGCCAAGCAAAAACTGCAATCTCAGCCGAAAGCACAATTCGCTTAAACGATGGTCTACAGCCAGGTTATCCAACCAACCCAAAGCGTCGCGCAGTAGCTCGTAAAACTCCGGTTCGGTAACAGTTTCTGCAGCTTTGTTAATTTGCTTAACAGTCTCGTAGCCAAACTGCATGCGGTCGTAATCTTTTAAGATATTGCCAAAAAACTGCTTCATGCGTGCGCTTGTGACCAAGCCCAGGTCGCCCCGGCCTTCCATAATTGTCACTTCGCAGAGCGCGAACAACTCTAACCCGCCCGCCAGCTTACTTTTTGGCTTACGGACGCCTTTGGCAATGGCGCTGATCTTACCGCGCCCCGGCGTCAACAGGCTGAGTATGCGGTCGGCCTCGCCGTAATTGGTGCGACGCAGGATAATCGCTTCAGTACTAAACGGCCGCATGGTTCAGCACCTCGCGGATTGTTTGCCTGAACGACTGCGGCCCCACCTTCGCCTTGTCTATAACCCCATGCACACCGTAGGCGTGCAGTGGTGGCAGATCGGCCGGAAGCGACCCGCTGCACAACACCACCGGAAGCCGGGCAAAATCCGCATGCGAGCGCAGTGTGTGCAGTAGCTGAATGCCATTAGCGTGGGGCAAGAGCACATCGAGTACAATGGCATCTACCGGCTGTTCGTCGAGCACATCCAGTGCCGCCTGTGCATCGCCCGCCCGCAGCACCGTGTGCCCATCGGCCTGCAACCACAAGGCATAGCAATCACCCATCCAGGCGTCATCTTCGACAAGCAAAATAGTACTCATTACAACAAGCTCATTTGCTGCGAGCGCATTAAATCAACAAAAAAATGAGTCCCACTGGCAGCGCGCCCCAGCCCTACGCTCCCGCCCATTGCGGCCGCAAATTGCCCGACAATATAGAGGCCGAGCCCGCTAGTTGCACTCCGGCCAGCGAACGGCTGCGGTTGCGTGCCAAGTGTTTGCCGCAAGCGCGCCATCTCGGCCCGGGCTATGCCAGCGCCTTGGTCGTGCACGCTCAGGCGGACATTCGCACCTTTGCACATGGCGCCAATGTGCACCACGCCACCTGGCGGGTTATGCCGAATGGCATTGTCGGCCAGGTTCACGACAATATCGTGCAGAATATCACGGTTTGCCAGCACAAGGTGCGGGCATGAATGCGCCTGCACGCGCACTTCCTGTCCATGCTCGCGGGCATAGGGCACCAGCTCGTGGGCGGCGTTCTCGCAGACTTCTAATGTGTTGAGCGGCTCCAATTGGAACTGAAACGTTAATTGCTTGTCGTCTTCCAGCCGGTAGCTTGTTGCCAATTGTTGTACTAAGCGCAACATTCGGTCGCTCGTAAACTGCAGACGCGCCAGATACCGCGCTCGGTCAGCGTCGGTCAACGGCGTGTCGGCATCGCCCAGTGTCTTTGCAAGATGCTGCACTAAAGCCAGCGGACTCTTTAATTCATGCGCCGCAGCCGCCAGTGCGGCCAGCTCCCCTCGCTGCAAACCGGTGTCGTTTCTACCCTTCATTGCCCCCAGTGTACCACGAGGTGTAAGGAGTAAGCATGAGCGTCATGGATATATTGCTTCATGAATGAAATCGTTGTACAATATGTGAACGTCCGACGATTGGAGACATGATGCCCGAGGAAGCGGCTATTCTTGCAGCGCTCGGCGCCAACGAGAAAAGTAACCGACGCCGGGCGGTGTGGCGGCTCAATTGGAACCTCGCCAGGCTGACCGGTGACCCGCGCTTCACCAAGTACGACTGGCAGCTGATCAGTCTCAGCTCCGACCACCCGCTGTCGTGGCGAGAGTACCGCCGTGGCGCGCTGGGCTTCCCATGGCCCGTGCCGCAGTGGGCGTTCACTACGCTGAACATCGGCGAGCGCCAGATGCTTATCGGTGCGGCGATCATGGCGCCCCTCTACGGCTTCGTCAAAGCCACAAGGTTCGCCGTGTGGCACAGCTTGCCGGAAGGCCAGGTGGCGTTCAACGACCTCTTCGAGGCACTCGTGGCGACGAACGCCTACGAACCGCTCGACGACAAGCACGCATTCCGCACCTACGTGCTCAAGCAGACATAGATCGCCCCGTGCTGCTTAGCCCCGGCTACAAGCCTCGCGCTTCGTAGCCGGGGCTTGTATTCGTTTTATGGCCCGACTAATTCGACAAAACGATAATAAAATGATATAATTTTTTTTGATATGGCCGAACTTCTGATACCCCGAGTCGAACAGCGCGATATACAAGCGCCCATACTGACCGCTGAAGGCACCACAATTGTCTTGCAGCGGCACGAGGCTTACCAGCGCGACAAAGCCGCACAAAATGCCGGCTCAATTACCGAGTTCGGCGCTTATGATACCGACCTAGCGTTCTTTGACGCCCTGCTCGCACAGGAAAATACCGACGGCCCACACGCCATGATGCTTTTCGTATCGAGCGACACCCAATACGCCTCCGGTGGCTACCGAAGCATGGAAACAACCGACCTCGCACAATTGGCCGCAATAGCAGCTTTACAGGAGCGCGGCATTGACCCTGCGGAGCGAATCATAAATATACATCCCGCTTTCACGACACACACATTTGCTCCTATGGGCACAGCCGTGCGGCCATTACCAGGATTGCGCGAACCACATCTTTTTGGCGCAGCCGCAGAGGAGTACCTGCGTCACCTGCTCCAAAAATATGGCGACTCCGAAACAGGCGACCTTACCACTGCCGCTTGGAAGGCCCACGAGGCAGATGCCGAGCGTACAGTGCGCGAACAAACGGGCGCCGAGGGTGTGCATGACATTATTGGCCGCACCAAAGCAAGCGTGGCACTGCTACAACGCTATGCGCACCTGTTCCACACGCATAACAAGGGGGCACACCTTGTTATTTGGGCTGGCACGCACTACGACACCATTAGCCCGCTCGTTAAAGACGCGACCAATACGCCGCTCGAGACTTTCTTACCCGTTGATTACGGAGGTGGTGTTGTTATCGAGCTGTCACCAACTAACCAAGAAATGACGCTCAACGCCAATCGCCAAACCGTCGCACTACACCTGGGCGCCCGCGCGGTTACATCGAATCCGGGGTGAGCGCCTCCACGGCCGCTTCAATCGTAGCGAACATAGGTACGCCATGCTCGGTGTGCCACTTCTTTATCCACTCCATGTGGCCGAGCACTTGGTCAAAATCAGCGGCTGTAGCGCCACCGTCGTAGTTGGTTTGCTCACGCTTTCGGATATTTTCTTTATGCGCTTCCCACTCTGGAATCACTATGGCGCTCGGCTTGAGCCACTGATTCGATGCGCCCATGATCCAGAAACCCTGCTCCATTGCCTCCGAAGTCAGTACGTCGCAGCGCTGGTCAACGCGCCGCATGACGCTCACAGGTTCTTTCCACCATGGGCCTTCCGGGTGTGCCTTTGCCCCAAACCATAGCTCATCGCCATCAATCCAATGCTTGCTGGACTGGTTCTGGCAAAAATAGGTCTTGCCCGCGCCCGAAGGTGCCAGAATAAAAAGGCCTTTACGGTGCGTTATATATGTACTCGCCAGTGCCTTGTAAAAGTCTGACCCGTCCGCAAAGACGACTGGCAGAATATTCATGTGCTAAATATTGAACTTAAGTGATGGCAGAACGATTTTATCGAAGTCAGCCACGTAGGTGTTGTTCTCTGTGTACACCCGCAGCGTCTTATCGCGAATCTTAAACAATACCATTGAGCCTTGAATTGTCTCAGTGAACTTGCCATCAAGGCGCAAGCCGTCTAACTCATTCACCTTAATCGGTGATGCTTTTAACTCGCCCTCTTTTACCTTCTGGCTGTACGATGCCGTGGTAGATTCGTACGATGCGTTTACTACGCTCACCCGAAGTGCGTACGATGTGCGGTTTTGGGTCGAGGGCACGGCGCCGGGGTGCAGGTACGCCTCGTACTGGCTGTTCTCGCCGTTGTTCGCAAGGTACACGCTCCATGTTTTTGGATACGCGAGCGACACACCGCCGAGTTCAGCCGGGCCGGTCAGCTCGCGGGTAGGAAGTTTTTCCTGCTCAAGAAAAGCTGCCTGGTCTTCTTTTTGCTGGTCGGCTTTGGCGTCTTTGACTGCTGCAGCAACTTTACCGTCTACGTTATTTTTATGGTCTTGATATTCTACAAAAGCCCAGATGGCAAATCCGGATACTCCGACCAAAATAACTGCCAGTACAAAGTTAAGGATCAGTGACACCGGCACAAAACCGGCAGAGCTTGAGCGTTTCATACTACTTATAGTAAAAATCGCAGCGCCGTTTGTAAAGCTTTAAACCTTTTCTGCGGGCCGCTTCTGGTGTTCCTGCCGCGGATTCCACTGCGCTTTGTGCGGGTCTTGCGGGTTCACCGGCTGCAATTCGTACAAATACATGCCGTTGCTTATTTTTTTAGGAAGATACCCCGGGATCGCAAACCCGTTGCTCACCACTTTAAGAGGTGTGGTACGTCGGCTCATCTCGTGGTTGAGTTTGCGCGCCAGGTGGTTCATGTACGGCCCAGCCAGGAATACAAATACGCCTTTTGCGTCTTGCGGCCAGTCGGCCAGCCAAAAGTCCCGCAGCTGCACAGTGACCCTGCCCTTCTGCGAGGCAAACCTCATTTTTGCAAGCAGCACCAGCGCCGGGTTAATCTCGTACCCATGCGCACGGTAGCCTCGCGCGGCAGCGGCCTTTAAGACCTTGCCATCGCCGGAGCCAAGGTCAACAATAAGGTCATCTTTTTCGAGCCGCAGCAGGTCCAGCGCATCACCCACGCTGCGGCGCAATGTCGGGACATACGGCGCGCCACGAAACACGACTGCCCCAAAGAGTAAGATGATGCAGCCGATTACAAATAACGTTGTCATGTTTCTTGGTCAAACCTCTTCTTTAAAACAGTCACCTTGTTTTCGAAGGTGGCTAGGTGCTCTTTAATTTCTTCGGTCAGTTTTACGCCCTGGTCAAATTTTGCCAGCGCCTGGTCGAGGTCGACATCGGGCTGGTCAAACCAGGCCAGAAGTTCATCGAGCTCTGCGAGCTGCGTCTGCAGTGAGGGTTTACTTTTCGCGTTCGACATGGGTTACCTCTGCTTTTAGTATGGCATGTGCCAACGTGATTGTCAGCAAATCGCCTTTTTTTACATCATTTACATTCTTAACTAAGGTGTTCTGCGTTGTGCGCACCAGTGCATAGCCACGCTGCAAAACAACCTTTGGGTCAAGTTGTTTGAGCAACCGCTGGGCATGGTGCAACCTTCTGGTGTGCTCCACTACCGCCGCATCGATGCGGGCGACCATAAGCTGCGGCGCGTCGTCTACCAGGCGCCTGAGCGCCGCAAACCGCATAGCCAGGCGTTCGTACAAGCGGCGCTCGCGCTGGGTCAGCTCTTTTATAACCGCCTGGCGATCGGGCACAAGTAGCTGGGCGGCGTTGCTTGGCGTTGCGGCGCGCAGGTCAGCCGCTAAATCGGCCAGGCTGGTGTCGACTTCGTGGCCCACGCCCACCAGAGTGCGCACACGGCTCGAGGCAAGGGCGCGCACCAACAGTTCGTCGTTAAAAATCGCCAGGTCATCGGCACTACCCCCGCCCCGCACAACAACCAGCACATCGGGCAATTCCGCCTGTTGGTTAAAGTACTCAATCGCATGGATAATCTGGCTGGCGGCGCCCACGCCCTGCACCTGCACATCGGCGACTTCAACCGCTACCCCACCCCACCGGGCGTCGAGAATCTTTAAAAAATCAGCGTACCCGGCAGATTCTACAGAGGCGATCAGGCCAATCCGACTAGGTGCATACGGGAGCGTACGTTTACGGGCCGGATCGAACAACCCTTCTTTTTCGAGCTTCGCCTTCAGCAGCTCGAACGACCGCTTTATATTCCCCTCGCCCACTGGCACAATTTCGCGCACGTTCAGGCTAAACTTGCCCCACGCCGTCAGCCGTGGCTGGGCAACCACGCGAATATGCATGCCGTCTTCAATAGCATGCCGCAGCTGGTAGACCATCATAAAACAGCCCAGCACGCCCTCGGCATCCTTCAGGTCAAAAAAGACGTACTTGCCCTTGCTTACTTTGAACGACGCCACCTCGCCTTCAACAATGACACTCGGATACGCATACTCGAGCGTCTGGTTCATGACCGCAATCAGTTCACTGACGCGGAATGTCGGCTGATCCATGACGCTGGATGGCCCGGTGGTACAGTGCGTACCCCGAAATTAGGCTGAGCAGCAACGAAATCACCCTGTACACAAGCGTGGCGCTTAAGGCGAGTGCGGGCGACACGCCGCCACTAATAAGCACGGCCGTCATGAGCGGTTCGTACAGGCCAATCCCACCGGGCAAAATAGCAATGAACCCAACGAGGTTGGCAATGACATACGCCACAATGACCGCGCCGGGGTTTACAAACTCACCGTGGGCCATGAACGCAATGTATAAAAGCAGTAGCTCGGCACCGCTTGACAAAAATCCCCACAGCAATGCCTTGCGCATGCGGCTCGGTTCTTTGCGCAAAAAGAGGTAGTCTTCGTGCAATTCCAGAAAGGTCTTTTGCACATTCGCCAGTGAAATCGTTTCTGGATGGTTGCGCCTAAAAATATGGATGATCCGGTTCACTACGCGCGCCAGCGTCTTGGTAAATACCGTAATGCGCGCCTCGGAACCAATCACATAAATAAGCACGGCCGTCACAAACAACAGCACAAACGTAACGGCGCTCACCGCCAACACCATAAGCGAGCTGGTGCGGTCCTCTATTGCAAGCAAAAGTAGCGCAATCAGCAGCAGCGCAATAAAGCTCATGAACATCAGGGCGAACCGGCCAAGTTGCGCCAGTGTAGATTTTGCGGTTGAAACGCCGAACGGCTTAAGCCGCATTGTCAGGTACGAGAAGCCCGAAACGCCACCGCTCGGGAAAACATGGTTCACAAAGTTCAACTCAACCATTGGCGAGATCAGCGCCTTAAGCGGCACAGGCACGCCAGTCGCCAGGAAAAAATGGAAGAACAGTTTTGCCAGAGTCAAATACACAATCAGCTGCGCTGGCAGCATAAGCAAAAGTACGGCAATGTTCAGATCGGTCAGATGCTTAAAGACATGGCTGATTTCGTCGCGGGCAGCAAAAATCACCACCCCAAGTGCGACAAACGTAATAATATTCAGCCACAGCTTCCACTTCATAGACTTGTTACATTGTAGCCGATCGCCGCGCCAGAGTCCAAGCGTAGCTGTATAAGAAACTTGCTCAACAATCACAATCATTTTATTATATTTTAGGCAACAACCCCGAGGTTTGCGAGGAATAATGACGACCAGCGTCACCCTTCGGCCCGACGGTTTCACCGTTACTGGGCTGCGCCTGCCCCTTCCAATCAGCTTGTTAGAAGAACTGCGGGTCGCCCTCCCGGTCGATGACATTGTGTGGGCCAACGCCAGGCACACCGCCGTGTTCGCGACCTGCACCGATCCGGCCAGCGCCTGGCACCAGATGCAGGCCCACCTGGACGCGCGGCTGAGCGGCGTACAGAACTACTTCGACTGGACGCAGAAGGTGGTGATGTACGACTTCGACCTGGAGGTGCTGACATTCCACTTCGAGGCGGGCGTCCCACTGCACCTGATCGCCCTGCCCGACACAGACAGCCACCAGTTGCACGTGGGCAGCCACGTCCTGGTGCTGGTGCGCACTCGCGACACTACCGGCAACGACGGCTGGGAAGAGGTAGCGCAGGCGCTGGCGAGTGCCATCGGCCGCGCTGGTATCCTGCCAGGCGACGAACGGATCGTGCCATGGGCCCGTCAGCTCGGCGACACACCCGAGGCCGGTCAGATCGTGGCGCTCGATGACCACATGGTCGTCGTCCGCTCGCGCGAGAGACTGCCGCAAGAAATCAACGTCCAGTCGCTGGCCAATCAGGGGGTCGGCACCATTCTCGCGGGAGTCTGGAACATCCTGCTCCTTCCCGGTCAGACCGGCAGTAGCAACGATGCGCCGCTAGGCTTCTACCTGGGCGTCATGCACGCAGTCCACCAATTGACCAACGCGGGCGTGCTCGGCCAGGAGCCGGACTTCGTGGCTCTGTGAGCCAAAAACGCCAGGGTCCGTCTGCTCGGTGTGAGCGGCGGACCCTGGCGATACGTATTTTAATGAGTCTTATTTACCGAGCAAACTAGCCATGGCAGCAGCTGCAAGTTGATCGATTTGACCCTGGCTCATACCGCGGAACATATCGGGACCGTGCTCAACCGTAGGGTGTTCAGCCTGGAATGCCTCCGACGTAATATATTCGACAGCCGTTCCAAGGTCGCGCTTGCCATGAGCCGCTGCAAGTAATGCATCCAACTTCTCGCTCGCTACCTCGCCGGCAGCATGGGCGTTGCTTAAGGCGGTAAGATCGGCACTGTGCGGATCCTGTGCCCGCTCATCGCGCATCATCCCACGAATATGACGGTATGCATCCATGAATGCCGGGCCCATTGGACCACGCCCGCCGCTTTGGTCGAGGGTTTCGCCGCGCTCGTGTACAAGGCCAAGCGCAATCTCGGCATATACCCGTTCGCTTTCGCTAAAAAGCCCCTCGGCTGCATCACTATCTAAAAATTCCTGCACACGGCCCGAGGCCGCCTGCATTTCGGTGCCGCTCATAACATTACCGCGGACACTATGGTCGATTTGTTCCTGTCCGAGAGTTGGCGTGTAGAGTTCTGTGTAAACTGGCATGTTTGTTTTAAAATCCTTTTACTTATTTATATCACTTATGCTTATAAAAGTCAATAAGTGCGATAGTTTATAATGAGCCCATGACTATAGCAATCTTAGGACGACAGCCCCGGCTTGGCCTGGCCGAACTCGAGAGCCTGTACGGTGCCGAAAAAGTTCATCCCATCGGCGCAGCAGCCGCGCTGGTTGACGCCGCAGTTGATCCTGCCCGTCTGGGCGGCACCATTAAGCTGGCCGAATCCATAATTGAACTCCCCTACACCGACTGGCGCAAGCTGGCCGACTATTCCATAAAAGCGCTGCCCGGCCTTTTGGCCGACCTGCCTGAGGGCAAAGTGAAGCTTGGGGTCAGTGCCTATGGGCTGAACGTCACTACCCAACACCTTTTCCGTGCCGGCCTGGAGCTTAAAAAAGCGGCCCGCGCCCACAAACGCAGTGTCAGGATTGTCCCAGGCGAGGGCACGTCGCTTAATAGCGCGGCGGTGCTGCACAACGGCATGACGGGCGCCCTTGGCATGGAGCTCAACTTTATACGCCACGGTGCCACCACCTGGCTGGCCCGCACAACCTGGGTGCAAGACGTTGATGATTATTCCCGCCGCGACTTTGGCCGACCAAAGCGCGATGCGTTCGTGGGGATGCTCCCACCAAAACTGGCGCAGATCATGCTTAACCTGGCACAGGTACAGCCTGGCGAGCGTGTGCTCGACCCATTCTGCGGTACGGGCGTTGTACTGCAAGAGGCAGCGCTTATGGACGCGATTCCCTATGGCACCGACCTGCAGCCCCGCATGATCGATTTTAGCCGCGAGAACCTGGCCTGGCTTAAAACAATGTACGGAAAGCCCGAGACCGAACCGCTACTGGTTGCCGCCGACGCCACCACCACACTTTGGACGGGAGCAATTCCCCACGTGGTGTGCGAAACCTACCTGGGCCAACCGCTGAGCGGCCTACCGAAGCCAGAGAAGCTCCAGTCGATCATCACCGATTGCAACCTGATCCTTACGAAATTCCTAAAGAACCTGCACGGACAGGCACGGCCGGGCGCCCGCCTACTGATCGCTGTCCCAGCGTGGTCCGTTGGTTCACAATTTAAGCACCTGCCACTACTTGACCGCCTCGAGGACTTAGGCTATAATCGTCTGAGATTTCAGTACGCTACGTGGGATGATTTGATCTACCACCGCGACGACCAAATCGTCGCGCGCGAGCTGCTAGTATTAACGGTTAGATAACCCAGGAGTATAACACCCCATGTCACATGTGAAAGCTGGTGGTACCAGTAAAAACGTACACGATTCCCCCGGTCAACGCCTGGGTGTCAAACGCTACGGCGGACAAAAAGTCAGCGCTGGCGAAGTTCTTGTTCGCCAAGTTGGCCAGACTAAAACTGCCGGTCCCGGCACGTTCACAAGCCGCAACTTCACCATCCACGCAGCCAAAGACGGCATCGTTGGTTTCCGCAAAGTAAAGACCAAGCGCTTTACTGGCAAAACCGAACCCCGCACACAAGTTGTCGTAGAATAAGACCATCAAAAAAAGAGCGCTCCATCCGGGGCGCTCTTTTTGCGAGAAATATTATTTGCGGTCGACGTTCGATCCGCCAAAGTATGATGCGCGGGCCTCGTTGCCATTTGGATCTGGCGGCGTGTATGCGGCGTGTTCTTCTTTTACGAGTTCGTGGCGGGCACGGCTGCCTTCAAATGCCAAGTCATCTTGCGGGTCGTATTCTGCGCCAGGGACGCGCTGCTGCAATGGCTCGCCTTCTTCAACGGTGTCTGCTTCGTAGCGGAGTGGTTCGAACACTGGTTCTGCAGGAGCGTCTACGCCATGCTCAACGCCGGGAATCTCTGGACGGATATTCGATGGTTCGGGCACATATGTTTCAGTGCTGGCATGAGTAGGCTGGTGGTCGCCGGTATCGGCAAGATATGACGGCGCCGGTTCAATGACGCCCATGCGGTCTGCTGGATCGCCAGCTGCGTGGGTCGGCGTGTGTACCTTGTTGCGCCAGCTTCGTGTACCAATAACGTTTGGATCGCTGTCGTCTGCGCCAGTAGGAACGCCTACGAGCTCGCTGACGCTGCGGCGGTCTTCGGGGGCAATATTTTCGGGACGGTGACGGCCACCTTCAGAGACAGGCAGGGCAAATTGTGAAACTTCAGGAGGAGCAGGAGCAAGTGCCCGACGCTCGACAGGGGCACGGCCAACGGCTGTAGGACCAGTCTCGGCGGCACGGTGACGGGGAGCAGGTCGTGCGTCTACCCTACTCATTGCGTGACTACCGCGGTCGCCAACAAACAGGCGGTCCATCATAAGACGAATACCAAAACCACCAATCTTACGACCGCCGGCTTGGCGACGTTCGCTGCGTTCCTTACTTTTTGTACCAAAGATGCGCTCGCGGAGACCCTGTTTTTGATCGACGTGTGCTGGCACTAATTCTGACATTTTTATTTCTTTTCTTTTTAGAACTTAATATTAATGTAGCAATTTTTTGCCTTTTTGTCAATAAGCTTATGCTCCACTAAGAACAGACAAAATGCCGCCCCGCGAAGGGCGACAAAAAATACTATATCACAGCCTGGCGCACAGTGCAGAGGCTACAGACCGAGGTGGTGCTTAATGCGCTCTACGACGTCACCAATAACCACCTGCGACTTAACCAGGTAATCGTCGGCACCGAGTTTCTCGGCCATTTCTTTGTCTTTTGCCTGGCTGAGTGCAGTCAGCATAATGACGCGGACGTTCATTGTTTCGGGCGTATTGCGCAGAATATCGAGTACATCAAATCCCGAAATCTTGGGCATCATGGCATCAAGAACAACGAGGTCAGGTTTGTATTCGAGCGCAGCGCTCAGGGCATCTTCGCCATTTAAAACGTGGTGGACATCGAGTCCTTCGAGTTGCAGGCGCGACACATAGACTTCGGCCAGTGCCTTATCATCTTCGACGAGTAGGATCTTTTTTTTCGGGCTCATAATCTATTGTTAGTGTACCATATTGGGTTATTTTTTGAGTAGCTCGAGCGCCTTGTCTTTTTGCGGATCGCGGCCACCGGTAATGTCCTCGGAGGTAATGCCAACTTCTACGTCGGGTTTAATCCCCTCCTTCGAAATGTTTACACCTTTAGGCGTGAACCATTTGGCAATCGTCACCTTTAGCTGGCCGCCGCTTGGAATGTCTAACAATTGCTGCACCGATCCTTTGCCAAACGTCTTTTGCCCGACGAGCGTTGCGACATCGTAGTCGTTCAGCGCACCTGCGACGATCTCACTGGCGCTGGCGCTGGCGTCGTCAATCAACACCACGGTTTTTATGCCTTTTAGCAATGGGTTACCGGTTGCTTTGAGCGTATCTACCACTTTGTCGCCACGGCGCTCCTGCACAATTGGCTCGCCCTGTTGCAACCACAGGCTCGAGACCTGCTGCGCGGCGTTCAGATAGCCGCCGCCGTTGCCACGGACGTCGAGTATAACGCCCTTCACATTCTTCTGCTTAAACTCCGTGGCGGCATTTTGCATAAGCGTGTAGGTATCGTCTGCAAAGCGCGACATGCGGATATAGCCGATCTCGCCCGACAGAATCTCGTGCTTCACACTTGGGTTCACGATTTCGGCGCGGACGATTGGCACTTCTTTAAGCTGCTGCCCTCGTACAATTGTCAGCTTAACAGTAGTGCCCTTGTCGCCGCGGATTTTTGATACGGCTTCGTCGATCGACCACTTGCTTGCATCCTGGTCGTTCACTTTGGCAATAATATCGTCGGCCATGAGCCCGGCTTTGCGTGCTGGTGAGTCATCGAGCGTGGCCCGCACAATCAGGTTGCCGTCTTTTTTGTCGAGTTCAGCGCCAATGCCGCTGAATTTGCCGTCGAGGCTGTTCTGGAACTGCTTGGCTTCGGCGTCAGTAAAGTAAACGCTGTACGGATCACCTGCTGCGTCTACCAGGCCCTTCTTGGCGCCATCAATAAGTTTGTTTGTGTCGAGCGGGCCGTCAAACTCGTTCTTAAGCTTGTCGTATACCTGCTGCACGCTGCCAAAATCAAGCTGGCTTGGCAGGGTAGTATTTTGGCCTGAGCTACTCTGTAGCCATGCCAGAAGCGGATCGGCGCGCATACCGCCAACAAAGGCAGCAACGGCAACCACAATAATGGCACCAATAAGCGTAGGAACGCCTACCTGCTTCTTTGGTTTTTTAAAACGGCTCTGTTGCGCCGCAGGAACAGGTTGGTTATCGTCAGCACTTTGCACGCGTTTGCGCCCTCCAAAAAAGCCTTATGGAATTACTCATTCAATGGTAGCACGAAATGCTTATGAATAGCTGTGGTGAGTTTTGCCACGTGGGCGGCGCCGGATCTCCCGGTGCCGCCCACGCGTTTCAGCCGTTCAGGCCAACTGGCGGCATGTGCGCCATCAGGTAGCCGATGAGCTGTTGGTCGGCGGTTGCATCGGCCCATGACAGGTCGGGCCTGAACTCGCTGAGTGTTGCCAGCAAGTGTTCCTGGTTCGGCCGGCAGGCCTTCACCAGGCGGGTTTCGTGATCCCAGATCAGGCCGGCGCAGGCACCAGGCTCAGGATGCGTGTAGACCACACCCGACAGCAGTGGCAGATAGGTCATCGCCAGGCTGCTCCACTCACGCCGGACCAGCACATGGCATTCAGCCTTGGCCGGGTCGGTGTAAACGATGTGGACACCCCGGTGCAGCGTTTTGTTCCCTCCGTAGCGGATCGAACGCCGCAGCGTCGCCTGGACCTGCCGTGCGCCACGCGACAACCACAGGTTGTACCAGTCATCGGTGTCCATCACCTCCGACCCGTAGCGGGACACGACCTCCCAGCCCTGGGCATCAGCGAGCACAGCCATCCGGAACAAGTCCTCTTCGAACTGCTCCAACGACGGCAACGCACGCCGCAAGGCGTGGCGCCGCACGAATCGCGCGGGACTTATTCGTGCAAGGAGAGTCACTTCACTCGCCCTTTCCCGAACTTCAAGCCGCGTCGGTGTAACGCGGCTGGCAATATAACGGTACTACCTTTTGCGTAAAACGCAAGATGCTAAAAATGGATAAAGACAAAACCTTGCGAACGCCATGTGCTCGAGCTAATGCTGCGCTCACTGTAACGGCCGGTCCAGTCGAAGTTGTATTCGCTGATGTAGATGCTTCCGTCGGGAGCAACGCCCTCAACGTACATGACGTGGCCGTAATAGCCCACGGGCCATACGGCAACATCGCCAACGCGAGGATTAGAGTCTACAGGAATGCCACGGGCACGCGCATAGCCAGGCCATTGGTTGGCGTTGCCAAAGCCGGTTGGCTGGTAGCGGCCCGATGCGCCGACGCGGAATGCAGTGTAACTAACGCATTCACGGTTGTACATAAGCCAGTCGTCAATTGTGCTGTCCATAGGAATATCTGCCCAATACGACGGATACCCGCCGCCACGTGGCGAGTAGTTAACATTACCGCCCCACTTAAGGTTGGCGGCAGCCTGCTGAGCGCGCAGCGTGGCAATTTGTGAGTTCTTCTGGGATGCAATCTGCTGGTACGCAGCTTCCTGGCCCTGAGTTTGGGCAAGCAGGTTAGCTGCTTCGTTCTGCTTTGCAGCAAGGGCGTCATTGCGAACCTTTTGGTCGGCAATGGTGTTCTCGAGCTCTTTCTTTTGCTTGTCGAGGTTTTCTTTCAGCTCTTTTACGGTCGCGATTGAATTCTGCAGTTCCTGGCGGACGGTCTCGCGGTATTCCTGCTTGTCGATAAAATCAGAGATGCTGCTGCTTGATGCAAATGCCTCGAGCGGCGTAACCGTACTGTCCAGATATAGCGACACTAGGTTATCGCTGAGCACTTCTTTTTGCTCGGCGATTTTGCGTTCGGTCTCGGCAATCTGCGCATTGGTTTGTGCGAGTTTGGCGTTGTTCAGGTCGATCTGGACTTGCAGAGCTCGAGCTTCTGCACCAAGTGCGTTCAACTGAGCCTGCAGCGTGTTAGCCTGGGCGCGGAACTGGGCGGCCTGGGTCTGGAAACCATTTACTTCGGCCTGGAGGGCGCGGATTTGCTCGTCAAATGTGTCGGCCTGGGCAACCGAAAGCGGAACGCTCACTACCATAACCGCAGCAACGACAACCGCTACGATGCGTTGCCTGACCGAGAGATTAAGGTTGAATGTAAGTTTGTGTGTTTTCATAGCGTAAGCTCTTTAAATCATAGCCTAAAAATACGTGTAAGTCAATATTAGCACGCCTATCAGCAATTGCCCACCACCCCCCATTTACACCTTTAAATAGCGGCGCATGGCCATAAACGACGAAATGATGCCAATCAGGATACCCATAAGAATGACTGACAAAAAGATAGCAACCGGCCACTGCGAGAATAGCTTTATGGTACCGTTCACCTCTATGCCGTAGCTAGAAATAGACGGTCCAGCGAATACCAGCGCGGCATACACCAACCCGACTGAAACAACAGCGGCGATAATACCGTACAGCGATGCCTCAACAATAAATGGCCCGCGGATAAAGCTTTTTTCGGCACCGATGAGCTTCATGATCTCGATTTCGTCGCGACGGTTAAAGATGGCCATGCGGATAGTGTTAAAGATGATCATGACCGACAAAACAAGAAAAAGCGCCGATGTTGCCAAACCGGCAATTTCCGAGAACTGCGCGGCACGGGCCAACGCCTCGATGGCGTCTTTGCGCGAACCCGAGATTGAGGCTTCCCGTGCCTGCCAGGTCTTGTACTTGTCCTGGCCAACCAGCTTGCTGATTTCTTCGAGCTTGTTTGTATCGTTAACATTGACCCGCAACGAAGCTGGCAGCGGATTGCGGTCGTCGAGCGTGGCAATGGCATTCAGCTTTTGGGCATCTGTGTTATTGTCTTGCACAAACTTCTCGCGCGCCTCTTCTTTGGATACGTAGGTCACATTGGTGACAAATGGAAGCCGCTTAATCTCGTTTACAAGCTCGGCGCGTTGGTCGCTGCTGACGTCTTCTTTGCAGTTGGGCACCTGTTTGTCGCAGAGGTATACCGAGATGTCAATTTTGTCGCGGAACGCCGTCAGGGTATCTTGGAAGACCAAACGCATGGTGAATGTCGCCAAAATAATCGTCAGCGTCACGACCATTACCACCGTTGCAGCAGTCGTGAGCCACGCATTGCGCGTAAAGTTGCTGACTCCGTATCGGGTGACCCGTAATATAGTTATCCATTTTCGCCGCATGGTTTTGTCCTTTTCCCTAAGCGCCTTGTCGGTAGCTGCCCTGGGCAACATCTGCAACAATCTTGCCGTGGTCGATTGTAATCACCCGGCGCTTAAGTTTATTGACGATCTCCTGGTTGTGGGTTGTCAGCAAAACAGTGGTTCCGTAGCGGTTGATTTTCTCGAGCAGGCGCACAATATCCCAGCTGTGCTTTGGGTCAAGGTTACCAGTCGGTTCGTCGGCAATAAGGATTTTTGGTTGGCGTACAACAGCACGGGCAATAGCCACACGCTGGCGTTCACCGCCGGAAAGTTCGCCGGGGAACTTGGTCTCTTTGCCGCTAAGGCCTACCAGTTCGATAACTTTTGGCACGGTATTTTTAATTTCGCGGTTGCTCATGCCGGCAATTTCGAGCGCGAATGAAATGTTTTCAAAGACAGTGCGCTGTGGCAAGAGTTTGAAGTCCTGAAACACGACGCCGATTTTGCGGCGCAGGAGCGGAATGTTTTTATCTTTTAAGCTGTCGTAGTCGATCCCGCCAACAACGATTTTACCGTTGGTTGGTTTTTCTTCGCGGGTTAAAAGTTTCAGCAACGTAGACTTGCCGGCACCACTTGTGCCGACGATAATAACGAATTCCTTAGGCTCGATATGCAAACTAATGCGATTGAGTGCAGGTTTGTTTTCTTTGCCAAAGATTTTGGTAACACGATCCAGCAAAATCATCAAAATTATTGTAGCACAAGCAGCTTGTTTAAGCCGAACGTTTCTGCCGGATACCGTGCACAAAAGCCAATAAATGATTGCCGACATGCAGGTTGTAGCGGTTCCCTACTGCCTGAATGGCGCGCGGCACAGGATGCAACTGCGACGCACGGGCAAGCGCCTGCGCGTTTTTATGTTTGTCGTCATTTTTTGTGAACCGCAGCGCCCGGTCGTATCTGAATATATGCTGTCGGAGCGGCCCAACAAACGCCTGTCCGCCCGGTTTTAGCAGTTCCCACATTGTTTGTGCCGCTGCCTCTGCGGGCGCGAGCTCTTTAAGTGACAGGTGCGGGATCAGCCAGTACGACAACACCACGTCGGCCTGTCCCCTCAGCTTTTTAAGCGGTGGCGAGAATGCCACTACATCTCCCACCATAAATTCAACGTTTGCAGGCGCGTCTTTGGCTAAACGGGCCAGCAATCCGACTTCTTTGTATATAAGATCAACATTAATCCAGCGCACGTCGGGACGCAGGAGTGCAACCGTATGCCCCAGCAGTGACACGCCCGCGGCAATGTCCAGCACGAGCGCCCCGTGCGGCAATGACGCCGCAAAATCAGCGACTGTCTTAAAGCCATACTGCTTCACCAGAGTCTCTGGCGAGCGGCCCGTGGTGGGTATGCTGTTCGGTCGGGTACGCACGGCGCGAAGGGATTTCACGCGCTTATTGTACCATGCTCATAAAAAAGCCGGCGCCCCGCGAAACGCCGCATAACGTTTCGCGGGGGCCGGTACTCATCGTGCGGCCAGGATCAGGCGGGCACTACAGCTCGCCGCCAGCCATGGGAGTAGCCAAGCAGAACGCCACAGCCCTGTGGTCGGCCGAGACCGTCTCGGGGTCCTGGCCGTTGTAGGTGGCAATTGCCCACGAGATCGCTGCCGCCAGACGGCGCTCCGTGGACTTGGCCTCGTAGACCTCAGGGTCGAAGAACTCCGCCCGGGCCAACCGGCTGCGGTCCGACAGTGCGATGATCTGCCGCTGGTCCTTGTACCTCGCCATGACGCGCAGGTACAGGATCGCCAGGTACAGCTCCCCGCGGACCACGCCGCCAAAGAACTTGTACACGCGGTCCCAGGCGCCACGGTCCAGGAAGGTGAAACGGGTCGGTCGGCCGTCGTCGCCAAGCAGCTCGGCGTCGAGGATGGGTAATCCCGACAAGACAAACCTCCAATGTCCGACGATGCTACAGCTGGCATTAGACACACCAGTGTTCCGCTATGGTAGACCCGCATCTGAAAGTTCGCAACTTTTTGCGCCGCACCTGCGTATGCCGCATAATGTCTTGTATGAAACCACAAGCGTCATACCCAGCCAGCTCTGCAGGCAGTATTATGTCGACCGAAATCCCCGTGTGCCACCAGTCGGTCACTGCGGGCGAGGCCTTAAAAGAACTGGCGCGCGATGTCGAATGGGACGATGTTCATCATTTGTATATTGTGGATGACGCGCGGGTACTGCTTGGGTATGTGCGGATTGCAGTGGTTGTGCGGCAATCTCCCTCTGCACCGCTCAAGGCATTTATAAAGCCGTTTACCGACACCCTGAAACCTGATGTCGACCAGGAAGAGGCCGTGTTTATTGCGGTTAAAAACGACCTCGATGCCGTGCCGGTGGTGAATGCCCATGGCGCGCTGCTTGGGGCTGTTACCGCCAAAGCGATATTGGACGTCATGCATAACGAGCACATTGAAGACGTGCTGTTTGCAAGCGGCATCCGCCACAGTAAAGACGGGACGAGCCTGCTAAAACTGGCCGAGGCGCGGTTGGTGCCGGTGCTTAAATCGCGTGCGCCGTGGCTGGTCGCCGGTTCGGTTGTAGGCATTGGCCTTGGGCTGGTGAGCAGCCAGTTCGAACATGCCCTGGAAAAAACGCTTGCCCTCGCCTACTTTATTCCAGTGGTGGCATATATTGCCGATTCGGTAGGCACGCAGTCCGAGGCGATTACCGTGCGCGCACTCGCCACGCTCAAACTGAATTACGCGGCGTATCTGGGGCGCGAAGTTGCTGTCGGGTTTATGCTGGGTCTGTTGCTGGGCGCTATGGGCGGCATTGGCGCCCTGCTGATTAGCGGCAACGGACAAGTGGCGCTGGTTGTTGGCGCGTCGTTGGTTGCCGCAAGTACACTCGCCACGACTGTTGCAGCGCTGATCCCAATCTTGTTTAAAGCCATGGGCAAAGACCCGGCGCTTGGCAGCGGCCCGATTGCCACCGCCCTGCAGGACGTGCTGAGCATCGTGATTTATTTCCTGTTCGCGCTGTGGATTATTGGCGCGTAAGGTACGCTTCAATAAATCCGCCCAGGTTGCCATCGAGCACGCCTTGCGCGTTGTTGGTTTCGTGGCCGGTGCGCGTGTCTTTTACAAGCGTGTATGGGTGCAGTACGTAGTTGCGGATCTGACTGCCCCAGTCGGCTGACTTTGTAGCCTTTAGGTCGGCCAACTTTTCTTTATGCTGCTCGAGCTGCAATTGCGCCAACTTAGAGCGTAAGACCTTCATGGCTGTCTCTTTATTTTGGAGTTGGCTGCGTTCGTTCTGAATACTAACCACGGTGTTGGTTGGAAGGTGCGTTATGCGCACCGCACTGTCGGTGGTGTTAACCGACTGGCCGCCGTTACCACCTGCCCGGAACACATCGATCCGCAGGTCTTTCTCGTCAACAGCAATTTCGTCTGGCGCATCAATTTGGGGCAATACCTCTACTAAAGCAAAGCTGGTCTGGCGCAGATTGTCAGAATTAAACGGGCTCAGGCGCACCAGACGGTGTACACCGTGCTCTGAGCGCAATTTGCCATAGGCGAACGGCCCGCTGATGCTGAGCGTGGCGCTTTTAATGCCCGCTTCCTCGCCAGCAGATTCTTCGATGAGTTCGGTCTTCATGCCCGCCGCTTCGGCCCAACGGGTGTACATGCGCACCAGCATTTGGGTCCAGTCCTGGGCGTCAGTGCCGCCAACGCCAGCGCTCAGGCGCAAGATCGCGTCGTGGTCATCGTACCGGCCGCTAAATAATAGATCCTGCTTAAGGATGGCGTATGCGGCCTCCATGTCGGCCAGTTGTTTTGTGAGTTCAGGTTGCAGGCTGGCATCGCCTGCCGTCGCCAGCTCGAGCGCGTCGTCTGTTTCGCTTTTAAGGCGCGTCCAGGGCTCAAGCTGAGTACGCAGCTTCGACTCGCGTTGCGCCACTGCCTGCGCGCCGTGCACGTCTGACCAAAAATCAGGCGCGGCCATCTGCGCTTGTAAATCCGCGATTTCGGCCTGCAGCTTTGGCGCATCAAGCTTTGCGAGCCCGGCATCAACGTTGGCGGCCAACGCGGTTATTTTCTTAATAAGATCATCCATTGCCCTGATTATACAAAAGTTTGACTTTTTACATCAAAATTGTATAATTTCGACAGGTTCATTCCGACACACCAGATGGAGCATCTGATGAGTTCTCAGCGTACGACCGACGACGACCTCACCCCCGAGGCTGCCAGTCGGCGCAAGAAGTTCTGGATCAAGTGGACCGGCATCAACCTGCTGCTGATCCTCGTGGTCACCCCCGCGGTGTTCATGCTGCTGGGCGACGTGATCGTGAAGCTCTTCAACGGCGACGACAGCACCCGGGTGCAGGCCGGCATCGGTATCTACCTGCTGGCCGCCGCGAGCGGCTTCTGCACGCTGCTGCCGGTGAACATCATCGCGCTGATCTTCGCCCTGCTGGCCCGCAGCGAGCGCAACGCGCGCCGCAACGGGACCAGCCGGCCGGTCAGCGACGACGACATCACTCCGCACCAGGAGCCGGACGACGGCTACCACGGCTACGGCCGCTACCGCCGCGGGCCCCACGGCTGGTAACCGTGTCCACCAGAACCACCGCCCGGTGGCGCCATGCACATAGCATGGCGCCACCGGGTCGGACACTCCGCCACATGGCGGCTTTTTTAATGCCGACTGCTATACTTTTGACATGGACACGTATACACAATTCATCTTCGAATCATACGAACTCGACACCGCATCGCACGAAATCCGGCTGCATTACAGCCTCGACGGCTCTACAAAATTTACCGAGACGCTCCCGCTTCCCGCGGACCTGCCACTTGGAAGGGCCAACGACCCGGATGTTAAGCGGGCCCTGTTTGCCCTGCACCTGGCTGGCGGCGCAAGCTACTACAAAACGTACCTGCCACGCGAAATCGTAGTAAAAAGCGGCCAACTCAGCCAAAAACAAGCTGATTTTTGGAACGAATTTTACACCAAAGGCCTGGGCGAGTTCTTCTTTATAAATAAGATTGACTTTCATGGGCTGGTCAAATTCCCGGCTACCGGCCCGGACGCACCACTCGCCACTACAACCCCGAGCCTGCCCGTTAAAACACTAGTACCATTTGGCGGCGGCAAAGATTCGGTGGTGACCATGGAATTACTGCTCGACAACAACGTGAACATGACGCTCTTCCGCCTGCGCGGCCACCACTACATTGACCAGCTGGCCGACATTACAAAACTGCCAATGATCACCGTGGAACGATCGCTCGACCCAACTCTCTTCGAAATGAACAAGCAGGGCGCCCTAAACGGCCACGTGCCAATTACCGGCTATATTACCTTTTTGAGTATTGTGATCTGTCTGCTGGGCGATTTTGACAGCGTTGCCTTTAGCAACGAACGCAGCGCCGACTACGGCAACGTAGAATACTTAGGCATGCAAATAAACCACCAGTGGAGCAAAAGCGATGAGGCCGAAGGGCTCATTACCGACTATCTGGCGAGCTATGTCACCACAAATGTGCAGTACCTAAACCCGCTGCGTCCGCTGAGCGAGCTAAAAATTGCCCAGATCTTTGCCCGTCATCCCAAATACTTTGCGCACACCACCAGCTGCAACCAGAACTGGCTGATGCTCGATAAAAACCCGGGCCAGGGCGCCTGGTGCGGCAAATGCTACAAATGCGCCTTCATTTTTGCGCTGTACGCCGCCGAACTGCCCAACGACACGGTGGTTACCATGTACGGCCAAAACCTCTTTAACAACAAAGAGTTACTTACGACGTACCGCCAACTTTGGGGCGCAGAAGGCATGAAGCCGTTTGACTGCGTGGGTACTCCCGAAGAAATGAAAGCAGCCATGTACCAGGCCACAAAAAAACCTGCCTTCGCCAACACCGTGATTGGCCAGGATTTTATTACCAATGTCTGGCACACCATGCAAGATCCCGAAAAACTGATCCAAGAGGCGCTTAAGCCCGACTTCACCGGCGTATCACACACCATTCGCGAACTGTTACAAGGAGCAATCTAACTCATGAAAATCCAAGACTTAAACGGTAAAACCGTCTGCCTCGTTGGCTACGCACGCGAAGGCAAATCCATGCATAACGCCCTGGCCAAGTACGCGCCAGACGCCAAAGTCACCATTGCCGACCGCGACGAAAGCATTACGGCCCAGGGCGCAACGCTAAAGCTTGGCCCGGACTACATGGAAGGATTGGACGCATTCGACGTTGTAATCCGCAGCATTGGCATTGCCTACACCCCAGCCATGGACGCCATCGCCAATAAAATCACCGACATGACGCGGATATTCTTTGATTCGATCCAAGACAGCGGCGTGCGCACCATTGGTATTACCGGCAGCAAGGGCAAGAGCACTACAACGACCTTAATTTACGAAGCGCTCAAAGCCCACGACCCGAACACGCACCTGATGGGCAATATTGGCATTCCAATGATCGACTTTTTAGCTGAGGCCAAACCTGGCGCGACCTTTGTTATTGAACTCAGCAGCTTTATGCTGGAGCACCTGCGCCGCAGCCCGCACGTTGCGGTCGTGACCAGCTTCTTCCCGGAACACCTGGACCGCCACGGCGACGTGCAATCGTACTGGGCCACAAAGAAAAACATCGCCCTGCACCAAACCGCCGAAGACGCCATTTTTTATAACGCCCGTTACCCGCAGTGCAAAGAAATTGCCGAGGCCAGCCCCGGTACACGCATTGGGTTTAGTGCCGATGACTTTCCGCTACAGGTGTCAGAGACAAAATTCAAGGGCGAGCACAACCGCAGTAACCTGGCCGCCGCGTTTAAGGTTGCCACGTATCTTGGCGTTCCCAAAGACGTAGCGCTCACAGCACTTACGCAGGCCGATCCCCTGCCTCACCGCCTCCAGAATATTGGCGAGCATGGCGGCGTGGTATGGGTGAATGACTCCTTTGCGACTGCTCCAGAGGCCACGATCGCTGCGCTTGAAGCATTAAAAGACGATGTTGATACATTGCTTGTGGGCGGATTTGACCGCGGCGTCGATTACGGCGGCCTGGCCGAATACCTGGACGCATCGCCAGTCCAAAACATTGCGTTCTTCCCAGATACGGGCACGCGCATAAAAGCCGCCATGCGCAGCCCAAAAAACACCCTCGAAACCGCCGATATGCAAGAAGCCGTTACCTGGGCCGCAAAAGTCACCGCGCCCGGCAAAACCGCTCTGCTTTCCTCGGCCAGCCCAAGCTTTAATTTATTCAAAGATTTTGTAGTCCGCGGCGAAGCGTTTGTCACGGCCGTCCAGGACCTTGACAAAAAATAAATACTGTTGATTTATAGTGTAAAGTAATCTACAATTTACCCCTAGAACAAGCAGGCAGTTTGTTTGAGAGGTGGACATGCAAAGCTACACCAGTCCGCAGCACTTTCGCAGGGCATGTGTGCTTGCGGCGTTCGAAGATCGATTTCGTGCCAGCGTTGCGCTTCTCGACGAATGGGTGTGCGTATGGCAGTACGTTTTCCGCAGGCCGCTCGCCCGGCTGGTGCAGATGGCCGAACGAGCGCTCACCGAAAGCGAATCGCTTGGCGCGAACATCGCCCGCGTGCGGCTCCAGTCAGAGATCATCGGGCTCCCCGAGACCGACTCACTGCACACCATCATGCAAGACGTCACACCCATCAGGGAAGTCTTCATGGGTGAGGATTTCAACCCCGACGAGTTCGTGGCGCTGCTTCAGCTCGTCATCGAGACATTCAAGACCGAACCCGAGGTGACGCTATGAATGCCCCACATCCCATCCGCGTACTACTGGCGAGCAACCTCTGCGGCGGACCGGCCTTCAAGCCGCCCACCGACGCCGAGGCCGACATGGCCGTGGAGCGATTCGTCGCCCAACGTCACGAGGCCATCATCGAGCTGATCGACGTCCTCGACCTGGCCATCAGCCGCTGTGCCAGCCGTGAATTCGGCCTGGCCCGCATGGTGATGGCCGACGCCTTCGACGAGGAAACCCGCTTCCAGCAGGCCCGCGCACTAGCCCAACAGCTCGGCAACCTCAGGCAACTTCTTACCACGGCCCACGGCGACATGGCTCTGCCGTTCGTCCTGAACAGTGTGCGGGGCGGTCTGGCCGAACTGGTCGGCTACCAGCCCGCGGCAAGCTGACTCACGGCCGGAAGCCCAAACGAAAAAGGAGCGGCACACCGATGATGCCGCTCCTCCCCTGCCTGCTTGTCCCTTTAATCGAACATTGCCGAGAGCTGCTGGTGCAGCTCTTTTAATGTGTCTTGGCTGGTGTTGCCCAAGCCACCAAATGCCCAGCGCTTACCATCGATCAGATCGCTGGCGGCTTTTACGATGGTTTGCTTGTTGACTGCGGCAATAGCTTTTGGACGGTCAACATAATCGTCGATATAGCCATCAAAATAGTAGCGGCGGGCGTACCAACCGGCAATTGAGCCGACTGTCTGGCAACCCATTTGGTGCTTGCCCATGGCAAACTGCTTGGCGGCGTCAATCTCGGCGGCAGTAATTTTGCCATCGAGCACTTTTTTAACTTCTTCGGCTACAATGCCGAATAACTTTGGCGCGTTTTTGGCGCTTACCTGACCACCGAAGTCCCACTCCGAGGCGGAGTCACTCACCACAAAGTCCGACCACACGCTGTATGCCAGGCCTTGCTCGCGGGCGCGGCCGTAAATTGCCGAATGCAGGCTGCCGGTAAGCATGTGGTTCAGCGCAGCCATGGCGTCGGCCTCGTGGTCGGGCAGGCGCCAGTTGGCTTGCACGCTCAAACCAAAAATCACGTTCTCGACATCTTTGCGCAAGATGTGGATTGGCTCCTGTGCGCCCACCAGTTCTTCACGCACCAATGCAAAACGTTCGCCGCGGGCAAGATCCCACTTTTCGAGCATTTTAATAATGGTCGATTTGCGCTCGTCTTTTAAATTGCCAGCGATGATAAACCGTAGGTTGTCACTGGTGTGCGTGCGGTAATAATGTTCTTTAATATCTTTTAGCTTGATGGCAGGCATAGTCTTAAGTCGCTCGTCGTCGTTAAAAAAGTGCTCGCCGCTTGCCTGGCCAATGCGCTGCCACAGCACGCGGCCGTTGTTGCTAAGGTAGCCGGTAAGCTCTTCTTTAACGTTGCCTGTTTCGGATTCGAATTCGGTCTGCAAAAATAATGGCTTGGTAATTGCTAGGCGCAGCAAATCAAGCACACGGTCCCATTCAAAATCAGCGCAGTCTGCCACGTATTTAAGGCTGGCGCTACTGGTACTGGCGTTGCTGTAAGCGCCGTTCTTCTCGAGTTCGGCGTTGAACTGGCGGGCGTTCGGGTAGGTTTCGTTGGCGCCCAGCACCATGTGTTCCATAATGTGCGGGGTTTCGTAAATGTCGTCGTTCATGCAGTAGTCATGACCGGCGCGGAACTCGAAGTCGTAGCTCACGACAGTCGCGTTAGGAATGTGGATCAACAGACCGCGGCTGCCATTATTTAATACAACTTCTTCTACTGAGTGCTTCATGCGGAAAATTTCCAGATTAGGATTGATAACAAGTCTGCTATTTATCGTATCATTTTTACCTGTTGTTCGGGGAAAGAAAAAACCGCCGGTTAAGGCGGTCGGCCCGAGCCA
>DATEFB010000018.1:0-6377 GCA_035280845.1 Saccharimonadales bacterium (SeqCode) | reverse complement strand
TGTCTCTAAGCAATTTAACCGCAGAAATCTGATAATCATACTACTGGTTGTAGTAGTCATTGCTGGCTTGGGGGTTTTCCTGTCCAAAGATCTACCGTTACGTGAACGCTATGCCGCTACTGTGAATGAATTGGAAGAAGTTAAAAATAAAATCATGAGCTCTGCTCAGGCTGTTGAGCAGAGTGACGCTAATTACAAGCCAGACATTAGGGGTAATGGACTCATCGACAACATCTTTGGTTGCGGTATAGACGTTAAGTGCCCCACGGCGGCTAGGACGTGGATCGTGGCTCTTGAGCCCGGGAAGGAGTTGGATTTCGCCAAAGCTATGATAGCGAGCGGGGGATACTCTGTAGAGAGTGGTAGCTCGCCCTGCACCTTGGAGAAGACAAGCTCATGCTCAATAACAGCCAAAAAAGATAGCTATTTTATGGGAATAAATATGCAAAGAACCGATGCTCAGCCAGCTGCCGCGGTAAGTCCAGGTGTTTGGCGTAGCGTCAGCGTGCGAGTTACTGATTCTAAGTAACCGGAGGAATGCACGTATACACCGAGGGCGGCTGGAGCTATGCGATCCTTAAAGCAGAGCTCCGCGAAGACTCATAAGCTTACTGCTTCGGGAACCCTGCTACCCACGCAGCCCCTGCTGTCATGGTTAACGGATGATTGCCGCCACTTGCATCGTTGATGGTAGTGCCGGTACTTTGGTTGTACTGCCAGTAGCCAATCAGGCCAGATTGCGGCAGGCTTAGTTCTTTGTTCCAGTTAGCCGCGATTTCGGCCGCAGTGCGCGGGACGTTCCAGATACGGGTTTCATCTACCTGACCGGTGAGGGTGTAGGCCGGGTCGCCATTGCCGTGCTGGCCAATAACCAGGTTTGGGCCGCCGGTGTAACTGACTGGTTGCGGAGTATCAAACGTCTGTATCAAATTGCCGTCAATATATGCTTTCACGGTTGTTGCGTCTTTTGTAACGGCAATGTGGTGCCACTGGTTGTCTTTAATTTGGCTGCCAGTTACAACATGTTGTTTCCAGGCAGAGGTGCCGGTGCGGGTCGAGAACATCAGGTTGCCGTTGGCCAACGCCCGTAGCGTGTAGTTGTTACCATTCGACAGAATATCGCCGCCGGACACCGTGGTTGCCTGTACCTTCGCCCATGTTTCAACGGTGAAGGCTTGCAGGTTAAACGCCCCGCCGCCATTGACGGTGGCTTTGCCGGTGTTGCCATCTACACCAACTGCGTTGTTGGGTGCTGCGGGTATGTTCAGGTTGTCGAACACTGCCGCGCCAGGGTTGGCAATGTTCGATCCAGTGCCTGCTCGTAGGGTCAGGTACAGTTTGCTTAGGTCGAATGCGCGCTCGAACGAACGCTGTACGGTCCAAGTTGTGGCGTCTGGCGAGGTCTCCAGGTAAACCGTGCCAGCTGTTTCGCGGATTTTCCACCAGCGCATTGCGGTTGCGTCGTATGGCACGCTGGTGTTGTAGCTAACATCGTTCAACTTGTGGCGCAGCGAAAGCGTGGTGCCACTTTTGCTCATAATAATCTTGTTGGGGCCGTTTAGCTCCAGGATTATTTGTGTTTCGGCGGCATTGTTGCCGGTTGTCTGTGGTACTTCAACGAACACGGCATCGCTGCTTAGGTCGATCGCTTTTTTAGATGTCAGGCCGTAATAGCCCGATGCGTTGGCTTTTGGTGTGACTGTCAGTGTGTCGTTCTGCTTTGTTTGGGTTGTGGCGCCGCTAAAGACCCACTTGTTGGCATCGACAGTCGCACCAGTAAAGGTGTCGGTCAGCTGATTAGCCGGGTTGGTGGGCACTGGGTCGCTCAGTGGCGCGCCAGCAGTCCAGGTCGCGCCGTTTTGCAAGGCAAGTGCGTGCGCCTGCGTTAGGCTGGAGTCTGCGGCGGTTGTGCCGTTCCCCTCTTCTGCTTTGTTGTAGGTAATAAGGTTGGCGAGGCCAGACGCTGGCAGTGTGGTTGATCGGTACTGCTTAACCTGCTCGTCGGTGCGAGGCACAGACCACACACGAACTTCATCTATTGCGCCGTTAAAGTTGTAGGCGTCGTTGCCCGAGCCGTGCGCGCCTACAATAAAGTTGTCGCCGTATATGTATCCAATGGTGGCGGCGTTCTCGGCCATGCCTTTATTTATGCCGTCAATGTATACCTTAAGCGTGGTGCCCGTTTTAGTGACGGCGATATGGTGCCATAAGCCGTCCTTAATGTTCACGCCAGTGGTGGTCAGATGCTGCCATGTCAGGTTGCTGTTAAAGGTAAAATCAACATTGCCGTCGGGCAAAAGGCGGACCATCCAGTTATTGCCCATGCTCATAATTTCGGAGCCCTCGGTGTCGGTGGCGAGCGTCTTTACCATCGCTTCAGCAGTAAATTGTTGCAACTTCATATCCTGCGAGTTGGCGGCAGTGGCCTGGTCGTTTGCGCCATCAAACTGCATGGCGTGGTTTATTTTTTGGCCAACCGGGTACACGTTTACAAATTTGGTCGAGGTGAGGTCAGCGCTGTTGGTAGCGCTCAGTGTTACCTGAATGTAAAACGGTCCATCGTGCGCCGGGAACGTGAACTGGCTGTTTGCGCCGGTGTATGTAAGCAGTGAATGCACGTGGCAGGAGTCCAACGGACAATGGTGGATGGTAAGCGTCCACTTAAGTTTGTCGGGCGTTAGCGCGCCGTCTTGCTCGTCTTGTGCGGAGCCTGCAAAAGGAATCACCTGCCCGGCGCTGGCGGTTGTCATGTCGGCTGGTGCGCTAATGGTTAAGGTCGGGGCACTCTGACCCGCCTTAATAACCACGTTCTCGGTGTCCTGGTTGCCAAACGGATCGGTCACAGTTAGCACTGCGGTGAACGCGCCGTTAGCGGTATATACGTGCGTTGGGTTGGCCTCGTTCGAAACAGGTGTGCCATCACCAAAGTCCCAGGCGTAAGTTAATACGTCGTTTTCGGGGTCTGCGCTACCGGCCGAAGTAAAGGCGACGGTCAGTGGCGTTGGGCCAAATTTTTTGTCGGCATCGGCAACGGCAGTCGGTGCCTGGTTGGTCGTGGAGTATTTAACGTGGAAGATCGCACCCTGCAAAATTGATACGTAATACACGTCACCATCGGGTCCGGTAAAGAACTGCACTGGCCCCTCGGCGTTGACTGCAAATTGCTGGTAACTGCCAGCTGCAACCTGGTTGTTGGCATCTAGCTTAAAGGTGTTAATTTGACTTTTTACGTAATCGCCAAAGAAGTAGCGGTTTTGGTAGTCGGCCGGATAGTTTGTGCCGGTGTAAAAGACGCCACCCACAATCGCGCTGCCCGGTGGGTGTGGGTAGGCATGGATTGGGAATGTCAGGTTGGCCGGTGGGTTAGCATATAGGTTTTGGCAGTATGGCTGGTCTTTGTAGGCTTGTGTGCCGCCACCGACTTCGGTTTGCTGTACGTTGCCTTCATGGCAGGGCCAGCCCAGGTTGGCGCCTGGGTTTACGACGTTAATTTCTTCGTGCAGGTTCCAGCCTACATCACCCACCAGCACTTTGCCGTCGGTTGGGCGGATGCTCAGGCGGAACGGGTTGCGCATGCCGTAGGCGTACACTTTGGACTTGTTGTCGTTTGGGTTACCTGTGTAGAACGGGTTGTCGGCCGGGCCGGTGCCGTCTGGGTTAATACGCAGGATTTTGCCCGAAAAACTATCGAGGTTCTGTGCGCGGAAGGCTTTTTGGTCAATTTGTTCGTAGTTAGATGACTCCCCGATTGAGGCATATAACTTACCGTCAGGTCCAAACAGGAGTGTATCCGGTCCGTGCGACAAGCCGTCGGCAGCGATACAGTTAGTAGTAACCGGCACGTCTTCGCACGAGGGCTGGGCAGCAGTGCCTACGTGCTGGCCTAGCACGACATATTCACTGCCCGCCTGCATTGTGTCACCGTTGGCCGTGACGCGTAGAATGCGGCCTGTCTTGCGGCCTTCATAGTCGGCGGCATTATTTTCGTAGGTGAACAATAAGTATACGTATTTATTAGTGGCAAAGTTGGGGTCGAGCGCCATGCCAAGCAATCCACGGTCGGCATAGTCATTCACTTTTGGCGTGCTATAAAACGGTTCGGCGAGCACCTGGCCATTTTTAACAATCTTTACGATGCCATTTTTTTGAGCCACAAAAATGCGGCCATCTGGCGCAAACTGGGCTGCTGTTGGAATGTAGAGACCCTCTGCAACACTTGTCAGCGAGAACCCTGGCGGCGTCTGTGTGTTCGGCAGCGTGCCGGCTTTAACAACGGTGGCGACGAATCCCGCGCCAATCGCGACGGCACACACACCAAATACTAAACTTATAATTCGCCGCATACGCATATACCCTATTTCTTGCTTAACCACTTCTTAACTACTCTTGTTATCGCATTTTATTAATGCATATGTCAACCTTATAAAGCGATTATTCAGCTGATAAAACTGGTATGATTGTCGTATAAGCGGAAGCAGTAATATGGAAACTCCAAAAGTAGACCCTAATCAAAATAAAGTGCAATTCAGCCTGGATCTTCGGGTGGTGATTGCTGTTTTGGCCCTTGTGATCCTGGGCATGTTCGCCATGTGGCGGCCCTGGGAAGTAAAAGACGCCGACCGCACTATTGTGGTAACCGGGCAGTCGACCCTAAAAGCAGCGCCCGACGAGTTTGTGTTTACCCCAGCCTATGATTTTAAAAACACGAACAAGCAGACTGCACTGAGCGACCTGACCAAAAAGAGTGATGAGTTGGTAAGTAAAGTCAAAGCCTTGGGCGTGCAGGATGCCAATATAAAGACCAACTCCGACGGCTATGACTACCCTGTGTACCGTGACAACGACAAATCGACACCCGTTTACACGCTGCGCCTAACGGTGACGGTAGACAACAAAGACCTGGCGCAGAAGGTGCAGGACTACCTTGTGACCACAACGCCAACTGGCGCTGTCTCGCCACAAGCCGCTTTTAGTGACGCCAGGCGTAAAGAGCTCGAAAGCAAAGCCCGCGATGAAGCCACAAAAGACGCTCGTTCCAAGGCAGAGCAATCAGCCAAGAACCTGGGCTTTGGGCTGGGAGCGGTAAAAAGCGTGAATGACGGTTCTGGCTTTGGTGGCATTGTACCCTTTGGCCGTGGTTACGACACTGCCGCGTCATCTGCCGAAATCCAAAAACTCACTGTGCAGCCTGGCGAGAACGACCTTTCGTACTCGGTGACCGTCACTTACTTTGTCCGCTAATCGGCGAGTGTATCTAGTCCCGCCCAGACTGATGCCTTGTAGCCTTCCCCTACTGCAATGCGGCCCATGCCAATAGCCAGCTCGCGGCAACGGCCGTCGCGCCATTTGAACACTTCGTGCCATGCGCCCGTGTCTTCGTGCATGTCGCGCACCACAAAGCGGTATGGAAATGGGTCGTCCTGCCAGTTTTCGCGGAACTGCAGTTTAGTTGGATTGTCGGGATCAATCTGAAGAAAATCCTGCACCACCACGAATTCCTGCGCATAATTACTGGCAGCGGTGAGCATGGCACTGCGGTCGGCTTCATCTGCCTGGTACAGCACTGTCGAGAAGTTGACGATATTGAAATCCTGCTTGCCGTGCAGATGTGCAAAACGGGCGGTGTCAAAATCTGCAAAGTTGCCCTGAAAAAAGTCGACGGCATCGTACTTTGCCCGGATGAGCGCGTCGAATAGCGCTACACGCTCTTCGTTAAGCAGTTCGCTCGGATAGAACGAGCACGACCAGGCCCAGCTGCGGGCATCGAGCGGGTCGTAGGTGTCGATGCCAACACTGTGGCCGAGTGGCAGCTCTTCGGCGAGAGCCCGGTGGAACGCGGCCGTGTGCCGCAGGCTGGGCTGGTGTGCCTGCGATTCAGGGCGGATGACTGAGGGCATGCCAAAACTGACGCCGCTCGCCAGATGGTTCAGGCCAGCGTTCTGGCTGCAGCCTACGTCCATGACGCTAAATATGCCGACGCGCCCAAAGTTGCGTGCGATCGCCCCGAACGCCTTCAGGCTTTTGTAGCGGTCCGAGACATTGCTTTGCAGCGGCCTTGCCCAAATATCTACCGTGAAATCGCCTGCCCTGTCGTGGTCATCGAAAATCCAATCCAGCCCTTCCTGCCATTGGCCTGCCGTTAAGAACCCCCGCGGGTAATCGGGATGGTGGCCGTACAGTTGCTTCTGAGCGGCGCGTAACGTTTTTGTCGCCAGGTGCGACGAGCCAATATCGTGCCGAATGCTTAAAAGCTCGCCAAAAAAATCGCGCACCGGACCAGGCGCTTCTAAACCCTGCGAAACAGCCTCGGCATAGGCGGCAATGCGCTCGTCGTTGGCAGGTGGGTTTTGGCTCTGCGCGTGCAGGACATCTTTAAA
>DATEFB010000017.1:0-61871 GCA_035280845.1 Saccharimonadales bacterium (SeqCode) | reverse complement strand
CCCTTCAACAAGCTGGGCAATCGCCGAAGGTTGGTCGCCGGTCGGCTGGTATTTGGTAACGAGTTTAAATTCTTGAGACATCCCTATTATTGTACCATTCCGCACCTTGACAGGTGGTAGGGTTTATTTAGAATAGCTAGCGTTATCCCTGGCACAAAGAAGGGTTGCACATGAAGAAGCAGCTCAGACATCTTTTGAGCCTGTTGGGAACGGGGCTGTTGGCCTTCCTGGCGCTCGGCCTTTTGTCGTTCGCGCTGGCGTATTGCGCCACCTCTGTCCCGCCCCCTTCTAGCGCGCCTACCGAAGCACCTGCTGCCGGAGGCGAGGCATACAAGGGCGCCCTGCTGAATGCACTCAAGGCACGCGGCTACGAGGGTTTCCAGGCAACAACGGCCGTCGAAGGTGGCAAGTTCAAGGTCGAAGCGACCGGTGAGGTAGGGTCATGCACCGTCGGCATAAAGTGGATCGTCGGTGTGCTCTCGCCGGCGCAGCAAGTTGCGCCAGCCATGCCTTCGGGCACAGCGGTGAAGTACAAGCTCGATGAGGTGAAACAAGGTGGCAAGATGGTGAAATATGCCCTCAACACCGCCAATCCATCACCCGCCGAGGTACAGGCGCACCTCAAGAAAAACGGCTCTCCATGCAAGCCGTAACCAACAGACGGGAGATAACACTGCGGGCCTTCGGGCCCGCTCTTCCATTTTTGATGACATAAAACTATTGCATTTTGTTTGTTAACATTGTATTATATGCACGCTGTACCCATTCCGATCACTCGAGGAGTGCATCATGTCCCAGCGTCGTTCCCCCGTCCTGGTCGTGGTCGTGGTCGTCGTCGTCGCCCTGCTCTGCGTGGGCGGCATCGGCTACGCCATCTACGACCACTTCCGCGGCCGCAACGCCGCCGAGGCGCAGTTCGAGCGCGACCTCCGCGACGCCGGCTTCAACGCCGACGCCGAGTGGAAGGACGAGACGACCTGCACCAAGAAGAACAAGAACGGTACGTGCAAGACGTCCAAGACCGAGTCCGAGCTGGACGCCGTCGCCACCGTGGGCGGCTGCCGCCTGGAGCTGGAGCGCACCGAGGACGCGGCCTACGACCGCGCCCCCGTCGTGAACGGGAAGCCGGGCGTCCGCGCCTACAAGTTCGACGAGGTCAACGACGGCTCCGACGACGACGGTGTCGACGTGGAGGACGGCGAGGGCAACCGCGCCAAGTTCACGACGCCGAACCCGTCCCGCGAGCAGGTCTACGACTACCTCGCCGCCAACAACTTCACCCGGTGCTTCGCCGCCAACGCCGCGAAGAACTGACCGAAGTCACCAGCGCCACCCCGCACATCGGAGGACAGCACCACCGCGGGCCCGCAAGGGCCCGCACCTCCCCCGAAATGACGCGCCTTAGGGCGTTTTTTTGTTAGCCATTTTACTTTTATAAATAAAGTTGTATAATTTGTGTGCTGCTCACACCACACACTCACTCGGGAGTTTGCAATGCCCAAACCCGTCAAACGCGCACTGATCACCCTGCTCGTTCTGGGGTTGGCGGCAGGCGCTACGTTCGGCATCATCGCCGGAGTACGCGCCTACAACGCCGGCCAGGAGCGGGACCGCGCCGAAGCTGTGGACGAGTTCCGTCGCGACCTCGTGGCCGCCGGCTTCACCGACGACGCAACGCTTCAGGTGGGCTGGAAGACCGAACAGGGCGACAGCGAGGAGATCGACGCCACCACCAGGGTGGGCAACTGCCCCATCGAACTGGAGCGCGACGGCACCACCGCCTTGGCTGAGCCCGTGTTCAGCGGCGGCGTGGAGGTGGTCAAGTTCTACAAGTTCGACGAGGTGCAAATCGGGGACGACCCCGACGGCATCGACGCCACCCAGCCGGGCCGCGACCGCCAGCCCTTCGGCCGGTCGCACCCGACCCGCGCCCAGGTGTACGACTACCTGGCACAGTACCGGTCGTCGTTCCCCTGCTTCGCACCCGAACAGACAGGCTGACCACAGTCAGCTCGGAGACAGCACAACGGCGGGCCCCATCGTGGGCCCGCCTCTCCATTTGTAGCGATTTCATGATTTTGACAAAACTTTGATATAATGGCCGCCAGCGCCTTTTCCAAACCGTTCAAAGCGCATCTGCGCACGCACGAAACTGGAGTAACACGTGAATCGGAAACTTCTGTTCCTCGGAATCGCCGTCGGCGCCGGAGTCGGTGCCGTCGCGGTCCGTGCCGGCAAGCGTCGGCTCGACGGGCACATGGACGACGCCCGCAAGAGCCTGGCCGCGGCCGGCATCCAGCCGGACGGCGCCCAGTTCCGCCTGGCCCGCGTGGGCCGCAAGCCGGCGCTCGGGGCCGACATCCCCGGCGACGGTGACCGCTACGTGGGAGCCGTCTTCGGTCGCGAGGGCTGGGTCTCCCAGAGCCTCGTCGAGGCCGACGGCACCCGCAGGCCGCTCCCCGAGTCCGCCCAGCAGCGGATCACCAGTCAGAACACCGTCTCCACCCTGCTGCGCACGCCCGCCGTCGCCGGCTGACGACGCAGCACTTCACGACCGGGCGCTAGGTCGGGGTCCTCATTACGAGGGCTCCGGCCGTCCAATCCAATCACTGCCACCAGTCATTCGGCTGGTGATTTGTTTTATTGGCAATACTGGTATATAAAGTATGGGCGTCATGTGCGCAGCATCACCCACCGATGGATCGAGGAAACAGATGCGAAAAGGCACCAAGCTCCTGCTTGCCGCAGTCGTGGTAGGCGGCGCAACAACGTCGGCTGTCGCCCTGCTTCGCAAGCTGAGGCGCACCACCGTCGTTCGGCGGCTCAGCCTCGACACGGACGACCCACAGGCCGCCGTGGCACAGCTCACCAAGCTGCTCAGCGGCATCGTTCCCGGCTTCCCCAGTATTGACGGCCCGAAGGCACTGAGCGCGGAGCTGGACGAACCGCGCACCATCGGCGAAGTCCGTGAAGAGGCGGAGTTCATCGAGAACCTGCGCGTGGCCGAATGGCCGTTCACAGATGACACCGTGCTCGACATCACCGAGGACGACAAGCTGACGGTCGAGATCGTCGTGCACATCGGCGACGAGAGCGGCGCGGCCACACTGGTGGAGGCCAAGAACGGCTTCGTCGTCACGTCCTACACCAACCCGGAAGGGGTGGTGCATGACACGCTCCCCGAGGCCTTCGCTGCCGAGGAGCTGCTCGACTACCCGACCTTCATCAAGCTGATGGAGGAGCATAACCTGAACACCCCGGCAACCGCCCAGGGCTGACGCACAACCGCGCTACGGCGCAGGCGGGGGTCTTATACTCGGGCCCCCGCCACCCCTACCCGCAATCAAAAACACCAGCAACCGCTGGTGTTTTTTTAGCCGCGCCCAGTCTTTTTGGGGCGCTTCTCGAGACTTTCAATCGCATCTTTAATATCGGCGTATTTTTCGTCGAGTACCTCAATGACTTGCTTCACCAGGCGCTCCGGGTCGGTATCGTAAATAATCTTAGTGCCAGCCGGAACCGGCAAACGATCGACAATTGTCGGAATAAAGTCAGCCAGACCACCGCTACCTAGTAGCACGGCGCAGAATTCATGGCCTTCAATCGCTGTAACGAATTCGTGCAAGCTGCCCATACGGCCACCAACGGTTATAACGGCATCGCTGGAGCGAACCAAATAGACGTCACGCCCTACGTAATCCATGTTCGTAAAGTTAATGTAATCAAATTCTTTTACGGGCAGTCGGTAGGACTTAACGTGCTCGCGTATGGTGCTGGCGGGCGAGAATCCGATCGACAAACCGCCGTTGTCTTTCGCGCCCCGGGCTGCATACTGTGGCAATCCAACGGTAGCGCCAGTAGTGAGTGTATGGCCAGCTTTTGCGATTGCAGCGCCCAAGGCATACGCCAGCAAGTGCGAGGTTTCAACAGTTTCACCGGCAGCGGCTCCGGACACACAGATTTGGTACTTGCTCATGCTTTTACTTTACCTTACCGAGTCTCTCGGGGGCAATCATCTCGTTGTCGAGCTGTTTAAGAACCTGGTCCTGGAGCGTTTTTTGCCCCATGTAGCGCATAAAGACCTCGTTCCACAGACTCTCTCGGAAATGGTAAATAGTGCGCTTTTCGTAGGGCGTGTTGTTACAATAGCTGGCGGCAACGTCCATCATGTTAAATGGCAGCGGACGGTCCTCGAACATAAGCCCGACATAATCGAGGTCACGCCAGAATTCAAGCTCAGGGTCAATGTCGTAGAGCACTTCTTCGGCGCGGCGCCAGTGCAGGTCTTCGGGCTGGACGTGCGGCTCAAAAATCTCTGGGTGGACTTCTGTCTCGAGCTTACCAAAATAGCGCTGAATAACACGCCAGTGGATGTTCTGGCCAGCCATGACCGGCCCTAAGTCGGGATCGGCAATGAGCGTGTGGCTTAAAATCTCACCAAAATCCTTTTTGACTTGTTGCAGCTTAAAATAGGCGCTGTACAGACGGATTTCGTTCGTGTAATGGAATAATAGCGACATCACCCACACGGTAATACCAGGCAGCGTATCGGCCTTCACGGGCAGCATTAAAATGACACCCAGCTCTTTTAAGTGCGTAATGTTATGGCGCTTCTTCTCGATAAAGTGCTCGGCAATATCACCCCACCGGTCGCGCGGCATAATGACAATTTCGATTTTGCGCGTTTCAAAATCGCTAGGCTGAAGTGTTTTGTACTTTTCGTTAAAGCTGTTCAACCATGCTGGGTCTTCGGCAAAACGCAGTGCCCCATAAATCTCGGCCAGGTTCTCGCGCTTGAGCATACTGTCGATCGAACGGTAGCCCAGCATTTTCATGATGTTCTGAGGCGGCATCTGACGCAACATATCTTTGGCGACACTTTTTTTAAGAACCCAACAACCGCGCGGGACTTTCACTTTTTCGGCGGCCTCTTTCATAAGTGGCAATAGCTCTTGGACAGTTTGGTTGTAACTGCCACCAATGCTTTTTGCCAAATGCTCGTCGTGCTCTTTGATTTTAGCGTTCAGTGCATGGTAGAGCTCGGGACCAGTGGTGTCTTTTTCGTCCAGACCCAGGGCGCGCATAGCCGTCGTAGCTTTTTGGTGGATATCGCCAATTAATTTGGCGTCGGCGCCAGGTTGGTGGCTGGCTTGCTCTAGCTGCTTTAAGGCCTGGCTAAAGAGCGGTTCCTTTGCATTCAGAAGATCGCGTAAAAATGACATATTACTTCTATAGTAGCATAAGCTTCTTGCCTACAGGTCGGTGACTTCGAGAGGCATAGAATGTATTGCGGCGTGTTTGTGCAGAATACCCACAGTTGCGCCAATGTGTTGCACGACTGAGGTTGCATTTGCACTGGCAAACGTCACTGCTTCTTCGAGCGGTTTGGCCTGGGCGTATGCCGCAACGAACCCCGAACCAAAAGCATCGCCAGCGCCCAGACGGCTGATGACTTTTACATCTTCGTACATACCCGCCTTCACAAGCTTTTTGCCATCGGTGGCGAGCACACCGTTCGGGCCATCGGAAATAACAACCGTTTCGGTAATATGGGCGGCGCGGCGAAGCAACTCTTCGGTAGTCTTGCCATCTACAATTTGGGCCATTTCTTCCTTGTTGGTCAGTAACACGGCAACGTCATCTAAAATGGAACGTAGCTTATCGGCCTGGGCCAGCTCGCGACCAGAAGGGTTAATTGCAACCTTGGTGCCATGTTTGGCGGCTACACTGACAATCTTTTCGAGGAGTTCCATTGAATCAACAGAAGACAAGTACAGCCAATCAGCTTCGGCCACAGCCTCAAGCGTAATATTAGAACCGTCTGGCAGCAACTTACTGCCATGGTAGGTTAAAATCGTGCGCTCACCCGTTGGCGCCAGCAGTACAGTACTGTAGCTGGTACGGTAGGCGTCAGACTGGCGGACATATCGGGTATCAATCTCTTCTTCGTCGAGGGTCCGCATAACAACTTCCCCTGCTGGCTCAGTGCCAACAACCCCCATAAAATACGTCTGCATACCCTGTCGGGCAAACGTTGTGGCAGCGTTTAACGCGTTGCCCCCAGTAGCAAATACCATGTCGTCGACACTCAGCTTTGCGCCCAGGGGCAGATGCTCGTAACTAACGCCGTCTTCAAGGGTTGGCTTAAAAACAGTGCCGCCCTGCAAAAAGACATCCTGTGTTGCCGCACCGATGGCAAGCATCTTTAAATCACTGCTCATTACGGCCAGTATAGCACTTATGCTTGTACTTGCACGAGAGGCTGGTATCCTTACAGTACTGTGATTGAACACGAGCGCACGACCGAACAGGCCCGCTTACTCGACGGCACATGGGTATCACCCCAGGAGGCCTTTAAAACCATGGTGGGCATTTACCAGGCTTTGAGCAGCGGCCGTATCCCCAACCGCCTTGGCATGGTGCTGCAAATGCGCCTCCGCATAGACGAACTCGACGAATATGTAAAAGACTGTGCGCACCCTGATGACCCCGAGGGCGAGTTCGCGATGCGACGCGTCAACGAAACGCTCATGTCGCCAATTTTCGATTTAGATGCCATGCACGAACAATGGACCGTGCCAGAACGAACCGCGCTTGCCGTACTCCGCACTATGGTTGTAGTGGACACCGATCAGGATAGCGACGAGCTGCACATACAAGAGCCGTTTGCTGACCGGCCCATGTTGCAACAAGCCTGGCTTGCATACACCAATCCTAAAGAATAGCTTTTCCGGCAGAACCGAACGTTTCGATCTTTTCTTCGACGATCTTTTGTACAGCCTCGTAGACTGTTGGCATAAGCTTTACGACGGCATATTCGTCGGGGTTGTCGGCGAGCACTTTCTCGAGGGTGGTACGGAATACAAACCGCATATCTGAGTTGATGTTGATTTTGCTGACACCGATCTTGGCAGCTTCTTTAAAGTAATGGCCTGGCGTGCCGCTGCCGCCGTGCAGGCTGATTTGGCAGTCGATGGCTTCGCGGATACGCTGCAACAGCTCTAAATCGAGCTGCTTTGGTACTGGATACTTACCGTGCAGGTTGCCGATCGCCGCCGCAAATGTGTCGATGCCGGTTGCATCTACAAAATGCCTGGCGCCTTCTGGCGTGCTGAATGTTTTCCTAATTTCATCGTAATCTATATCTTCGGTGTGGACATTCGAGCTGCCTCCAAAGTAGTGAGGCTCGCTTTCTACCAATGCTCCCGTGATTTTTGCGTACTCCACGACCTCTTTTGTGGCATTAACGATCTCTTCGTCGGTGGCATCGTGCCGTGCCTGGCTGACATCGATGTGAATAAATTCAAAGCCAGCGTCTATGCCACGTTTGGCGTCTTCGACCGTAGGGCTGTGGTCCAGGTTCACGTACATCTCAACGCCATATTCGCGCTTATAGTTATCTACCATGTCACGGATGTTGTCGAGGCCAAGTGCCTTCACTTCACCGTCACTTACCTCTACCAGAACAGGCGACTTTTGGGATTGCGCCGCGCGGCACACCGCAATGAGAGTTTCCTGGTTATCAATATTAAACGCGCCAACAGCAAAGTGCTGCGTCCGGCTGCGGTGCATAAGGTGCCGTGCCCGTACGCAGTTGTCTCTGATTTGTCGAATTGTTACACCCACCTTGCCTCCTATTTTGTCGTCTTCACAATAAATGAATTGGCCGCAGCTTGCAGCTCGGTTTTTTTAGCGTCCCAGGAGTCAGCCTTGCACGAGTAGCCAACGCTCGCCACGAGCGTACCGAACTGCTTGTAGGCCACGATAGTACGCTGGGCGTTATACGGCACACCGGCGACGTTGACGGTTTGCTCCAGCTGGACGGACTTAAAATCATACGTGTGGCTGCCGTCGGCATCTTTAATCTTATGCACGTCGGCGTCAGTCGAACCAGTTGTGGCAATGCCGTATGCCTGCGCGCCTTGAGCTGCCTCGAGCACAACGTCCCTGGGCGTTTTGCCAGCGACCATAGACTGCACATTTGTCGTTAGGCCGCAACTTGCCACAGCATCAAAATAATACGTCGTCTTAACCGCCTTGGTGTTTTGTTCGCGACGGGCATAGGTGCCAGCCAGGCTGTCGGGTGATGTCCATTCCAACGTCTTAACGCTCTCGCTGCCATCGCCTGTCGGTTTTTGCTCGATGGTCGCCGTGCCCGCAGGGCGCATAAGCAGCCAGACACAAATACCTGCGGCCGCCAGTAAAAATACTGCCGATACAACAACGGCAATCGCCAGCGATTTACTGCGGTTGTACTGCAAAGGTGGCGGTGAGGGCTGCTGGTGTATCTCGTCCATGGTTATCCTTTAGCGGTGATATTGGGGAACGTGCGAGATCCATTCGTGCGCCTGGGTGGCAACGTGTGTACCGGTCAGGCCAAAATGTTCGAGTAGTTCGGCCGGCTCGCCTGATTCGCCAAAACGGTCGAACATACCCAGTCGCAATAATGGCATTGGCAGCTGTTCGCTGAGCAGCTCGGCGATAGCGCCACCAAACCCTCCTGCGATCTGTGCTTCTTCGAGGGTAATAACGCGACCACACTTTCGGGCGGTGCCCAAAATCGTTTCCATGTCGAGCGGCTTAATAGTTGGCACGTGCACAACTTCGGCGTGCACGTTCGACAGTGCAAGAAGATCGGCGGCGACCAGCGCCTGGTAGGTCATAGGGCCGGTTGCCATGATGGCAAGGTCCGTGCCTTCGCGCAGCACGTACGCCTTGCCGATCTCGAACGGCGTGTCGGCGGTTGTAAATACTGCAGAATCTGCCCGCGAAAGTCGCAGGTAGCTTGGCTTGCCGTTTGCGGCCAGAGCCCGCGTGGCTTTTTCGGCCTCAACGCTGTCTCCTGGCGCAACGACCACCATGTTCGGTAGGGCGCGCATAAGGGCAATATCTTCGAGCATCTGGTGCGTAGCACCGTCGGGGCCAACGCTTACGCCGGCATGCGAACCAACAATTTTAACCGGGCGGTCGTTCAGGGCGATGGTTGTGCGGATCTGCTCCCAGCAACGACCAGGGCAGAAGGCGGCATAACTGCTCACGAATGGCACCTTTCCCATTGCGGCCATACCACTGCCAACAGTGACAAGGTTCTGCTCAGCCACACCCACTTCTACAAAACGCTCTGGAAACGCTTCAGCAAAGAGGCTGATCTGCGTTGATTCAGTAAGGTCGGCACACAGCGCCACCACGTTCTCGTCATCTTTGCCCGCTTGCAGTAGTCCTCGGCCAAACCCTTTTCGGTTTGATTCCTGTTTTATGTCGTCGGCGCCAATGTTGGCAACTAAGTGCATATCCATTATTCGTGTTCTCCGGTAACTTTGCCGCCCAGACTGCGCAGCTTCTTAAGGGCTTCTTTTGCCTCTTTCGAGTTGTGCATCATACCGTGAAAATGGTAGTCATATTCCATGAACGGCACGCCTTTGCCGGGGATAGTGTGGGCAATAATAACACTAGGGCGCTCTACAATTGCGCGGGCCATACTGCAGGCATCGATGATGCTCTCCATATTGTGGCCATCGATCTCCTGCACGTGCCAGCCAAACGCCTCCCATTTGTCGCGCAGGTTCTCGAGTGGCATGACGTTCTCGGTGTTGCCGTCGATCTGGATGTTGTTGCGGTCAACAATGACAATCATATTGTGCAGCTTGTATTTTGCCGCAAACATAACACCTTCCCAGTAGTTGCCCTCGTTCATTTCGCCGTCGCTGGTTATGCAATAGACCCAGCGGTGGTCGTCTTTATTAATCTGGAGAGCTTTAGCCATGCCGGCGGCCTGGCTTAGGCCACTACCCAATGGTCCTGAGGTTGTTTCCATACCTGGCAAGCGCAATCGCTCTGGGTGGCCTTGCAGGCGCGTGCCGAACTTGCGGAGCGTTTTTAGCTCTTCTTTGGGGAAGTACCCCGCGTGCGCCATGGTTGCATAGCGGACTGGCACGGTGTGGCCGTTACTTAAAATAACAATGTCACGCTCTGGCCATTCCGTATCCTTGGGGTCGTGCTTCAGGATGTGGAAATACAAAGCCGTAAAAATGTCGGTTAAGTCCAGCGGACCAGCAACATGCCCACTGCCTGCCGCTTCGAGCATCTTAATAATATCTATCCGTATTTCGTTGGCTTTTTTCTCCAACTGAGGAATCGTCAACTGCACCATATTGCTTATGATTATAGGTATCCTGGCCGTTTAATGCAATTTAGGCTTGCAGTGCCTTTTTGGCGGCGTCGACCAGCTGGTCGTATGTTGCCTGAGGATCTTCTGCGCGCTGAATGCCGCCACCAACATTAAGCACCTCTACGCCACCCAGCACAAGACGTGCCGCGTTATCGAGGTTCACACCGCCGTCCCAGCCAATCTCGGCAATGGGGTTAATGGCACGAATCTGCGCAACCTTACGCAGTAAATCAAGGTCGGCCTGGCCACCAAAATGCCCCAGGTCACCACTGAATATCAGTACATGGTCTGCCTCGCCAATAAGTTGCCTGGCGGTCTCGGGAGCGGTTTGCTGCAGCAGTGCCACACCGGTTTTAACGCCAAGGGCGCGCAGTTGCAAAAGCGCGCTGGTCAGATTGCCCTCTGATTCTGCATGCAAAATAACCATTTGTGGGCTCAAGCTAATAACTGTCTCAAGGTGAGCCAGTGGGTCCCTCATCATGAGGTGCAGATCAACGGCCATACCCTCAGGCCAATATGCCTGGATGGGGTTGACCAGTTTGACGGGCGAGAACTCGCCGTCGCTAAAATCAACATGCACCCGCTTGGCGAACGGAGCAATCCGCGCCATTTGCTCACGGTAAGCATGGGCGTCAGTAGCGGTGACACATGGCGCAATAGCTGCCATCAACCGTACACCTCTTCGATTTCACGCAGGCGGCGGACATGCCGCTCGGCCCTCGAGAAAGGAGTCTTGAGCCAAAGGTCAATAATACTAAAGGCCTTCTGAGGGTCTTCCTCGAGTACGCGCGAGGGCAGCGACAGTACGTTTGCGTCGTTGTCGTTGCGCGACATCTTAGCCTCTTCTTCATCGGCGACAACCACCGCACGGATGCCGCGGATTCGGTTAGCGGCGATCGCCATACCCTGGCCGCCTTTACAAATCAGAATCGCGCGAGGGTCGGCGTCGGTACTGCCGAGCACCTTCGTTGCAGCCATGAACGCAAACTGCGGATAGTCATCGGAGGGATCGAGGACTTTGTTGCCTACGTCCTCGACGGTAACACCTGCCTTTGCAAGATGTGCCTCGACTTTTTCCTTCAGGTAAAAGCCGCCATGGTCGGAGCCGAGGTACACAATCATTTCTGGAGCGCCTTACCTGCGTCGGCTACCAGCTCGACAAGTCGGTTACTGTAGCCCCATTCGTTGTCGTACCAGGCAATTACCTTCAACATGTTGCCGCCAGTTACCTGAGTCAACTTAAGGTCAACTGTTGCCGAATGGCTGTCGCCCTTAAAGTCGGAGCTTACCAGTTCTTCTTCGGTTACGCCCAAGATGCCCTGGTAGTAAGGCTCTTTTGCGGCTTTCTTAAAGACGTCGTTCACCTCTTCAATCGTGACCTTCTTTTTAGTCACAAAGGTGAAGTCGGCAAGGCTAACAACCGGGGTGGGAACGCGGATGCTCAAACCACCGAAGATGCCCTCAAGGGCAGGTAACGCTTTGGCAGCAGCAATGCTTGCGCCAGTAGTTGTAGGCACGATGTTTTCGGCTGCAGCCCGGGCTTCACGCAAGTCCTTAGCGGGAGCATCCTGCAAACGCTGGCTGGCCGTGTAACTGTGGACAGTGGTCATCATGGCTTTTTCGATGCCAAAGTGGCTTTCGACAACTGCCGCAACGGGGGTGATGCAGTTAGTTGTACAGCTGGCGTTGCTAATAACATCTGTTGACGAGTCGATTTTATCTTCGTTTACACCAAGCACAATAGTGTCAGCGCCCTCACCTTTGGCAGGAGCACTAATAATGACCTTTTTTGCACCTGCTGGATCAATGTGGGCACGTGCCTTCGCAGGGTCAACAAAGAAACCGGTGCATTCAATGACAACATCGACACCGTGCGCGCCCCAAGGAAGTGCAGCCGGGTCTTTCTCGGCAAGTACTTTAATGTGTTGGCCATTCACGACAATGCCCGCCTCATCGAACGAAACATCGTGCTGGTACGTGCCGTACGAGCTGTCGTGTTTTAACAGGTGCGCCAATGTTTTTGTATCTGTCAGGTCGTTAATGGCGACTACTTCTACGTCGCTGCGCTCAAACGCAATTTTAAACGCGCAGCGTCCAATTCGCCCGAACCCGTTAATTGCAATCCGTGTCTTCACCGTAACCCCCACTTCTTAAGCGTTAGCTTTGTTGCCTTCTATTGTAGTAAAGGTTGCCAATCAGTGCAAATGCCTCGTATATGCTTGCTGGTATAATTATGGACTAGCTACATACCTGCGTTGTGAGGAGTGTAATGCCCCCGGAACCGTTAGTCCAACCGTACCTTCGGATCGTGTCAGAGACATCATGCCGCTTCACCGGCACGCTCGGAGACCTGCGGCGCTGCGCCGCAGCCGTACTTCTGGGCACAGTGGCCTACATGAACGGCCGCATGAGCCTGGAAGCTTCGGCAGGCATGATGGCGATCGGAAGCAGGTACTGGGAAGCGATCGAAGTCTTCGGCGACAGCGTGCTGTTCAGCAGCGAGGCCGAGTACATGCTCGTGCGAATTGACGGCGCCGCCGACCAGCACTGCCGCTGCATCACGTTCGCCGCGCGGTACGACGACCCCAGCAACGACGGCGACAGCCCGGAAGACGTGCTGCGACGCCACCAGAGCGCCGTGGCGCTGGAGCGGCTGATCACTGCCGATATGTAAGCGACCACTCTTGGCCGACGCAAAGAATTCCGCGTCGGCCAAGAGGTTGTTTTGTTTTTATTTGATGGTATAGTTAATTTGTACGAATTCAGCTACCGAAGGAGTTGATTCCCTTGAAGCTCGACGTCGAGAATCTTGCCAGGGTCACTATTGGCGATCGTGTCTACGAAATCGTCGGCAAAGACTCACGACACTCAAGCGTCAGCCAGCACCCGCTCTACACCGCCGAGCTGGTCGATCCCAACGACCGGCTGCGCGACCAAAGTGACGGGGTCGGTTTCGCCATCGAAGACGAGGAGCGTGACGCACTCGCGCCCACTCCGCTGGAGCGGCTGGTCGGCGTCCACCTGCTGCTCGTGCCCAAGACTGAGCCAGACGCGCCAACCCCCTTGCCGCTGAGCCTCGTCGTACCCATCGGGCCTGGGGTGATACTGGGATTCAGGACGAAGTCCTGACCGTTCGTGCGCAAACAGGCCGCCAGCCCCGGGACTCCGGAGTTGGCGGCCTGCGCTCATTTTAGACGTATTATTATTTAGCCTGGTTGTTCCAGCGCTCAATACATTCCTGAATAACAGCCTTTGCCTCTTCGGCATCGCCCCAACCCTGCACAATAGTCGTGCCGGGTTTTTTAAGGTCTTTGTAGTGGTTGAAGTGGAACTCAATCTGTTGCTTCCAGCGCTCGCCCAGGTCGTCCAGGGTTGTGCGGCTGTCGCCCGTGTTGCGGTCGTCGGCGGGCACCACCACAATCTTGTGGTCCATCTCGCCGTCGTCCTCGAACTTCATAACGCCAAGAATGCGGGCCTCAAGCCAAACGCCCATTGGCAGTGGCTCGTCGCATACAACAAGCGTGTCGAGCTCGTCGCCGTCGTCATCCAATGTCTGAGGAATAAACCCGTAGTTACACGGCTTAGCAAAAATGCTTGGCTCAACGCGGTCCAGCATAAATGCGGCGCGCTTGCGGTCCCATTCAACCTTCAGGAAAGAGCCTTCAGGAATTTCGATAACAGTATTAAGGACACCGTTTGTGATGTCGCCAGGGGTGAGGACTTGGTTAAAATCAGCCATGTCTATCTCCTTTTCTATGTTGCTAGTTTCGAAATTAGTGTATCACATCTGTAGATGAGGAAATAATGTTTGTGCGGAATAGTGTTTTATTTTATAATCCTTTGACACCACGAGCGCTATCTGGAGGCGAACATGACCAGCATTGTAGTTCAGCTCGACACTGCCGAGCTGAATGAGATCCGAGCCACCGACCGCCCGGTCGTGGACGGCGTCATCTACATCTACCTTCGGGAGCAAGATGGCATCCGGACATACCGCGGCAGCGACCGCTCGACCCTCATGGGCATCGTGGAAGAAGACGGCGTCACCTACCGCATGATCATGCAGGTGCGCGCCGGAGACAGGTGGGTCTTCGACGCCAGGGATGAAGGACGGGCCTCGCGCCACGTCGCAACACTCACCCGCAGGGCGCTCGATGCTCACGCAGCGGCAAAGGCCGAGCCCGCAGCGTGACCACCGCCGGTCCGGCAGAACAGGGAGTACACGTTCTGCCGGACCGGCATCATCACATTTTTGAAACTTGTAGTACACTAAGCTTATGCAAATTATTGGCCATCGGGGTGCGGCTGGCCTGGCTCCCGAGAATACTCGGGACAGTTTTAAGGCCGCCATTAATGCCGGCGTCGACTGGATCGAAATAGATGTGCGCACCACCAAAGACGGCCGCGTCGTCTTAAGCCACGATCCGCACACCTTGCGGACGGGCAAGCGCCTGCATATCGTCTCTCGAACAGATTACGCAAAGCTGAAAAGCGTTAAGCTAAAAGGCGGCAACGCCATGCATACTATTGCCGAGGCGTTTAACGCTGTTGGCAACCAGGCGAAACTTAATGTCGAGATAAAATCGCGTGGCTGCGCCGAAGCTGTGGTGCAAAATATTGAGCGCCAGGTTAAAAACGGCGCCAGCTACACAGATTTCATGGTCAGCGCGTTTCGTGTAAACCGGCTGCGCGAGATACACCGCTTAAATAGCAAGATTCCACTCGCGCTGCTCCATTTGGCGCATCCTTATAAGTTCCTGCGCCTCAGGGGCTTGCGCGTCCAGGCCGTTGGTTTTCATCACCGCCGGTTGCCACTCCGCGCCATCCACCAGGCAGAACTGCGCGAGCTTATGGTCTATGCCTATACCGTAAACACCCACAAAAGAGCCAAACGCCTCATGGATAGAGGCGTTCAGGCAATTGTTACGAACCGTCCCGATAAACTTCAGGACCTGCGAGGCTAGGACGCCTGTGTCTCGGCCAATTCGCCAAGCGGCATAATGCCGTGGCGTTCTTGCATCTCGAGGAATTCACGTATCTTGAGCGCCGCCGTTGCGCCCTCGCCCACAGCGCTGGCGATCTGCATGGTGGCCCCAGAGCGAACATCGCCAGAGGCAAACACGCCAGGCATGTTTGTTTGCAGGCTGTGATCAGTAAGAATGAAGCCGCGCTCGTCCAGCCGGACCTCAGTCGCCTTAAGAAAATCAGTATTCGGCAGTAAACCGACAAACACAAATACACCGTCTACGGTGTATTCTACCGCTTTGCCGTTTTGTGTTGCTTTAACAGTTGTCACCATGTTGTCGATGCCGGCGATCTCTGTGGTCGAGACACCTTTATGAATGGTGATCTTGCCTTCTTTTACCCGCTTATCCAGCTCGTGCTGCAGAATCTCGGAGGCCTTCACCTCGCTGCGGACCAACAAATCAATGTGAGTGGCAAAACGGAGCAAAAACAACGCTTCCTGAACAGCCGAGTTGCCGCCGCCAATGACAGCTAATTTTCTGTCGCGATAAAATGCGCCGTCGCAAGTAGCACAGTAGTGTACGCCGCGGCCGTAATATTCTTTTTCGCCGGGCACGCCGATCTTTTTATAATCGGAGCCGGTGGCTATAAGGACTGTTTTCGCCCAAATAGTGCCATCACTTGTTTCGAGGCGTTTGAGGGCGCCTTCGTCGACAATATTCGTGACCTCACCAAGGCGGATGTTCGCGCCGAAGCGCTCAGCCTGGCCTTCCAGCGCCTGCGCGAGCTCAAGCCCGCTTATACCTTTTACAAAACCAGGGTAGTTGTCTACCCAATCTGTAATGGCAGCCAGGCCGCCAATAACGCCCTTTTCGTAGAGTACCGTATCGATGTCTTCACGGGTTGTATACACAGCCGCTGCGAGCGCCGATGGCCCGGCGCCAATCATAACAACGTCGTGTTGTTCGTGAGCGGCCATTACGCAGCCAAACCCTGTACGGCCGCAGCCAATTTAGCCGGATTCCAGCCAACTGTGATGTTCTTTGGCGCAGTTTCATCGGCCTCGTCGGCCACCACAACAATTGGCACTGTCATAGCACCGCTCATCTCGATTACCTTTTGGCGCACTTCGGTAGGCTCTTCGTCCATGTTAACAACGGTGTACCCGACACCTTTGCCATTTAAGAATTTTTTGACCATTTCGCAGTACGCGCAGGTATTGGTCGTGTAGATAGTTACTGTTTTTGACATTTCTTCCCCCTCCAAAAGAGACTGAATCTAGTATATCTAGCGTCATATCGCTTATGCAATACGCTATATGTTGTACTTTTTGGATTATTGGCCAGGGTTTACAATGGCGAGCAGTTCAACTTCGAAAACAAGGTCAGTGTTTGGTGGAATGCCCCTATTGCCAGTTTCGCCGTATGCCATGGCTGCAGGAATTACCAGGCGGCGCTCTCCGCCGACCTTCATGCCTGGAATGCCTTTTTGCCAGCCTTCAATAACTTCAGCGACTGCGAATGTTGCTGGTTCGCCACGGTCATAGCTGCTGTCGAATTTGGTACCGTCTTTAGCGAAGGTGCCTTTATAATGGACGCGCACAACGTCGCTTGGCTTTACTTCTACGCCAGTCCCCTGCTTTTTGTCGATAATCTGTAGCTCTTTTACTGGGCCTTCTACTTTATATGCGTTTGGATCCACGGTCTGTCCCTTCTGTGATTCTTTTAATAGTCGTTCTTGTTGTGACTGCAGGGCTTTCGGATCGCTTTGCTCCTGCTGGGTCATGATCATGAGCACGTACGTGCCTAAAAAGCCGCCGGCCATAACAATGGCAATAATGATAATCAGAATTCTTGTTGATTTCTTTGTCTTGTATTCTTGCATGGCTCCCTGACACTCCGGCGTTAATTGCCTCTCTATTGTAGCTGGGATTAAGAGATGACGCCACCTGCCGCCTGGCTATTGCTCATCTGAGGCTCCAGCCAGTATACTGACAGGTGTCAGCTTGCCGGTTTTCCCGGCCAACCGCAATTTCACAGAGAGCAGCCAAGATGGACAGCGAATTCGCAGACGACAGTCTGCAAGAAGATCTTGAGCCCCGAGAGCCGATCATCAACTACGCGGCAAAGGGTGCCGTCGCGTGCGGCATCGTTTTTCTTTTTGTTGTGTTGTGCTGCGCGGGATGCCTCGGCATCAACTACATCCTCGGCAGTTGAGCCGCATGACCAGCTGGTTGACACGGTCCCGTCCGTCATTCGGCCGGGACCTCAGTCCACTTCAGTGGTCTTTTTTATTGTCTTAAAACGAGCTTATGCTACAATTACCAAACGTAATGCCTAATTGTATAGTTCAATCCGCAGTCGCACTATATCTGGCGCTCCCTACAGCGTTCTGTACTATTGGCACCCCACCGCCACGGACCGGAGAGCTTCTTGCTACCGCCCCTGCCACAAGCCAAGAGGCAAAGGGCTTCTCACTGGGCACAACCCTCTTTTGGAAATCGAATGAAGAGATAGACCTTAAATTGAACCGCGCCAAAATACTGGCAAATTCTGTTCGCATAGATATGGACTGGGCCGTTATTCAACCGACGGAAACTGGCGCGTGGGAATGGCGCGAGACAGACCGCATCGTTAACGCAGCCACTCGGCGTGGGCTTGGTGTGGTGGCTATGGTAGGATTCGCACCAAAATGGGCCCGCGATGCCGCTTGCGTAAACGAGTATGGATGCGCACCTGCCGACCCCGCCAAATTTGCAAATTTTGCCGGCCAGGTTGCAGCTAGGTACAAGACGACCGTTAAGAAATTTGAAATCTGGAACGAACCAAATACCCGGAGTTTCTTTGCACCACAGCCAAACGTCACCAAATACGCTGCCATGCTCTCGCAGGCTGGCGCGGCAATCAAACAGGCTTCTCCTGACGCAAAAGTCGGGTCTGGCGGTTTAGCCCCTGCCTACGGCGAAAACGCACCTGTGAATTTTGTTTCCCAGCTCTATCAAGCTGGCGCCACCAACTTTGATGCCGTGGGGCTTCACCCCTACAGCCCGCCAGCACTTCCCAGCCAGCATGCCAAATGGAGCGCGTTCACCCAAATTGAGGGCGACCCCAGCATCCCAGACATGCAAACTGTCCTTGGCGTCATGAAGGCGAACGGCAAGGGCGATAACGAAATATGGCTTACCGAATATGGTGCAGCCACGCATGGCACCGGCATTAAAGCTACCCTCGAAGACCAGCACTTTAAGGACTACGACTCTGTGCCCGATTCTTATGTAGACGAAGCGCTCCACGCCAAAATGATTGATGAATTCATGCACTACAAATTCCGGGAAGCTAAAGTAACCGTACGGATGATGTATGGCTTCTACGACATTAAGTCCAAAGAGCAGTCCAGCCACCCAGAAGATTTCTTTGGCCTCTACCGCAAAGATGGCGTACCCAAACAAGCAATCATACCGTTCCTGAAACGCTAAAAAATACCGGCTCCGCAAAGGGGCCGGTATTTTTTAGTATGAGCTGTTAGATTCGCTCGGCAGGCAACTGTGCCTGAACACTCTGCACCATTGTATCGAGCAGAGTGTTCACTTCATTCGTGGTCAGCGTCCGATCGGTGTGTTGCAGAGTAATGCGGAAGGTGATCTGCTTGTGGGCGGCATCATCTTCGCGCTGGTAAATATCCAGAGGCGCCACGCCGACGCGTAAGCGCTCATCGGCTGCCAATGCGCCGCTAACCAGGCGCTCCAGGTCGGCGTACCGCACAGGTGACTCAACACGTAGACAGACGTCTTGTTCCGTAGCCGGGAACTTCAACAATGATTGGTAAGCGGTCGCACGCTGGTGCTTTAGAACCCGGTCAATATCAATCTCGAATCCAGCGGCATAGTCTGGCAGCTTGAGCGCCTTTCGGGCTTTTGCTGTGTACTCGCCAACAAATCCTCCGAACTCGCCCTCTTCGCCAATGAGCAGGTACCCTGAACGCTTAGATTCAAACGGTGCAAAAATCTGACGGCCAATTTCGTAGGGTGATTCCGCATCTGCCGACACGTAGGTGTGTGGCACATTCAAGGCATTAAGCACATATTCGAGGTAATATTTTGCCTGATAGAACGGCGAGCCATCCCCTGCTTTGGCGGCGTATGCGAACGCAAGCGTTTGGTATTCGCGCGGCAAGCCATCACAATCAAGGTCGTTTTTGATGTGCACTTTACCAATCTCGAATAACGCAAGCTCGCCATACCCCGACTTAATGTTCGGATGAATCTTCTCTATTAATCCTGGCGTGAGGCTCATGCGGTAATGCTGCAATTCGGGGCTCAGTGCGTTGCGGATTGCAAATGCGTGCTCAGGATTTTGACCAACATCTTGCATGAGTTTTGCCGGAACAAAGCTATATGTTTGCAGTTCGTTTGCGCCCGCTGCTGCCAGCAAGTTGCGGATGCGATTCTTAAGTGTGTCACGCTTAGAAACGCTGACCGCGCTTGTTGAACGGGTTGGCAGCTCGTGAGGCAACTGGTCAAAACCATGCAAGCGCCCGACTTCTTCTACGATATCCTCGGGAATCTCTAGGTCGGTTCGCCAAAATGGCGGGGTAACAATCAGCTCGGCACCACGGACTTCGGCGGCGATCTCTACATTGTTTAAAATGACCGCAATGTCGTCGGCGCGAAGGTGCGTGCCAAGGCGGGTGTTAATAAACTCTTCGCTCAGGGCAATCGGCGCATGAACGCTCCCGCGCACCATGGCGTCTTTGCCGACATGGTTTACGTCTACTGACTCGCCAGCAACAACCGCACCGGCAAGCTCTTGCATGTCTGCGACGGCCTTCGCTACGACTGCGGTGTTTTGCAACGGGCTCTGGCCTTTGCTAAAACGCGTCACGGCGTCTGTAAAAATACCATGGTGCATCGATGTGCGGCGAATCGAGAACATGTCCCACGTTGCGCCTTCCAGAATAATGGTTTTGGTCGATGCATCGACTTCGGTTGTTGAGCCGCCGATCATACCGCCAACACAGGCCGGAACCTCGCCAGCGTAAACCATCATTGTGTCGGCATGCGGTTCAATTGTTTTGCCATTAAGAAGTTCGATCGTTTCGCCTTTTCGTGGTTTGCGGACAACCAGTTCTGCTTTGTCGCCGCCACAGAGCGCCTTCACTTTGTCGTAGTCGTATGCGTGCAGAGGCTGGCCCGTGAGCACCATGTAGTAATTGGTAATATCGACGACATTATTAATAGGGCGAACGCCAATGCGCTGCAGGAATGATTGCATCCACAATGGGCTTGGTGCAATTGTTATATTCGCAAGCGGCGTTGCAACAAAACGCGGTACGAGCTCGGGAATTTCGTTGCGCACCGTCACCTTCAGGTCGTTTGCCTGAGGTGCTGGCAAAACAGCATCGTGCGCATACCATTCAGGGCTTGCAAACGGCAGGCCTTGGATACCCGCAATCTCACGGGCAACGCCCAAATTGCCGAACCCATCGGGCCTGTGGGTGAACATTTTATTTTCGATATCAATAATAGTGTCGTTCAAGTTGTAGGCGTCAGCAAGCAGCGTACCGGCAGGCTCGTTAGTATCGAGCACCAACACTTTTTGATGGTCTTCGTTCAAGCCAAGCTCACGGCCAGACCCAAACATACCGTTACTTACTTCACCGCGCAATGGGCGGGCTTCCATAACAACCGGCGCACTTGTGCCGTGAGTACTTGGAACGGTTTGGCCAGGCGCAATCCAGGCAACTTTATCGCCTACATTCAGGCTAGTATCGCCAGAAACAACTTGCACGGTTTCGGTGCCGTTGGTCATTTGGTACACACTCAATTTATCGGCGTTCGGGTGTGGTTTCGCCTCAGTAATTTGAACGATTGCAATGCCTGCGTAGCGCGCAGCAAGGCCCTCGGATTCCTCTACGGCACCAAGCTGACGGCCAATCTTTGCCACTAATTCTTCGGGTGTGAGCTGCCACTGCTCATCGCCCGAATACCGTTTCATGAACTCTATAGAAACTTTCATTTGAACTGCCTCAAGAATTGTAATTTACCGGATTGGAAGTTGCGGATGTCTTCGATATCGTGCTTCATCATGACCAAACGGTCCAGGCCCATGCCCCAAGCAAAGCCGGTGTAGACTTCGGGGTCAATGCCACCTTCGCGAAGGACGTTCGGGTGGATCATGCCACAACCCAAAAGCTCTATCCAGCCTTCGTATTTGCAGGTCATGCAGCCAGCTTCGTTGCAGAATGGGCAGCTGATAGCGAACTCAAAACCGGGCTCTACAAACGGAAAGTATGCAGGCTGGATGCGGAACTTAAGACTAGTGTGATAATACGCCTCCAAGAATGCCTGAAGTGTCGCCAGCAAATGGCCGACATTAATATTTTTATCAACGTACACGCCTTCAATTTGATTGAGTGTATGTTCGTGCTTGGCATCGAGGTCTTCGTTGCGGAAGACGCGCCCAATAATCACCGTGCGGATTGGCGGCTCATTCATTTTAAGCACGCGATTTTGCATAGTGCTGGTATGCGCAGGGGCGATCAGGCCTTCCTCGGTGACGAATGTATCGTAGTCGTCGCGGGCAGGATGGCCTTGCGGGAAGTTTAACGCGCCGAACATGTTGTAGTCGTCGTCGATCTGACGGGAATCAATGGTTTTAAAGCCCATGCGCGCAAAAATGTCTGCGACAACCTGGCGCTCCGTACTAAGTGGATGACGACTGCCCGACTCTGGCCCCATTAACCGTGGGCGGTTCGCGGGCGTGCTGTTGGTGTCGAACGGTGCAGTTGGGTCCAGCGGCGCAAGCTCAGCAGAAGCCTGCGCAGCCTCGTACCCTTCAACCATAGCTTCAAGCTCTTGCTTAAGAGTGTTCACGGCCTGGCCAAAAGCGGCTTTGTCTTCGGCATCTTTAATTTTTCCATATAACGCCTTTAGTTCAGGCGCCTTCAGAATCTCTCGTTTGTCGGCAATGTCATCGAACCGCGTTTTTAGCAGCCGTGACGCGTCTTGTACTTCTTTCATATCTTGACTCAGTATACCGTGAACAGCATAAAAAGTGCATAGTTTGGCAGCAGATGCCGCGCTTACATGCCGTTAGGGTATGCCAGGAGGTCAATTGTGGAGTTTGCGCGCATTGCGGTTAGTGGCTTGGCGTACAGTAATAACGATTGCAGCGCGTATAGCGTACGCTTTTGAATGTAGGCATCGTCTTTGTTGCCGGCTGCTGGTTCGGGGCCGTTAAACATGTCGCGGCAATTGCGCACAGCAACATGCCCAGGAATATATACACCAAGCGCATTCTTCATGCCGTACGCTTTCAGCTCAGCCGCCGGGTAGTCCCCGCCGCGCCCGTTCGACACGGTTATAAGTTGGATCGGCTTGTGCGCGAACGGTTTTGTCTCGTCGGCCGAACCATACAGAATAAAGTTCAGGAGCGCCGGCGGAGCCATACCATTCCATTCCGGCGAAACAAACACAAAGCCGTTTGCTTCTTGCAGTTGGGATCGAACCGGATTCCAGGCAGTTAAAGCCTCGGGCGATTCGTTAAGGTTGGTGACATCGAGATTAATGTCGAGTGGAAGGCGCAGTGTATGCAAATCGATAAGCGTGGCCGCATGCCCCATGCCCGCAAGCTTGGACTGCGCCCATTTAGCAATTTTAAGACTTTGGCCATCCGGCCTTGAGCTACCAGAGACAACGGTTATATTCATGAACCAAGTATACGGCTAAATACCGTTGAAGATAAACAAGACGAACACTACCAGGGCGATCACTACCATGGTCACAACCCCCACCCAGAACACTGAACGGCCCGTAGCTTCCTGCGAATCTTCGAGCATCACTGACTTTTCAGGATCAATCCCACCACCCGCGCTGCCCGTCACTTTTGTGCGGTCCATTAAGTCGGCGGCGATTTTTTCTTGTAGCTGCGAACGCTCTTCATTTTGTTTTAAAAATAGTGCCATAACGTATGGTATTGTACCACGCACACCGCCCGGCAATTGTTGCGTTTTATACGACCTGTCCGGCCACAACAGATTGTTTAAGAAATGGCGCTTGTGGTATACTTCCCGCATACAATAAAGGAGGGATAATGCCAAAAACCAAATCTTCTACCAAGGCTAAATCGACGACAAAATCGTCGGCCAAGCCAGCTGGCAAGACGACCACCAAGGCTGCAGCCGCACCGGCTGTGCGCACAACGGTTACTCGCACCAGCGCCGCTAAAGCTCGAAGCAGCTACAAAGACATCCTTTCTCGCCGCTTGTCTGGCGACCTTTCACTGGGTGCCTTATTTGCAGAGATGGTTGGTACGTTCGTGCTGACTGTACTGCTACTAAACACCAGCGGCAACGCAATCATTGCCGGTGTCACCGTGCTTGTATTTACGATCATTCTTGGTCGTCTTTCGGGCGGACACCTTAACCCGGCAATTACGCTCGCCATGTTAGCAACACGCCAAATTAGCGCAATGCGTTCTGTAGCATACATTGTCGCTCAGTTGCTTGGTGCAATGCTGGCAATTGTCGTCGTTGGCCAGTTCCTGGCAACTACGCCGGACACAATGGTACAAAGCCAATTCACTGGCGAAATGGTACCCGCCCAGAAACAAGAAATGTTTAAGGTCGCTGGACTTGATGGCGACTGGCGTCCATTCCTCGCTGAAGCACTTGGTGCATTAGTGTTAGGTTTGGGTGTTGCTGCTGCCAAGTTTACCCGCCGTGAAGGACTTGAAGCTGGATACGTCGTTGGTGGCGCCTTGATGCTTGGTCTGCTCGTTGCAACTTACCAGGGGACGACCGCCATCTTAAACCCAGCCGTGGCACTTGGCCTTGATGCCTACAAGCCCGGCAACCTGTGGCCTGCTCTGGCTGTATATGCCCTTGCCCCAGCCGTTGGTGCTATTGCGGGTGCATGGCTATTCCGCCTGCTACAGTGGGACACAGAAGGCACATCGCCGACTTCAAAAGAAGCAGCGTAAGTCTTACCGTGAAATTAAAAACCAGCCCGAGCGGGCTGGTTTTTATGTGGGACCAAAATAACTAATCCATCTGCGGACGTTCAACCACAACAGGCTCAATAACGGGTGTTGTAGCGGCAATCTTCACGACATCTTTATCTACTTTTTTCAGCTCTTTGTGGGCTGTATTAAAGTGGTTCACTGTTGTACTAAGACTGGATCCAAGCTTGTTCATGTACACGTCGTACGCTTCGAGGTGCTGGCGCAGCTGCACAACGCGGACCTGAATTTCTTTGGCTTGCTCTTCAATCTGTAGGCTTCGCAACCCCTGCATAACGGTCTGCAAATAAGCCATGAATGACGTCGGCGACACAATAATGACACGCTTGTCGTGGAAGGCGTATTCTATTAAATCGCGCGATGTCGTGCCTGCGGTACCGACTTTATTTACCAACAGGTCGTAGTACACAGCCTCACTGGGAATAAACATGAACGCAAAATCCATAGTGCCTTCTGCCTGACGAATGTATTTGCTGGTTTCATCGATCCGGTTCTTTAGGTCGACCTTCAGCTGTTTTGCAATAGCCTCGCGCCTGTCTTTGTCTTTTTCTTCAACCAGGCGATTGTAGTTCTCGAGCGAGAATTTAGAGTCGATTGGCAGTATTTTATCTTTCTCTAAAAAGATCACCGCATCAACAATTTCGCCGTCCTTAAACTTATATTGCATCTGGAAACGTGCCGGTGGCAACACGTTCATAAGGACGGTCTGCAAATAATACTCGCCTAGAACGCCACGCTGTTTTGGATTCTGCAAGACGTTCTGCAGAAGCTTCAGCTCGTCTGCAACGTCAACGACGCGCCGGTTTGTCTCGTCGAGTTTAGTCAGGCGCTCGGTCACATCGGTAATAAGCCTGGAGCTTGCAGAAAATTGCTTCATAATCGATTCCCGCATGAGTTCCTGGTTTTTATCGAGCCGGTCGGTCAAGTGCGTTTGCAGCCCTTCCTTAAGCGTACCCATGCCTTCGGTAAGTGCCAACAGGTCCTGCTTTAAAAGCGCGGCAGTCGTGTCGTTCTTAAGGTCACCAAGGCGCTGGTTCATCATGTAAATGACGATTCCAAAGCCAACAATAACAACCCCCAAAATCACTATCAAAACGGTTATGTCCATAGCCCTCCTATTTTACGCCACTAACGCCCAGCACACCAGCGCCGTTGCAGCGGTGGTAAGAATAATGCTCAGTGGAAAATTGCGCAGGCGGAGCAACCAAAAGAACAGCACATAACACAGGCCAGTCAGCAGCATGGAAAGCGCGTAATATTCGATCCAGCTGGTCGTCAGAGGTTCGACAAACTTTTTGAATCCCCACATGGCAATTGTGGCGGCCATGACCAGCGGTAACGGGCGGAACACACTCCAGTTTGCAAACAACGCCACAACGGCAAGCGCAACGACAATCCCGGCAGTATGGTAGGCCACGACACCGCCGGAAGCGCAAATGCTGAAACTCTGGTTGGCGTTACAAAAAATTGGCGAGATTAGCCCATTGGCGATTGCGATTCCCAACAGCGGCACAACAAGCCCGACAATAAGTCCAATAATAAGAACTCGCAGTACTTCCATGCGATCGGTTTCGATATACGGTTTTAGCTCGGTTGGCGAGTTAATATCAGTAGTGGCCATAGCTCCCCTTGCAATGTTTTTTATAGTATAGCAAGTTTACTTTGTAGTATCGAGCCTAAAAAGAGTTTTGCCGTACATAACAAAGGCGGCGAGCAGGGCGCACGCGATCCCGCCAGCTACATCTGCGGGCGTATGCACCAGAGCCAAAACACGCCCCGTGGCAACGAGCACACTTAATGTAAGAAGGCTCAGGCCAAGCGTTTTGTTTTTGGTAGCCGCCCACACCACAAATGTCACCGTAAAGACGAGGAGCGTGTGGTCAGATGGAAAACCCGGGTTATCCAGGTAGGCTGCGCCCGGGTCGACACCTAAAAGCTGGAACGGTCGGGCTCCGTCTTGGTACAGCAACCGCGCGATCCCAGCAAAGAACAAAGCAATCAAGCCAGTAGCAACACCTCGCGCAACAACCTGGTACCGTTTGTCGGCGGCAACTTTGAGCATGGCAACTCCGCCCACAACAACTACCGGGACCACAAGGCCGTCAGCCATAATTCGGAGTAAAATATCGGACAATGACATACGACTTTAGCATAGCGCAGCGTATAATAAAGTAAATGTTGCATTATGGCTTAGTTGTGCTGAAACGCCTGTTGGTTTTGGCCCTTATTGTGGGCCTGGCCTGGTTTACGTTATTCAAATTCTTCCCGGCAGTTGATGCCAAGGTGCCATTTTTGTTGGCAATTATTATCACCTATGCCTTTTTGGCCTATGTAGCACTGCCCGCCCTGCTTCGTGTGCGCCACCTTATTCAGCCGCCAACCCATGTGCCGACGCGCACAATCGCCTCTGACGGCTGGGCCGTTGACGCTATTAACATCGTAGTGCTTGCCCGGAGCGAGCGGGACTTTACCTGGGCCATGCAAAAGGCCGGTTGGCTGCCAGCCGATACCCTGACTATAAAAACGCGCGCTAAAATGGTACTTGCCGTCATGCTCAACCGGTCATACCCCACCGCGCCATTTGGAAATTACTATGTCTTTGGTCGCAAGCAGGATCTGGGCTTTCAAATTCCTGTTGGGCGCAGCCCGCGTCACCGGCACCACGTTCGCTTCTGGCGGCTTGGCACTACCCTCCTCGAAGACGAACATGAACATCATGGGTTCTGGCGTAAGCTTCTCAAAAAGTTCCTGACCCGCAAAAAGGAAGTTTGGGTTGGTGCTGCAATCTTGGATGCCGGGCTGAATGTACGGTTTCGTAACCTCCAAATCGACCATGGCATTGAAGACGATACGACCATTGAGCGCGACTTTTTGGTAGGCTCGCTCAAAGATGCAAATGTACTAAAAGATAAGATTAACATCAAGGCCGGGGAACCGCTCCATACCCGCCACCAGGGATTTGGCGAAGAAATTATTGCCGATGGTTACGTAGCGCTATGTGAGTTGAAACGCCAGCTTTTGCCGCCCGCTGGTTATGGAGAACCGACGCAAGGAAAGCGACAATAATTATTGCCAGGCCGAGCACGCCAGTCATAAGTTCGGGTACTGGCACGTTCACTTCGACCAAAAGCAAAGTGCCTAGCGCGCCGATCGCCAAATTCGCGCCCAACCCTAGGAATGGGTAATGCCTGAGCGTCCCCCGCTGAAGCATACTAATGGTTGCTGACCGCAACCAGATTGCCCCGATTCCTAAGCCCGCCGCAATAAGCAGTACATTTGTTGTCACGGCAAAGGCGCCAATGACACTATCGAAGCTAAAGCTGGCGTCGAGCATCTCTAGGTATAAAAACGCCACAAACCCACCCCGCGCCACTACGTCTGCGGTTGGCTTGTGTGTTGTATGCCGCACCGCAAAGAACGCAGCAAGGCCCCTGGCAATGGTATAAATAATAATACCTGCCATACCCGCAATAAACAGCGGCAGCTGGCGCACGGGCTCGGCGCCAAAGACCGCGGCTGCCATAAGGCAGAGCACAATGATCAACTGTATGTATCGCCGTATACCTCGCACATGCAAATGACGAACAATGCCAGAGAGCGGATTCTGCCTGGCCTGGCCAAGCAAAAAGTCCAGGAACACCATTAAAAGGAACGTGCCGCCAAGCATGGCAATGTATGGGTTGGCCTCGTGAATGTGCGCTGCATACTCGTCGGGGTGCTTCATAACAAGCTGCACGACCTCTGTAAAACCTAGGCCGGCAGTGATCGCCACAATACTTAACGGCAGAATAAGGCGCATCACGAATACGGCTATAAAAATGCCAAACGTACGGAACATGCGCCGCCAAAATGCATTCATGGAGCGCAGCACTTCGGCATTAATGACCGCACAATCCAGACCAAAAGTTATCTCGATGATGCTCAGAATAATAAGCGTAACGAGCGCAGTCGGCCCCATGCCAAACCCAACTGCCGCAATGATAATTGCAGTTATCGCGAGCGAGACACCATAAATACGCAAAAACCGGCTTCGCCCGAATGACTTCATAGCCATTATTGTAGCAAAGCCGGGTATGTCTTAGGCGGTTTTTGCAAATTGGCGCAAAACGCGAAAGTAGGCAGCGATGTCTTTTGTGTCAACGCCACTATACAGAAAGTCATTCTGCTTCACGCCAAGGTCGGCCTCGATTGCTGCGATCTTTGGCGCGAACGCTTCGCTCAGGCGGACCAACTTAGCGCGATTGTCTTGGGCGTGGCCGGCACGGACAACAAAGCCTTTTGCTTCAAGCACATTGACGCTCGTCGTAATAAATGCGAGTGACGTGTCTAGGGCGTGTGCGAGGTCTGAAATGCGCACGCCATCATCGCCAGCATCGGCAACTAATCCCAGGATTGACCACTGCATCATGGTCACTCCGTGCTCCTTAAGCATCTGGGTCAAATGTGTCTTGATTGCACGGTGCGCGCGGGACTGCAGCACGACGGCCTGGTAGGTGGTAAGTTCGGAATTGTTCATCGTCAGGACACTATAGGAAACCTTAGTTACTTTCGCAAGGGCTATATCGGATATGCTTAGCGGAGAGTATACTAAAAACAGAGGTGCACCGCATGCAAATCAAAAGTACATCATTTGATAATAATCAAGCGATTCCCACATCTTTTACCTGCAAAGGAGACGGCGTAAGCCCGCCACTCACTTTTGCCGCGATACCAGCCGACGCCCAGAGTCTAGCGCTCTGGATGCACGACCCCGATGCACCGTCTGGCGATTTTAGCCACTGGGTTGTTTGGGACATTCCCGCAACCACCGCATCACTGCAGCAAGGCTCATTACCTATCGGTGCCATCGAAGGCACTAACGACTTTGGACGCCTCGGTTATGGTGGGCCCTGCCCTCCTGCAGGAACTGGTACACACCACTATATTTTTGAACTTTTTGCACTTGCCACATCCCTTACGCTGGCACCCGGCGCACATACCCGCGATGTTCGCGCCGCGCTGTCTGCCCATGTGCTAGCCCATGCCACGCTGACCGGAACCGCCAGCGCATAGCCGTGATACAATAATAGGCATGGACACGAAGAAAATATTGATCCTTGCTGGCGTCATTCTTTTTGTAATGCTTGCCGGCGCAGCGGCTATACTTGCCACTACCAACCAACAGACCGCCCAGAGTCCGCCACCAGAGACCCGCTACACAGGCAACATGGTGTGCCTCCCTCATAAAAATGCCGCACCCGGCCAGCCGCAAACCCTGGAATGCGCGATTGGCATTAAAACAATTGAAGGCAAATACTACGGCCTGAAGGACATGCCGGAAACATCGCAGAATGTTGAGTTCACCACTTCTATAACTGTTACTGGCGATCTGGAGCAGCCCACCTCCAACGAAAAATACGACATACTTGGCACGATCAAAGTAAAAAGCTTCCTGGTCAACTAGTTCGAGAGTGCGTCGCCAAGCGTCCTGGCATCAGCGTAGTGAAAAACTATCTGGTCAATTGCATGCGCAACAGGATACTGTTTTAAATTAAGATGACGGCTTAGCTCATGAAGCGTTACAAGGCCCTCGCTCTTAATATGCTCGTCGGCAATCCGTTCGGCCAGTGATTTTCCAACACGGTAGTTGAATGACTCTTCGCTGAATCCCGTAGCCAGCAAATCGCCGAGCCCAGCAATACCTTCGGCGGTCCGGGGATCGGCATGCATGTCGGCCAGCATCCGCTTCATTTCGTCGAGCACTAGGACGGCCATTTTGCCCTTGGTGTTTAGTCCAAGGTTAAGCCCGTCCACAATACCAAAGCCAATTGCATACACGTTCTTAAGCACGGCACACACTGCAACACCGTGTATATCGCCAGAGGTCTGTAAGTAAATATGTGCGTCCGCAAAATGATCGCGAAGCGTACTAAACCAGCGGCTGTTGGAAAGCGCCAGCACACCGTAGGCCGTACGGTTGCGCTCGATTTCGTTTGCAATCATAGGTCCGTAAATAACACCAGTATCGTAATGGTCGGGCAAACGGTCGGCAAGCACTTTATCCATTGTTTCAAAGCCAGGCTCGACGCCCTTCGCAAAGGTCACTACCACGCGGGGCTGGTGGGGATGCGCCGCCTTAGCCAGCTGCTTTGTGATATCTTTTACTACCCATGAAGGAACGCACACAAGCAAAACCTGACACGTATTCACAAGATCTTCTATGCTGCCTGTGGTGCTGCGGGCCGGATCGCGGTCGTAGTAGAGCACCTGCATATGCGCCTTAGTAAGCGCGTTGCCCAGTGCGCGCCCAAGTTCGCCAGCGCCGATAATACCAACCTGCGTCAGGATGTTTTCCATTGGTCATATTGTACCAGAAGATGCTTATGCCAGTACAATAGAGATATGCAACCTCTAGCAGATCGTATGCGGCCGCAAACACTGGATGACGTCATTGGACAGACGCATCTTTTAGGCGACCGCGAAATTCTGCGGCAGATCGTTAAGAACAAACGGCCGGTCAGCTTAATGCTGTGGGGGCCGCCTGGCAGTGGCAAAACTACTCTGGCGCGCATTATTGCGAACGAAGTCGATGCCGATTTTATAGAAATCAGCGCCGTCGCTACTGGTATGGCCGACGTCCGCAAGGTGTTTGAGCGTGCCCGCGTCAACCAAAATCTTGGCAAGCAAACCATTCTGTTCGTCGATGAGATCCATCGCTTCAACAAAGCCCAGCAGGATGCGTTTTTGCCCCATGTCGAGAGCGGGCTCATCACACTTGTTGGCGCCACTACCGAAAACCCCAGCTTTGAGGTTATTCGTCCGCTACTTAGCCGCAGCCGGGTGCTCGTACTACAGCCCCACAGCAAAGAAGATATCATTGCCATCATTGCACGTGCGGCAAAAGCGGAAAGCTGGACAAAGCGGCTGAGCCCTGATGCTGCCGACATGCTGGCCGAGCTATCCGCCGGTGACGCTCGTGTTGCCCTGGGTAACCTGGAGCTTGCCGCTCAGCTTACGAAAGGCAAAATCACTAAAACTGCCGTCACGACCGCCGCGCAGCAAACTATCCCCGGCTACGACAAGAATGGCGAAGAACACTACAACATTATTAGTGCATTTATAAAAAGTATGCGCGGCAGCGATGTGACCGCAACACTGTATTACCTGGCACGTATGTTGCAGGCAGGTGAAGACCCTAAATTCATTGCCCGCCGAATGATTATTTTCTGCTCCGAAGACATTGGGCTGGCGGGCAATGGCGCCATGAGTCTTGCCGTCGCTACATTCCAGGCGGTCGAACGCATAGGCATGCCCGAGTGCCAGTACAACCTGTTCCACTGCGCGACGGCGCTTGCAAAAAGCGAGAAGTCGCGCACTATTGCTGACGTTATGTACAGCGCCCAAGCCGCAGCCCGCGATTACCCCAATGCAAAAGTCCCGCTGCACCTGCGCAACGCCCCCACGAAACTCATGAAAGATTTAGGTTACCAGAAAGACTACAACTGGAAGGCTGACTTTAAGCATCCTGAAGGCTTTTTGCCGCCAGAGGTTCAGCACCTACGGTTCTTATAGTATTGCGCCGCCAAAAACGAGATGGTTTAATACCTAGGTCGTTACTGTCAGACTCGCTGGAGGGCGAACATGACACAAATGGAAATGCCCGGCGACTTCGTGGCCAGTTTGGCCCCGGACACGCTGGGAGCATGGGCACCACCGCTCGTCATGGGCGTTGTGGGTGATGCCCAGGTCTTCGGCATCGTCGCCGCAGGTCTGGGCGAAAGCCACATGTCGGTGCCCGGCCACGCCCTGCGCGTTGCCACGGCCACCATCACCGGACTGACCAAGCCCGGAGGCGGCCAGTACGCCGAGCGTCTGCGCGAAGCACACCAGCGCTGGGGCGTCAGCCCCGAGCTGGTTGCCCGCGTGTGGCAGTGGGGCACGGTCTTCATCGCCCGTGCCGACGCTCTGACGAACGGGGCAGAGATCGCCCACGCCCGTGCAGGCATCCTGCTGCACGTCAGCCAGACGCACGGCCGACACATCAACGCCGATGCCAATGTGGTGCGCCAGCCGCTCTCGCTCGACCAGGAGCAGGTAGAGGCGCACTTCCGAGGCATCACGTCGGCGCCGGCGAGCGCAGTGGCCGCGTTCTGGGAGGTCGCCGACCACCCCAAGATCCGCGAGCTGCTGCCGGCCGACATCGACGACGCAGGGGTACTGGCGCACTGCCGGCAGTTCCTGCCCGCCAGCTTCGTGGCGCTGTTCGCCCGCTGACGGATTACGACAGGTTCCGGCCCCAGTTGAGGCAAGCCTCTTCTGGGGCCGGAACTACAGCTATTGCTCTTATTTTCACCTCTTAGGGCTGTTACCCCTTATGCAACGCAAACCGCTCGTAATGCACCTGGTTAGCAGGCACGCCAAGTTCGGCCAAAGCCTTTTTAACACCCGCCATCATGGGTGGTGGCCCGCATAAAAACACGTCACGCTCAGCCACGTCGGGAACGAGCCGGGCTATTTTTTCTTTATCTACAAATCCGACTTCGCCTTTATAGTCTTTTTGCTCGCTAAGAATGTTATAGATTGGCATGGCGATTTTTTGCGCCAATTGCTCCAACTCACCCATGAGAGCCGTGTCTTCGATAGTACGATTGCCGTAGAGCATGGCCGCCGTACCTTTTTGGCCACTCTCCGCCCGCTCCTGGATCATTGCCCGCAGCGGCGTAATACCAATGCCACCCGCAATATACAGCACTTTATTGGCCACCTGCTGTTCATGTGTAAACGCGCCAAACGGCCCGCTCACCCAAACTTTTGTCCCTGGCGTTATTGCTGGCACTGAATTCGTAAAATCGCCCAGCTGGCGCACTGTCAACCGTATGTATTGTTCGTCTGGCAATTGTGAAAGTGAGAAGGGGTGCTCTTGCCAACCGCGCTCTTTATCTAAAAAGCGCACCAACACAAACTGTCCGCCTTTTGCCCGAAAATGCTGCAAATTTTTGCCTGTAATGTATACCGAATGAGCCGTTGGAGTTTCTTTTACGACCTTCTCGACGGTAAAGTCATGCCGCCAGCTCAGCCAGAATGTCCGGCCAAAACGCCAAATAAGCAGGTTTAGCAGTGCAAACACATACAGCCCGATCCAGTACCAGGCAAACACCTGATTGAGCAAAAAGTCAGACCCGTTCGTAAGCTGATGGAACGGAATAAATGCAATGGCCAGGTAGTTAAACAGATGCACCGTGTACCACGTCTCGAACTTCAGATGTCGGCGCACAATAACAACCGAAGCAACAACTGTCACCACAAACAAGACTTCGGCAACTGCCGCCCACATTACAAAGGGCAGGCCAAGCACAAACTGCGCGCCCGTTAATGGATCTACGCCGCTTAAAAGCGAAAAGGTAATTACCATCGAGCTGGAATGCAGCAACATTAACAGCAGCGCAACGGTGCCATTACCCCGATGAAAAACCGCCAGTCGGTCCAGGCCAAAAATAGGTTCGAGCCACCCCACGCGCCCCATTAGCACAAATTGCACCAGGGCGCAGTACGTAGCAACAAGCCCGAACAGCCGGCCAACCGCGTGCCATGCGACAACAAGATCACCGCTTGCTATTTGCTGCGGAGCGGGGCCGCTCAGCCAGAATCCAAACACAACGGCAAGGTTTATGCCCCAGAACCCCCACGCAAGCGTCTTTTTTGTGCGTAGCGTCATGTTATTCAATTACTTCGACAGTCCCCTTCATGAAGGGATGGGGCGTACACGTATAAGGGAACGTCCCGACTGTGTTGAACGTATGGCTGAATGTTTCACCTTTGCCAAAAAGTGCATGGCTGGTGGGCAGCCCACCGCTGCTGCTTGGCGTCGAGGCAATGACATTATGCCCTACCGTATCGTTGTTGGTCCAGGTTACTTTGGTGCCTTTTTTAATCTTTATAGCCGCTGGCGAGAAAGACATATCCCTGATGCCAATAGCAACCTCGGTCTTGGCGGTCATATCTGTGGCCGACGAATTCTGCGATTGTGCGCCGGTATTGCCTAGGGCTGAGCCGTGCGTGTCATCGCCCGTTTGTGCTGTATCGGAGGTCCCTGTATTAGCTTGCCTGTTCAATGACAGGTAGATCGCAGCCCCAATAATGACAGCCGCAAGGGCTACGATCGCTATGATAATGACCGACTTCCTCATGGCTCCCCTCTACGCTTCTTTGGTTGCTACTTTTTTAGGATGCAACTTACTACCAGCAACGACAGCCATTGCGCCCAGTCCGAATACCATCAGGAAGAACAGAGCCAGACCGCCTACCAGTGGAACGAGCCCAACAAGCAGCATAATCATCAGCCCAAGGAGCAGGCTCGCCAAGCGGCGACCGCGGCTTGGCCAGTTGAGCTTCTCGACAACAAACCAACCAACAGCGTATGCCCCAAATGTCATTGAGCAAATAAGCGCAGCGATCCACGTTAAGAGCATTGCGACGCCAAGTAGGATGCCGAAGATGCTCACCATTAGCAGGATGCTAACAATAGGAGTAATCAGCAGAACGGCTGCCCCGCCTGCAAACGATGCCAGTGGACGGCGACGCACCGTAACCGCAACAGCATCGAGGGCGCGTGGTGCACCAGCCAAGGCGGCAAGGCCAATGATAAGCATCGATGCCAGGCCGAACAATGCGCCCCAGAACCGTGCCGCAGCACCGGCGTTGTTTTGTTGCTGGGTTCGTTCGGTGTAGTGTGTCTCGCCGGCGATCATTGCGCCAGTTGCAATTTCGGCCTGTTTTGGTGCCGCGTACGCCAGATCACCGCCAATGATTGCTGATGAATCAATGGTAAGGGCATTCAGCTCGGCATCAAAATTCCGGCCAATCTGCCCTGAAATAACAGCAGTTTCTGCACCGCCCAGGACGTCACGGCTGACTGCACCCTCGAGTTTTAGGCGCGCACCAGCAACAGTAAGATCGCGTCCAACTTTGGCTTCGCGGCCAACGACCATCGACTCGCCAAACACAGTGACACTCCCTTTTACGTTGGCGCCTAGCTCAACGCTCGAACCTGCGACGCGAACATCACCCTCTACGGTGCCCGTTATGCGCACTGCCTGTCCGGCACAAATAACGTCGCCTTCCACTGTGCCCGTTACGTCAATATTGTTACCGGCACAAAATAAGTCACCCTTAACGGTGCCAGCTACAAGCACAGAATCACCTGCAGCGTACAGCGAGTTGTCGGTTGTCTCGTTGGAGGCAAGCGTAGGCTTGTCGCCAGTGCGGACATCTGTCGCGTGCGTCACGCCCACCCACGTCATACTTACAAGTAGTCCCAGTCCGAAGACGCTAACGAGGCCGAGCAAAATGGTACGTTTCATGAATTCTCCTTATGGCAATATTATATACTACGCTGACGAACTGCTTCATACATCAATAGCGCCGCAGATGTGGCGACATTGAGTGAGTTAACCTTACCAGCCATTGGAATGCGGACTTTCTGGTCGGCATGCTGTAGCCAGTAATCTGTGTGGCCGTATTTTTCGGAACCGACGGTGACCGCCACGCCTTTTGTTAAGTCTGGCTCAGTATACGGCATGGTGGTGTCGGGCGTGGAGGCAACAACAGCGATGGAGTGCGCCTTCAACCATGTAAGCACTTCTTCGGGATTGCCTTCGGCCACAGGGACAGCGAACAAAGCGCCTTTGCTTGCGCGGATAATGTTTGGGTTCCCCCAGTCAGTAATGCTCGAGACACTGATCACGGCGTCAACTCCAGCAGCATCGGCGGTGCGCAGCATGGCGCCAATGTTGCCAGGCTTTTCTACTGCTTCGAACAGCAGAATAAGTGGATTTTCTTTTAACACCAGGTGCTCTAGCCCGACTTTTGGCGCGGGCACAACCGCCAGCCAACCGTCTGGACCTTCGCGGTAGGCTACTTTTTCAAAGACATCGCGGGTCAGTTCGAATGCACCAACACCACTATCGATCATGCGCTTCAACGTATCGTGCTGATCCTGACCGCCCATAAGCTCTGGGCAGTAATACAGTGTGTCTATTGGCACACCCGCATCGAGCGCGCACGAAAGCTCTTCGTAACCGTCGACCAACGTCTGCCCGGCAGCTTCGCGGTCGCGTTTGCGCCGCAAGTTGCCGAGTGCTTTTATTTTAGGGTTTTGTTTACTGGTTATAATCATGTCGGTATTCTACCGCGTTCCGCTGGCTGTCGCCACTGCGTATACAATGTCGTGCAGCTTTCGCCAGAGCTCTGGGTCGGAACTCTCCAGGGCGATTTCCTTGGTTCCAAATGCAACGCCGCGATAGCTAAAGTTATGCGAACCGCTCAGCACTGCCTTCGTACCATCCTTAAGTTCGTACAAGATTACTTTTGCGTGCACGTAAGCGTCGCCCTCGTATTGGTTCTTTATGCCAGTGCGCCAGCCATCCCATAATTGTGCAAGCGTGTCGGGGCGAATGCCGGTTTGTTCAGGACGAGTAAAGTAACACGTATGTGCAGTCTGCTTAATGCGCTGGCCCAACATGCCGCTTGGGCACATTTGGGAAACATAGGTCACTGTTTTTGCGGCTGCGGCAAGTTCGGTGGCGCGGCTATAAATGACCGATTCGCCCTTGCGGCCAGCATCGAACAAAAGCGTGGCATGCGCGTCTAATTGCACACGAAGATCAGCAGGTGGAAACCCTTTGCCATTATCGGCGACCAGGCGCTCGAGCCTATCAGCAAGAGCCGCCTGCTTTGCATAGAGCATGTAGTCAATGTTGCCAAAAGCGTCGTCGCAAAAATTAACGCCGCCGAATGTAAATACGTGGTCATCGACAATACTCACTTTGGCATGGTATCGCCCGGCATAAGGATTAAGGCCAACCCGGCCAACCCAATCAACCGTGCCGCCCAGGGCATGAATCTCATTTAATAGCTCCCTTGTCTCGGCACACTCGTGGCGAAACCCTTCTGCAGAAAGATAATCTGGACGACTGACCATGGCATGCTGGCAGAATACGTCCGCCAGCACATGCACTTTTACATTACGCCGTGCCGCAGACACCATTGCCTGCAGAATTTTCCCTGTTTTTGGCCCGCTTCGCACCACCATGGCAGACAATACTATCCGCTTTTTTGCCTTAGGGATAAGCGCCAGGAATTCATTGTAGTATTCTGCCGCTTGCAAAACAGCAAACTCAAGCGGCATGAGGGCCATCGCTAGAATCCGCCGTAACCGCCACCGTAGCCGTTAAACTGGATGTTCGATTTGTGATAATCAGTTAATTTGTAGGCTTTTGTAAAATCTGGGTTTTGGGTAGACACAATGTAGAGTTCACTGCCACCCTTAGAAACAAGCAGATAGTCGTCGCTAAACCACCCGTACGGAATGTAGTCAGAGAGCTTGGCGACCTCTTTGCCTTCGGTGCCGTTCTTGTCGCCAACAAGCAATGTGTTCTTGCCGTCGCGAGGCTCGTACCAGAATGTTTTCTCGCTGGATGGCGACAGTAGCCAGGTCGGATAGAATTGGCTGAAGTCCTCGTTCTTTATACTCGTGTTCTCTTTTATGGCGCCGTCTTCGTATTCGTAGTAACGGTTGGCGTTGCCCTGGTAGGTGCGGTAATAGATTTCGCCGACTTCATACAAAACGCCGTCGGTTACATATGTACCAAGGTCGAATGCCTTGAGAGTCTTTTTATTGGCGCCGTTCGGCTGCACGCTCACCACAGAGGATTGTTTACTTGTACCGCCAGTGTGTCCGTTCCAGTTTTTGGTATAAACGACTTTTCCTTCAAGGTCCAAAATGTAGATTTGGGTAATGAATTCCTGACGGAAGTCCAAGTCGCTGGAACCCTCACCTGCAGATTCATCGAGTGTCAGCAGTTTGTTTGCCTCAGCATCGAAGCTCTTAAGAGCGTACTTCTTGGGCTGCCAGTTCTTAACTGCATCACGGTCAACACGGTATACAAAGGTGTGGTTATACCAACCAACAAGGCTGAACGAGGCGTTACCTTCGTCGACGACTGTCATTTGGTCGGTTGCAGTGTTAATAAGATACAACTTGGGCTGGTCGCTGTCGCGGCGAGCATGCAGCAACAAATATTTCCAGTCGCGTGAGGCTAGCAGTACAGTACCGCTTTCCGATTCTTTGCCAGTGGCCTGCACCACCACCTGTTGGTTTGTGCCGTCCAGATCGGACTTCATGACGTTAATCTTGCCCGTGCGCTTGCTTAAAAAGTACACCTTGCCGGCAGATGTCATTGCAAACGTATTTTTGTCGTCCTTTTGCTCTGTCACGGTAATCTCGGCGGCCAGTTCGTTGTAGCCCTCGGCCTTCAGGCTCGCTTTTACCGTACTGACGTCGGCTGGCATAACGAGCACAGCCTCGCCTTTGTCGTCGGTAATTGCTGTCGATTCACCAGCGGTGATTGTCACCTTCGAGAGTATCCCGCCGCTCAGCTTATTCTTCACACTCACGGGCACTTGGCGGCCGGTTGCCTCAAGCTTCTGCTGGCCCGCATTGGCGGCCGACAAAATGGGCACCGTCACATCTACACTGGTGTCTTTGTGGTACTTCTTTTTAATTGTCAATTTGTATTGGCCGACGGCAACTTGCGAGAGCGTTGCTTTACCGTCTTTGTCGGTGCGGCCGGTCGTTCCTGGCACGCTCACTTCTGCGTCCGACACAGGCTTGCCGGTCTTGCTGTCAATAACATTCAGACTGACATCTTTGCGGATAAAACCGCCAAGAATTGCGTACCGCGTCAAAGGCACTGCGAACAGCGCAATGACAATCAAAATCACGCCAACCGCAGAGGCTAGCGTGATCTTGCCCTTTTTCGTCTTAAAGAATTCTTTCAACGATTTTTTAGGTTTCTTGCCCTCATCAACAGCCGCATCAACTGCGGGCTTTGCGTCTTCTGCCGGTTCCTGGACGTCGTCTTTAACAACTTCATTCCGTGGTTCAACCGTCTCGTTTTTTTCTTCTTTCGGGGTGTCTTTTGTTTCTGCCATAAACTTTATTATCCTTTGACATAAGCATATTGGCAGAAGCTTGGAACTGCAAGGGGTTAGACCGTTTTCGTGAGTACGCCGTCCTTTATGGTCAAAACAACATCGCATTTGCCTGCGATCGACAGGTCATGGGTTACAACTATGATCGTCACTTCCTGTGTGCGGGCCAGTTCGTGCAACAAGCTAAAAACCTGCTCGCCAGTTTGGGTGTCGAGGTTACCCGTTGGCTCATCGGCCAAAATCAGCTTTGGTTTGTTTGCCAAAGCGCGGGCGATTGCCACACGCTGCTGCTCACCACCCGAAAGTCGGGCTGGCTTACGCTGTTGCTTTGCTCCCTCGAGCCCCACCTGCTGCAACAACTCCTGCGCCCTGGCGCGACGCACAGCCGAGCCAACACCCGCAAATTCCATGGGCAACATAACATTCTCGACGGCCGTTAAGTTTGGTACCAGATTATATTGCTGGAACACAAACCCAATGTCCTGGCGGCGGTATGCAGTTAACTTGCGGTCGCTCAATTTGGTAATGTCAACGTCGTCGACTTTTATACTGCCGCTTGTTGGACGGTCGAGCGCGCCAAGTAACGCCAGCAACGTGCTTTTACCGCTGCCGCTCTTGCCTACAATGGCCGCAAACGTACCAGAATCAAGGCTAAAGCTCACGTCGCTTACGGCACGCACAGGGCTGCCGCCAGACTGAAAGACTTTTTGTATTCGTTCTACTGTAAGCATATTATTCTCCCCTCATTACTTCGGCCGGACGTACTTTGGCAATCAGCCACGCCGGCACAGCACTGCCAACCACCGCAATAACCAAGGCCGCGAGCGCACCCCACACCAGCGTCATTGGACCAACCGATGCGGTAACATCGCTAACGAGTTTTGTCGCGTTCTCTATACTATTGCCATTTGCGCTCAGTTTGATCATGCGTGGTCCAGGACCAGCGCCGCTTCGCGGGCCGGCATCTGTACTATCGCTCTCGTTTGTCGAATTAGAAACCAGCGCATTCGCGATGCCCGTACTACTCACCATTGCAACTCCCAGGCCAACTACCGTACCCATGGCCACCAAAACAATGGCCTCCACAATAAACTGGCTAACAATTGTGTGGTTGGAGCCGCCGATGGCTTTCAGTACACCGATCTCGCGTTTGCGCTCCCTCACAATGACCAACATGATCAAGAAGGTAATTACCGAAGCTGCCGCAACGGCTGCAATAAACCCTATCAACGAGACTTGCTGGACACTCTTAAGCGCGCCGATTGCTTCTTGGATGTTTTGCTGCGTCGATGTTATGTCGGCCTTATCGCTCCCAAGCTTGTCTTTAATAGCCGTTTGGGTGGCTTCCAGGTTTTCGATCGAATCAACAGTTACAACAATCGAACCGACTTCGCTCGCCTGGCCACTTAATTCTTGCGCTTTAGCAAGGGGTAGAACGATCATATCGTTTGCGAATTTGGTGCCTTGGTCAAAAATGCCAACCACAGCGAATGTTTGACCATAAGCCGTGAAGGTCGAGCCAATCTTCAGGCTGTTCTTTTCGGCCAGGTCTTTGCCCACCAACGCCGACAGCGTATCGTCGGCCGCCAAGGCACGCCCTTCGGTAATCTTGAGCGCCGTCCCATCCTCAACCCGGTTGGCGTTTGTGCCAAGCGCACGGATTGGTAGCGAAATCGTTGCAGGAACTTCCCCTGCAGAGTTTGCCGTACCGCTAAATCGCTTGCCGAGCGTACCGGCATCGATCGACGACTTCAGGTTTGTCTTACCGGGCTCTTCACCACCGCGCATCCGGATGCCGTCAGTCTCGGCGCCCTCGGTTTGCAGCGCTAGGTTGACCATTGCGTCGGCCGACGTCACGTGGGCCACACTTTTAATCGCATCAACATCTGTCGTCTTAAGCGGCTCGCCCCCGCCCATCATGTCCTTCGACCCTGCCGGGTTCACTAGCAAAGTGGTCCCCACTTGCGCCTGCAGGTCACTTATACGGGCCTCGACCGCCTGCTTGGCGACCAGCATACTTAAGGCAAGCCCAATGCCGATTGCCAAAATCAGCACCACCGCGCCCGTACGCAGCCAGTTGCGGAAGGCGTTTTTAGCGCCTCGCACTACTACACTCATAGATTTTTCCTTGTTTACACCCTGTAGTAAAACCTACAAAGCTTAAAGGAAGTTGAAATGCGAAAAATGTTATTGCACGATTGGCAAACGAAGCGTAAAGGTCGAGCCCTGGCCCTCGGCGCTCTGTGCGCGAATAGTGCCGCCAATGGCGCGCACGAGCTTTTGTGCAATGGAAAGGCCAAGCCCATGACCGGCCACGTTCTCTTTAGTGCGCGAGCTATCGGCGCGGTAAAAACGGTCAAACACATGCGGCAGGGCTTCGGCGCTAATGCCAGGGCCTTGGTCGGCAATTGCTATGTGCCCGTGGCTATCTTCGCGCGAAATACTCACCGTAATGGTAGATTTTTGTGGGCTGTATTTTATAGCGTTATCCAGCAAAATACACACGATTGCATCGATACTTTTAGCATCACCCAACACCCGCATATTTGCCAGGTCAGTTTTAATAGTGATTTTTTTAGCATCGGCAAGCGGCTGCATGCGCGCTAAAACATCGTGCACGATTTCCTGTGCCATGACCGGTTTTACGTGCGGGTCTTCACCTGATCGGGCGAGCGTTAGCAACCCTTGGGCAAGGCCGCTCATGCGGTCAATCTCTTCCAGGTTACTTTGCAGCAGCTCGCGCATGTCATCTTTACTGAGCTTGGGGTCGCGGATTGCAACTTCGATCTCGGTCTTCATGGCGGCAAGCGGCGTGCGGAGTTCGTGCGAGGCATCAGCCGTAAAACGGTTTTGGGCCTCGAGCGCCTCTTCGATTGGACGCAAAGTCCGCCGTGCCAACACATAACTTGCCAGTGCGCCCACTGCAAATACGCCGGCGTTGAGCAGCATAAGGTTAAATAAAATCCGGCGCTGACTATCTGCGTATTGGACTTCCATGAGCGCCTGGACTTCACTCTCTGAAATCCGGCCCAACCGGTCCTGTAGCTTTATAACAAACGGGGCGCCAATGCCCATGCGCAGCTCGTTCGTGGCTTCGCGGTATACCCACACGCTAAAAGCAAGGCTCATCGCCATTAAAATAGCAACGTACCAAGCTGCGAGCCGTATTGAGGCGCTTTTAAACATTACACTCCCAGTTTATAGCCAAAACCGCGCATTGTATGCACAAGTCCGGGCCGGTCAGGGAACGCACGGTCAATTTTATTGCGCAGGTAGCTAATATATACCTCGACTGTATTAGGCAGAATGTCGGCATCGTAGTCCCACACATGGCCAATAATAGTGTCTTTTGTAAGCACCTTGCCCTGGTTACGCAGCAGGTACTCCAGCAGCGCAAACTCTTTGCTTGTTAATGCAACCTGCGTATCACTGCGTCGAACCTCGAAGGTTTGGGTGTTCATAGTCAGGTCATCACAAGCAAGCACCGGCGATATAACTTGTGCCGGACGGCGCAAAAGGCTGCGGATCCGGGCGAGTAACTCTTCGAAGGCAAACGGCTTAATCAGATAATCGTCTGCGCCGCTATTCAAACCGGCAACCCGATCACCAATGGCGTCTTTTGCAGTCAGCATAATAATTGGCACCTGCTTGCCCGCCTCGCGGACTTGCTTGCACAGGCTCAAACCGTCCGTACCCGGCAACATACGATCCAACACAATAACATCGTAGGGTTCGTCCAGCGCCATAGCCAGGCCATCGTCGCCATCAAAACTAACGTCAACAGCAAATGATTCTTGCTCCAGGCCGCGCTTTAGGGCGTTGGCAATTTTCCGCTCATCTTCGACAATTAGTACTCGCATATTGGCTCACTATACCAAGATAAGCTGAATCTTTGCTGAGACTATTTTAACTGCTTAGCGATTTCGTCGAGCGCAGCATTAACGGTAAGAACAGGCAAATTCATAGCTTTGAGCGTTGCCATTTGTGAGTCGAAATTTTTTGGAGTGGTGCCAAATTCGCCAGGGTTTTCATCAACCTGATGGTACACAATAACCAGCCAGGTACGGTCTGATTCAGCTTTGGCAATCCACGACGCAACTTCGGCCGGAGTTGTCTGGTTGGTAATGTTTTGCACGCGGATATTGTAAATATCGAAGTTATCTTTGCCATTGTAGCCGGTTTCGACACTGCGGTGCGAACGGTAGTTTTGCTTTACGAATCCAATGACGTCTGAGTTGTAGGCGCCATACGGCGTTGCAAAGTTAACCGGCGTCACGCCAACGGCGTTCGTAAACCATGATTTGCTTTCGACCAGCTGGCGGCGCAGATTGGTGGTGTCGATCTTGGTAAGGTCGGCGTGGTCAATGGTATGGGCAGCAATCTCGTGGCCGCTATTCTTGAACTCTTTCATCATGTCGGTGGTCATATATTCGGGCTCGTTGCTCTTGCCGCTAAGCAAGTACTGCGTGCTGGTAAGCCCGTACTTTTTAAGAATAGGAAAAGCGTTTGCGTGAATCGAGCGCCATGCATCGTCGAATGTCAGGCTTATTATGGCGCGGTCAAACCCGACTTCGCGGAACGGACCGAAGGTCACGTCGTCAATGCTGAGCGTACCGTTGGAATGCAGTAAATGCTGGACCGTCGCTTTTGTAGCGCCCTCGGGCACTGTAAATGTGTGCCAAAAATGCAACCAGTCAGAGCTTGGCTGTGCAGTGCCAAGGTATTGGTGCTTCGTGCCGCCGTCGGCCATGTAATACACAATGTTAATTTCGGTAGGCGCATCAGCTTTGTAGTAATCGCCATATTGGTACACCTGACCGGGTGTTACGTTCTGAGGCGCAAATTCCCACTGCGCAGAGCCGCCCGCAAAGTCTTTCACTTCGGTCTTCAGGCTGCGGTTGCCCGTACGGCCCTCAGCTGCAAAAGTATGAGTGCGGGTATGTTCGCCCCAACCACTGCCGTACCAATCTTTTGGCTGGCCTGCGGCTGTAATTTCGGCAGAAGTATTTATGACCAGGTTGGCGTTCACATGTGGTTCGTTGGGTGTAACAACCTGCTTGGTAGCGCCGAGGTATGCGTCATCGATCTGCAATGTACCAGTAGCCTTAAGCAGATGCAAAACAGTTGCACCTTTTAGGTTGGCGGGCGCAACAAACGTCGCCTCAACCTGCTTCCACTTGGCAGCTGCAGGCACGTCTGCAAGCTTAAAGTACGACGTTTGGCCCGACGCATCCTGAAATTGCACCAATAATTCGGTAGCGACGTCAGATTTGTAGTAATCGCTGTAGGCATAACGCTTGCCAGCTTGCAATACAACAGATTTGGCGAACCATTTGCCGTCGCCGTCTTTGTAGTCGGCCAGTGTTACGCGGGCGCTATGGGTGCCAGTGCGGCCCTCGTTTGTAACGTACGCAAAGCTGGGCGAATTAGCGCCCCAGGCATTTTGCTGCCAATCTTTAGGCTGGTCACCTGCCCGCTCTTCGAACGAGGGGTTTGTAATTAAGTTCACGCCTGGCGCGTGGGTTGATTGCGTCACAAAAAACGCCGCGATAAGGCCAATGAGTGCTACAGCAATTCCAACCAGTATTTTCTTTGCCATTGTAAAATTCTCAATTTGTTTTATATTATAACTTTTTTACAGAAAAGTCAAGCCTATCCATCTATCACCTCGTGCCTGATTGCGCGCTTCATGGGCACTGAGAAGTATAGCTCTACCTCTGAATCATTGCGGCATAGCAGCACTTCCTCCTCACTGGCGGCATATCCACGCCTGTGCTCTATCCGCGCAAGGGCCGCCATGACAGCATCTTTAGTGCTTCGCGCCGCAGCGTGCCCAACCATCGGCAGGCTGGCCCAACCGGACGGGGCAATGGCGATACGGGCCGCGAGCCTATCGAGCGCCGCAAACCCGCCCTCGCGAATACCAATCACAGTATTGCCGTCCATTACGATTTCGTCCTCAGGTAGCTCGGCCCGTTGCATGAGGATCGTAAAGGCATGCGGCGTGCATCCAAACTGCTGCCGGACGCTGGCAAGTGTGTGGAATGGATCAGGTTCGGGCAGCGATTCGGCAACTTCCGGCTCGCTTGGCTTTTCGGCAAACGGCAAAGGCAACTGTGGCGGGGACGTACGGCGTCCAGCATAATAGCCAATCTCATCAGGCCGGGCTAGCTGTTCTTTGGAAATGTAATACTTTTGGATATTCTGGCTCGCCGCTACCTTGGCAGCATCCGCGACATCCTCGGGTGCAAGCGCTACCAGTGACGCAATAATTGGCGGTGCGTCTGGCGCGGCCGGCATGCCTTCACGCCGCAAGTCAAGAATGACCGACATTGGATACACTTTTGTTTCGCTCACGCCTGGCAAGGGGATATTCACAGGTTCGGGTGTATCCCGACGCTTAATGATGTTGCCCATGTTGAGCTTTTGCTTGCCAAAGTACAGCGCAATCATGCTGAGCGTCGCTTCCCAAGGTAAAACCTTCTCTGGCTTGAGCACTTCTGCAAACGCCTCGCCCCACGCCCTGTCAACAAATTGGGCGGGACGGACTTTTGGCGCAGAACGCAGCCACCGCGTTGGCGGGCGCTCTGCTTCCGGCAGTGCGTTCCACTTATTTAGAACCGACGAAATAGCCACGCCCGCAATCCGAGCGATCTCGGTAAACCCGACAAACTGAGAAAGATCAGCAACTTCAAGCGACTTATAACCGGCCACCAACATGTCTGCGTCCTGGCTCGAAATATGCTGGGCAGTGCCAACAACACCCCACGTGGGGTGCCTGCGTTTATACGTCGCGACTATTTCGCCACGGTTTATGTACCCCCGGATAAAATCAATGCTTATATCGCGGCCAAGGTCCGTAACAGCAACATCTGACTCTTCAGCAAAGGGAATCTTGGCCACTTCAGCCGCGACCAGCGCATACGTATCGAGGCCGTAATAATTGGGGTTGCGGTGATACTTGGTAATACGGTTCAGAGGTTTGATACCATTGCCGTCTAGCACGCTCCGCACAAATTTGCGTGAGACGTTAAGCATGCGGGCAATTTCTTCGTCCAAGAATTCCTGCTCGCCAACAAGCTCGGGTATTGGATGGGTATCAAAATACGTGTGCGCGGCTGGCGAATAATACCGCAAATACTGCATCTCACCCATGGCATCTGGCTCCCACACGCCAATGTAGCGGATTGCAGGGTCATCGAGCTTGTCCATCATTGCATATAACCATTCAAGCTCTACGCCTTCAGGCGCGATCCCTGTTAGCGGTGCGTATTCAGGCGGCGGTGCTTTGAGCATATCGGCTGGAGCAATCGTTGCTTCACGCACAGAAATACCGGCTACAAGCGAAGGCTCGAGCTCGGCAGGCGGGCGATACCCATCAGAAAATGCCAGGCCGGTGCTCGAGGAGGCGCTATGTTCTAAAAATTCCGATGTGTCGAGGGGGCGACCAGAAATCTCAGAAAACTCAGACGGTGTTTGCACCACCCTTTCACGACCTGGTGGCGTAAGACGTACATTGCCAGCCCCTGGCTCGGGCAGCTCGTCGGTTATGAGTGATGGCCCAATGTAATACCCGGCGGTAATTACCTCGTCGTGCAAGCCAAAGGGACCAAAGATAGAGGCGAGCGGCCGGCCCTCGCGCAGGTCGTGCGGCAAAATTTCTGAGGCTACCGCCAAACGGCCGCTGGGGCGCAGAATCCGGCCAAGCCACTGCTCAACCACCCATGTTGCACCTTGCGGGCCAATAATAATTAATGCATCCAGATCGGCAATGTTCATGCCCTCGTTGCCAGTCGCGACAGTCGTGGCAATAAGTCGTTCGCCAGCGCGGAACCGGGCAATGTCTTCTGCGGGCGTAGAGCCTGGGTATGTGCCGATGGCGCATGCTATCTCGTTGCCGTCGAAGCCGAAACGTTCATGTGGTGTAATAGCGCCCCGTTCATGCATTGTATTGAGCTGCCGGGCAATATCCCGCGCCTGCTTTATATGCTCACCAGGCTGACACACGACCAAGGTTTTGCGCCCGCTTTTTACGTAGTCCGCGGCCAGGCCAACCGCCAGCCGTCCCGCCGACTCTGCCTCTGGGCCTGCACGGTACGTAAACAATTGGACGGGGCTTAAAATGCCGTCCTCCACAAACTCCCGTAACGAGCCGAATTGGGAATGCGGGAATTGTCTGCGCAAATCACGCCGCCCTCCCGCAATTGCCGGTGTGGCCGTAAACATATACAAGCCCGAATCAAACTCGGTCATATGTTTCTGCATTCCAGGGGCGAGTGCAACCCGGTGAGCTTCATCCAACAAATAACGTACTGTGGTTTCGGGATTGATGGCACCACTTTTGACCGCTTTTTCGTATGAGCGCGGGGTGGTTAGCAACAAATCGTATTCATCATGCCCGTCACGGCGATCATTAAAGTACGCGCCGATGCGCATGTCGCGGTCACCGGCTTTCGTGAAACGCTGCAGCGTCTCGTCTTCGTCGAGCCCCTGACGTATGAGCAGCCGGCTGTTTAGAATGCCGACACCGGTTCTTCGGCGGGGGTCAGATTCGCTTATTGGTAAGCCGACGCCAGCGTAATTGACGGCCAGCGCCTGCAGGACGGTTTTGCCAGCCCCGGGCGGCGCCATGGTGAGTAGTCCATTGCGGTACGGACTATCATCTGGCCCGACAGCAGACGGCGAGCGCTGAGCATGCTCTACCACCGCCTGCATAGCCCGGGACTGAAAACGGCCACGCGCAGTCTCTAGCGTATCGGCATCGACAGGCATAGCCGGGGGTATGTGCCAATTCACGAGCGTATCGTTGGCCGCCTGCACTTCGGCAGCAAGCCGACGAAAGCGCCCGTCTTCTCTTAGGTCGTGCGCGGCGCCCTCTGCCAGGCCACGCCCCGGCCTATTGCCAGTCCGTGCATCCAGCGCGCGCACAACCGAATCGTACGCAAAACTCCTGATCGAGCCGTCATCCACAGGTATGCCCATAATCTGCTCTGGCAAGAGGGGCACGCCTAGCACATCTTCAACAATCCTTAGGTGCTCTAGATTGGGTTTGGTGCCTTGTGGCGGCTGCGTTTCCATTACGATCATTTTACCGACACACTTCAGTAGTTGTACAGAATAATTCTTTGTAACGTCAATAAAATTAACAACACTAACTTATTGAGCATAAGCATATTATTAAATATACTTTACAAAAGATCATAAAAGTGTTATTCTGCGCATAAGAATTAGTGAGGTGCGCCTTTCTGGGCCGAAAGGCCTTTAGACGCGAAATGTCTAGTTCTATACAAACCATAAAGGGAGTTAGCTATGTCAGGTCAAGTACTTGCTGCTAGCACCGTCGTACCAAGTGCAGCCACCTTGGCTGTTCTGCCAAACACTGGCGCATTCCGCCCACTGTTTATCGCTGCATTGGTTGTACTGACGGTTAGCCTTACCGCACTGGTCGCTACAACTGTAGCCGCTGCAAAGCGCCGTGCCGCTGCTAAGGTTTAATCACCTTTCGCGCCCCCGCTTGCCGGGGGCGCACCACGTTTTAAGGACATTATTATGATCAAGCTTAAATATATTGCCGCAACCGCCGGAGTTGGCGTGCTCGCCAGCCTTGCTGTTATTACCCCGGCATTTGTGCAACAACGGTCAATCGCCGAGGCAGTTGCCAATACGGCAAGTACCACTGCGACCACTGTTACTGCTCCAGTACCCGCTCCAGCGGTAACGCACGGGCATCCGACGCATATTGGCGTTCCCAGCCTAGGTATCAGCCTCGGAGTCATTGACGGCCAATACAATGCCGCCGATGGTAGCTGGACCCTTAGCGACACACAGGCGATGTTTGGCACCATGACGCCAGAGCCAAATGACACAACCGGTAATACATTTATATACGGACATGCTACAAACCGCGTCTTTGGCCGCCTACCACAGCTTAAAACAGGGTCCGAGATCGCCATCCATACATCGAACGGCCTGCGCTTTGTGTACACGCTTCGCAGCAGCGTCGTTGTATCACCAACAGATACAAGTGTGCTTGCAGCCACTCAAAAGCCCACACTGACGCTACAAACGTGCACAGGGCTATGGTCAGAGAACCGCCACATATTCACATTCGACTTTACGCGCGTCGAAAAGCTCTAATAAAAAATAACCCACTCAGGCGAGCGGGTTATTTTTTATTAGAGCGTTCTTAGTTGGCGACGTCTTGCAGGGCGTCGGCGCTAATCTGATAGCGGCGGCCCTTTACGCTCCAACCAACTTCGCGGCGGGTGCGGAATTTGCGTAAGATCACAACTTCTACCATCGCCCACAGGAACACGCCAAGCTCAACCCAGCGCAGAATGTAGAACAACGGCAGTGACAGCATTATTGATGGACGACGGATCACAGCCGAGCTGATAAGCGCCGTCACAGCCATAATCAGGAAGTCTACCAGGAATACCAGACCCACGACCCACCATTGACCCGTCACAAAGGCAACGGTCGGCAGCAGTACGGCAAGTTGCAACAGGTACACTGCCACCTCGACGAGCTGGTACATAATGCTCATGTCGATAGGTTGTACTTTTGTGCCAATCTTATGCGCCAGAATACCCTGGAAGAACCCGCGCTGCCAGCGAAGCGTTTGTTTAGTAAAGTCACGCAGCGTCTGTGGGTCCTGCGTGTAGTTGACGGCACGGGGGATAAACCGGATCCTGCCTAGTTTTTTGCGATGCACCTGCAAGGTAATATCAAAGTCTTCGGTAAAGCTGTCGCTTACGAAGTCCAGGTGCTTTATAATGTCGGTCCGAAAACAGGTGATTGGCCCCGGAAATACCGAGATCATGCCGAAGGCAGCCTGCAACCGGCGCATAACATGTTGGCTGTAGGTGTAACAAAAGGCACGGTAGCGCGAGATCCAGTTACCGCGAAGACTCTGCACAAAACCAACAGCTACCGCATATTCGCGGCCTTGTAGCTTACTGCGGTAAATGCGGAAGTAGTCCGGGCCAAATACGCTGTCGGCGTCGGCAACGTGCAGCCAGACGTACCGCTGCTCGATCTTAAAGTATGCGATAGCTTTTTTAACAGCCATGGCCTTACCGCTGTGTTCCACCGTTAAAATGTTCTCGGCGGGCAGCATTTTAATAGCTTCCTGGCGAGTTCGGTCGCTGGAAGCGTCGTCTACCACGTAGATATCTTCAAGAGGCTGGCCGGCAGCAACTGCCGACCGAATGGTCGTTGCGATAATCAATTCTTCGTTATGGCCGGGTAAAAGCAGGGCTAAACGCCGGCGGCGCAATAGTTTCTTGGTCATCCAAGCTACCTCTTAAACGTTTATGCAGATTATACAATAAAAACATAATAAATTCAAGTCCTTATCTTCTCTCGCGCCGAATCGCTTGCTCCGAGCTCAGGAATAACGGTACAATGGAGCGTCCTATGGCTGAATTATGGCGACCCCATCCCCTTACCCGAGATCATGATCAGGCACTTGCTGGTGAGCTTTGGCTCCATTTTGTCGATCGATTCCCAATTCATGACGCCACACCACTGGTCGGCAAAGCAAAGCTGGAGCGGCAGCTCGCCCGACAAGCCCTCGACACTGCAGCAAACCCAGCCATGCGGCGGCAGGCGCTTTTCCAGGCGAGGTTTGAGCAGTTGTATACCGGCCGGTTCAAAGAATCGGGCTTTGTTGAATCAACCTGGGGCCGCGAGATGATACCGTTCCTCCAATACTTTGATGCAGCACGCAGGGGCGAAAATACCGCCTTTCACCGCGAAGGCATCTACGGCAGCTATTTAGCGCTCCTTGGCGACGTTCGAAGCCAGTTTGCGCGCTCCCGTGACATGCGCGCCGATACCAAGACGTTGGGCGAGCTACGCGGCCGTGCCACCGAGCTGATTGCCGGCACACTCATTGCCCGCCTGCGGCATCCGAACATTACACTCATTCCCAGCCTTGCCCTGCAAGACAACTTTGGTATTGCAGCCGACAACCACGACTACTTGTACATCGATACATTTGGCGAAGATCCAATCGTACAACCGACCCAAATCAAGACCCGGCTTAACAACGCTACCGACCGCCACGACTACTTTGATTACATCGCCATGATTTATGGCGACCTTGACCTGCATGTCTGCCCCTACAGCCCCACACCCTGCAAGCCCGGCCGATCATTAGACTGCCTGCTCAACAAAACCGCCGACTACATTCTGGAAGAAAACAGCCCAAACAAAACAGCCACGCTTGATACGCTCACGGCAAATATGCTCATTAAACTTTCGACTTGGGATGAGCATAAGGAAGATTGGCGGTCGGCAATTGAAGAGCATCGGATCTCGCGTTTTGGACGCGACGCCATAAAACGTGGCGGCACTGTAACTTTTCCTGGTTCCGATGCGTAAGTAGGATATGCAAAACAAAGACGAACACGAGCTGATTGCTCGCAGCTTAAACGCCGACCACGAGGCGTATGCCCAACTGGTCGACCGTTATAAAAACGCTTTGTATCATCACTGTTTTGCCATTGTGCGCAACGAAGACGCAGCCGAAGACATTGCCCAGGATACGTTTATCACGGCGTATTACAAATTGCGGTCATATGATTCGCACTACCGCCTGAGCACCTGGCTCTTTAAAATTGCCACCAACAAGGCCCTTAGCTGGCTTAGAAAAGCCGCCAAAGAAACCGCTGCCGACGACGAGTTGATCGCCAGCATTGCGTCGCCCCATCCGCAGCCCGACCACCTGGCCGAAATGCAGGAATTGCACGACGCAGTCGCTCGGCTCCGACCAAAATACCGCAGTGTCATCAGCTTGTACTACTGGCAGGGCTTAAGCTACCAAGAAATCGCCACCGTACTTGCCGCGCCCACAGGTTCGGTAAAAGTTTGGATGGCGCGGGCAAAGCAAAATCTAAAAAAGGAGTTGTCATGAATATGGACACGCAATTACGCAGCGCTGGCAACGCCAGGCCACGGCGCCAGCTGCGCACAGACTTTACACAAACTGTAACTGACCACATTTCGGCCCATCCACGCCCCCGGTGGCGCTTGAGCCCAAAGGAACTACTTATGAAACTTCTCGATAAACCCGCAATGGCCGTGGCCGGCATTGTTGTCGCTCTGGCACTCAGCGGCACGGCATATGCAGCAGTTGTAAACTGGCCAAATATCTCGGCAATGTTTGGTGGCGAACAACAAATGCCCAACGGCCGCATCGTAAAAGTAGAGACTACTAACTGTCATACGACGAACGCCTTCACCATTCTTAAGCCGCAAGACCAACGCGGCGGACCACGCTACTTCCTGATTAAAAAAGAGTCCAAGTTCACCAACGAGCAAGTCACGCAAATGGTACTTGGTAACTGTGAGCAGGATGCGCAAGCCGATGTGCTGCAGCAAAAACTTAAACACGTAGGAAACGGTGTCGTGGGCGGATATATTGATAGCACCATTACAGCGATCAGCCCAAGCAGCATTACGCTCGAGGCCGACATCCCAATTGGCATGGAGCTAAAGCGCGTCACAAAGACGTTCAACAGCATTGACCCTGCCGTGCAAATCTACTACAAGGCCGACGCGTTGCGGCTAAGCGACCTGAAAGTTGGCGACCATGTTGGATACGCCTACCGCGCCACGGGCGAGGCGCTTGCGCATTCCGAGACGCTATCGCCCGAGCACCTGAATACCAATGAAGCCACCATTGTCATGCTCATTAAAAACACGCCGAATGCAACAGCGGCAATTGAGTTCCAAAAATACAATGGCAGCGAATTCGAAGAAGTAGGTGCGTGCGATAAAAACCCGACGGGCTTCTGTACCATCAGCGAATACCACCAGAACTAGCGCTAAAGACCGGCCCATAGCCGGTCTTTTTTTGGTTTTATGATGCCAAAATACTGTAGGCAATGAGCGATGCCGCGACCAACGCCAGCAAAACAATCGTCCCCAACAGCAACCATAGCCGCCTGATTTTTGGCTGCGGCATCCTGGCTTCGGCGTTCGCGTCTTTTGGATCATTTATATCCAGGAATGTGTCTTTGCCGTCGAGTGGCTTATTGGGATCTGGTTCCATATGCCCTCCTATTCGAGCGATTTTATAATATCGAGCAGATCGCTTAATACAATCTCTGCCTTAATAACATACCCGTCCATGTCTTTGTGGACCTGCGGACTTACTTTTGACGCGTCACCCAGGTTGGTCAACAGGACTATCTTTGTTTTTTGGCTATTGTATTCGGGTTGATGCCGCAGCACCTTCAGAACCTCAAACCCGTCGCGCTTAGGCATCATGACATCCAAAAAAATAAGGTCAGGTGCAAAGTCCCTAGCCGCCACCAACGCTTCGTCTCCGTCTGCCGCTGTTGCAACTTCAAAACCGTGCTCTTGCAAAAAGAGCTGATAAATCTCAATTAATTGGGCGTTGTCTTCAACGAGCAATATTTTTTGTAATCCAGCCATGTCGCCTCCTTGTTGCTATTATCTTTGGTTGCCGCTCGGTCTGCAAGGCCGCGAACTGCTCTTCACTAAACATTGGAATAGTAAAGCTAAACACAGAGCCAACACCTTCTTGCGAACTAACCGTAATCGTGCCGTTATGCCGTTCAACAATTGACTTAGAGATAAACAGGCCGAGTCCCGTGCCCGTACTGCCGCTGTTCAGGCCACCATGCACGCGGTAAAACTTAGTGAACAAGTTAGGCTGGGCTTGCTTTGGAATGCCCATGCCGGTATCTTTTATGCTCACCCGGTACATGGTGCCTTCGGGCACAAGCGACACCTCTACCGTACCGTTGGCATCGGTATATTTAATGGCATTTGAAATGAGGTTGTTGACCACTTCGTGCAGAGCAATTTGGTCGGCAATGACAAAACAACTGTCGGCTGGCCCGGCGTACGTTATGGCTATATGTTTATCTTGGGCTGTGAACCCGGCATCCTGGACCGCCTGCTTTACATCGGCGGCAATATCTACTTTTTCGAGGTTAAATGTCAGTGTGCCCCGCTCGATACGCGTGACGTCAAGCAGGTTATTAATAAGCCCGCCAAGTTCGGTAGTGCTTTTAAGCGCTTGCTTTAGATAGGAATCCGTGTCGCTCGAGAGGCTTTTATTGCCCTTAAATGTAATGAGTTCCAGATAACCACGGATTGCAGCGAGCGGCGTGCGCAGTTCATGAGCGGCCATAGACACAAAGTCGACCTTCATTGCTTCGAGCTCGCGGCTCTTGGTCTCGTCGTGAATCGTCACAATGGTCTGTGCAGCGCTTTGCTCCTGCTGATGGCTCGCTTTTGCCACAATCAACTTTACGTGATGCACCATGCCGGTTTGGTCGGTGTATTGCAGCCCGTCATAGGCCTTGGCATCGGTCTGGTTAAAATAATCAATGACGAATGGCTGGCCGTCTTGTGTCCAGCTAAAAACGTGCGCAATGTTTTGCCCAACGATTTCTTCGGGCTTGCGTTGTGTCAGCTGGCTGGCGGCCTGGTTGGCAATAATAATTGCCCCTTGCTTGTCTATGGCTAAAATACTTTCGGTGATGCTGTTTAAAATCACTTCAAGCCGGTTGCGTTGAGCCTCAATACTGGTCACAAACTCATTCAAACTTGAACCCATGGTATTAATGCTGCCTGCCAGCTTGCCAATTTCGTCGGTTCGCTTTAAAAGCACTCGCGGCGAGAAGTCTCCCCTACCAATCCGCTGGGCGACTTCGGCGATGTGCAGAATTGGCTTTGTAAAGAACCGCGTAAAATACAGTGCGATCATTATAATTGCGACCGACGATATGACCACAATCACCAGCAAAGCGTTACGCAGCTGATCAATTTGGGCCAAAGCCTCGTCTTTGTCGATTTTGGTTGCCAGTACCCAGTTGGCAAAGCCAATGCCTCGGGCCGCAACCATAACATCGTGCCCGCGGTAGTCAACCAGGTCTTTATAGCCATCATTAAACTGGCTGAACAATTGCAGTGAATTGAGGTTAGACTCCAGCGCGGCGTCAGTCTTAAAACGCAGAGGGAAGAGCGAAATAGCATTGCCGTCGGCAGTGCGCGCAGCAACAACTGTCTCACCCGTAGCGCCCAGGCCGGTGTAGTCCTGCACTGCTGCCACAATGTCATCCATCCGGAAAATAATGCTTAGGATGCCAGATTCGTTTTTGTTCACGCTAATGCGGGTCGTAATAAAAAGCTTGTTAATACCATCGCGCTGGTCTTCGCGGACCGTGGTTGATGTTTCTTGGCCGGCGGGCAAATTCGTATCAGCGCCAGTCAATTGCGAGCCCTCGGCGCCGCGGAGGGTCGTGGCTATAACTTTGCCTTCAAGGTCAGCCAAATGAATAGTCTGGATCTCGGGCGTCGCTACTTTTTTATCGAGCAGAATGGCCGATAGCCGCTCCTGCCCCTGCTTGCCCATAGACGTCATGTATCGTCCCAGCTCGGTTTGCAAATCAAAGCGGTTCGAAAGCTGCGCGGCGTCCTCTTGCCGTTTTTGCAGCAAGCCATTGATTTTTTGCTCCTGCTTGGTCGATGAGCTAATGAGCTGTTCGGCAGTTTTACGCGTCAACCCATTACTGATCGTGGCGTAGGCAAGCACACTCACAACCACCGTTGGCAACAGGCCTATAAAGAGCATTAGAAGCGTTAATTTTGTTCGGATGCTCACTTCGGTGCCCTTCCGACCACCCTACTGGCTTACCAGCTCAAAGGTGCCGTCTTTCACCTGGAAAAGGTCGTACTTATAGTCTTTATCGGAGATTTCGCCATTTTGGTCGAACTTGATCTTACCCGACACGCCTTCGAACGTTATATTGGGCAGCGCGTTTTTAATCTGCTCACCAGTGGTCGCGCCATCTTGCACGGCAATCTGCAAGGCGCGCACAATGTCGTAGGCCTGCGGGGCGGCATACAGCTGCTCGGTCTTTTGGTATTCGTTAATGAGTGACTGCTTGAACGCCTTTGTGCCGGTTGGGAATGATGAAATTGTCAGGCCTTCGGACGCTTCTTTGGCATTATTTATGATGGTTGTGTCATACATAATGTCAGCACCGAAGAAGGGCACGTTCATGCCAGCCTCTCGCGAGAGCTTAAGGACTGCCGTTGCCGTTACCACCGAGTTTGGCGCGACAAAGATCGCCTGTGGTTTGGCATTTTTAAGCCCGGTAATCTGCGTGCCAAGGTCGATAACATCGGGCTCGCCCGAAGCCGTAGCCACTACTTTACCGCCCAGCGCCTCAAACTTTTCGCGGAACACGGTGTTCATACCACTGCCGTACGGCTCGTTTGTGTAAAACACGGCCACGTTGCGGATGCCTTTGTCATAAATGGCCTGTGCCATGAACGATCCCTGAAATGTGTCGGGCGGAACGACGCGGAAGAAATAATCATTCGGGTTACTAAGCGTTGGGCTAGAAGCCGATGGGCTGATGAGCGGGATTTTGGCATTATTCGCGGCAGGCAACGCTGCGACCGTGGCGCTCGAGCAGCCCTCGCCAATAATGGCAGCAACATTCTGTTCGATCAGGCGCTTAATTGATTCCGCAGCAACTTTGGGGTCGCACTTGGAATCTTCCTGGATAATCTCGAGGTTGTCGGCGGCGAGCTGCTTCTTGGCAAGCTGGACACCCTTCATGGCGCCATAGCCCATACTACTGGAACCACCACTAAAGGCCATCATGACGCCAATCTTTACACGGGCTGTCGCGGGCTTGTTGGCGTTCTGAAAGTAGGTCCAGGCACCGTAGGCGCCTGCCGCCGCCAACAACACAGCGGCGGCGACAATAACAGGCATGAGCCTGCTGCGCGTCGGTTTAGGCTGGCCGGGTGTTTGCCCTGATCCAGAAAAAGGCGTCGGGGGAACAGAAGGCGGGGGCGTGACAGACGGCTGCGGCGCAGGTGGCGTCTGGGGCGGATCTACTGGTTGCACTTGCGGGCTCGTTGAGTTCGGTTCCATATGCGTTAATCCTTATGCCTATAAATTACCTTAATCATCGGCGAACAGGCTGGGTGTTGTCAAGGATTTTAGGGGTCCGTTCGCCCATCCGCGTCGAAATCAATACGAACAGAAGTATGTTTATGAGCAGAATGTACACAGGAAAAGCGTAATCGACAAACCGCCACGACTGGATTGTGGCCAGTGTTAACACCATGCTGCAAACGCTCAACAAATAAGGAGTGGCTTTCTCGGATCCAGGCACTTTATATGATTTTATGATTGTCGGTATTCCGCCCAGAATATCTGCCAGGATACCGAAAATAATCGCCATCACTGGATCACTGGTAATTTGCCACAACACAATGCCAATGCCCGCGCTGGCACCGCACAAAATGTCGAATGGGCCGACCTTCCAGCGTCTCCCTTTAGTAAGTGAAACGACAAAAATTAAAAGTGGCCCCGCGCTCAGCGCCAGGGTCACCCATGCAGACGGTTCGATTGTTTTTTCTATTTGGGCCAAGAATGCAACAAGCGGTGCAAGACCCCAAAAAAGCCATGTGACAGGATTGGGTTTTGCCTGGCCGCCCAGGGTTGCCAGCAGATAGTCCAGCCCCGACAACACGCGGAGGATAACGGCAAAAATCAAAAACTCTGAGCCAAGCACTTGTGCCCTTCGTTAAATAGCCTTAAGACATTATAGCGGTATGTGGCTGGGTTGAATAACGGAATTGTGGCAAAAACAAATACTTTTGCGACAAAATTGCAAAGATAGCGCAGATAGGTCTACACTGAACCTGTTACTGAATAAGGAATGCAATGATGAACGTAAAAAAGATTCTTGGATTGGTTATACTGGCTGGCATTATTGGCACAGGTATATTCCTGACTACCGCTAACCGGCCGTCGCAACAAAATGGCTCCCTAAAGGTCACGACCACGTTTTACCCGCTCTACGAATTTAGCAGGGCAGTAGCTGGCGACCTTGCCACCGTTACCAACATTACACCAGCTGGTGCCGAGCCGCACGATTTTGAGCCTTCGCCCCAGCAGCTGATTGCTGCACAAAAGTCGCAGGTATTCATATATAATGGCGCTTCATTTGAGCCGTGGGCCGAAAAATTTCTGCCCGACTATAAAAATGTGGCAGTCAAGACCTCTGCAGGCTTGCCGTTGATTGCAATGGAAGATGCGCAGGACCCGCATTTTTGGCTTGACCCCGTGCTTGCCCAAGGGACGATAGATGCTATCGCCAACGGCCTGATTGCAGCAGCACCCCAACACAAAGATACGTTTGTTAAAAATGCTACCGCCTACAAGGCCAGACTCGCCGCTCTGGACACTGACTTTACTAGCGGGCTGGCCACCTGCCAAAAACACACCATCGTGGCCTCGCACGACGCGTTTAGCTATATTGGCAAGCGCTACAACTTCGAGATCATGGCAATCACGGGCATTAGCCCCGATGAAGAACCAAGCCCTGCCAAACTAGCCGAAATCAGCCAGGCAGTGCGCCAACAGGGCATTGGATACATCTTCTTTGAAAGTTTGGTGAGTCCCCGTTTAGCTGATACCATAGCAACAGAAACCGGCGCAAAGACCGCCGCCCTTGACCCCATTGAAGGATTGAGCGATGAAGACCAAAAACAAGGAAAGAATTACCTCTCTGTCCAGCGACAAAACCTCGCAGCGCTCCGCACAGCACTCGGATGCCAGTAGGGCGCTTATTGACCTCGACAATGTGAGCCTTGCCTTTGGCGGGCAAACCGTCCTCGACGACGTGTCGCTATGCATTCACCAGGGCGAATTCATAGGAATCATTGGACCAAACGGAGCGGGCAAAACCACCCTGCTAAAAGTCATGCTTGGCCTGCTAAAACACGGTGCCGGCAGCGTTAAAAAATATGCCGGAGCAATTGGCTACGTACCCCAGCGAAGCGCCATGCACGACAGCCCCATTCCAATCAGCGTCCTCGAAGTGGCGCTACTGGGATCGCGCGGCAACAAGGCCAAAGCCCACGCGGCACTTGCAGCTGTACACATGGCCAATACAGCCAGCAAGCGCTTCACTACCCTTTCGGGCGGCCAGCAGCAGCGCGTGCTCATAGCCAAGGCGCTAGCGGGCGACCCTGCAGTACTCTTTTTAGATGAGCCAACGACAGGTATCGACGAACGCTCGCAAGCCGAGTTTTACCACATCTTGGCCGGGCTTCAAAAAGAAGGCCTGGCAATCGTTATGGTATCGCACGACGTTGACACTGTTTTGAGCCAGGTCATGCGCGTAGTCTGCCTCAACCGAAGCATTGTGTACGACGGCCCGCCAGAGCACTTTGAAGCCGACAAGTATCTGCCTCGCCTCTATAACGCACAGCACCGCATGCTTCACCACCACCACGGAGACGATGATGCTTGAGATATTCGACTACGGCTTTATGGTCCGCGCTTTTATTGCCGGGCTTATTGTTGCAGTAGCTGTGCCTATAATGGGTAGCTTTCTGGTCGCGCGGCGGTATTCGCTTATCACCGACAGCCTCGCCCATATGAGCCTCGCCGGAGTAAGCGCCGGGCTGCTGTTTGGAGTCGCACCAGTACCACTGGCAATTCCCGTGGCGATCTGCGGCGCCATTGCTCTGGAATGGCTGCGCCAGAGCCGCAAAATCAGTGGCGAAATTAGCCTGGCAATACTTATGAGCTCGGGCCTGGCTCTTGCCGTTGTTCTGGCTAACCTGGCGCCAGGTTCGAGCACGGACTTTACAAGCTACCTGTTTGGTAGCATAACTACCACCACCGACCAAGACATTGTTATGCTGGCTGGCGCCGCTCTTGGCATAGTGGCTATTGTTGGCTTTAACTACCGTGCCCTGCTGCACATTGCCTTCGACGAAGACGGAGCGCGGATTGCTGGCTACAAAGTATGGCTACTTAATTACCTGCTCGCGGCTGCAACCGCTGTTATTGTTGTGTTGAGCTTGCGGATTGTCGGCGGCCTGCTCATGAGCGCCCTACTGGTTATGCCCGTGGTGACCGCCAGTCAATTTGCCCGCAGCTTCGCACAAACAATGGGGTTGGCTATCAGTGTTGCGGCCATTGCTGTTATGGCTGGCCTGGTTGTGTCATTCTACGCCGGTATAGCGGCTGGTGGTGCGATTGTGCTTTCGGCTCTGGCTCTGCTTATTCTTTCTTTGCTGTTTAAAAAATAGTGGTCCGCGTGCATAGGGCGTGACATATTTCTTTCGCATAGGTTGTGCGTGGCGGTATAATAATATCTGTAACTCTGAGGGATTATGGATAGCCAGGAAGCAACTGCCAAACTAAACACCTTTTTTGCTGACGGGCGAGAGCGGGTATATACCCGACGCGCACTTATTCTTAACTATGGCGAACAGCCAGACAAAGCATTCTGGATTACCAAAGGGGCGGTCAAAATCGTCACAAGCACAAAAGACGGCAACGAGCGTATCCAGCATATTTATGGCGTGAATGAGCTGTTCCCCGCCAAATGGATCTTCGATAACACCCAAATGGATGTCGCATTCTTTGCGTTTACAGAAGTGACGGTGCGCATAAAACCACTCGATGAGTTCAAGGCCTATATCGAACGCGAGCCGGGCACTATGCGCGCGGTCCTTCACCAGACATTTGCAGTTTTCAGCGACCTTATTAACCTCAACATTGATTCCGCAGACCAGCGTATCGCGTTTAAACTGCTGTTTTTGGCGGAGCGGTTTGGCACATATAACAAAGACCACACTATTATAAATTGCCCGCTGACGATCCAGGAACTTGCAAGCAGCATACGGCTTTCGCGCGAAACGACGGGCAAAATCTTAAACAGGTTCGAGAAGCACGGCCTGCTGATTCTGGGCCGCCAAAATATTCTTATTCACCCCGAAAAGTTGAAAAAGGTTCTCGAAGACTAGTCATTATTTGCCAATACGGTAAAAAACATTATATTATCGATTCGCACAATGTCCCATCCGGATACAACGGAAGGCAGCAATGAATCCACAGATCACCTGCGCCGAAGGCGTACAGGCGACACCCGAAGAGGTGCGGCAATCGCACGTGTTCCGGCAGTGGCTGGAACGCCTGGCTACTGACGGCCCGAGCATCGAACTGCGCGCCGTGACGGTGCTTGCAGTCCACGCCTGGGGCCGCCCGACGCCCGAGATCAAGATGCTCCACCTGCTGGTCGAAGCGTACGAGGGCGAACGTCGTCTCGACGGCGTCTGCACTCTGCGCGGCGCCACCGTGGACATGCTGGCGCTGCTCGATGACGGCAGTAGCGAAGAGCACGTGGTCTTCGTGATCCAGCCGCGTGTGCCTGGCGCACAGTCGGCGGTCGTCTCCAACCCCTCGGGGATGGTCGACCCTGGCGAGCAGGTCAAGCTGGCCGGGCTGCGCGAACTCGACGAGGAGTTGGCCAACGCCGCGCCAGATGGCGAGGAGACGGACGGCGACGGCATCATTGTCTGGGGCGAGCCGATCGACCTGGGCGAGTACGCCGTCGGCTCGGACGAGCCATTCCTGGTGAGCCCGGGTGGTTCGGACGAAACCGTGAAGTTCTTCGTGGTCAGGGCCCGAGTTACATCCGCGCAGATCCGCAAGCTCCACAACAAGTTCGGCGGAGCCGCCCATGAGGACGAGCGCGTCCAGATCATCGTGGTGCCGCTCAGCCAAGCCCGCACCGCCGCGAAGCGTGGTGGCAAAGTGTGCCTGAAGACGCTGCTCAGCCTGCTGCTGTACAAGGAGTACAGCGTCGGCTGATCGTGGCTTCGCCGGGACCGCCGCGCGTCATGCGCGGCGGTCCCGGACCCTACCGACGCAACCGGTCGAGGAT
>DATEFB010000016.1:0-48880 GCA_035280845.1 Saccharimonadales bacterium (SeqCode) | reverse complement strand
CTCGGTTTTATGTTGGGCATCGTGTGGCACCCCGTGTGTTGCAGCCGCAACGTGCGCGACTACCGTCAGAAGTGCTTACTGGGGCTTTCGTTCTTGCGTTCTTACCTGTGGTTCAGGGCGCTGTTAGGACCGCGCCCTTCGATGTGTGTCGGGCGACCGCCCAGGTCGCAGATCGGACAAGGGGTAGTAGGGATATGAGGCGGCGATGGGCCGCGGGACTAGCCCGAGGGCCCCTTCTCGGCGCCGCACGTCTCGGATCCCTTGTGCCGTCGGTCCACCTTGCGGTCGACCCCGACACTCCTTCCCAACGAACGCATCCTGCCTCGTTCCTGGCGCCTTGCGGCACCACGTTACGCCCGGCGTATAAACTTGGGCGTGCCGAAGTGAGTACGTTGTGCTTACTCTCGGGAAACAAGAAACAGGTACCAGCACGATGCTTGAATTTAAAAATAGCACACCCGAATTATGAATAAAAATTTCTACGTATACCCTGCGTAAACTGGCACTAAAAAAGCTCCCGCGCGAGGAGCCTTTTAGTGCCGTGGCAGGAAATTATACTTTTTTGACCTGCAAAGCGTCGAGCTCTACAGGAGTATCGCGGCCAAACATACTGACCAAAACTTTGATCTTACCCTTTTGGGTGTCAATCTCGTTAATAGCGCCGTCGAAGCCCTTGAACGGACCGTCAACAATACTTACCACTTCACCAACGCTAAAGTCGATGCGGTGTTTTGGCTCATCAACGCCCATGCGCTTCTTAATCTTGGTCATTTCTTCGTCGCTGACAGGGCTCGGCATAGAACCGCTCCCCACAAAACCAGTAACGCCAGGGGTATTGCGAATGATGTACCAAGCGTCTTCGGTCATCTTCATCTCTACCAGAACGTAGCCCTGGAAGATTTTCTTTTCGACAATCTTGCGTTTGCCGTTTTTAATCTCGATTTGCTTCTCTTTTGGCACCATCACGTCAAAAATCTTGTCGGCCATGTCGACAGAATCAACGCGCTGGCGGATGCTCTCTGCCACTTTTTCTTCGTAACCGCTGTACGTGTGGATTGCGTACCACTGACGGGACGAGTCGTAACGCTGTGTAGTCATTACAAAATTACCTGCTTAAATAGTTGTTCGAATCCGTAATCCAAAGCCAGAATCATAACGGTCAGCACAACGGTGAATGTAATCACCGCCATCGTCAGGCTGAGCGTCGCGCGGCGGGTTGGCCACCGTACTTCGCGAAGTTCGCGCCATGAACCTTTAAAATAACCGCCAATGGCACGTAGCCACCGTGGCATTTTGACGTCTTGGGCCAGTTTGCCCTCTTTTGCAACGTCTACCCTCTTAGTCAGCACTTTTTTAACGAGCGCCGGCTTTTTCTCTTCTTCTTTCTTGGTAGCTTTTTTGGCCACTGGAATACTCTCCTATAACAAAAACCTACCATAAGTGGTAGGCCTGCTACGTCAATACTACCGTAAGTGATTAGCGCCGTCAAGAATATCGAACCAGAGGCATATCTGCTACGATTAAGGCATGAGCATTAGCATGATGGTGTGGCTGCTAGGTGTTGGCCTGGCTGTGTCTATATTAATAGTATCAACGCGGCTGCAAAAGTGGGAGCGTACCGCCGCCGAGCTTGCCGCAGGCCTGCTGCTGGCATCGCTGCCGTTTGTGTGGATAGTTTTTCAGGACCTGCCACTTATTCTGCTGGCTGCCACAGCGCACGCTTGGCTATTGCTATTGCCCGCCCGCCTGACGTTGGGGCGGCTAGAGCGCCCGTTCCTGCATGGTAGCACGCAACAAAACGCACTTATTGGAGTGTCCGTGCTCGCTGCCTGCGCACTCCTTCAAGCCTGGAGGCCAACCGAAATCGCCCAGACCAGCCTGGTGCTCTGGATGACCGCAAGTGTGTGTATTGGACTGTTCTTCCTGGGGCAGCTCTGGTGGAACACGCGTCGCTATAGATTGCACGCCCCTACGGATTCGCTGCCGCTCAGCCGGCTCCCCACTGTAAGCGTATGCATTCCGGCACGCAACGAAGACCACGCCCTGGTGGAATGCCTTACGTCGGTGCTTGCCTCAACCTACCCCAAGTTGGAGGTGTTGGTGCTCGATGACTGCTCACAAGATGCGACCTCGACCATTATTCGCTCGTTTGCCCACGATGGCGTGCGGTTTATTCAGGGTGATACACCGGCAGATGGCTGGCTCGGTAAAAACCAAGCCCTCGACACATTAGCGGCCCATGCTTCAGGCGATTACCTGTTGTTCATGGATGTTGATACGCACCTTGCACCACATAGCATTGAGCACCTTGTCCATTATTCACTGACGCATGGGCTCGAAATGACCAGCGTCCTGCCGCAAAGCCGCTTAGGCGTTAGTGCCGCAACAACATTTGGTACGCTTGAGTACTTCTGGCGGCTTGTGCTGCCTATTACGCCAAAACGCGCGCCCGTGTCGAGCAAACTCTGGATGATCACCAAATCAAGCCTCATACATTTAGGTGGGTTCGCGTCGGTCAGCCGTAAAATCGTTCCCGAAGAATCGTTTGCCCGAAGGCTGGCGAGCTCGCAGATGTACCGCTTTTTGGTGAGTAATGCCGCCTTTGGCGTTACTACGGCAAAACGCTGGAACAGCCAGGTGGAGACCTCTATCCGGCTAATGTATCCCCGTTTGCAGCGCCAGCCTATGGGTGTCTACGGGCTGTGTGCCGCACTTATTGCCTTGTTTGTTGCGCCGTTTATGGTGCTCGCAGTATGTTCTGCGCTTGGGCTTACCGGGCCTGTGTTCTGGGTCAGCCTTGCAGCAGTCGTACTTTTACTGCTCAATTACTTGCTGGTGCTTGCCCGTGTGCAACCTAAAAACTGGTTTGTTGCTGCGTTTGCGTGGCCAATTGTTGTGGTGCAGGACTTTGCACTCCTTGTTACCAGCATGTTGCAGTACGAATTTGGTGAAGTTAATTGGAAGGGGCGGAATGTGTGCTATCCGGTGGTTGCGGTGGGGCGACTGGCATATGTACCGCGGCAGACGAAGCGTTAGCAGCTGCAGCAGCCGTTGCACTGGCAGTTGCGTATTGCTTCGGCGGAATAGTCAGAGTAAAGGTTGAGCCGTGGTTCAGGCGGCTTTCGAACGTTAGGCTAAGACCAATCTTCTCGGCGAGCTTCTGGCATACATACAGGCCCAGGCCGGTCCCACTCGATTCGCGCGTGCGGTAGTCTTCAGAACGGTAAAACTTCTCGAAAATATGCTTTTGGTCAGACTTACTGATACCAATGCCCGTGTCTGAGACATCTATAACGACGCCTTCTTTTGTGCGCCTAGCACGAATTGTTATGCTGCCCTGCTTGGTGTATTTTAGTGCGTTGGTTACAAGGTTCTGTACGATTTCTTCTATATATAAGCGACTCGAGATAATACCTGGCAGCTGTGCCGTAACAATATCGAGGTCGAGCGTAAGGCCCTTTGCCTTAGCCTGCTCAATATAATCGCCGTATACGTGATGCAGTACGTCCACCACGTCGACTAATTCGACCTGTGCGCCCAGGCCCCGTTCGGCGCGCGACAACGCACTCAGGTCGTTAATAAGCTTCGAGAGGTACAAAATTTGGTCGTGGGCAGACTTAGCAGCGCTCTTGAGCATTTCGGGATCGGCGCCGCGCTCCTGCAGCAGCACAATGTTGCTGAGGCCGCCTTCGGCAATGGCGACTGGCGTGCGCAACTCGTGGCTGACCACCGAAATAAATTCATCACGCTCTTCTTCGAGTGTTTTTTCCTTGGTAATGTCTCGCAAGATAAAAATGAATCCGCTCTCGGCGTGGCTCCGGTAACTTGGCTGGATCGGCGCAACGTTCACGTACAAGCGCATAACTTCGTCATCTGCAAATTTGTGCGAAAGGTCAGTACGGCTAAAGACTGTGCGGCGGGCCCGAGCTTCCTCTACTATTTTTATGTGATGGTTCGCGCCATCGGATAGCTTTAAGACATCGTCGATCGATCTGCTTGTTAAGTTTAAGTTGGTATCGAGCAAGCTGAGCAGCGTAGAGTTGTATACCTTAATAACGCCCTGCTCGTCGGTAGCGACTACAGCGTCACCCATGCTGTTTACTAAAGCGAGTAGTCGCTCGCGCTGGTACACCTCTTGCTCGCGCGTCTTTGCAAGGGCAATTCGTTCGCGGTCGGTTATGGCGCGAATGCGGGCAATCACAAATCCAATAGCGCCGACCACCAGTACGCCCTGGATTACCTCCAGGCGTTCACTGGCAGGCATTTCCGGGTGCACAATCACGCTCAAGGCACCCGCCAGAATAAGCGCTGCAAAGCTGGCAAAGAACCCTTTAGTGCCGAACCGCATGTCGGTACTGATCATTAAGATAATCCAGACAGACAGGAAGGCGCTTAGGAATCCACTCACAAACAGCACAAACAAAAGTGTTATCAGATGGAACAGAACAGTGAACGCAATATCTATAACGCGCGATTCAGGCATGCGCTTCAGGTAAAAGAACCACACGCTCGATGCGGTGACATATGCGACAGTCAGCACTATAAACACGCCGTCTGTCGTATAAAAACGGCTGTCTACAAAGGCCTGCCGCACCAACAGGCCGAATGGAATCATAACCACAGGCATAAATGCTGCGGCATTCTTAAATGTAAAGAAAAGCTTGCTGTAATAGGCCGATTTTGGTTTCTGGCGTACCATCTTACGGCTTATTATACATAGCCATGAGCATTATAGGTATGGTCGCTGTGCTTTTAGCGTGCGGCGCCGTGTTTTGTAATCTGGCAGGATCGCTTCTACAAGGTTCCAAAAAGCTGGTGAATGGTTCATTTGTACGGTATGGCAAAGCTCGTGGATGATTACGTAATCAATTAGCTCGAAAGGCAGCTGCATAAGCCAGATATTCAAACTTATAGTGCCTGTCGATGAACAGCTTCCCCACCGCGTCCCGGCGTTACTAAAACGAACAGACTCGTAGCTAAAGCCATGCTTCTGCGCCAGGCTTTGCAACTGCCGGGTCAGGTAGGCTTTGGCCTGGGTTCGCAAAGCCTTAAGCGACACCTCTTTTATATAGTGCTGCACCTCTTGGGAGTCCATACTCATGCCAGCAGGCACCGTTACTTCTACAAATGTGCCGATAACACGGCCTGCCAACTCGCTGCCTTCGCGCACCACGAGCCGATGGGACTTCCCAATCAGGTCACCGTGCTGCAAAATAGTCAGCTGCTCCTGGGTTACCGCCAGACTTCGCCGCACCTGGTCACGGGCTTCATCGACAAGCCGCTGCGCCAAATACAGGGGCGCGCGCTTTGGCATAGAAATCACCAGGCCGCCTTTGTGGTCTATTTTTAGCCGTAAACTACGGGCAAGCGACGATCGGCGTATGGGTATACTGCCGAACTCGGTGTCTTGAAGTGTATGTGACATGCTACGAGATAACTACATTGCGGCGCGTCGGGGCGCTCGCTGGCCGGGCCGGACGAACCGTAATTCGGTCGCTCCGTTCTGGCGTTTGTTGGGGTTTGCGGTCCTGAATGTTCTGCTGATGGGCGGTGCGGGCTTCCTCGGCGTGCGGGGTGCTGAGCTTGCGGAGCACCATTTTAGCCTGGGTGCTGAACGCGTGCTTACCACTGATAACCATGTATGACTCTTTGATTGGCTGATGAAAACGCTTGGCTTGTTCTGCCCACAACACATCGGTTAGGGCCGGCGTCAACGCGTCGTCTGGGCTGCGTTTGGGGTTGCGCTTTGTTGCTCGCAGGCGGCAGGTGTTGTCATCGGTCTGCACCCAAATAACCAATGTGCCGTAGCCGCTTGCTTTCGCCAGCTTTTCAAGCTGCTGGCGTTCGGTAACAGTATTGGAACCACCGTCAACAATAAAGCTGCGGTGCGTCTTAACAAGTTCGTCCATCTGGTACAGAGCAATCCGGCGAACGATGTCCTGCTCGGCAGCGCTGAGCTGAGGTTTCTCGAAGAGTTCGAATGTAATGCGGTTAAAGCCGACCATTGGAGCATCGAACATATCCGAAAACTGGCGCGCAAAGAAACTTTTGCCAGCTCCTGGCAAGCCAACAAGGATTAAGATGAGCGGACGCGATAGTGCAAGTGTTTTCATACCCCGATACAATTCAGCCAAAAAGGCTTGCAAAACATGTGTGTTCCTATTGTAGCACGGTCGCGCTAGATTACGCCCACCTTGCAAAAGTGACACATTCCACCCCTGGTATAGCATTGACTTATTGCACACAAAATGTTATTATCTATGAGCTCCCGGCAACCTCATTCCGGGTGAAGCACTTGATTTGGAGTGACGATGCAAAGGCTTGTCGAACGCGGTATCGCCGGAACCCCGGCGTCCAACCTCGTCGCCATGGCTATCTGGCTCTACAGTATGCCGCGTCCCGTCAGCCAGACTGACGCGATCCTGGTACTGCCCGGTCAGGGCGAAGACTGGCGCCTCAACGACGCCGTCGCCGCATGGAACAACTGCCCGAACGCCCGCTACCTGCTGGTAGCAGGAAACTATAAGGGCGAGAGGACCTGGTTCTTGCCGACGATCGAGATCCTGCGTGAGCGCTACGGCCTCACCCGGACCGAAGGCGTCCTCATCCACCCGCACGCGCACCACACCAAAGAGCAGTCAGACTGGATCATCCCCACGATCCAGGAGTTGGGACTCACCAGCATCTCGCTGTTCGTGTCCCCATACCACCTGCTGCGGGCTTTCTGCTGCATCCTCAAGGCGTTCACCCGCCACGATGTGCCACAGATCCCCATGATTCCTGTTCCGGTACTGGTGTCACCGACGACGCCTGTACCCGAGACCGGGATCACCGGCTGGGACCTGGTACACGGTGAGGTCGAGCGGATCCTCAAGTACACCGAGTTCGGTGATGTGGCGACCCCCGAAGAGCTGATGTCCTACCTGGACTGGCTCTTCCGGCAGCCGATCATTACGAACGCAACTTCCGCAAGCATGTACACCTGAGAAACGGGCATGCACAATCTGCCCCCGACGGCCCCCGGACCATCGGGGGCTCGTCATATCCCGCGATATTCAAAAACCCGGCGTTAAAACCGGGTTTTTGAATGAACAGCCTGCCCGAGCGTTTAAGCAATAGTTTGAGCGTTCGGGTGGGTCCCCGCCGCGACAAACGCCGTGGCGGGGCCGGGAGTGGATGCTCCCGGGGCATATTCGGAGTGTTGTAGGTTCACCTAAACCTGTGGCCGACAATCATGTAGAAGGCCGTGGAGACGATCAGCAGCATGCCAACCGACACCAGAATGCGGACGGTCCGAACGGCCATGATGTGGCTAATGGCCTCATCGGTCGTCTTTCCTTCCCGCAGTTCAGCCAGGTAGAGCGCCATGTACAGCCGGCACGTTACCATGCCGGTCACAAGCGTGAAGAGTGGGTAGATGCCGCGGCACAAAAGGCCAACGGCGTACGCGAAGCAGACCCGGGTGCGCTCACGCTCGGTCCAGTGTTCGGACTCTGCGATGAATGCGATGGCCGCAAGATACGGCCGGTCACGGAGACGGCTTCGCTGCCCATGCCTGCGCATGCGAAGACGGGTCCGAAGTCGCGCGAACGCGATTGGACTCGCCAGTGCAAACAACAGGAAGTACATAATGGGATGCGTCCAGGCACCGATCATAACGACCAATGCAAAGACGTTTGTAATGACCCACGGGCCAAATATCATTAGCAGCGCGTAGTACGGCACTGCAGTGACAAGAGCCATGGTTGTTCCCCAACCCCACATGCGCCACCGCATTAGGTGGTTCACAGTCGGGGTGTGCCGTGCTGTGTCGTCTTTGATCGGCGGCAACAGTCGCGACAGCAGCTTGCCTGCCATTGCATAGCGGGCTTCCGCAGTTGTAAGCGGGCGGGAAGGCTGTGGGGCTCGAAATCCCACTGGCAGCTCCTAACGTAGATGAAGAGTGCAGCATGAGTCACCTCAATGCCAAATAATATTATACTACCGAATCATAATATGTCAATATCATCAAGCCTGGCAGTATGGCAGTGGCGGCCCCAGAAACAGGCCGCCACGCGCTCAGTCTTCCAGCTCGCTATCATCGTATTCGATGAGGCAAACCGCCAGACGGTAACGCTTTTGATCCTCGGGCAATGTCAGCTCAACCTGGGCGGTACGACTGGTGGAATGGTAGCCCAGCCGGCCGTCATGCCGTGAGTCGCGTGCAGGCAGCAGGGTTTCCAGCGGGAAGGGCTGAGCGACAACTTGCGTGTCGCTTGCCTTCAGCTTGTGGTGGCTCATGAGCGTGTCCACCTTTTCCTGTGCCTTACGCAGTGCCCCTTGGTGGCTCCGGGCGATCACCCAGAACCGACCATCGACAGGATTCATGCCTCCGCCGCGAGGATCGTTGTCGTAGTAGGACCCCATCAGATGAACCAGCCAAAGTTGCTCACCTGACGGATTGGGCAACGTGGCGTGCACCTTCATGACGCACCTGCTCTCTATCGAACCCGACACCTGCATAGTGCCTCAAAAACAGCGGTAATAATAGCAAAATGAATATACTCAGTTTTTACTGACGCACAGTTTGAGTGGGTGGTGGCGGCCGCGCATCGCGAGACCGCCACCACACCGTCAGGGCTCGTACCGGTAGATGCCCGTGGGGCCGGCCAGCGCCACGGCTGACGCGGTGTTGACCCGCAGGTCGTCGATGGTGTGCAGCGCCGCTCCACCATTGAGCGCGATGATGAAGTCGCTCATGACGCCGCGGAAGATGCGGTCATACCCTTCGTCGTCCATCGGCGAGATGTGGACGGTCTCCTGCCCACCCGTCCGACGGTCGCGCAGACGGACCTCGCCCGTCTTCACGTAGACCACGCACTCGCCATGCTCGAAGTTCAGGGTGATCGTCTCGACGAATTCACCCTTGGCTCCGTGCAGACGCATGCCCAGGCAGTTGAACCGCACCAGCTCACCGGACACCAGTATGGAGCCTTCGACCTCGTAGTGGTCGTGGCTGTCGAAAATTCGCTCAGCCTGGAACGGGTGGACGCCCAGCAGGTAGCGCAGGTAGTCCACATCGTGGACGAACTTGTCGAGCAGGAAGCTCCGGTCGTACTTCCAGGCCATCGTCGGCCGCGGGTAGTTGGAGGTCAGGCCGACGCGCTTGAGCGCCCCGAACCTTGCAACCAACTTGGCGAGGTTCGCACGGGTCCAGCCGTACGGCAGATCGATGGTGCGGCCGTCGCGGCGAGGGTGGCAACTTGCAACCACCAGGCCCTTGGCCTCGGCGTCACGCAGCGCACCGTCCACGACCACCAGGCCCTCAGGCGTGATGGCCAACGGCTTCTCGCACAGGACGTGTTTGCCCGCTGCGATGGCCATGGCCAGCAGCTCCGGGTGTGTGTCGTCGGGCGAGATGATCAGCACGGCGTCGAGGTACATGCCCATCATTTCCTCGGGCGTCTCGCACACGGCCACGTAGCCACCGATGAGTTCGAGGGCCTTCCGCCGACTTTCACCAGACGGGTCGTAAATCGCCGCGACGACAGCGCCGTCCAGGAACTTCAGGTGCGACTGCAGGGCGTGTCCGCCACAGCCAATCACACCAAGACGTTTTCCAGTACGCACAGTAATCCCTTCGGTCAGGGGCAAAATTGCCCCAGAACACTATATCCCGAAGTCGCCAAACTAACAATAAAATTGAGAAATTAGCTTTGCCCTAATGAAACACTTTGCCAGCTTCGAGCATGGCCACAAGCGTCTGGATGCGCTGAGCCCGGCCGGCCGGAGTTTTAGGTGTTGCCGCCCGCCAAAGCACGGCATACCGGTTGGTCTTGTTTAGTGTTTCAAAAAACGCCTTGGCTTTTGGGTTCTGCTCGAGCGCTTCGGCAAAATCGGGCTGCATGGTCATATTTTTGGGCGATTCATACGCTGCGTCCCAACGCCCGTCGGCTTTGGCGGCCTCAATGGCAGCGAGGCCAGGCGCTTGCATACTGCCATCGGCAATAAAGCCCTCAACTTTCGCCACATTCACTTTAGACCAAATGCTGCGCGGACGCCGGGGTGTAAACTTTTGCAGATAATACACGTCGTCGAGCGACTTTGCCTGGCCGTCAATCCAGCCCCAACATAGCGCAATGTCGAGCGCCAGGGCGTGGTTCACCGATGCAATGCCGGTACCTTTTTTGGCGATTTTTAGCCAAATGCCACTCTGCAATTCGTAATTTTTTTTGAGCCACTCCTGCCAATGCTGCTGGCTGGCAAAGCTCATAACAGGAATGTCTTTGTAGGTTTCCATGAGCGTATTATACGGGCTCTTGCGGGCTATTTTACAACGCGATAGAAAATATGGTCAGCTGCGGGCGTATGGATGTTTCGGATGGCTTCGAGGCTTATGTGCTCGGAACCAATATTCTCGAACAACCGCCTGCCTTTCGTAAAAATAACCGGAGCGATGTTTAAATGCAATTCATCGAGCAGTCCAGCTTTCAGGTACTGCTGGGCAACATTTGCGCCGCCCATAACCCAAATATCTTTGTCGCCCGCTGCACGCTTAGCTTGGGCAAGTGCGCTCTCTATTCCATCTGTTACAAAGGTAAAACCGGGCACAATGTCTTTTTGGTCAGGCATTTGTTTGCACAATACGAACGCTGGCGACGTAAATGGCGTTTCACCGCCCCAGGCGTCGTGAATCGCAATGCTATATGTACCCCAGCCTGTAATAACAGCGCCGGTGGATGCAAACGTGTCGTTGCTGATTTTGACGTCAGCGTCGGTTTTACCTGCAAAAAGCCAATCGTGCAGGCGCTCGCCATCCTCGCCCATTGGCGTTTCTTTGGTGATGTTTTCTCCGGCTACGTAGCCGTCGACCGACATAGAAATACTAAGGATGACTTTTGACATGTATGGCCTTTTTTAAATGCTTGCTGATCGTACTATAAGTAGTTCACTTGCATAAAACAAGCGTTCTATACGGCTTTTTGAAGCACCAGCTGGTCACCGCCAAGGTTCTGGGCAAAGTAACTGTCATGGCTTACATATACGAGTGCGCCATGGTATTTCATAAGGCTATTTTCGAGCTCTTCGATAGATGGCAAATCGAGGTGGTTTGTTGGTTCGTCCAAAATAAGCAAGTTGGGATTATTGGCAAGCATTTTAATAATTTGCAGGCGGGCTTTTTGTCCACCACTGAGCTGTTCGATTTTAAGGCGACCGTCGGCGTGTGGGTCAAACAGGTAGTCGCCCATGACGCGCATGACTGCTTCTTCGCTGGTTGGAATGCGCAGGTCGTAGTAAATCTGAGCCACCGCCTCGCTGAGCGTCAACTGCATGAGCGCCGGATTAATCTCCTGGTCATACACGCTTAATTGAAGCTTGTTGTTGCAAACAATAGCGCCGTTAACAAGTGTATCGGGCTTCTGGCCAAGGCTCGCCGCCATAACAGCGCGCACCAAAGTGGTTTTACCAACACCGTTACGACCAACCAGCTGTAACCGTTCGCCGTGTTGCAGGCTTATGTTGATCGGCTCAAAAAGAGCGCTCGCGCCGTATCCAAGTTGAAGGTCCTCCAGGCGTAGCAACTCGTGCGCATGGCTGCCGGACTGACTCTTGCCAATACGAATATTTTTGGCCTTATACTTGTCGTAGTTGTCGCCCACCTTTTTACCAAGTGACTCAGCAGATTCACGGTCGATCCAGAAGTTCGGTTTTTCGAGCCGCTCAGAAAGCTCAGCGTGTTCCTTCATTAAACGACGCTCCAGCGGAATGAACGGGTTTGGCGTTTTGCTGGTACTGGCCTTTTTAGCGCGCACCGATTGAATCTGTTTGTTCAAGTTATCGAGTGTTTTTAGCCCGATCTCGTAATCGTGCATTTTTGTGGCGGTACTGGTGGCGTTTTGCTTTAAGTACGCTTCGTAGTTGCCCTTAAAGGTGATCGCTTTGCCGTCTTTAATTTCGATAACCCGGTCAACATATTTTAAAACGTCGCGGTCGTGAGTAATAACTAAAACAGTCTGCTTGACGGCCTTGAGCCATTCAATAAAAGCAGCTTTGGCAATGTAGTCCATGTGGTTGGTGGGCTCGTCGATCAGTGCCAGCTCGGCGTGGGAATGTTCAATCCGGACCAGCTCGACAAAACGTTTCTGACCACCCGACAACCGGGCAAGCGGGCCATACGCCATCTCGTTGCTAATCTGGTAATCCTGCAGACTCTGCGCCACTTCGTTTTCGATATCATAATAATTGAGCGTGCCAAAACGCTCCAGCGCATCGCTGTATTTCTCGATTTTACGGATGTCATCACCCATTGTGTCTGGGTACGTGTCGATGATGTGCTTAAGTTCGTCGTATTCGGGCAGGTTGCGCAAAATGTAATGCACCGGCGTTTCATCGCCTACCGCGTGATGCTCCTGGGCAGTACTGACAATCCGAAGCCCACGCTTTGTTTGAATGGCGCCAGTATATTCTTCGTCTTTACCACTGAGCATATTAAAAAGCGTCGTCTTGCCAACGCCATTGCGGCCGATAATAGCAACACGAGCACTCGTCTCGACGTTGAACGTAAGATCATTAAATAGCTCTTTATTGCCAATCGATTTGGATTGGATGGTAACACTCAGAATCATGCTGCATAAGTATAACAGGGATAGACCAGTGGTGATAGGTGGGTGGCGCGGCATCACTGCCGCACCACCCTGCCTATGCCGTCACCAGGAAGGGCCGCACGACTCCGAGCAGTTCCTCGTGGATCAGCCCATTGCTGACCACCGCGCCACGAACAGGCTTGGTGTAATCCTGCTCGTCACCGGTCAGGCTGGTCGTCCTGCCGCCAGTGCCGTCGGGTCGTTTGGCCTCTTCGGCCAGTACCTTGATCGCCGACACATCCCACGGTGACGAGTACGGATAGATCAGCCCAGTGACGTTGCCCATTGCCAGGCGCGTACCGTCGTGGCCGAACGAACCGGACGCGATGATCTCGGCGCCCATGTCGATCAGGCACTTCACAAGGCCGCCGACATCCATCCCATCGACCTTCTCGCTTGGCACCACAATGCGGCTGCCAGCGATCTGCCGGTTGGAGTTGACAGAGATTGGCGCGCCATTGAGCCGCGCGCCCATCCCCTGGATCGCTTCGAACATGTCGTCGGGATACGGGTCGTGGATGATCCCGAGGACCGGCTGACCCAGCGGGTTGTTGAGGCTGGCCATGATGACGTGCAGCGCAACGCCTTCAGCGAAGTTACGCGACCCGTCGAGCGCATCGAGCACCCAGTTCCAGGTTCGTCGCGCTTCTTCGGCGACAAGCCCCTCGTTCGGCCGCCCGCGGGACAGCAGTGCTTCGTTGAGCATGCTCTCGATCAGGCGGTCGGTCGGCGTCACGATGCCCTCGCCGGGCTTCTCGTGGCCAGTCACTCCGGGCCGACGGAAATCGGCGCGGGCGACACCTCCACCCCGGCGCATTGCCCTGGACATGAATTGCAGTGCGTGTTGCAGGTCTTCAACGCTGTACGGCGCTGTCACTTCTTGCCTTCCTGATAGTTTTGGCAGAGCGTGTTTATAGTAGCACGTGCGCCCTACATCTGTCACAAGTAAAAACTAGTGCGACTGCAAAAACGCGAACACCACTTGTATAAAGCTTTTCGGCGACATGGTTGCAGAGCCATGGCTCACGCCAGGCAACGAACGGTACTCGGCCGAAGGCAATAGGTCGTCCAACGCTTTGGCACCACTGTGAAAGTACTGTTCGCTTTTTGCGCCGACCATCACGAGCACGGGCGCCGTAAGCCCCGACCAGCGTTTGGCGGGCAATGGCGTGCCGTCTTGCGTGCCTTTGGCTATCGCAAAATCGTATGGCAGCGTCCCAGCCGAAGCGAGCATATTCTTCCAGGTCGGCATAACCAGCTTCATGATCGTAACGCCGAACCCCGGTATACCCATGACTTTCCCGAAAAACAGCTTAATCGCGTCCGCAGGCTTGCCAGCTTTTACAAGCTCCCCTGCCTGGGCGCCAAGTTCGTTAGGGATCGGCTGACGGCTGGCATCGACCACAAATGGTGGCTCGAACATAATGAGGCCATGCACTTTACTGCCAAGCGCGGCGGCGGCATCGAGTGCTAAAATTGCGCCCGATGACTGGCCAAACAGTGATGCTGAGCCGCCAACGGTATCTATAAGTGCTGCAATATCTTCGACTTCCCGCGCCGGACTGTAGGGCTGCACATCTGTGCTCTGGCCACGGCCACGGCGGTCATAGTTAATACAGGTAAACTTCTCAGCCAGCAAGGCAGCCAGCTTGGTGGAGCCCGTCCGGTCGGCGAGCGCGGCGTTCACAAGAATAACTGCCGGGCCGCTGCCCGTTTGTTCGTACGCAATGACCGTTCCGTCTTTTGATGTCGTTGTGTGTTGGGTAGGTTTCATACTTTTATACTACTCGCCACACGGCTAATTTTTAACCCGTGTCATTGTTGATTTGTAGCCGCCACCGGGGTACACCCACTCCCCTTCGTTGTGGTCATCATCGCTAAAAACGCCCGTAAAATGAGCAGGCGAACCTTTTTGCCCACCCCAAATGGTAAGCGTGTCACCGTTCATTTCGTATACATAATCGAGCGTGCTGCCCTCGGTGTCGTATGCCCGGGAATGAATATCTTCGCTTGGAGATTCGTTAAACGGCCGCAAGTGGCCAATGACTTCCATAACCTTTACACGCTTGCCAAATAGCTGCATGTCGACGTGCTGCACCAAAAAGAAGCCGCCTTCCATCCATTCATAGGTAACGGTGCCTTTGGTGTCGCCACCCAACTTCCAGGTCCCGACTAAACGGCCGAGTTTTTTGATCTCTGCGCTCGGGCTAAGGTCTTGTGACGTTGCGTCTGTCATATCACTCCTTTATTGCTTATGTCGGCTATAATACCCATAAGATATGGCTAAAATATTGCAAAAATCCGCAATGCTCGGCGAAGATGCCCGCCATCAACAATTAATAAAGAATGGCATATTAACGCCGGCTGGTTTCGATGACCATTTTAATGTGAGAGGCTACACCACTTCTGCGGACTTAGCGCCGTTTGTCTCGCATTATTGGGTGATGCGTTGGCAGGTGCCAGAGGGCAAACAATTCCACCCGGTCGAAGTGCTGTCGCAACCGGTCGCGCACGTATTTATTACCGCCACCGACGCTTCGGTGTATAGCGTTATTAACGGCATGTTCGATTACGAGGCCAGTGGCACCGGGGCGATTGCGGGTATCACCTTCCGCCCTGGTGGTTTCCGCACATTCCTGGGCAGAAGTATGGACACACTTACGGGCGAACGAGTGCCTTTGTCGGCTGTTTTTCCAGAGAGCGCCGCACTGGTCGAGGCAGATATTTTGAGCCAGCAAGACGAGCACATAGTTGCTGCGCTCGAAAAGATACTACGCACCAAGCCGCTGCGCGAAGACCCGAATGTGGCCCTCATGGGCGCCATTGTGGACGCCATTCTGGCCGACGAAACCCTGTCGACCGTTGAAGCAGTGGCGAAGAGGTTCCATAAAAGTGAGCGTATGGTGCAGCATCTTTTTAAGTCATACATTGGCGTGGGTGTTAAATGGGTCATTATTCGGACGCGGCTTTTGGAGGCAATTAAACAGGCTTACGCCGCCGGACACCCAGACTGGGCAACGATTACGGCCGACCTTGGGTATAGCAGCCAAGCCCATTTTATTAACGATTTTAAGCGCGTAGTCGGCACGTCGCCTGCGCAGTTTATGAAAACAATAAAACAAGGGTGATGCGTGTGGCAGCGGCCGGGTGTTCCCAGCCGCTGCCACACAGGTTGTTCAGCCGCGCGCGTCCATGAGCGCTGGTGTGACGCTGAAGCCGATGGCGGTTCCGTCCGCCAGCGTCACTGCGTTCAGACGCCCACCGGGACGCCGCTCGCAGATGACCAGCTCCGAGCCAGTGATCGGCCGGTACACGATGCTTGGGCCACCGTTGTTCCAGCGGTAGCGGCGCTTCTGGGCGTCGACCTTGGGGCCAACGGCAGTACGCACGTCGTGCTCGGTGCGGGCCACCATGAACCACGACTCATGGATGTCGATGCCGCCGTCGCCGTCGTTGTGAGTGCCGTCGAGGAACACTCCCCACAGCATGAAACCATCAGTGGTACTTGCCAGGTGCAGTTGCATAACGGGCTCCTAAGCATCCGGGACTGACCTATGTTTTTTATACTATTTCTGTCAATTATGCAAATATCCTATTGAGTCCTGGTTGCAAAAATTGTATTTTATTATATATTTAATACAATTGCCCCGACCGAGACAGGAGTCACACTCGCTATGGCCACATCGCCCGGCCAAGCGGCTCGCGACATTGCCACTGCATGGGACATGCACCTCAGAACATTGATGCGCCAAGGCAGCCAAATCATTGCCTTGCGCGGCGCAGGGTCCACCGGCGGCATTGACGCCCAGGCCGCAACACACGTCCTGGACAACTTGCTCGTCCCCCGAATCACAGCAATCACCGCTGCCCAGCCGGTCGTCATTATGTACGACGGCGACCCCGACGACACCGGTAAGCCCGACATCGGCTTCATCGCAGGACGCCTGCTCGACCACTTCGGCGACCAAATCGCCAGTGGAAGAGTGACGTTCCTGACCGCACAAGCCGACAACTGGTACTACCCGCCGGAGCCTGGTTCGAACCTGGTCAACGCTATTGGCCGGCCGTTCGACACCTACGTGTTCCCGCGGGGCCAGTACCCGGGTGACCACAACCGCTTCACCCAGTCCGACAACCTGGTTGGGTACGCGGGGTACAGCCAGATCTACGTGGGAGCAGCCGGCTTGCTGGCTGGCGCCCAGATGGTCGACTACTGCAACCGCGTGCCTGCCGGGCAGCCGGTGCGCGTGACGATCATCCGCGCGATGATCAATCGCGCACTGGATGCCGAAATCGGCGAAAAGCTCGCGGCGGCAGTCGAACAGGCAAAGCGCGAAAAGCTGGAAGCCCAGCTGGCGCAGCGCGAACGGCATTTTGGCCTGCACTGGCGTAACGACGGTGCCTTCGATCCCTCGTTCCGCGAGGAAATCGTGCGCGTCGACGACACGCACGAGATCGTGGTGCTATGGAAGACGACCGACGAAGTCGAAATCGCCAACTGCCGCCGGATCGACCTGAACAGCCCGGCATACGACCAGCTGTTCGCGTCGGCAACGAAGTACGTCAAGACCGAACCGGTGCGCGCCCGCCAGATCCCCATGGGCCAGAGCGAAGAAGTGCCGGTCAAGTCCGGCGCCACCACAGACACCGCCCGTGGCGGCGACTGGGTCATCACCAGCGTGAGCGGCGAGGAATACAAAGGCCCGTCGGACTTTCTGGAAGTCTACGAGCCCGTGCCGGGCATGCCTGGCACATACAGGCCCCGCTTCGACCCGCGCGAGATGATTCGGCTGGAAGAAGACGTGATCTTCAGGGCACCGTGGGGCGAAGACCAGGCCGTCAGCAAAGGCGGCTACCTGATGCAGCGCACGATTCGCAGCGGGCCCAACGCCGGTACAACCGAGCGCTACGGCATCGCCGAAAAGGACGCGGCAGATATGGCGCCTCTGACATAACGACAGCGCCAGCCGCAACCGGTCGCATCAGTTCTAAGGTGCGGGCCCCTGAATGTGGATTCACTTCCACAAACAGGGGCCCGTATTTGCTTTTCTACACATTCAGTTTAGAAGATTCCTCCGCGACGCATCATCGATAGGTGTATTCACAAGCAGCTGCAAATGAGGGGTGGCGCTTCTTATTGGACGGAGGTTGGACTCTAGTTCTTCCAAGAAGTTTGCAGATGCATAGCTTATTATAAGAGCATGAAGATATACTTTGCCCGCCACGGCCGGACCAATTATAACGACCTCGGGCTGTGTAATGCCGATCCCACCGTAGACGTGCACATGACTCCCGCTGGTATTGAGCAAGCAAACGCATTGGCAGTCAACCTTAAGGACGCGCCAATTGAGCATATTTTTGTCTCAGAACTTGCGCGAACCCAACGCACCGCGGAAATTGTAAACGAATTCCATCATGTTCCCGTGGAAGTTTCGCCCCTACTAAACGACCACCGCTCAGGCTACGAAGGCAAGCCCGCCGCACTCCTTTTTGACGCCTTAGATGCGGCAGAAAACAGGTGGACCGCGCGCTTTAACGACGGCGAATCCATAGAAGACCTGAAGGCACGTGTCGCAACCTTTTTAGATGAGCTAAAATCCAAGCCATACGAGATTGCGCTAGTTGTTACTTCGCAGTGGGTCATTCAGGCGGCAGCCACCCTACTCCAAGGTATTTCGAACGACGAAGCATGGAAGCTCGAAGTGCAACAAGGGGCCTACTTGGAATTTGAGATCTAGCCCTTCATCAAAAACAGGATAGCCGAGACAAGCATAACGCCCACCAAGTGGTAGCAGCCAACAACCAAACCGTACACAAGCGGACGGGGCATGTTAGGGGCGATAGCGTTGCTCAGCGACGTACTTGCCAGGTATCCGATGCCCACCACAAAGCCCAGCACAAGCGCGTCGACCATACTTTGCACAGAAAGCGCATAGAGCAATACGGCAGTAGCAGCCGTAACAGCCAGACTACTCAGGAATGGGCCAATGTAATACATGGCTGGCCACTTCTGGTTTGCAGACCGCTTAACTCCCGTGCCCGCATCGTAGGCTTTGCCAAAAAGCGGCGTGAACCACAGGGCGCCCAATACAAAATATGCTACCGTTGCCACCCCTACCGCCACCAAATTTACTTCTTGTAATACATCAAACATAGGTACTCCTTATCATTCGTGATGCGGCTATAATAAGGTAAATGGCATACAAAAAATTGCAAAAACCCGCGCCTCACAGCTCTGCCGATGACCTTCCGGTCGAGGTGCTCGATCCTCTTCGTTCTGCCCAGTATTATTCGCTGGTAATGCCACAGCCCGCGCAAAAACTCGCACCATTCATTGACCATTACTGGATTATGCGATGGGAATTGCCCGCGGGGGAGTCTTTTACTGCCGAAGTTATTCCGTCGCCGTACATTAACCTCACGTTTATGCGGGAAGGCCCACGAATTACCGGCGTAACGACCGGCAAATATACGTACGATGTGGTTGGGAAAGGAGTTATAGTCGGCGCCAAATTCCTGCCCGGTGGCTACTACGCCCTGTCACGCCAAAGTGCTGTCGAAGTGACCGACGCAGCCATACCCGCCCAAAGCATTTTTGCAGCTGCAACCAGCGAGCTGAATGAACGAATACTCACTGCCTCAACAGACGCTGAAGCTATACGGATGATGGAAGAAATATTACTCGCACAGCTGCCAGAGCCAGACAAGTATATAGCCCTTGTGCAGACGATTATTACCGACATAAAACAGAACGATCACCCGACCGTCGCTTCGGTTGCCCAGAAATTTAGTATCAGCGAGCGGCGTTTGCAGGAATTATTCCAACTGTATGTTGGGGTCAGCCCAAAATGGGTGCTGCTTCGGTATCGCCTACTCAAAGCGACTCAAATGGCCATGCGACCGACCGAGCAAAGTTGGACCGATATTGGGATAGAACTTGGCTACAGCGACCAAGCCCACTTTATTAATGATTTTAAACGAATCATCGGACAGACTCCGCGGCAATATTCGCAAAAAGCACACACTCAAAGCTGATACGGGTAGATATACATATTTTACAAGCTTAGATAGCGCCGCTTCTGTTCCGCGCTTAATCGCTCAATTGCCGATCGCAGCATTACCCGTGGCATGGCGCTTGCGTGCTTGTCTAGAAAATCGCAAAGGCCGGCTTCATTTTTATTGCCCGCCTCGCGGAGCATCCAGCCGACCGCCTTATGAATAGTTTCTTCGGGATCCTTTAAGAGCTTGCCAGCAATTCCAAATGTATCTGTGGTGTCGTTTGCGCGAATAAAGTACCAGGTGCTAACAATCGCTAACCGCCGCTCCCACACGCTCTTTGATTCAGCCAAACCATACAGAACTGTGCGTGGCTTATCAATCAGGTAGCGGCCCATGGTATATCGGCAGCTCACATCAACAAGCCGCCAATCATCGATGGCATTAGTACGCTTAATATACACTTCGTACAGTTCCTTAATGCGTTCCGGCGTCGTTTTCTTTAGTGCTGCTTGCTTGTCTATAATGCTAAAACCACCAGCACGGACTTCGAAGATCGGGCTATCAAGCAGTTCCGCTATTGCTTCGGGCGGCATTTCTACAAATTTCTTGCTGAGGGCGAATATTGTCCCCGCAGGCACGCCGCGTGGGCCGCCATGCTTTTTTAATGCCTCAATAAAATCTTGTGCGTACATAGTTTTATGATACCACTTGTGCTTTAGGCGCGACGGCAGGTTGCGCCGAAGTGTTTTCGTACTCTTCGGAAAGTCTACGATAATGCCTGGAAGCAAGCGCACCGGCAGTTGCAATGAGTCCAATGAGCCCTGCAACAGTGAACACCAGCGCAATACCGCGGCTTGGACCCGTACCGTACCAGCTGCCGATCAGCTTCACACCGGCGCCATCGGTCATGAATGGAATAAAGAAGAGTTGAGTGATTGGACCGATTAAGAATGCCGTTAAAGGAGCTGCCGCTTGCTCGAGGCTCTGGGCAAACCCAAAGACTCGCCCCTGCCGTTCAAGAGGAATGAGTTTTTGCAAGATCGTCTGTTCAGTAGCCTCGGCAAAAGGCATAAGGCATAAGTACATAAAGAGCCCAATCGCCAGCAAAATAATAGACGCCTGAACAGTAAACAGACTACAAATAAGCCAAAGCGCCACATTAACCAGCAGTAATGTCTTAAGCGGCCGCTTACCGAGCCCAGTCTTAGAGATAATAATGCCACCGACAATAAAGCCTGTGGTCGCGAGCCCCCATATCAACCCCCAGCTCTGTACAGACACCAGAGACAATCCGTAGGGGTCCATGAGCGCCATAAATATGCCGCCTAGAAAGTTATTGAACGTCGTAAATAGGATCAGGCTAAAAAGGCTCGGTACGCTCGTAATGATTTTGATGGTACCTTTAATATCGATCTTCTTCGGGGCATCGGCAGAGTGCACAATGCCCTTCTCGGGCACCTTGAGCACAAGCAAATGACCAATCGCTACCATGGTTAAAAAAATGGCCAGCAAAAGCACATGCAACATCCCCGACATGCCCACAAGCAAACCGCTCATTACTGCCGTCAAAAGAAAAGAAACACCAGCCGCTGCGCCCACCAGGCCGTTGGCTTTGTCCCGGCTATTTTCGGGGATAAGCATCGATACCAGTGTAGGCATAGCAATAGTACGGACATTCCCCAGAATCACGCCGGTCATCAAGAGCGCTGCAAACAGCCATGGCACCGCACTGGTTGGGTCCGCAAACGCCTTCTCTCCAACCATAAGGTATAAGACGAAACATATTGCATACAAAGTAAGCGATCCGATGCTGGAGACCAGCATAGACCACTTCTTTTTATGGTGATCCACAATACTGCCGAACAAAAAGCCAGTAACTGTAGTGAACAGCAAGTTAAGGCCGGCAATAATAGCAGTAGCAAGAACCGACCGAGTCTGCAGGTAAATAAAATAGGTAAGAGAGAACCAAACCGTGTAATTCACTATCGAGGTGACAAGCGTGTTACCGAGTAGGTTATAAAATATGCTTTGCCGGCTCTTGGCATGCGCATTGCTTTGATCGTCCATAAAAAGTAGGCCTTCCTTGCGAGGCGTTTCTATTTGATGAGAGTCGGCCAGCTTATGTTAGCTGACCGACAACTATTGGCTTTACGAGTGGCTATTCGCCTTTTGCGATAATAGCTTCCATTTTGTCCAGGCATTGTTCCATGCCAGGCCGAGATATATTAACCGCTTCGTCCGTAGTGTACCCTTTCTCGAGCACAGTGACTGTAGTCCTGCCTTCGGTTTCAGCAAAGCTAATGACGTGAGGCACTTCTTCGGGAACGCCAGCTGGCATGCCCATGGCAGATGGGCTAAAAGCAACCCCGTCTTTATCGGTAAAACGGAGAGTATATTCAAGTCGTTCGCCTGGTACGACCTTGGTGTACGTCCAGGTATTAAACATGTCCATGCCCCCAAATTCCTGAGGTGCACGCATGCACACTAAAGATGTTTCACCTTCGGCCACATGCATCTCTGCAACTGGACAAGTGAAACCAGTCGGGCCCCACCACTGCTTGACCATTTCAGATTCAGTCCAAAGCTTCCAGACCGCATCAAGGGGTGCATTAAATACGCGTGTTATCTCTACGTTTTTTATAATCTCTGTCATTTTGTCTCCTTACTTTCTTTGCTTAATGCATGTAGTAACGAGATAGTAGCATATTAGCTTTCATTATCAAAGCTAATATGCTACTATTGGCGTATGAAGCGAGCAGAAAACAAATCCGACTGCCCTGTAAACCATAGCGCCGAGGTCTTTGGCGACGCATGGTCACTTTTGATCGTGCGCGACATTGCCGCATTGGGCAAAAAAACATTCAGTGAATTCCTGGAATCAGACGAAAGAATAGGCACCAGTGTTCTAGCAGAACGACTTCTCCATCTGGAACATCACGGTATCATCACAAAGAAGACCGACGAGCAGGACCGGCGCAGGATTATCTACCGGCTTACAGCAACAGGCATGAACGTCCTCCCCTTGCTATACGAACACGCTATTTGGGGCGTCGTAGCACGCAGCCCAATTGACCCTTCAGATCCATGGGCAAAATCAATGCACTACCCTAAAGCTGTGGTTTTGGCCCAGTGGCGCGAATCGATCAGTGCTGGAAGCTCGTTCATGATAGGCCCAAATAGTGTGGCAAATAAGCTGGAACTTTTGTAGGAATACGAAATAGACAAGTCCATAACGACGCACATCTCTTCTGACGCTCCATAATAATGCATGCTTAAGTGATGCGCATGAACACACGTGGCGCAGATGTAATAGCGCTTGGCCCGCCCGCCCACGCAGTAAAGGTGCCAGGAAGCGCGCCCGTTACGCCAGATGCCGAATACCCCGATGTGGTTGCCGAGCTCCCCGGCATCGACTGCAGTGCTCCAAGCAGAATCGGTGTGGTCACGCCACTAGTCACGCGCACGGTTGGCTGTGTGCTTGCAGCATTCTGTACAGCGCCACCCACCCAATACCAACCCGCCCCAAGGGCAAGGGGGCTGCCAAGGGTAATCTCTTGCACAGTGGCAGAGTCGCCCGCAATCGTGCCCGCATCGAGCAGTAAAGAACCGGGCAATCCCAGGTTATCGCTATAAACACCAAGGCGCAGGAGCGAGCCAGCCTGCCCAACGACAGAAATCTCTGAACCTATCCGCGAAATAGATGTTGCCTGCGGCAAATAAAACGGTACCAGCCGGAGCGTGCCATTACCCAGTGTTGCGTTAGTGCTGGCAGCTGCCTGCGAAACAGGAAAGAAATACCAGCCTGACGGTGGCATTGGCGGAGCAGGTTGATAGCCCTTTAGCAAACCGGTTCCAGTACTACCGTTGGTGATCTTAACCACGCCTGCAGCATCGCGCGCCAGGCCAACGTCCATTGTTCCGCCACCGGCGTTGGTATCGGACACCCAGGCGACGCCACCGTCGTTGCGGGCCACAAATAAACCAGCCGTGCCTGTGGCAATAAAGTTTCGGTTGGTTGCCGATGAAATAAATTGGACACCCTGAATATTTTTACGGACCTGCACAGTGCCGGTTGTATCGGCAGATGTTACTTCAGCCAGTAGAGCGGTCTTGCCGGCATCCGCTGTCACTACGTTTAACGAAGACGAGCCGGCTGTCGCCATATTCACGACACCATACGACGTCCCGGCATTACTCTGATTTGGATAAAATACCACGTTGTGGTTTACATCGACCCGTGTTGATGAGGCGTCTACATCGATGCCATTCGTAAATGCATAACGGACGGTATTACCATTGACTACCGAATCGGTAACCGCAGTCAGCCGTATACCCGGCGACGCAACATTGGGTCCATTACACAAGTTCGCGCTGATGGTCAGTCGGGTAATTTGCGCCTGCGCCTGCGCTACCGCGTAAATCATCCAGGCATTGCCGCCCGTAATAATGTTGCTGGCAATATGGACGCCTTGCACAATGTTGCTGCTGTCGAAGCCCGAAACGTGAATGCTGGCCGCAGCAAAAGCCGGACTGTATGTATTCGCATCTTTAACCGTATTGCCTACGACCGCCACTGTATTGACGCCATATGTGTTCCACGAGCTTTCCTGGCTCACGTAAATTCCAGCACTCTTTGTAGTGCGAACCGTATTGCCCGAGATGGTGACGTTTTCGCCGCCCACAACTGCAATGCCCCGCGCGTTTGCCTGGTACACTGTGTTACCGGTCAGGCTAATGTCTGTGCAAATGGCGCCGTCCGCCAGATACGACACAACCGCCAACGAGTCGTCGCCCGTGTTAACCAGATTGTTACCCGTAACCGTAATAGACGACGAGCCTTTGGTGTGATGAATCCCGTCGGCAAGTGTGTCGTGCACACTGTTGGCGCTCACCGTACCTCTGCTACCAGTGAACGAAATAATACCAGCCGCGGCAGTACCATAAACAGTGTTGTGCGCTACTAGATAATCGGTGCAGTTGCTCAGGTGCATACCGTGCCCGGTCGAATTGCGAACCGAAGCGTTGGCGTGGTGTACATTCAGGCCGCTCACTTCGAAGAATGTACAGGTAGACAGACGCAGTACTGCGTTTGCAGTGTTTGAGCCACGTATTGTGGCACCAGCACCAGTGATTTTAAAATTGGATTTGCCACTTAGTAACACCTGCGAGGTAACATAGGTGCCGCCCGGAAAATATAAAGTGGAACCGCTAGTCAGAGCCGCAACCGCACCCGCAATAGCCGCCGTGTCATCCGTGCTGCCATCTCCAGTTGCGCCATAATCTTTTACATTAATGACCAGATCGCCCTTGCCCACGTATGCTTCCAGTGTGCCAGACGTCTTTAATGTGCCGTCGCTGTTATGCTCGACACTTAAAAAGTCGTTAAGGATATTTCCCCAGGTACCATCATCCTGGCCGGGTACTGGTAGGCGTGTCATCCAGCGTGCACTCCGTATTTAGGCATTAGCTTTATGTAAAGTATAGCATGCCGGAAAAGTCACGTTGCTGGTACGACTGCATTAGTTCAGTGCGATATATGTACATGCGATCGCCAGAATGAGCGCTACGGGCGTCATCAGATTACGCTCTGCTTACTGCGTGATATGCCATTCATAACTACGCCAATATAGAAGTATGCGGCAAGCACCCACACCCCAACACTGGCCAGGGATGGACAGAAGAGACTAATGAGCCCGACCTTGGGGCGCCTGCGATGAGGGCTGCCTGAAACACCGTCAGGCCTGCGAGTATGCAGCAGAATACTACTGTTGCCGCATCGATCATTTTTCAGTCTGCCACAGAATGCGGTCTATAGGCCCGTCTTGCGATTTGGCCTTTATAAACTCGTAAGACTGTTGCACGATCTGCTCAAGAACTGGCAAATCGATATCGCTCAATTGCTTTATGTAAATGCAGTACCCGGTAGTAGTATGCTTGCCAAGCGTAGGGAGTAGCGAGGCGTAGCGCGTGGTGCCGTCCATTAGGTAAACGGTGATCTTGCCCTTCCGGGGGTAAAAGCCAACAACAAAGCCATCGCCTTCGCGGCCACTGTCGTATTTGTAGTGGTAAGTATCGAATCCAAGTGTGGTGGTGTTCCACAACTTCGGTGCGTGCCCACTTATGCGTTGCATTAACTCAAGAAGCACATGGGCGTCTTTTGCGGTTGGCTCGTCGAGGGCAGCAAGGTACTCTTCGACTGAAGGGTCATGTTGCGATGTTGTTTTATCCATAAGCGCATTTTACCATCCAACACAAATTTTATCTCCACTTACCAGGAGCCTCCCAACAAAAAATCACGCAAGCGCGTGACAAAAATATTCTTAGTTGTGTGCGCCCGCACGCCGCCTCAGGGACGACGCGCGAGCGCTACTCACACGGACCGGATCCAGCGCAGGCGCGCATAGATCGTCGGGTACTCCGACATCAGTCGCGTTGACTCGATGTCGACCTTCCACACACTCCCCTGGATCTCTACGGTTTCATCACCGTAGTGGCCCTGAAGGAGCTGCATGAGTTGGGTGAGGTGCGACTGCCGCTCTTCGAGGGGCGCGTCTGAACCGACGTAGGCGACCTCGACACAGCCGCCACCGTAGATCATCACCCGGTAGCCGTCACGTGTCAGTTTCTGGTCGGCCCACTCGGCCTTGGGGACCGAGCTAGAGGCAAGCAGGTTTTCGACCTGCGTTGCCAACGGTCGCTCGGCAGTGCCGCGCTCATGGGACATTGGTACTCCGTTCAGTTTGAGCTGATTGGATGTATTAATATTATATCATAATTATCTAATTTTTGCAATTCAAACATATGCCCCTTCGCCGAAAACGGTCCTATAATAGTGCTTGGCAACAATCACGAGAGGATGGGCATGGAATGCACGATGGTCAGGTTGTAACGCTCGATAGGTTCAACGACTTGTTGGACGCAGTGATTGGCAATATCCAGGCCGACAACTGGTTCGTTCCTGACACAATCCTGGCGCTCAGCACTGGCGGGTTCCCAGTGGCAGCGGCACTCGCGAAGCGACTCGGCATTGCCAGCCGCAACGTGGTCGGCCTGCCCGTCTACAAGGATGAACACAACGACTACCACCTCGACGACCGGATCGTGAGCCTGGGCGACTGCGCCGGGCGCCAGATCCTTGTGGTCGACGAGGCCAGCAACCGTGGACTCCTAACAGGCAAGGCGGTCGACGCTGTGATTGAGCGGGGCGGCATTGCCAAGAGCTGTGTACTCATCGCCTGGGAAGGTGGCGTCCAGCCCGATTTCGTGGCCGAAACATGCAGCGGCAAACCGCCCAAGTTTTATTGGGAGCCGGTGGCGTCGTGATGTGCGGGGCGTGTCGGAGACCCCGATGCGCCCCAACTAACCACGCAGGGTTAAACGCCTTTGCCCCCAGCAAGCTCCGTATCTATTTGGTTCGAGGTCCACGTTTCGTACACCCAGACTGCGTCCGGCGTGCCTGTAGCACCAATCAAATAGTGAACGCATTCAGAGTTTTGTTTCAGTTGCTCGGCTGATTCAAGCAGAATTTTTATTAAATCGTCACGTTTACCGGGTTGAGCAGTGAATGTAATAGAGAAACCATAAATATTTCATTTCTCAATTGTATCAAGTGATCATATGCAAAAAACGAGCGTGCGCTCGCTTTGCTTCTTGTGACACCAATCGTGTACTTTCGTTCAATAATGTTGGTGCGATGGTGAGCCGAGGAGGGCGGTGAGGCCCGCGCCGGCTCACCATCAACAGGTCAGGTTGCCGGTAGTGAAGATTCTCTTCTCATGTAGTCCATGATGGCATTGGAGAGCGCCTTGGTAATGCCTCCCGCCACGATCGGGTTGGTGAGCCACCCCACGCCGAAGGCCCATCCGGCCGCTTCAGCGACGCCTCGGCCGACGACGGACCCGCCGATGGCGACAACCATGGCGTCGACATTGAAGTCGGGAATGGCGTAGACTTTGGCCAGATCGTGGAAGATCTTGAAGTCCACACTGGCCAGTACGAGGGTGCTGCCGGGAACCCAGCTGACGCCGACGGCGACGGCGACCCAGCGGTTGACCATTGGCCTTGCCAGCGCGTCAGCTTCAGCGATGCTCTTGGGGCGCTTCTTTGCGATCCCCCAGCTCACCAGGTTGGCAATGAACCCGCCCATGCCGCCGCTGGACGTGCTTGATGAATCCGACATATCTCCTCCTACTCCCAGCCACCGAAGTCGCCGGTGTCGTCGCCGATACCATCGCCCCAGCCACCAGGGGACGTCCAGTCGCTGTCGTTGTCCGAGCCGTCGGCCGCCGACGGAGCCTCCACGACTCCTTGCGCTGCGTTCTGAGCCGCCTGACCCTGGGCCACGGCGGCGTCCTGAGTATCCTGCATGGTCTTTTCCGCGTCGGCCTGAGCCTGTGCGGGGTCGAGCCCTGACATGTGATGTCCTCTCACTACACGGTGATGGGCTATGCCCGCGGCACCTGTCGATGTTCTTCTTGGGAGCGATGCTCACCCGAACATGTGTATAATAAGGTGGAATTTAAATTTTTGTCAATACGAGCGTATTGCTTCAAATAGGCAATGTAAGCCCGGCCGAACTTTTCCGTAACAAAATATCTACAGGTTGAACTGTAGATATTGATAATTTCATGGCAGGGGTTCGTGTTACGGAATCAAACTTTAGACGAGGAAGTTTTGATCAGCGGCGTTGAATTGTCGGAGATTGAGGATGAGATTCGGGAGATACGCGATCTACTCGATAACAGCCAGGAAATTTCTTAATCCGGGCGTATCACGAGCCTACCAGACGATAGCCGTTACGGCTGACATGCCGAGCTCATGAACTGACTTACGATTCAGGACGGCTGCAGCATTATTGGTAGCTTCTTGAAGGATTCGCCTTGCTATGGGTTCTAGGGCACTTATATTGCTATCGCTGCTACTCGCGAGTTCTTTACAGAATTCTGTCCATAACCGAACTACCTCTCTAGCGAAATCAGTAGGCATCTGATTGAGATCCCTACTAGTAGAGCCGTCGAAGCTTGTTAACTGTCGCGGACTAGAACGGTCTTGAGCGTGCATAAGGTAACCATGAAGTACGCCTACCCAATTATTCGTGTAGAGCGGTGACTGTATCGGTGCAAGGCCGTAGGCATCCACAGCGTAATAGTTATCAGATGTGTTTTTAGTAAAGAACTCAAAAAGTGTGCGGGCGTGCAAAAAGGCAGAGTCCATTGCATAGACCTGGGCATGATAGCCGCCCACCCTAAGGTTGAGCTGCTTCTGGGCGTGCCATTCTGTGGCCGCACGTAACAACCATTGAAGTTCACCGTTCAAGTGGCTCTCAAGATAATCTTTTAGCTGTACGTTGTTCATTTGAGGCGTATTTCTACCCATATATTCTCCTTCTTCTCAGCGTTACTTTGGTTTGCGTATTTTACCTGCCAATCGCTGTCCAACGATGAAGTCAATTTCATCCCTCATGTCTTCTGCTTTTCGTTTTTCTAAGTCGTACCTGACATGTGAAGCTAGTTGGTTTAGCGATAGGCTTGCATAATATTCGCCGTCTATACTCTCAAACTCAAACGCCTTGTCGGCTGGCATATTGTCTTCCGGATACTCAACACTGTTATAGCCTGGGTTGTGAGGCACGAAGCCACCAGACCCACTACTGGATGATAGTGCCCAGCTAATCTCGCCATCGTCATATACGAGTCGGTAGGTATTTGCATTGTGTAGCTGCCCATTCCGAAACATCGAATACATTAAGTCGGCTTCGAGATCCGTATAGCCCAATTTCTTAAGATAATATCTGCCATTTTTACCGTAGAGGTTAAACGATATAGAATCAATGATCGGGAATAACTTGAAGCCAATATCGAGCGCGTTGTCACTCGCCATGCTATCTCCTGGCCCCGTTGAGATGGTGGATCGTTCGACCTTATCTATTTGCGAGAGCCACATGCCGTACACTTCATCTTTTGGCATCGGCTTGGTTACAAATACGAGCTTATTGGTGGCCTTGTTGACGGTAAGAGCTTTTAAAAGTCTAAGAAGTTGCGAATGTCCTTTAGGAGGAAAACGCTTCGAGCGACGCTTCATTGTGCTAATTGAGCCCCAACAGCTTTTGCAGCCAGGCTGAGGTGATATTAACGGTGACGCCGATTGCAATAGCAACTAAAGCAGCCACGAGCGCCGAGGTTATCGGTTTTTTGGTCACATGACTTAGAAGGTGAATAATCTTATCCGCTTTGGTTTGCACGGTATCGTAAAGCTTTTCTTGTTGCTCAAAAAGCCTTCTTTTTCGTCGAATGTCCAGTTCAAGTGAGGCTCTCTGGAATTGGCTTCCGTCTACATGCGTGTTTGTGACTCGTCGTATTACGTCCTCAAGCTCCTGGTCTGTGGCGTTCTGCATGTCCATATGGTCTATTATACCACCTAAGTGGCACTCTGGCCGTCTGAGTGCTAAAAGTTTGGTCGTCCTGACACCCCTCCCTCAAAAACAACAAAAAACCAAACCTGTTTTACAGATCTGGTTTTGCTTATGTTCTACTTGGCAGGAGTTCCAAGACGTAGTTCGAACTATGATGGTCGAGACATAGAGCTTCTTGAGGAAATCAAGAAAATAAAAGATATCCTCGGATAGACATTTGCTAAATTTATTCCAATATTTTTAACAACAAAGTTGTATAGTAATGCTAGATGAGTAGCAACTGAGCGACCGCAATATGGAGTGGCTATAATCACCAAGTGCGACGTGCAGGAAATCCAAGAATTGCTTGTCGATATCGAGCCAAGTGAAACACAAGCCGCGCTCGAGAGTAGCGGGCGGGAGTCCTAACTCTGCAGGCAAGCAACCAGCATCGGAGCCAGAGCTTCGGCGGACACATCGTGGGCCTGGCCTTCAACGAGCTCGGATTGGGCTGCTGGCAAGAGCTTAACCAGCGCTTTTGACCCGGCCTTCATCCAGTCTGGGCTGTTGCCGCCAGCCAGCACTGTCGTCGGGATGGTGACTGACTTCCAGCGTGAATCTGGTAGTGGCCTACCGGTCATAGTACCTTCCATAATGAGAGCGTCATGGACGAGCGTATGCGCAACGGCCTCGACGCCAGGCTCCCAGAACGGCGCCTTCCGCATGCCGGCAACTACCTCGGCGGGCATGTTTGCGCCTTGTACCATGAAGGCTTCGGCGGCGTCGCCGCGACGACCTTCGGCGATCATTTCGCGGAGTTTATCAGCAAATTTTTCTGGTGCTGCGGGTCGCGAATCATCCACGACAAAGGGGGGCTCATACAGGGCAAGCTTGGTAATACCCACGTTAGCCGCAGCCGCATCGAGTGCGAGTACCGCACCGGACGAACCACCGAACACATACGCCTCTCCACCAGCAGCTTGAATAAGGGCTGCGATGTCTTCGATTTCGCGTTCTACGGCATAGGGCTCGTTGTTACCACTTTCGCCCCGACCGCGACGGTCGTAATTGAAGACGGTAAACTTTTCGGCCAGCAGTGCAGCGTGTGCTGCCAGGCCATTGTGATCCTGGAAAGCACCACCTACTAGGATAAGTACTGGACCGCTGCCGGTCTTTTCGTAGGCAATTACGGTGCCATCTTTAGATGTTACGGTCTGCATTTTTATTGCTCCTTCTTGGCTACATTATATTTCAACAATACGGCTCCGGGTTGCATGGCTCGCGCCTCAACCAAATCCAGCTTAAAGCTCTCGCCATCCTTGAACATCTTTTTACCTTCACCTACGACAACAGGGAAGAGTACTATGGTCAGATTATCAACAAGCCCTTCGTTAAATAACGTCTCTGCAAGTACCGAGCTTCCATATACTAGGATGTCTTTATTGATCGTAGCTTTTAGCTTTTTAACTTCGGCCACGATATCACCGCCTATTGTCGTCGTGTTATTCCAGATTGGGTCCTTTAGGCTGTTCGACACCACATATTTAGGTATAGAGTTCATAGCGTCGGAAAAGCCCATGTCGTCCGTACGAGTTGGCCACACCTTGAAAAACCCTTGGTAGGTGACTTCGCCCATCAGCAGGGCGCCGGCGTCAAAGAGCTCCTTGAGTTTGAAATCAAGAAAATCTTTGCCACCATAGCCAGCCGACCAACCGGCAAGCCTAAACGGATCGTCCGGACCGGGGCCCTCCATAACGCTATCAAGTGATAGAAATTCGGATACAATTAAATTTGCCATTACTTCGCTCCTTCTAAATGTAATTGGTTTACGACACTCTGCGGCCCTCTAAAAAAGGCACTTCCAGATTCTAATGATTTACGCCAGGCAGCTAGCACAGTTTGCTTATCTAGCTCTAATGCAGCAAACCACGATTCTGGCGCGGCAGGCTCAGAACTGTTACGGGAACCCCAGGCGGCAACCTCATACAATATGGGTAGCGCGTCGAGCGCCAGAGGCGTCAACGCGTATTCGGTTTTCCGCTTATCGGTCGCGTGCTGACGCTTGGTAATGATCCCTCTGTGTTGCAAATGTTCCAGTCGATCAGCAAATACGCTGGTACTGATGAGCTCATTTATCTGCAAGAAATGGCCAAATGTAAGTGCACCGAAAGAAGCGATTTCGCGCACAATTAAAAGCGACCAGGGATCACCGAAGACCTCGACCGTAAAGTTAATAGGGCACTGCGATTTAATATCTTGGCGCTTCACTGAGAGTCACTGTAGCAATTTTGCTTTGATAATGCAAGTAATGTGGGCGAAAACCTCGCTCTCTCGCCTCTCCAAATTGGCCCAAAAATAACAAAAACCAAACTCTTTTTACAGATGTCTGGCTTCTTGTCCGTACTGTATGTCTATACCTGGCAGGGGTACGTGGAATCGAACCACGATCTAAGGTTTTGGAGACCTTTATACTAACCGTTGTACTATACCCCTTTGTATGTACGGGACTAGTATAGCGTCTTGGGGCTGTTCTGACCAGTGTTAGTTGGCGAAGTTAATGCTAAATTGCAGTAGTGTGGCCACGCTCACCCATGCCAGGTACGGCAGTTGCGCCAGTGCCACCCACTTAGACCTGTCCCATGTGGCTATAATCATGGCGGGCAGCGTCAGCAGGACCACCGAAATAACTATTGCAGCGGGCCAATAAAGCGCCCGCACGTCGTTTAGGGTCTGGTTGTCGTTAAACGCAGCAAATGTGCCCACGCTGTAAATAAGGTTAAACACCAGGTTCAGCGCAAACAGCGCGCCAACGTACCGGCGCCATTCGTGCTTTATAAGGCTCTTGTAAAAAACATACGCAAAACTAACAGTCATTAAGGGGTAAATAATCCCCCATGCCAGCCCGAACATCCATACTGGTGGCGCCCATGCGGGCAAGACTATACTGGTATACCATGCCTGGATTGTCAGGCCAAAAAACTCTGCGTGCATACGCTCCTGCCGTTAAAAGGTGGTTTCTGTATCGATCTCTGTACTTGTGCTGTCGTCTATTTGGGTATTGTTGAGCTGGTTCTCCAGGTTGCCGAGGTCGCTACTGCTGGTAGGTTCTGCCACGCCGCCCGGGAACACCGCCGTCGAGGTTGGTACCATGTTCTGCGCGTTGTCTACCTCGCCGCTGGCATCTATGACCCGCCAGGCGACAAAGGCAATAATACCCACGATCACCAGAATAAGTAGTAGTTCAACAAGGGCGAATCCGCGTTGGGTTTGCAGGCGCTTCATTACTGGCCTCCTTCTGTTGCTTTAGCGGCGGTCTTAACAGCCACAAGCAAGGCGTTTACCGATGAGCGGTATTCTTTAAGTGCATCGTGCATAGCTTTTACCTTGGCTTTAAAGGCGTCTGCGGCACCAACGGGGTTATCGGCACTACAATCCAGCACTGTGCTGTCACTCACGGCTTGCAGTGCGCTTACTGTCGCGTCGCGTTTGGCAATGGCGGTCGTTTTAAGCGCCTCATAATTTGCGACATTCAGCTTCTTCTTGGCGTAAAATTCCTCGACTCTGGCCTGCACCGCACTAAAGAGGGTCAAATGCTTCTGGCCGGCTTCGGCGGCGCGGGACATGATCTTTTTAATAGCGTCTGTGCGGTTGGCGCAAACTTTTCGCTTGGTTTCATCGAGCTTGCCCTGAACGCGGGCTTTTGCCGCCTCGCGAGCGCTTTGTGCGGTAGTGTCGGTATGCTCATGGCCACGCTCGCCCTCCATGTGTGCCGATGCCGGCACCGCAACTGCAGCTACCAAAAATCCGGCGACAACCATGCCCGCCAGGCCAATGTATTTCTTATATGCCATACCGCTCCTTACGCAAATATTAATAAGGCTTATGATTCTAGCCTAAGACCAGCTGCCCGGCTTGTAAAGGCTTACCTCAGCCAATCCTCAAGGCGGCCGATGCGTAACCCTTTTGCCTCGGCATCGGTAAACACGGCCTGAAGGTCGCGGGCTAAATCGGGCGTAAAGTGCAGCAGCAGAATCTCGCCGGGCTGCATGCTGCCGCGGGCGTAGGTAATATGTCCTTTTTCTACCACTGCCGACCAGTGCACAATATATGGCTGGCCGCACGAAGCCGCCACTTGCCGGGTGGTGTCGTTATATTCGCCATACGGTGGGCGGAACAGGTTTGGCTTTTTGCCGTATTCGGCCTTTAGCCACGATGCGTTGCTGCAAATCTGGTGCTGCTGTTCGTCGGCGCGTAGTTTTGGCAGGTGCGGATGGCTAAGGGTGTGGTTTTGCACCGAGCTGCCCGAATCCTGCCACTGCAAATAATAATCTTTGTGCTTGTGCACGTTCACCTGGTTTAAAAACAGGGTGGCGACCGCCCGCTTTTGTTTTATAAGGTCAAGTCCGGCTGTATCGGGCGTTACGCCATCGTCGATTGTAATAAACACCACCGGCTCGGCCGTAGGCACCCTATACACTACCGTTGCCATTGGCGCAGGCACTGCGGGAGCAGGCTGTTGCAGCGGCCGGTATACGTGTGGAACAGTAGCCTGCATGTGCTGTTGCATGCTCGAGACTCCCAAGACCGCCGCCTGATGCCGTGCCCGCGACATCTCTTGCAGTGGCTTCTGGCTAACCACGACTAGTCGCTGGTGGTGAGCATCATACCCCGCCGTCACCGCCAGCAACCCTGCCATGCCGGCAAAAATAACAACAGCCGTTACAATGGCTGTTCGCTGCATCCTCCACAAGAGTTGGTAACGATTTCTTCTCATGCAACTCCACTATACCATTGCCTGATATAAGGCATATGCTTATACTATAGGCAAGAACAAATGTGGATTGTTGGGGATAGATGAAAGTCTTGATGCTTGGTTGGGAATTACCACCGTACAACAGCGGGGGTCTTGGGGTAGCATGTTACCAGATTTGCAAGCACCTGGCTCGCCGTGACGTAGCCATTGAGTTTGTCGTCCCCTATACCCCAGACACACAGCCCTCTTTTATGACGCTCCACGGGGCAACACCACTTACTGCCGAACAGGTTATGTTTGCAGGCGGCGCCTACGACAGCTACTGCTACACCTGCGTAACCGATTCGTGCGAACACACCTTCCCTGGCGACATGATTGGCCAGCAGGAGCGCTACACGCAGTTCGTAGAAGAACTTGTGCAGCAGAATTCTTACGACACAATCCACGCCCACGACTGGCTGACGTTTAAAGCAGGCATGCGGGCCAAAGTCCTCACCGGCAAGCCCCTTATTGCGCACGTGCACGCCACCGAGTTTGACCGCGCAGGCATGAACCGCGGCAACGAGCTAGTGCACCAAATCGAACACAGCGCGCTTATGGCGGCCGACGCAATTATTGCCGTCAGCCAGTTCACCAAAAACCTGATCGTAACAAAATACGGCATCCCGGCCAGCAAAATAGAAGTAGTGCACAACGCCATCGACCCAGAGGAATTTGGCCAACTCGACCCCCACAACGCCTACACATACCTGGAAGAAATGAAAAAGCTTGGCTACAAAGTCGTCGTCAGCCTGGGCCGCCTTAGCCTGCAAAAAGGCGTCACCAACCTGCTTAAAGCCGCACAGCGCGTGGTGCAAAAAAACGACAAGGTGCTTTTTTTGGTTGTAGGAGACGGAGAATCGCGTAACGAGATAATCGAAACCGCTGCCGAATATGGTATTTCGCAAAACATTATTTTTACCGGCTTTTTACGCGGCAAACAGTGGCGCGACTCGTACGCTATTGGCGATATATTCGTCATGCCCTCCATTTCGGAACCGTTTGGCTTAACCGCCCTCGAGGCCGCAGGCTACCACAACGCTGTACTTCTAAGCCGCCAGTGCGGTGTAGGCGAAGTGCTGCATAATGCCATCCAATTTGACGCCTGGGACACCGACAAGCTGGCCAACGCCATTTTATCGCTGGCCGAGCACGACTCTATGCAACAAGCTATGGCGCATAATGCCCAATCCGAAGTGCAAAGCCTAACCTGGGACAAAGCCGTCACCCGGTTTGCCGCCATGTACGCCCGCCACGCAGGAGCCGCCGTATGAGCCGCAGCATTTGCCTGTACCTCCATGTGCACCAACCGTTCCGCGTGCGCAACTACAGCATCTTCCAGGCCGGACACGACAGTAACTATTGGTTCGACCCCGACTACCAGGCAGGCCCCAGCAACGAACGCATCATTCATAAGGTCGCCGAAAAATCGTACCGCCCAACCAACGCCCTCTTAAAAGAACTATTGGCAACGCACCCTCACTTTAGCTTCAGCCTGTCCATTACCGGCACGCTCATCGACCAGTTACAGTTATGGGCGCCCGATGTCATTGCCGATTTTCAGGAACTTGTGGCGACCGGCCGCGTGGAGATTGTAGCCGAAACCTACCACCATTCGCTCGCGTTCTTTTACAGCCGCGAAGAATTTGCCCGCCAGGTAGACATGCACCGCCAAAAAATCAAAGAACTATTTGGCGTCACACCCAAGGTTCTGCGCAATACCGAGCTCAGCTACAACAACGACCTGGCCTACTGGGCCGACGAAGCCGGGTACAAAGGCATTATTACCGAGGGCTGGGACAAAGTACTGGGCTGGCGTTCGCCCAACTTTATGTACCGCCCGGCATATACAAAAAACATCCGGCTACTGCTTAAAAACTACAAGCTCAGCGACGATATTGCCTTCCGCTTCAGTAACCGTGGCTGGGAGGAATGGCCATTGACCGCCGAAAAATATGTGCATTGGCTAAACGCCCTGCCCGCCGACCAAGAGCTTGTAAACCTGTTTATGGACTATGAGACATTCGGCGAACACCAGTGGGAAGACCACGGTATTTTTGATTTCATGCGCCACTTCCCCGCCGAATTTATAAAACATGGCGGGCAGTTCCGTACGCTGAGCGATGCAATTAAGCACTTTGAGCCCGTCGATACCATCGACTCCCCTCACACCATTACCTGGGCCGACACCGAGCGTGACCTGACCGCCTGGCTGGGCAACGCCATGCAAACCGAATCGGTGCAGGCCATTTACTCGCTCGAAAAAGACATTTTAGCCACAAAAGACTTGGCGCTCATAGAAGATTGGCGGCGTCTGCAGACCAGCGACCACTTTTATTACATGTGCACAAAATGGTTTAATGATGGAGACGTACATGCGTACTTCAGCCCGTATGAATCACCATACGAAGCATTCATGTATTACAGCAACGCGTACAAAGACCTTAAGCTGCGCCTCATGTGGGCAAAGCCGGGTGGGAAGGAACCTAAGTGACGCGACCCCTTTTACTAAGCAACGGCCATTTACACGTGGGCATCAACCTGTATGGGATGGTGCACGACTTTTATTACCCCTGGGTAGGCTACGAAAACCACGCCCGTGCCGACAAAATGCGCCACCGCGTTGGCGTGTGGGTCGAGAACAAGTTCAGTTGGCTCGATGACGGCCAGTGGGAATTCCGTATGGATTACCAGGGCCGCACCCAGATCGGCCACATTACCGCACACAACGCCACGCTCAATGTGACGCTCGAATTTCTGGACTGCGTCGCCGAAGACGACAATATTTTCGTACGCAACATCCACCTTATTAATGCTACCGACCGCGTGCGCGAGATTAAGCTGTTCATGCACCAGGTGTTCATGATTGGCGCCAGCCTAAACGGCGACACTGGGCAATTTTTGCCTGCCGAGCCCGCCATACTGCACTACAAAGGTCGCCGCGCATTTATAGTGGGCGGCAAAGACCAGAACGGCGAACCATTCAGCCAGCACTCGATTGGCCTGTTCAGTATAGAAGGCCACGAAGGCACCTACCGCGATGCCGAAGACGGCTGGCTAAGCATGAATGAGGTAGAATTTGGCAAAGTCGACTCAGTCATTGGCTTTACTGCACAAGTGGCAGCGTACGAATCGACTCATTTCGACTACTGGATAGCTTGTGGCAAGGACCAATGGCGCGCACTCGATCTGCACCGCAAAGCCCAAAAAGGCGGCGTGCACCAGTTTTACGACCACACGGTGCGCCACTGGCACCGTTGGCTGGCTCCCGCCGAGAAGTTTCTACAGCACATCGACCCAGAGCTACGCGTGCCTTTCCGCAAAAGCCTGCTGATTACAAAATCGCACATAGACCACAAAGGCGCGGTTATTGCCAGCACCGACACTACCATGCTGAACTACCGCCGCGACTCGTATGCGTACACGTGGCCGCGCGATTCAACCTTCGCGCTTTGGCCCCTGGTACGCATGGGCTATAAAAACGAGCCTAAAAAGTTCTTTGAATTCTGCCGCGACGTCGTGTCACCAGACGGCTACCTGCTGCAAAAGTTCCGCCCGGATGGTGCCGTGGGCAGCTCGTGGCTTCCGTATGTCATTAGCGGGCGTGTCATTCCACCAATCCAGGAAGATGAAACCGCAAACGTCGTCTTTTTAATGGGCGAATACATCGAGAAGCACAAAGACTACGAGCTCTTGCAAGAATACTATGAGCCCTTCATAAAACCAGCCGCAGACTTTATGGCCAAATACATTGATGGCGCCACTAAACTGCCACAGCCCAGCTATGACCTTTGGGAAGAAAAGTTCTTGACCACCACCTACACCACGGCGACCGTGTTCGCAGCCCTTAAGGCGGCGGTAAAGATGGCCGAAAAACTTGGGCGCCAGCAAGACGCTGTACATTGGCAGACGGTTGCCGAAGACATGTACGAAGCAGCCCACCGCTTGCTGTTCAACAAAGAACGCGGCTACTTTTACAAGGGCTTTGTGAACGATGAGACCAAGGGCATGCGATACGACGCCACCGTTGACGCCTCCAGTCTGTACGGCGCGTTCGTATTTGGACTCTTTGCCGCAGACTCAGAAGAATGCAGAACATCTATGGCGACGCTCGAAACTGTTTTTGGCTTTAAGCCAGATAAACCCACCATTTTGCAGCGTTACGAATACGATCAATACTACACCGCCGACCCAGCTGGTTTTGGCAACCCCTGGTTCGTAACTACATTATGGGCCGCCGAATACGACATGCAGATTGGCAACATGGCGCGGGCCCGCACCACAATTAACTGGGTGAAAGACCGCATGCTGAGCACCGGAGTGCTTTCTGAACAGGTTCACCCGAACGACTGGACATTTGCCTCGGTTGCGCCATTAACCTGGAGCCAGGCAGAATTTGTCAGTAGCATCCTGGATCTTCAAGCAAAACAGAACACCATTAATGAAACTACAACTTAGGCACCGGCTTTCACTGCTGAACGACGCAGCCACCAAGCGCGTCATTAAGCAGTTTGGCACCAAGTACCACTTGGTGTATTTTGGTGCCGTCGACGCCCAGGAAGACGACCACCAGCTTATACGCGGCTTAACGGTATCCACCAGCCACACCGACAACCACTACACCGTTGGCACTTTCGAGGGTCACGACCTTATGCTTGTGCAGCGCCGCAATGTCCTTACCTTCCCAGGCAAGCCCGACATCGAATACAAATGGCTGATCATGGAGATCGACCTCAACCACACCAAACTCCCCCATATATTTATGGATGGCCATCGGCACGACGAGACGTTTTACGCCAACATGTTCGTAAAGGTGCCGCACTTCCATGATGCAACCAGTCACGTGGCCGCGCGCGATCCGCACATAGCCACGCGGTATAAGATCTTCGCGCTACCCAACCAGCTGCATGCACTCGATGCGGTGATGATCCCCGAGATCACAAACACGCTCAGCCAGCATTTTCACCAGTTTGATTTTGAAATAATAGAAGACCGCCTGTACATCTATGCCTCTGGGCATATGGTAACGTTGGCGGTCCTGCAAGAAATGTTGCGGGCGGGAACGTGGCTTGCTGCCGCGCTCGACGCAGTGCAATTACCAGATTAGCTGGTGTGGCCAGGTGCGCTCCTACGCGCGCCCAGCCACACCACGTCGTCAGGCCGAACGCTCCATGAGTTGCCGGAGCCGTTCTTCTTCCCGTGCGATCCTGTCCTGCACGGAACCGTTCAGCCACTCATCGCCCTCCACCAGCGCGAGCGCTGCGAGATCGAAGAGCGTCCCATTAAAGCGACGCAGCTCGGCCGCCCGAAGGTTGTCGAGGTACTGGTTGAACGGCTTCCAGTAATCCTTCACGAAGGCGATGATCTGCGGGTCGCGGATCTCGATGATGTGGCCCTGCGCGAGGTACTCGCGGTACCTGCGCGCCGGGACGCCCCAGACCAGCACCCACCAGCCGAACATGAAGCCCACAAGCCCAACGCCGACCCACGCCTTGAAGGTTGTAGGGTCTGTGCCCTCGACCGGTATGAAGGCCAGCATCGGAACAATGAGCAGCAGGATGGGCACAAGCGACGAGAAGAAGCTGAACCGTCGCGCGCCATACAGGCTGATCGCTTTGCCGACTTTCTCGGGCGCCTCGGGCCCCGGAATCGACATCATAGCGTACTCCCTTGCAGAACGGATGGACGAACCCTAGTACTATAAAACAATATTGCTTGAAATAAAAATCCCCGGTCTAGCCGGGGGGATTTTATTTCTTGATCTCGCGGTGCATAGTGTGACGGCGGAGGGTAGAGTTGTATTTCATCAGCTCCAGACGGTCAGGGGTGTTTTTGACATTTTTAATAGTTTGCACACGGTGCTTTTTGTCTTCGGTGCATTCCAGGGTGATAACACGGACGTTGCCTTTTTTCTTGGCCATCTTAATACATCTCTTTAGATAATAATGCGCTTAGTGAGTAACTATAGCAGATAACAGTTAACATTTCAACATTTTTCGCGTAGTGTGAGGCCGGTCGCCCAGCCTCACACTACCATACGTAGAACGGGAGTCACACCCGCTCCGACCGCCAGCGCTGGCGCGTGTCCGCGATGAGCTGCGTGACAGTGGTGTTCGCTGCGGCCAACTCGTCCATGTCGCGGTACGCAGCAGCGCCGTAGATGGTCGCCAGTACACCCTGCAGACCGTTCCACCGAAGCCATAGCTCGGTCTCGCGCTCTGCCGTGGGCAGTGTGTGGGCGAACCGTCGCCACTCCTCTGCGAAGCGAGCGACCTCGTGGCCTGCCGGCAGGGCCAGAATCGCACCCTCGGGTGCCCGCTCCATCTCGAGCGGAATCCCAGCATGCATGCCCACCACACCACAGAACAGCAGCAGGAAGAGCAGCGCGGCGGCCGTCGAGTACTCATGCGTCGAGGCCACATAGGTTATCCAGCCACCAGCGACCCAGATGAGCATCAGAGCGAACTTGTTCGTCCAACTCTCTGACATCCAGTTGTAAACCGCAGCCCACCTGTGCAACCTGTCATTGGCACGAGGCCAAATGACAAAATAGTCTTTTAGCTGCCATGCGTGCAAAGTCGCCTCCTCTGTCGAAACGTACCACTGTTTTATACTCTACTTAAACGATAATTTCAAACAAAAACAGCCCAAAAGGGCTGCTTTATTAGACTCATGGAGCCCCGATCGGGATTTGAACCCGAGACCTCTTCCTTACCATGGAAGCGCTCTACCACTGAGCTATCAGGGCGTACAACAGATGTATTTTACTTTATTTCGGTGAGTGTTGCAAGCCTTAGCTGTATTTACAAATTATACTTTTTATGTTAAAATATCCCATGATCGTCAAAACTGGACGAAGGGATCACTACCGTGTCGACCCAGCAGTTGCTCGGCCCCCCGGTCACGCTCGTCACGTTCGTGCTCGACAAGGAGCCGATCGCCTACCCCGAGCCGCCGTGCGGCACCGTGGCCGCCATGGCATGGCACCACCCCTACTCGCTCTGCCTTGGCCCTTACCCGGCCGAGGCCAAGACCGTCGCGGAAGCCGCTGCCTGGATGATCCAGAACAAGAGCGGCAAGGGCGCCCGTCACGGTTACGGCTTCAGCATGGAGATGGAGGACGCCGTGCGTGACGGTGCGGCCGCGCTCATCGCCGAGCTGCTGGCCGCGAAGCCTGACATCCCGATCACGGTAGGGATGTACACCGCCCGCGCCCGCAAGCGCCGTGGTGCGCACACCAGGCAGCGCAAGCTCCTGCGCATCCGGCAGGGCGCTACCACCCACTACATCGGCGGCGTTCACTACAACGGCGACGCCTTCACGGTTTCCGCCGAAACGATCACCGTCCCCTGCCACTGCGGGGCCCGGGTGTCCCCCTCCCGTGTCCCCGCCGTCAGCGTCTGGCCCCGGCCGGCCTGACCAACACGACACCGTGCGCGCCGCTTTCGTGCGCGCACGGTGTCGACACCACCCCTTCACCGGGGCTTTTTTAATAGTTTAGGAAGTTGATTTAAATATGATTTTATTCTATAATATATCCACAGCCACAGCCCTGCTTGGCCCGAACCAACCATCCCAAGCGATTCGGAGGTCTATCATGAAGACCCGACTCCCGCTCGTGTACCACGACGACCTGACCCACGCCCTCTGGGGTGTCCTGGTAGGCGCCTTCGGCGACGCGGAGCCGCCTGCGGACATTCTGAAGGTCTGCTCCGACCTGGCCGCCCGTGCATACGCCGGCTCGGAACTGACCCTCTCGCACAGCCCCATCGCTCCCGTGACCGACGACGACGGTGCGGTCATCGGCACCAGCACGTCGTTCACACTTCCCTTCCAGCTCCCCGAGGGCACGCCCCCGATCGTGGTCACCAGCACGATGGTGGTCGCCGGAGGCCACGTGCTTTGGCAGGAAGGTCGGCCCAAGCCGTCGTCGAGAGCCTGAAGGCGGATGGTGTTCACGGCTGCCGACCTCGCCCTGTGCGATGTCGGCAGCCGCCCACCCAAGAATTAGCCTACGGGCTTTTTTTAATGCAAAAATAAAATACCATACTAAATTGGCATGGTATTTTATCTGGTGCTGGGAGAGGGATTCGAACCCCCGAAGACGTACGTCGTCTGATTTACAGTCAGATGCGGTTGGCCACTTCGCTATCCCAGCCTACTTGGAGCCGACGGAGGGAGTCGAACCCACGACCCGCTGTTTACAAAGTCTCTCTTGCAACTATCGGGACAGGATTCGGTTAGCTCGTCAGGCTGTAGAACGTGCTGCGCGGCAGTGGGCGGTTGGCATTGCTGCCGTCAGTATTTGCCGTCAAACTGCGTTTGGCACACGGCAATTATATAACAATAGGCTCGGCGGGTAAACCATGCCGTATTCAAATCAGCTTCGAGGACTGGAAAGAGATGCGTGATGAGGCTGACACCTTCATTGCCGAGATGGAAGATGAGCTAACCAGGCTCCGAGCGGTCAGCATCAGCGATGTCCTGCCAATCGGTGACAAGCTACGTGAAGCCTGGACGCACATGCCGGTGGACACCCGCCGCGCCGTTATCCGTCTCGTAGTGGACAAGGTAGTCGTGAGGCCATCCAAAGCGGGCTTCGCCGTATGGAATGGCTACAGGTTCAAACCGGAGGACATCACTATCGTCCTCAAGAGCTTCGGCCGACCCGTTGAGGTCATCCTGGAGGGTCTTACTTCTGCACGTACGGCCGAAATAACTGTATAACCTGCTCGATGGTGGCGGCGTCCTGAAGTTTGGGGGCGCCATTCGTCTTTGTCCGCTTGTTCAACTTTTTCATACACAACATCCGATGTTTAACACTAACATTATAAGCGAATTTCTGCTTTTATAGAACGGTGGCTTAATAGTTGCTTGCAACACAGGACGACGCGAATACGCGAGTCCCCATGTACGCGTAGCCCTCGGCCAGTTCTCCGGCCGAGGGCTACGCCCGCAACCTATACAGGGCACACTTGGCGGCGCTACGCTCACGTAGCCCGCCTTTTTCATTGGCACTAAAGGCGATCGAAGGCAATTTAAATGAGCCAGTTTTCAGACATGGCTCAGGTCTTGGCCGGTGAAGTTCTCCGCTCACCGGCCCTGTTTTACTCGTCGTTGATGGTCCTAGTGCACATCCACAGCGTCAACCCCAAGCGGCAGGTTGTTGGTAGAGGGGTAAATCTCGACCTTGATGACGCCGTTGCCAACACCAGAGTTCGCCTTGACGCACGTTTTCGCCCGCGACCAGCTGTTTCCGGCTGGCAGCGCACTAAAGCTGTACGTCGAGGTGTCGGTGGTGCTCGGCCCGATCAGGTGCAGCGCCAGGATGCCACCGCCACCAGAAGTGGTGCCGCCGGTCACGAACATGGCTTCGGCACAGAAAGTGTCACCGACACCCCATGCCCAGCCGCGCCCCTCGGACAAGCTCGCGCCGGCCTGGTTGGTCTGCACGATCTCAAACCCGGTGCCTTCATACGGCAGAGTGCCGTTGAAATTGGCGAACTGGGCGTACCCCAGCGAGCCATTGGCCGACCAGTGCGTCGAGTCCACGTTGAAGCCGCCATTCAGGGCGATCGAGGCGTGGACATCGAGGACATCAACCCCCAGCGTCGGCCCGTTGACCGCAGGGAAGACCTGCACGCGGATGTTGTTGTGCGGGCTGGCTGCCCGCACACATGCCTTCGCGTTCCTCCAAGCGTTGCCGCCCGGAAGACCGCTGAAGTGGAACACCGATTGCTCGGTGGCCGTTGTGCCGGTCAGGTAGATCGCCAGAGCGCCTGACGCCCCCGTAGTGTTGCCGACCGTCACCACCTTGGCTTCGGTACAGAAGGTGTCGCCCGGCGCGATGCTCCGGGGCAAGTCCTGCATGAAGCCACCACCAGATTGCGAGGTGTTGGTCGCACCAAAGGCGCCTCCCTCGTACGGGTTGGTGCCGACAGCCTGCGCCGTCGTGTAGGTGGTGAAATTGGTTCCGGCCTGCAAGTTCCAATAGCCAGTGCCATTGTTGAAACCGCCGCTGGCGTTGAGCGTTTGGTGCGCGTCAATAGCGTCGATCCCGACCGTAGGCGAACCCGGGTCGGGGTAGAACTGCACCTTGATTTGGGTGCGGCTACCCGTCGCCATGACGCAGGTCTTGATGGACTGCCAGTTGTTGGAGCCGGGCAGGCTGGTGTAGCGGTACGTCGAGGAATCGTTGGTGCTACCCAGCAGCCACAAGGCCAGCGTCCCTGAACTTCCCGACCCCGCCCCGATGGTGACAACTTCCGCCGACACACAGTAGGTATCTCCCGCGCTGATGCTGGCGGTGTTGGTCTCGGAAAAACTGTCTCCAGACTGCGACGCGTTGGAGGCTGCGAAGCCCGCGCCCTCGTAGGGGTTGGTGCCGCTGACCGACGTGTAGCGTGCCAGGTTGGCACTACCACTTACGGACCAGTGCGAGGTGTCGAGGTTGAAGCCGCCGTTCTTGATGGGACTGGAGCCGGTGGGAAGTGGCGGATTGCCACCACCCTGTAGTGGATGAGCGTCCAGGAAGGCAATCGGATCGACAAAGCTGTTCGTGCCTTGCCAGTTCGGACATGTTAGCCGCCCCCAATTGCTTGTCGGGAACGCCGTGCCTTCTACAAGTCCGAGATGCAGGTGTGCACCAGCAGCTTGATCGACAATAGTTCCCACTTGATCGCCAGCACTGACGCTTGCGTTCGCGGCGAGGCTGCTGCTGATGTGGCCGTAGAGCACCGTGAATACGGTAGCGTCCGGCGCTGTATGCCTGATGAACAGAGCCCGCCCAAAGCCGGAACCGAAATCATGGTTGGCGACGACAGTTCCATTGCCAATGGCCTTAACCGAAGTACCGACATTAGCCCAGAAGTCCCGGCCGATGTGGTACAACGGCGTCGGAACCCCGTTGACAAAGATCGTGACGTACCCGCCATAACCGGGCTTGCCACAGTCATTAGCCAGCCATCCGGCGGCCGGACTGTTTAGTGGCACTGGCTCGTGCCAGCCGTTGGACATCACGCCTGCGTCTGCGGGTGAAGGCTGAACGCCAACAACCAGTGCCAGCGCAGCGACTAACGAAAGCGCAAGCGCTGTCGCAGTCCTCCTACGGTGCATGTACTCACCCCCTTCTTACGGGTGTTGAGAGAGAAGGAATTGGTCAGTAAAAACAGAAATGGCGACGACCCGGAGGTCGCCGCCTTTCTCCTTACTATTCAGAGATTAATTGATCTTGTAAACAAACACAAAGGTCGTTTCTACAACAGGCGCAAGCTACTTAAACTTGAACGAGGTCACAACCGCGCCGAATGCTGCATAGTTTGCGCTTGTCCGTTCATTACCCTCAGATGCATAGCTGATTGAGTACAGCCAGCCATCTTTGATGAAATCAATATGACGGGCGAGCTGGCTTTCGTAGCCGAACTCATATTCAACCGCGGACATACCGGCAACGGTCGTACTCTGCTTGTTCTCGACCTTAGCGCGGATGCCAGTAAAGATGTCTTGGACGTTTGTCAAAGTTGTCTTCGACGCCCACACAACAACCTGCGCGCCCTTAGTAACCTCTGATCCACCGATCGGCATCTCACCAAACGCCACATCAGGAGTCAGCAATGCCACTGAGTACATGTCTGGCAAACCTTGGCCATCCTTCAGCCGTTCATCAACCTTGACAGTCCATGCCTTTTGGTACTCAAAGGTATAAGGCAAACGGCTGTCTGAAAATGTAGCCGTGGTTTTCGGCGGCGTTGTTGAGCCACCCGTCTCGTTCGTCGTACTTTGTGACTGGGTGGGCTTGTTCTGTGCCTGCCACACGTACCAGCCGCCAGCGCCGATAATGGCAAGGATTACTACTATGACTATGACTTCGACAACGCCGAAGCCTTGCTGATTTCGTGATTTTCTCATTCTTATTCACTTGTTTAACTGGGAACAATTATCGGCTAATGCTGCAAAGATTGCAATGGTCACCACTGTGGATGCAAGCGCTGTGGATATCACGGCTTCACAGGCCGTGGTTCTGCACTTGGCCCGGTCCAGGGGCACCGTCGAGGTTGCCCAGCTCTGCCCACTCGTGGGTCGTTACGCCTGCGGCGTTCAGGGCATAGTTCACGTGCCCCTGGAACCGCTGAGCTTCGACCTCGTTGAAGGTTTGGCCTGAACCTCGCGCCCACAATATGTACACCCCGCCTGTTTGGCAGACGGGGTCGGCGCTTGCCGGGCTCGCTGGCAAGATGGGCTGTATTCCGACACTTGCCAGGGTCGCGATGGCGAGCATTGCTGCGCGCCACCTAGGTTTATGGTTTGCGCGCATAGCGCATCACCAGCTCTCTGCACGAAAAGGAATTGAAAGGGTCATGCCCCTCAGGCCTCTTTCACACCTGGGGGCATTGAATTGACTATTAACATCAATTCCCTCTAATTGTAATGGCGTCTAATTGCCACCCCTGGAGAACGCGCCTCAGTGCCCTTGTCTTGCAAAGCAGGATGCTTGCTATATACTGAAGAATAGTTAATAGGACTACACTGTAATGGCTCAAACGAGCCCGAAAACTAAAGTCACGAACCCCAAGTTGCCGCTCGTTGCGGTTGTTGTAATCGGCGTTGCTGCTGTCGTCGGGCTTGTGTGGGGTGGCGTCGCTCTATTCGGCAGTCTGAGCGGCAGATCAACTGCCAACCACGCGGAGGAGGTGGCGGCGCCGCTGGAGAAGGCATTGGCCGATGCAGGAGGGACCAAAACGAGCAGCGGCGGCGATGCAGGCCGTGGCGCAGACAACCTGTCGCCACACTACGAGGCGACGTACTACTTAAGCATTGACAGGGCAGAGGCGATCGCACTCATCAATAGAACTGCTGAAGCCAATGGCTACAAGCTGACCCATGCGACGCCAAGCAACAGAGGCCATCTTGACGCTGTCGCCGACAAGTATATAGATGCGTGGTACTTCGACATTACCAGCAAGCGCAGTACATTCTCTGACCTACAAGAGGGCCCAATCAGACTGAGTATCAAAATTGGTAATGAGGATCGGCCGGATCCAGCAGACCACACGACGATTGGAATTGGCGTTCAGCTACCCGATGTTAGGCGATAGGCTCAAGTATGTCCGCGACAACAGAAGGACCAACCCGCCAGAACAGATTTCGCAACAAGATACCTCTGTTGATAGCCCTATGTCTGTTGCTCACGCTGGCGCTATTGCTGGATATCCCTCCACGCCTCAATTATGCGAAAACTGACCGCGAGGTAGGTAGGCTTGATGCAATTGTCGAGTCGGCGGGTGGCACGAAGAGTGGGCCAACCTCTGGCCGAGGAAATGGATTTCTCGATTCTGTCGGATGCTTTCCGGATGTTCAGTGCCCATACTCTCAACAGGGCTGGGTAATTCCGGTAGACGCAGGCACAGAACAGCAGCTCTTTGAGACTCTAATACAACGGGCGGCATACAGGGTGCTGCGTCCACCATATCACCCGTGCAGTATGACCGAAAAAGAGAGCGACACGTGCCTCAAGGTGGTTGGAAATGACGAATACGAGGTGTATTTGAGCATGGCGCATGCCGACAATTACCATCATGAGATTCCGGCCACTTCCATCGCGCCCAAGCAGTGGCGCTATCTCAATGTCACAGTGAATTTGGCACATTAAACTGACGCTCTAGATATTCGCTGTTAAAACCACGGCTTCACACGCCGTGGTTTTGCTGTCATAACAGGAGGTCGGGATCGCTACGCGCGGGTTAGTTCCAAGAACCACTAACCCGGAGCCTCTTTACATGCGTACCGAACTCATCGCCTTCAAGCTGGGCTTGCCCGGCAACCTTGATATAGAAACCGTCGCAGCCTGGCTCGGCACCATCGCCGCGACCACCCACCCGCCACGCTTTGCCCTCATCAACCCTCCACCTGTAACGGTCGAAGTCGTCGCCACCAAGGCGGGCATCGGCCACCAACACGGAAGCATGGACCAAAAACGCACCGCATTGCGGCGCGTCGAGGATATCTTGACGGAGACAGACAGCGGCTATTGCCGTCAACCTTTAGCCGTCAAGCCTGGTCTCAACAGAAGCTTTCTTG
>DATEFB010000015.1:0-22897 GCA_035280845.1 Saccharimonadales bacterium (SeqCode) | reverse complement strand
TTTCGGCGAGCGTGGGTGTGCTACAGGCTGAATGCGAACGCCTGAATCTGCGTGCAAAGCAAAGTTCGTCCAAGCCAGAGCTACGCCGCATGCTCGGGCAGTACGCCACGGCCTTCAAAGCCTACCTGCGGTGGGTGGCTTGGGCCGAGCGCCTGCAGCTTGATCTTGAGATCACAGAAGACACTCAAATTAACACCGTACTGGGCGCAGTCTGCGACAGCCTTTTCGATCGGCTTCAGGCCGGGGGATACGTCAAAGGTGCCCGCCGCGGCAAAGTCTTGAGCCATTATTACGGTGAGGGCGAGGGTTTTGAGGACTTCTACATCACAGGGCGAGAAAACCGTGAGTTCGTCACCATCACCGGGTACAGCCCCGATGGCAAGCATCGCAGCTCTGTGATGTACGCCGCCGCCTGTGCCTTCGCGGACGTGCAAGAAATCTACATCGAAATCTCGAACCTTCCAGAGGAGTTGTGACTGCGGGGCCTTCGGGCCCCCTCTTTTTTATTTGACGATCTGTGAACCCTGCAGGAAGTACGAACCAGTTATCTCGTTCTTACCAATACTAAAGAGTGTTTTGCCGCTTTGGCTGAGCGTTATGCCAAAGCCAGGGGCGACGGTAGTGATCTCGCGGTCGTTCTGACCGTCAAACTCAACAAGGCGCAGCTTGCCACCGTTGTCGGACCATAAGTAGTAGTCGTCGAGCCATTGCATTGGGCGCGCATTGCTTCCACTTAGGAATGGCAGGTTTGATTCGTAGGGGCGGTTCAGTTCCAGGTCGAAGGTCACGACAGAGCTGCCAGCGCCAGCAGTCACCATGCGGCCGTTGTTGCTCATCTTAAGCCAATCGGCGTTTTTATCAAGCGCGAATTCAGCGAACTCAGTCTCCTGAGAATTCTCGGAGGGGTCGCGCAAGATCTGCACAATGCCGTCGCCCTTATGAATCGCCAGGAAGGAATGCGTGTCGTACTTGCCGTAAGCGATTTTAACAGGCGCCTCAGGCGCATAGGTGCGAACGACGGTTTCTTTACCGTCTTTATACACGCCAACTGCCTGCTGGGTGGTAGCGGCATCGTTCGGGTTGGAGCGGCGCTTGGCGATATACGACACCGCGCCATCGCCGTACACTATAAATGATTGAACGTCGTTCACCAGGGCTGCCGAGACACTGTTACTGCCAATGTCGAGGCGGCGAAGCGTGCCGTCAGTAAGCACATACAAAATATTAGGATTGTTCCCGGCAAAATGAGCATCGGTAATATTCATCTTAAAGAGCTGACTCAGATTTACAGTGTCTTCGGCCTTGGTACGGTCAACGCGCAGCCATTCATGGGTTGCACCGTTTTGCTGGTGCATTAAGAAGTAGCGCGAGCCCAAGTCCCATTCGGTCATCCCCAGCAGGCCGTATTTGCCATCGGCGGTTTTGCTCACTTTGCCGTCTGGCAGAGTAAGGGTGTTATAGATCGGGTCTTTCTCGTTATTGAAGTCGGCGATCGTCACAATTGGTGAATCTGCTTTTTCGTGGAAGAGCATCCACCGGCGGTCCGGCGATGCCAGTGAGCCAGAAAGGCCTGCGAATGTCTTCATTGGGGCAGTCGTGACAGAGTTGGGAATAAAACGGGTGTAGTTGAGCCACAGGAGCTGGCCGGGCGCAACAGTGACAGTGCGCCGCCATTCACGGTTGCCATCGAGCTGCATAACAATGGTATGGACACCGGAAGGCAGGTTTGCGCGGCCGGGCGTCTTAAAGTTCTGGACGACACCATCGACAACGACAGTGGCACCTTCGGGCGTAGAGCGAAACTGCACAAGGCCGCCTTGCTCGAGCGTGGCGTTATTGAAGCGGTAGCCCATGGCCCAAAAAATAGCCAACGTCGTAAGTACGACGGTGGCGAGGGTCATGACACCGTAAGTGAAGAATCGAAGTGCCAGCTTGGCACGTTTTGATCGAAAAGTGTTAGGAAACATGGTGGTTTATCATTAGTGTAGCACATCCCAGTGAAAACATTTGTAAGCACTTGCGTCTTTGGCGGATTGCTCGTACTATTGAGTGAGACCGCGGCCAAATGGCCTGCGAGGGATTACGAACGGGGTATGACAAAACAAACTACCATCACAATCAATGGCCGCCTCTACGATGCAATTACGGGTCAGCCTATTTCACAACCCGCAGCACCGGCACCGCAACGGCCCACGCCGGCAGCCGCGCCAAAGCAGGGCGCTGTTCGTGCATTCAGCGACATTGGCCCACGCCCAGCCGTAGCCCAAACTCAACCTGTCGTTAAACGAGCTCCTATTTCGCAAGTGGGCGCCGATGCAGCGCCTGCCGCGTCAGCAAAAGTACCAGTACGCCGTAGCCAACACCCTGCCGCGCATGCAGTGCACTCCCGCCCACAAAAATCACAGACACTGTACCGCAAAGCGCTTAAAAAGCCTGCCGTCGAGCACGCCGAGGCCAGCATTACCACGCAGCAGCTCCCGGATCGCAGCCCAATGATTAGCAAGTTTGGCACCGGACCACTGACCATCCACCCAGACCTGACCCGCAAGGCAAAAACAGAAGCCGCCAATGAAGCAATTGCGCCGGCCCAGATGCACCCAACGGTCGCAAAAGTGTTACAAGACCGTGCGCCACAACCTGCTGCACACCATGCCGCCAGCGGCAAAGAACTAAAAGAACAGCTCATTAAAGAGCGCCTGGCCGAGGTAAGTGACGCGCCTCACCGCGTTCCAAAACGCGCCTGGTTTAAGAGCAAGCCGCGCGTTGCCAGTATTCTCACCGCAACCCTGGCATTATTAGTACTCGGCGGATACCTGACATACATGAACCTGCCCGTCATTTCTATGAAGGTAGCAGCTTCTCGCGCTGGAGTAGAGGCCACCTTCCCGAACTATCGACCAGATGGCTACGCACTAAACGGGCCCATTACGTACAGCCCGGGCGAAGTGAACATTAACTACAAGTCCACCAGCAACGACAACGGTTTTCGCATTAGCCAAAAACCGTCGAACTGGGATAGCCAAGGGTTGCTCGACAACTATATTACCCGCCAAACTGAACACTACCTGACATTTCAGGAACGTGGCGTCACCGTATACACCTTTGGCAGCAAAGCAGCCTGGGTGAATGGCGGCCTATTGTACACGCTCGAAGGCAACGCGAGCCTCAGCTCGGACCAAGTGCTCAGACTTGCAACAAGCATGTAAAACCAAAAGATGCCCCAAGAGGCATCTTTTTTTAAAACTTGGGGATGCGCAGAGTAGGCAGCGGATCCTTTTACGGGATTTCGGTGTGGGTTGGATCGGTCAGAATCTCGACGGTCGGACGACCACCAATGTGCTCGATCAACAGCCCGTACACATTGATGGGTTGGGCGATCGTTGTTGCCACCATTGCCAGAACCCAGGGGGGCATACCACCCTGCGGTTTCAGCACAAAGCTTTTGGCGCCTCGCGTCAGTAGCAGGTTGTCGGCAGGGCCACTCCGCGACAGCGAAAGAACGACCTTGCCAGTACCACCGACACTCTGGTAATACAGTGCGAGCGCCGCAGCCAGGGCGACTGGGCTGCACTCGTCGCCATCGAACGCTTCGTGGATGAGCAGGAAAGCGGTATAGCGGGCATACAGCATCCGGTAGACCATGAACCCCACTGCCACAGCAATGCCCGTCACAATCGGCACGGCCCAGCCGTATCCCCACGCCGCTAAAACCCATGATGCAGCCATGAAATAGAAATGGCTAGCAGCGCATTTGGCGTACAGCCGGTAACGCTTGCGGGTCTTGGCACCCATGAGTTCTACAAGCGGCGAAACTCTTTCGAACTTCTTGTACCTGCGCATAAGCGCCTTGAACACCAGCCAGTCGATCAAGGCCAGCGCAATCAGGGCATACGACAGATAATCACGGACTCCCATGCATCCTACTCTCAGGTACGACAGTGCCTACTCTGCGTGGGCAATACTATACCACAGGTATCTTGCGTAACGTGTCATAACAGGTAATACTAGAGCAATATGAACGTCCGAACCCGATTCGCCCCCAGCCCAACCGGCGCCCTCCATAGCGGCGTTGTGCGCACTGCGCTCTTTGCGTGGCTTCTTGCCAAACATAATGGCGGCCAGTTTTTGCTGCGTATAGAAGATACCGACCAAAAACGTGAAGTCGAAGGTGGCACGCAAAATATTATCGAAAGCTTGCGGTGGCTTGGCTTAACATGGGACGAAGGCCCGGAAGTCGAAGGGCCATATGGCCCGTACATCCAATCAAAGCGCTTGGACATTTACAAAAAGTACGCCCAGGAATTGGTAGACAAGGGCTTAGCCTATGCCGATCCGTATTCTATTGAAGAGCTCCAGGCACTACGCGAAAAAGCCCAGGCCGAAAAGCGCCCGTTCCTGTACCGCGACCATCGCCCAGAGAACCCACCAGTGTGGGATGGCACTCAGCCGCTACGTATTAAGCTCGAGCCAAAAGATTGGGAGTGGGACGACGCTGTAATGGGCATCGTTAAAATGGGCCCCGAAATGATTGACGATTACATTATTATTAAGGCCGATGGGTTCCCAACCTACAACTTCTGCCATATTATTGACGACCGCCTCATGAAAATCAGCCACGTCATGCGCAGCCAGGAGTTCATAAGCTCAGTCCCTAAATTCTTGGCCACACACGAAGTGCTCGGCTGGGAGACACCCGTCAACGCCATCCTGCCACAGGTTATGGATGATACCGGCAAGCGCAAGCTAAGCAAGCGACACGGCGCCAAGCCAATCTTGGAATACCGCGACATGGGCATTCTGCCAAGCGCAATGATGAACTTTCTGGCGACTATTGGCTGGAACGACGGCACCGAACAAGAAGTCTTTACTGCGGACGAACTGATTGAAAAGTTCGATTTAAGCCGAGTCCAAAAAAGTGGCGGCATTTTTGACGAAAAACGGCTGGTGTACCTAAACGGTGTGCACATTCGTAAGCTTTCGCTCGACGAGCTGTTCGACCGCGCCCAGGCATTCTGGCCAAAGAGCGCAGCAGACGCCGACGAACCATACAAAAAAGCCGTCCTTGCGCTAGTGCATGAACGCCTCAAATTCCTGGCCGAACTGCCCGAACTAACAGAGTTCTTCTTTACCGAACCAACAGTAGGCGAGGAGCTTTTTGCAACCAACAAGCAACTCAAGAAACTCACTCCCGAAGAGCGTTCGGCAATGGTTGCCGCCGCAGCCAGCGAGCTGGAAGCCAGTGACTTCACCGAAGAAGACCTCGAGGCACGGCTGCGCCCGTTGGTAGAAACCCTGAATACTAAAACCGGCGTCCTGTTTGGGGTGCTGCGCGCAGTTATCACCGGTAGCAATGTGGCACCGGGATTATTCGAAACCATGCGCGTACTTGGCAAAGACACTGTGCTAACGCGCCTCAAAAAAAGCTTGTCATAAAAAAAGGGCCGCTCACCCCACCGCACGACAATGTGCGGCAGGGGAGCGGCGATAGTGAAGATGGTGGGCCAGCCTTACCTGAGGTCCCGCCACGGCGTTGTGACCAGCGGGTCGACCGGGTGGAAGACCTGCCCGGCGTGGTACAGGACCGCGTGACGCGGCAGCCAGTTCCCGAAGGGGTACACACGGCCACCCAAACGCTCACGCTCGATCTCTTCGTAGAGGGCCTCCATGCAGGCCGCGCCAGAAGGGATCGGGCGACCGTCGGTGTCCAGAGGAGCGTCACCCTGCAGCAGGGCAACCCCCAGCCCGACCACGACGATCATGAGGGCGATGCCCGCCATCGGAGCCAGCGGCATGACGGCAGTAGCCACGAGGGCGAGCAGCGTCATGGCACCAAGGCCACCGAAGTAACGGGCGCCAGACTGTTCCGGGGTATAGGTGGACACCCCGTGGGTCTTGCGCATATGAGCCTCCACTCACTACAGCAAAGGTGCTGTAAATACATATGATAAAATCTCGCTATTATATTGTCAAGCATCCCGCTCTCTGCATTATGGTTGTGGTTTGCTATACTCATGGGTGATGATACTGCGCAAAAAGGGCCCCTGGAGCCAGTTCACTTCTTTTATTGATGGCCATCGCAAACTGTCGACAGGCCTAGCTATTGGCATGGTCGTGGCAGGCGCCGGGTTTATTGCTGCCGGGTTTTGGTTCCAGCCACAGCCGGGCGTCGGCGCCCAAACGGCAACGCCCAAAAATGTCACAAAAGAGGTAACCAGCGATGGCCAAACCCTCTATTATTCGCCGCTGAGCGGGGCGCAAGTCGAAAACGAGGCCACAACCAAACGACAAGTCACGGCCATTATGATCGAAAACAGCCTTGATGCCCGGCCACAATCTGGCATTAAGCCCGCAGGCGTTATTTTTGAAGCAATCGCCGAAGGGGGAATTACACGGTTCCTCACCCTGCATCAGGAAGGCCGCCCCGCGCTGATTGGCCCAGTGCGCAGCTTGCGGCCATATTATATTGACTGGTTGGCGCCATTCGACGCCGCAGTCGCACACGTTGGCGGCAGTGCAAATGCGCTCAAAGAAATCCGCGGGGGCGGGTACAAAGACATCGACCAGTTCTTTGCTGGCAATTACTACTGGCGCGCGACCGACCGCGTAGCGCCTCACAACGTATACACCAGCTTCGATAAACTGGATGCCCTGAACGCTTCACGCGGCTACACAAGCAGCACATTTACCGGATTCCCTCGCAAGATGGACAGCCCCGCAACAACAAAGAACGCCACAAAAATAGACGTCACCATTAGCAGCGCCACCTACAACAGTAGCTACACGTACGACGCTGCCAGCAATAGCTACATCCGTTCCGAAGGCGGCAAGCCGCACACCGACCGTGAGGCAGGGCAGCTCGCGCCAAAGTCGGTCATCGTCATAAAAGTGCCGGTACAGGTAGGGTATGAAGATGGCTACCGCGAACAAATGACGACACTTGGATTTAACGAAGCGCATATTTTTCAGGACGGCCAACACATTAGCGGCTTCTGGCGCAAAGACAGCAAAAAAGAACAGATGCGATTCTACGACCAGTCTGGCGTGCCAATCGCCCTAAATGCCGGCCAGACCTGGGTGACGGTTGTCGCCCCCAACAAGGGCGTGACATGGCAATAAAGGTCCACGAATTTTACAGCCGCTACCACAAGCGTGCGGCTATTACGTTTGTAACCCTGCAAGTTGTTGGCGCGTTGCTGGCTGGTGGGCTAGCCTGGGTATCGTGGCACTCGCTCGAGCTGGGGCCGATTCCTACGTTTGTCGTTGGCCTGCTTGTCGTTGTAATTACCAATGTTTTTGTGGCGCTGATCGTACTTAACATCGCCAGCGATCCGCTTCGTGTGTTGAGCCAGGCGGTCGCACATGTCTCGAACGACCCGGTCGTCACACCGCCACCCGACATAACAGCTGTGCGGTACGAACACTCTGGCATAAAATCGGTGGTGCAGGCAATTTACGAACTGGCAGCCGCCCGCTCCAACGGAAAAACACCCGAGTCGCCAACAGCCGCAATACCAAACGATTTCTTTAAGGCCCTTGCCGACGGCATGCCCTGCGGCGTCATTGCGCTCGATGCCAGCGGGCGGATATTGTACGTCAATGGCGCTGCGCCAATGAAGCAAACCTCTGATGGCCTGCCAGAGATTGGTCTTTTGTTCGAGCAGAACGATGACTTCGCCAAATGGCTGGCCGACTGCCAGGCCAACAAAGTGCGCGACGACCACGTCTGGCTGCGCGTATCTGACCGTGCTCCGGGCGAAGAAGGTCGCAGGATCTTTGACGTTGCCGGGCATTACCAAAAGAACGCCCAGGGGGGCATAGAAGTCCTGCTAATTGCCTTTGACCGCACCGTAGCCTATTCGCCCGACCAAGACGACATGGACTTTATTGCGTTGGCCGCCCACGAACTGCGCGGGCCGATCACTGTTATTCGTGGCTATTTAGACGTACTGAACCAGGAACTTGGCGACAAGCTCGACGCCGACCAACATGTATTACTGGAGCGCCTGCAAGTCTCTGCCGAACGCCTCAGCGGCTATATTAACAACATCCTGAACGTCAGCCGCTACGACCGTGGCCGCATTACCATGCATCCTCAAGAAGAAAACTTGCTCGAGATGCTGAAGACCCTGGTGCCAGACCTTGCTCTGCGCGCCCGTACCCAGCGGCGCAAGCTCACATTCCAAATCCCCGAAAACCTGCCAACCGTTGCCGGCGACCGCACCAGCCTCAGCGAAGTCGTTATTAACCTGGTAGACAACGCTATTAAATACAGCCACGAAGATGGCGAGATTATTGTTGCCGCCGCCTTAAAAGAAAACTTTGTCGAGATCACCATAACTGACCACGGGATTGGCATGCCTCAAAACGTAGTGGGCAACCTGTTTAACAAATTCTACCGGTCCCACCGTTCGCGCGAAGCGGTCGGCGGCACGGGTTTGGGGCTCTATATCTGCAAAGCAATCGTCGACGGCCATGGCGGCAGCATCTGGGTAAGCAGCAAAGAAGGCAAGGGGACAACCTTTGGCTTCACACTGCCAATCTATTCCACCGTTGCGCAGAAGCTGTCGAGCGGTGATAATAAAGACATCACTCAGCGCACCGAAGGCTGGATAAAAAACCACGCAATGTACCGAAGGTAGGGGAATAAGTGGCAGTAATAAAAACAATCCTGTGTATCGAAGATGACCTGTTTATCGGGGAGATGTACGCCCGGAGCCTTCGCAAGGCGGGCTACGAAGTTGAACTGATCGGCAGTGGCGCCGAAGGCATGAAGGCCGCAATCGACAACCAGTACGACCTGATCCTGCTGGATATTTTGCTCCCTGAAAAACATGGTACCGAGATCCTGCAAACACTGCGCGGCGACAAAGACCTGGTGCCCCATAGCAGAATCCTTGTGCTGACCAACTTCAGCCAGGACGACGAATCGCGTGCGGCCATGCAAAGCAAAGCCGACGGCTACCTGATTAAAGCTGACATTACGCCGCGTAAGCTCATCGAAATCATCCAAAGTTTACAAACTGCAAGCTAAAGTTCATTAACGCTTAAGCTTGCTAAGTTATGCTCTTTGTGCTTAAATCACAAAAGTATGGAGCAGACGATCTTCGAACCTATATACCGAGGACCACGACACCAGCGCGTGGAGCTTGAAGACCTCTCCGGTTACTCTCCGGCTGCGGTGGTTGGCGAATCCGAGTTCGCCCCAGCATCACCCGAGCACATTGACTACTTATGGCAGCGCGAAGCTGCCTTTTCTGCACTTAGAGGCATTCAGGAAGTCGCAGCCCGCGGTGGCTTGCACCGGCGCGAGGAATCGTTCGCCGAAATCGCCCGCGACGAAATTTCGGTGCGCGCCAGGCGTTTGTTTGGCAAGATCGCAAGCATTGGCAGCGGCGTCCGCGAATGGGGCAAGGGCCTGCGCGAGAACCTGGCCATGTCCCGCGAAGCCACCGAATATGGTACGCTGGCCGACCTTGGATTCACAGGCATAGACACACAAGTACCAGATTCGCCCGCAGCAGTTACGCGCAGCTTTACCACCGAAGAGCTTCTTCAGATGCAAGAGATCGTACGCGAACGCCGCACCGCAGATGGCGTAGCCGGCGTGTACGAATCGCAAAACGTGTAGTGCGGGTATTTCCCTCAGTCAAGAAACGACAGTCCATCAACATCTATGGAACCAGCCCGTTTCACTGAGCCATCCGTATTCAGCTCGGGGCTGCGAATTCTTTCTGCCAGTTCCTCGGCCGACATATCTTCGAAGTCAATCGCCTCGAACAGGTAGTTGAGCTTAAAGTAGGCCCCAGGCCCATACGCGGCACGGGCCTGCGCGACCATGGTTCGGCGGTCTGTCGTGACGGCGCCCGCTTCGCCGGAATCCTCAAACGAACCGCGAGTAATTGCCTTCAGGTCAATAATGCCTGCAGATTGCAAGACAAACCTGGCCAGCAACTTCCGATGCTCGTAATAGGACCTGTCTCTGTCGGTACGCGCATCTGGATCTACGACGCCAAACTCACCGTGCGCGTACGACAGAATCATGTGGTGCTGAACGGCTTCATCGAGGCCATAATGGCGGCCAGAGGCAATTTCACCGCTGCCGTGGTTTACAAAACCGCGCCGAATTCGCACAGTCTGACCATCCCTCAGTACGAAGGTGCCGCCCGAGACTTTATGCCCACCGATCTCGTGGGCAATTGTTTGCTCTGGATCATAGTCGGCAACATCTGCTCCCAGCGTCACAATGTCGGTGCGTTGCTCGTACACGGCCAGATCTTCGCCTAGCACCGACTGGTCGACGACCCGAATTGCTGTTTGCGTGAATGCCGGCTCCAAACGGTCAAGAGCTGCTGCGGGTGCATAGCCCTCGGCAACCGCGGCCTGCATTCCCGCCCGCACAGTGTCATGCACGTGCGGAACCATAGTGTGCAACTCGCTTGCCAGCGACTCCACGGCTTCGGCGCGCTTAGCCAGAAATCGGTCAAGGTCGCGTTCGTAAGACTCCTGGAATAATGCATCGGCGGTATCGTCATCTATAAAAACGGGCCGTAAAAACTGCCCCTCACCTTCGGGGAAGTTGTGTGCTGCAGCGCTTGCTTGCCAGTTTCACGGTTCATACAGGTAGTATGCAATATTTTTTGAGAATGCGCATTACACATACTAAAAAATACCTCGGGGCAATAAAAATCTGGGATATAAATAGGCCTTTGGGAGTCTCTGCTCTATGCTAGAGGTATGGCACTCTATTACCGTATCCGCCTTTTGTGCCAACAGCTAGTAATTCCCACAGGTTTTGCGTTCGTTTCTGTATTCATTTTTTGCGGCTTAATGGCAATGCAATATACACCCGCACCCATATTGCTGGCGCCGCCGCTTAAAGAATTAGCGGCCCGGCATGGTATTGAACTTGGCAACTTTGCCATCCTCAATCATATGAATGATCCGACGTACCGCACCATCCTTACGACGCAATTTGATTTTGTGCTCGCAGACAACACACCCAACTGGTACTTTACCGACGGCGGCCTGAGGCCAAGCGAAACCACCTACAACTTTAAGCAGATGGACGAGGTTGTTTCCTACGCCCAAACACACAATATGCCCATAGAGGCGCACCACTTGTTGTGGGGCGAAGATAAGTGGCTGCCTGAATGGCTCAAAAATGGCGGGTATTCTGAAGCGCAGCTCGCGGCCATTGCGCAAGACCATATCGCAACTGTTGCCGGCCGGTACAAAGGCCAGATTAAGCAATGGTCGGTGGTAAATGAAGCGTTCACCCGCGGGCAACATGCCAACGGGCTCAGCGATTGGTGGGCCGACCATACTGGTGGCGGCACGGCATACATTGACCAGGCATTTATTGCGGCCCGCCAGGCCGACCCTCACGCAAAACTCATTCTAAACGATTTTAACAACGAGCAATTCAACCCGGTCTCCGATGCCATGTACGAATACATTAAAAGTGCAAAAGCGCGCGGCATCCCGATTGACGGCATTGGCATGCAAATGCACATAGACGGCACTCATGTACCCGATAAAGTAGAGGTCATTGCCAACATGCAGCGGTTTGCCGCATTAGGCGTGGGCGTATACGTCACCGAATTCGATGTAAATATGAGCGCCATTCCGGCCAACGACACCACTAAAGACAATATTGCCGGCGACATGTACTACAATATGATGCGCGCATGCATAGAATCAAAAGTGTGCCATAGCTTTGCCTTGCTCGGCATCACCGACAAAGAAACCTGGTACAACTACATGGGGCCCGAAACAGCGGATGCGCGGCCACTTATGTTCGACAGAGCGTACCAGCCAAAGCAGGCCTATTACTCTTTTAGGGCTGCTTTGGAGCAGTAGCTCATGTGCGCCCAGGCTTCGAGCGAGGTATAATAATCGGCACATGCAAGCAAAACCACCCGTACCGCAAATCATTAGGGAAGTCGTCTTTATGCGATGCGATAATTGCAATGTGACCTCTGGCACTATTGGATATTGTTATTCAGTTTCCAAAAGCTTGCGCAGTTCGACTAAAACATTATCCCAGTTTGCCTTGCTGTGGTCGCGATGAGTTTCATCTTTAAAATTTGATTGATTAACGGTTAGTTTGGTGCCTGTGCCGTCGGCGGTCACCTCGAAAGTCACGATGCTGTAGTTTTCGGGTTTGTCCTCTAGGCCGGTAAAACTGCTTAGGTATGAATACTGTAGCCTTTGCTCGGGTTCAAAGGTCAAGACTTCGCCTTTATCTACGTAAGGCGTCCCTTCCCAATCCCCAGTAAAACGAATTGGGCTGCCAACCTTCCAGTCAGTCTCGGTTTGAGTGCCATAAAAATACTGCTTGATTTGCTCAGGGTCAGTTAGGGCGCTCCAGACTCTTGTTTTGTCGGCGTTCAGCGTTATAGAAGTTGTCGTGCTAAGTTGTTTGTTCATATTTACTCCATTACTTTTTATTCCGGTTTTACAGCCGTATTGAATGGTCAGACTCAGCTTATCATGCAGATTGATTTCAACAAAAAAGACCTTTCCGATACGGAAAAGTCTCATTTGGTGAGCCAGACGCGACAAATGTGGAACACTTTGTGGCCTAGTATTGAGTTGCTGCATGACAATTTGATAAGGCTTGGTGTGTTCGACCATGAGCTATAACCGTCAGGCAATAAGGCGAGTATCTAATGTTAGAGAAGAGCTACGATTGAGGCCATAACTTCGGCAATTTTGGATTGTGTCTCTTTCGACAGGTCTGTAAGTTTAATCTTCCCTGCTTCAACTTTCTGATAGAACTTGTAGGCCAGTACAATCTTCGAGACGCCTGGGCTTTTCGAGGCAGATTGTTTCAGATATTCACTGTTGCTATCCCCAAGCGTGGCGGTATTATCTTCAATGACGTGCTTCTTGAAGTCCCCTTTGGAGAAGATATCCTCAACACCCTTGCAGTCTTTAATCTTGTAAAGGTGCTTACGAGCTTCTGTGTCGTTGTTGCCGTAAAGAGTGTGCTTGAGGTCTTTGTAGACGGCCCGGCCGCTTGAATCATCGTCCACTACAGTACCGTATTCAATGCTCCAGCCCATAAGTAAGTTAGCAAGCACAGGCACTTTCGTTACCCCGGTAGCAGGCAAAAAGTGTATGTCGCGGCTTTCGCCAGTCAAGTTCTTAAATGCGCTCAGGTAATAAAAAGCGCTCGGCTCTTCAAGTAACACATTGTCCTTATCCTTTATGACACGCTGGCCACCCAAATCCGCACCGATGAGGGTATAGACCGGGAACATAGTGTCTGTCGTCGCCTGACCGAGGTGATGGACATCAAAGATTTTGGTAGCACTTTTCTCGTCGTCTTCATCGTCCCGCTGTACGGCAAGCAGGCGGTAAAGCGTCTCAGGTTTGATAAGGTACGGTGAGTGCGTTGTGTAGAGGATTTGGAGCTTGTCTTTTATAGCTTCAAACACCTTGAGAACGTCCTCTTGAGCTTTGGCATGCAGGCTTGCGCCCGGCTCATCTATAAGTAGTACTTGGCCGTCACTGTGCAGAATAGCGCTTGCTTTTAGCTGTAGGTAGAATGAGAGGAACCAGCGGACGCCCTTGCTCCTCTGTTTTGGATAGAGGATTTCTGAACCGTCCTTAACCCAGAACACAAGATATGGCTCACCAGCCTTCGTCTTACCCGCAGCGGTGCTATGATGCTTTAGCTGCATCTGGATTTCGATTTTGTTGTTCTTGCCTATGTGCTGACTCCAAAACTCATGGAAATCAGCAGTAACCTTTTTGTTACAGCTCTCAATCTTGGATTCAACAAGGCGCTGGTTAGCTCCAAGCAGGTCTTCTGGCTTAAGGCCGATGATTGTCAGAAAATTCAGCGCGCCATAGAGACCTTCTACTTTGGCATTTTTCTTAGTGATGTCAGCAATGTCTATCTCGTTTGGGATAAGGCTCTGAAAGTCGCTGAAATACACAAATGCCGGTATGCTTGCGGCCAGCGCGTTAGTGAAGTCATCGGCTAGAACTGATTTGACTGGGGTTTCTTCCGGCACTTCGGGTGCGGGCACTGCCTCTGACTCTAACTCAACAGTTGCGGGTGTCACAGTAGTGCCGTCTTCGGATTCCTCCTCAGGGGCTACTGGCGCAGGTGTCGGGATGGGTTTGGGGGCCGGTATAGGTATGGTGGCAGGGTCAGGAAAAAGTGCTGCCAGTTCGGCCTGTTCAAGCGTAAGCTCACTGGCATCAACACTACTCCATGCGCGCTGTAGGTTTACACGATTATTGTGTGCTTTGAGCCATGCCGTTAGGCCCTTTGGCAACTCTTCGTCCGGGAACATTTCAGCCAGTTCATTGGGCGCAACCTCAAAGGAACAGCACACTACAGGCATCTGGCCGTCGCTCCTGAGGTAATCATTATCCAACACTTTTGTGTAGAAGCTGTGCTGTGCCTCAAGAACGGATGTCTTCCCCGACTCATTTTGCCCAATAAAGCCGGTGATATTGTCGGCAGACAGGTTGCACCATCCCGAGTCCACTATGGAACGAAAGTTTTTAATCCTAAAAGCCACTAGCCGCATTTTGTAATACCCCTTACCCTCTTAAGCTGATTGTTCGGATGTCTTTGCTCATTGTATCGCTTTATTGTGAAATATGAAAAAGCTAATGCTTATAAAGTGTCGTCGCTATACCGTCAATCAATCCTATTCTATTAATTTATTATTTTATTGACCCGTAACCTAATTCTTTGTAGCTCTTTTTTGGCTTTATGTTCATATGCTAGGAATTCAGGCGTATCTTCATAGTCACCATCTACCAGCTCTACATCATCGGGCGGCGGGCCGAACGTCATCTTTAGTCCGTTGGGTAAAGGTGGGGACGTTAGGGCGGGGTTGAAGACCTCGTAACTTTGGCCAGTAACTACCTCGTAGACACCACACAAAGCAAGAATGCTATCTACCCCCAATTCCTCATTTAGTAACCTCTCGAATGGGTCGAAGTCCTTCAGGCCATGACGACTTTCTTCAACTTTAGATATATACGATAATGCAGTAATAAGATCGAGCGAGCGCAAACGATTTTTCTCATATGAGTATTCTTTTTTGCCGTCATGATGGTGGGCGGAGTAGAAATTGCGCCTTTTGATAATGCGCGCTATTGCATTATTTGTTTCGAGGTTTGGTTTAGGGTACGGCTTACCTAACTTACAGAGCGTTTGGTGGAAGCCGTTAAACCTAAATTCTTCCGGCTTATCCTTTACTGCATGGAATAATTCCCGAAGCCTAATGACCAGCATTTCCTGCATGGCAGCTCGTCCATATCCCACCAAATCTTGCTCTACGTGAAGATGTGCACGTTGGTCTATTTTTGAAGTTGCTCTGAGCGATAAGACCAAAAGGTAGATACCCAAGTCGAGGGACACATCAAGGATCTCAAAAAGTCGTATGCGCTCGTCGTATAGCCTCCTAGCCGTCTTGGCATCTAAGCCAGAAATGAATAATTCGGCATATTTTTGGGCGTGCCGGGCAGACGTCTTTCCATATCTTGAATACATGCCTTTTAATATAGCAAAGAGTTTTTGCAGTAACCCTACGGGAATCGAACACTTGTATAGAGACAACAACGGCAAACAAAATAGCTTCGGACTTGCCGAAGCTATTTTGCCATCTGGAAGGTGTTCCCAGAAATATGTTTTTCCAATATGGTGACCCTACCGGGACTCGAACCCGGGTTGCCGCCGTGAGAGGGCGATGTCCTAACCGCTAGACGATAGGGCCGTGCATGGCCCTGTGGCCATAAATACGATTTGAATAATATCACAACAGAGGCCAGGCGTCCACAGTCATGTGTTTGCGCTAGTGCCATTTTCATTAGAAATATATTGCAATAATCTAATAAATATTTTATAATAATTCTCAGTTCGTACACCGTCAGATTTGGAGAGTCGCATGACTCAGACGTCGGCAGAACTCGTGGTCGGATGGGTGGAGCGGTTCGACCCGGAGCGTGGCTTCGGGTTCGTATCACCCCTGTTGAAAGACGCCCATCCTGCCATCAGCAACATGAGCACGGTGTTCATCCACGCCGACCGCTGCCGCGCCTTCACGGGCGTGCCGGAGCAGGCGGGGATCAGCACCGCACGGCCCTCGCCGGAGTGGGTGGCCCAAAACACCATCCCCGGCATGGGGAAGGGTGGAAGCCGCAACCGCTACTCATACGTGGTGATGTGCGTGGAACCCGGCACCAAGGGTCCGCGCGCCACCCGATGGGCGGTGATTCCTCGCCGCAACACGGTCGAGGACATCCTGCTCTACGGCGGCCTCGAGCGCTACATCGGGATGGACGTGGCAGTTCTGCCCGCCAAGACCAGCTCGCCGGATGCCCTGTGGGGCACGCTGACGGCATGGTCCCTGACCGACACGCGTCTGCAGGCGACGCTCGCCGCGCCTCGGCTGGCTGGCGGCGCCCGTATGGACGAGCCCAGCGTGACACGTGAGTTCGACTTCACGTCACTCAGGGTCGCCGACGACGACCCCAGCCAGCTCGTCCTGCGACTGGCCCACGACGAGTCGGTTACCGACGTGGTCTGCTGGCGGCGTCCGCCGCTCTGACCACATCCGGAGCCCCAGAGCATATGCGCACCTGCGCGCTCTGGGGCTCCGGCCTCGCACCAAGAACTTGTTTATAACGAGCTTTTAGCACGAGGCGCCCATGCACCACCGCGTCTGCTACAATTGGACTCATGACAAACGCCCCGCAGAACCTCAGTATGACACCCGAAGAAATCGCCGGATCACTCGCCGTCGTGCAAGAGGTTTTCCGCACTATGCGGCCGCTTATTCTAAGCCGCGCGGGCAATGTGGCCTTTACCGACAAGCAAGATGGCTCGCCAGTCACCGACACCGATGTTGAAGTCGAAAAAGCCCTCCAGGACGAGCTGGCCCGACGCTACCCAGGCATGCGTGTCTTTGGCGAAGAAGGGGGCTACGAAGACAACCTCACGGGCGCCTTCTGGCTTGTTGACCCAATCGATGGCACAAGCAGCTTTGTTAAAAACGTCCCGACTTTTACCAGTATGGCCGTATTAATCCAGGGTGGCGAAGCCGTGGCCAGCGTCATCTACAACCCGTCGACCGACGACATGTTTGTAGCACAAAAAGGCAAAGGCACCTTCCGGAATGGTGTACAAATAAAGCTTGGCGAGATGCCGCTATCGCCAGTTGCATACTGCAAAGCCCGTTTCTTTGAACCGCTTAACAAAATCCTGGCGCCAATGGGTGTGGAATGCAAAAATGGCCCCGAAGGCGGCGGCTTTGGCTTTACGCTGGTTGTTGACGGCTCGTCTGCGGCGCGGTTCAACTTGCTTAGCCGCGGCTACACACACGACTACGCGCCTGGTGGGCTATTAGTACGGGAAGCTGGTGGCGTACTTATTCCCGTACAGGAAGACGAATACACCTACGAAACCCGCAGCTTTATTGCCTGCCACCCAGACTTGGCTGAACTCATGCAAAAACACGCGCACGAGATTGGCGCAATCGAGAACGAACTTCGCGACTAATTACTGCTTCCAGAGCTCGTCGAGTGCGGCGCGGACAGCCACGACCGATGCATTCACATCGTCTTCGCCGTGGACGCTCACAAGAGTAAAGCCCTCGTCCGAGAAGCTGCGGTACTCGTTAATAAAGCGAGCAAACGCTTCTTCTGAAACGCCATGCCCGCCACCCGCTTCGCGCTCAGCCACGCGGGCTTTTGCAGTCTCATGGCCAACCTCGACCTCTACAACAAGCAGAGGTAATTGGGTACCGTGGTCGGTAGCGTAGGTTTGCAGGTTAATGATCGTTTTATTAAAGCCGTCCAGGTTAGTGAAGGCCTGGTTCCAAATAATAATTTTGTTGGCCATTATGGCGTCGTAGGCCTGGGCTCGCGACCAGCGGTAGGGGTGGAACTTCTCTTCAACGCCGTCTTTGGTAAGCGAGGCAGAGAACGCCAGATACTCAGGGGTCGTCAGATCAATTTTGTCTGGGTCGAGGATCAGTACGTTATCTTTGCCGAGGGATTCCGTAAGCGCCGAAGCCAAATATGACTTGCCGCTGCCGGGTAATCCCCGCACAAGCATTAGGGTTGGGTGGGTCATATCTTGGACTGTAGTGCTCATAGCCCTTATCGTAGTATATTTTGGCCCGAAAGACTACCGTGCCTTGGCGTCTTCGGCACGCTTGTCGAGCATCGCCAGAATCTTGGTCGTCGTGTTCCAGTTACGAATGGTCATGTTCTGGTACATCGGCATGGCAACAATCTTGCTGACGTGGCTCGATGTCACGCGCGCTTCCAGGCGCGAAAAGTACACGACGCCAGGGCCTTTTGTCGCCAAATCAACGCCCTCTTTCATAGAGATGTTTTTCATAGCCTCAGCCGCAGTCAGGGGTTCGCGCAGGAAGATCACGTCCAGCCGGTACGTACCAGGGTGGTGGGTGAATTCCTTCGGCGCCTTTGCCACCGTCTCTTGCATTTGCTTATGCGAACGGAGCACCACCGGCACGTGGTAGTCGAACCGCTTTGCAAGCGTGGCACTTACTTTCTTTGCCAGTGTTTCGGGATCTGCAGCCGGACCCGTGAGGAGTATGTTACCGCTCTGGATATACGTGGCGACGTCATCAAAGCCTGCATCATCCAGACATGCCTTAAGGTCTGCCATCTTGATAATATTTTTGCCGCCCACATTAATGCCGCGGAGGAAAACTACATATTGAGCTGTTGCCATATCCGTAAGTATAGCAAATGGCGCGGGAACAGTGGCAATTTATAATATAGTTTGCTATTGCAATATTGTGTGACACACACTATACTTCAATTCATGACAGACATGGATGACTTTTACGCCAACCAGGTTCTAGAGCTACGCCGCGGGACAATCGTGCTTGCAATATTAAGCACACTTAAACAGCCCCTCTACGGTTACGCCCTTTTACAAAACCTGGGAGAGGCGGGGATTGCCGTCGATGCCGGTACGCTGTACCCGTTGCTGCGCCGCCTGGAAAAACAGGGCGTGCTGCAAAGCAACTGGGACACGACCGATATTCGCCCGCGCAAATTCTACCAACTCAGTCCAGACGGCTCTCAGCTGTACACGCGCCTGACCGCCGAATGGGAAGACTCTAGCAAAAAATTAAAGGCAATGATCGACAAAGGAGAGAAGTAATGAGCAATCTACCAGAACGCTACGCCTTTGCCGTGACCCGCAACCTGCCACAAGCGCAGCGCGAGGAAACCGGCAAAGAGCTGATCGCAACAATCGAAGACATGGCTGCCGACCGCGCCAAGAACGGCAAGCCGACCGACGCCGACATTAAGGAAGTCTTAAAAGAGCTGGGCGACCCGCGCATCCTTGCCCATAAGTACACCTCGACCCGCCGCTACTTAATTGGACCACGCTGGTACGACACGTATGTGACACTCCTGAAGACGCTGCTCCTGATTGTCCCCGAAATCGTCGCGGCCATCATGCTGGTTATTGGCTTCGTGCAGCACGAAGGCACAATTATCCAGAACATTGTTCATGCTATTAGCGTTGGTATTAGTGTGGCTATTCATATAACATTCTGGGTCACCCTGATCTTTGCTTTGTTGGAGCGCGGCGCTGCCGGCCTAAAACCAGAGGAGTTGAGTGGCATGAGCCCATGGACGCCAAATGACCTGCCCGAAATCCCTAAAGATCCCAAACGTCAGATTACCCGCGTTGATGCATGGTGTACTGCTGCGTTTGTTGCTGCCGGAATGATCTGGATTGCAATTTCGCCGATCCTGCACGTTAAAGATGGCCAACAGCTTATAAGCCCGGCATTATGGGACTTCTGGCTGCCGGCTGCACTCGTACTTGGCGCGCTAACTCTTGTTCATAAGGTTGCCCAGGCAAAAATTGGTAATTGGACCACGCCGTTAACCGTCACGCACGTTCTACTGAACATTGTCAGCATCGTCTTTGTAGTAACGCTGGGAGCGACTCAACAGCTAGTGAACACCGATTACTTCGTGGCATGGCAAATCACCACGCCGACCCACGAAATCCTCGAAGGCATTCGCTGGGGCACGGGCTTCTTTGTAGCCGCCGCCGTTGCAACTTACCTTTGGGAGGGTATCAACTCGGTTGTCCTGAACCGCCGGTTGCACAAGAAGACAAAATAGCACATACCCATAAAAAGAGGCGCTTGCACGGCGCCTCTTTTATATTAGCGGGGTGGGAGTTCCTGGACGGACCAGGCATTGCCATCGGGATCAGAGAAGTAGACAAAGGTGCCCCATGGGTGCTCCTCGACATCTGACACTTCGACGCCGCGTTTTTTAAGTTCCTCGTGGGCCTGCTTGGCGCTTGTAACGACCACTTGCATACCTTTAACAGAACCAGGGGCAGCGTCAGTGAGACCTGTGCCGATAGCAATAGAGCACGCCGAACCAAGCGGCGTAAGCTGTACAAACCGCAGCTTGTCGCCAACCTTATTGTCTTGGTCAAGATTGAAGCCGAGTGTGTTGGCGTAAAAATCTTTGGCCCGGTCTACATCAGAGACCGGCAAAATGATGAGCTCAAGTTTCATTTCCATAGTTAATCCTCCTGTATCTATTATACCTTCACCCTTCAAGCCCTGCGACTGCACACCCGTCTATTGACACAAGCGTCATAAAGTATATAATGAACTCGGATGTTACAAACTATGTTCACTACCACCAAAAACGCACAAGCCCTTGCAGAAGTGCTTACTTTGGTTGGCCGTGTCCATACATACTACTTATAAAATAGCGGAATCCGTTTCCTTCTATCCAGCAGGCCAGCCAAGTAGCTGGTTTTTTATTTGCAAGGAAATGAATGAAACGCTATTCCAACCATGACTATTTTGATACCTCGAAACCAATCAACCGACCCCTAAAAGACGAACAAAAAGCTGGTGGCTTCCGGTGCTCCCATTGCAAGCAGTGGGCCGTTATTAACGAGTTTATGGGCACGGCCAACCGCAACCACTGCAACATATGCCTGTGGTCTAAACACGTCGATCACAAAAAAGGCGACAGAATGGCAGAATGCCGCGGTGGTATGCGACCCGTCGCTTTGACCTTCAAGCATGAAGGCCTGAATAGGGTGGGCGAGATTATGCTCGTTCACATCTGTTGCTCATGCAATAAAATCTCTATTAACCGCATTGCGGGCGACGACGACAACATGTTGATCCTAGAGATCTTCGACCAAAGCATGGCCTTAGATGCCAGTCTACGGAGCGACATAACCAGGCAGGGCATTTACCTGCTGCAACAAACCGACAAGGGCGAACTGCACAGGCAGCTGTTCGGGAGCTACTCGACATCGTAGAATAAAACCATGACATTCAACGACATTGCGGTCCAGCGCCTGCACACCCAGCACCTCCTTAAAAAGGTAGATGACCCAGTAGCGGTTGTGCGGGCGTTTGGCGCAGTACAAGCCCAGGATTTTAACGGTGCCAAATGGGCGCTGGCCTTGCGCTGCACTAATGCTACCAGCGACAGCCTAACCGCCCTGTACAACGAAGGTGCGCTGCTGCGCACCCATGTTCTGCGCCCCACATGGCATTTTGTTGCGCCTGAAGACATCCGCTGGATGCAGGAGCTTACCGGGCCGCGCGTACATGCCTTTTTAAAGCACTATTACAAAAAAATGGAGCTCGATGACGCAGCGCTTAAAAAGGGATCGGCGGCGTTGGTCCGCGCGCTGGAGGGCGGCAACACGCTCACCCCAGCCGAATGCCGCGATGTCTTGCTGCAAGCCGGATTCGAAGGGACGGCGCTGCGCTACTCATTCATAGTGATGTACGCCAAGCTTGAAGCGCTTCTGTGCAGCGGCCCCATGAAAGGCAAGCAGCACACCGTAGCATTGCTGAGCGAACGGGCGCCCCAGGCCGTCTCACTCCCGCGCGACGAAGCCCTGGCCGAGTTGACCCGCCGCTTCTTTACCATGCACGGTCCGGCGACAATACAGGACTTTGCGTGGTGGTCCAGCCTGCTCATAACCGATATTAAAAAGGGGATTGAGCTCGCCGGGCTTAAAAGCTTTGCCATCGATACCGCGACGTTTTACTACACGCACAACGCCTCGTCGGAGCTCCACTCGCCAACAATCCAGCTGCTACCAAACTACGATGAATTGACAGTTGCCTACAAAGAACGCCGCCCAATCTACAACCCGACGCTCGACACCGAACCCACCTACGAAGCACTCTATTTTCACATAATTATGCTCGATGGCCTGGTTGTGGGCGGCTGGAAGTGGCGCGTCGAACCAAAGCAGGTGAGCGTTACCATAAACCTGTTTAAAAAGCTCAGCAACAGCGAGGACGCGGCGCTCGCCAAGGCAATAGACGGCCTGCAGGATTTCTTTGGCCGCCCAGTTGTACGAGAGTAGCACCCTAGTGACTGCTTAAATGCCAGGCACCGCAGTGGCGGCAAACATACGCCTTTAGTTTGCTGTCGGCATAGCGGTAGGCGTCCACCGCAGCAGCCGCTTCGGCTTGTTCGCGCGTCTGAAACGCCAGCTTCTCGTGGCAGGGGAGTGTAGTTTCGGCTTCAAGCTCGGGATCTGCAGGCAGGGTGTCTGTCATGGCTCTATAGTACCGTATTTTTTAAGCTGGTCACGCCGCAAAAACTGCGACTGGATAGATTGGGCGTAGGCGATTTTGTCGGGATCGGTGTCGTCGGGGCCAGTTGGCAACCGGTCGTAGTCAATCGAGACCGCCGCCTTGCCGCGATTCTTACCCATGATTCCCTCGAGGTAGGCGATTGCCTGCCAGCTTAAGCAGCGGCTCATGCTCCGGGTCCCGGTCACAATAACTTCTTCGGGAGTAAACCCGCCCTCTGCCAGAAGGCCGGCGATCTCATCGGATGGCGTGACCCCATATTTGCGCAC
>DATEFB010000014.1:0-21109 GCA_035280845.1 Saccharimonadales bacterium (SeqCode) | reverse complement strand
CGGAATAGCATAGTCGGGAATTCGGCGCCAAACGCTCGTCTTTAGGCGGGCACCATCTTGAGGGACTATGGGTGTGGCCTCGTAAATAAACATGCTTAGCGCAGTGTGGAGTCCGCGGGAACGTGTGCCCGGGACAAGCTCATCCACATGAACAGTAGCCCGCACAAAGACAGTCTCCTGAACGTCATTCGCGGCAACAAGATCGCGGACGGCGCCAGTAAAGCGCTCCAACGTCCACTCGGGTTCGAAGGTGTCGATGCCAATAATGCGTGCGGAGTCCAACAACCGCTTAAAGTGGTCTCCAAGGCGGAACGCCATAAGAGTGCCGTCGGCCGCAACAGTAATCGGAAAAACAGTATAGACGCTCAGGCCGTACAACACCGCCGAACTGGCAATACTCAGGCTTGCCTCCTGGATTGGGGTAATCTTGTCGTTGAAATAGGTATTTTCGTAAATACGCGCCATGATACTCTCCTTTTTGAGCTTCTTAAGTGTAGCATGGCCCCAAGGCTTACGCGGTTTGCAGGCGCAGTGCGTCGTAGCGTTCGCGGGCAGCCTGGATGTCGGCAAGATGCTCAACGGACCAGCCGTGCAAGGCATCAACAACCTCAAATACAGAAAAACCAAGTTCGGTCAGTTCGTATTCGACCTTTGGCGGCACCACCGGGTGTACAGTGCGCTTAACAATACCGTCACGCTCAAGGTCTCGCAGGCTGGCGGTGAGGACCTTTTGTGAAATGCCCTCTATTTGCCGGTGAAGTTCGCTGTACCGCAATTGCTTGTGGCAGAGCGCACGCAGAATCAGCACTGTCCACTTGTCGCCGATCAACTCGACGACTTCTCGCCACTGACAAGCAGGGCTGTACTGTGTTTCAGAATGATTCTTACGTACCATATGGTAAGTATAGCACATTTAGGTTGGTACTTACTTTTATGAATGTTAATCGCTACGATAGATACATAAAGAGGAATACAGTATGCAAAAAATCTTAGTTATTACCGGCAGTACCCGGCCAAACCGCAAAAGCCTCGATGTCGCTCAGTGGTTCATACAAACTGCAAACAGTCGCAAGGATGATTTTACGTTTGAGCTGATTGACCTTGCCGAGCTTAATCTGCCCATGTTCGACGAGCCCATGCCCCCAATGATGGGCCAGTACCAAAATGACCACACTAAAAAATGGGCTGAAGTAATCGGTGCTGCCGACGGCTACGTTATAATCACACCTGAATACAACCACGGTTACCCTGCCGTCCTTAAAAATGCTATCGACTTCTTATACGCAGAGTGGAACCGCAAACCTGTCGGCTTTGTCTCGTACGGGGTAAGTGGTGGCGTACGTTCCGTAGAGCAGCTAAAGCAGGTGTTCATCCAGCTCGATACCGTGCCGCTGAATGCCAAGGTAGCATTCGGCATCTTCACTGCCTGGAGCCGCGAAGGGGTATTCTCGCCAACTGAATCCGATACTAAAGATGTTGGCACGCTATTGAACGAGCTCAAATGGTGGGGCGAAACCCTAAAAGCCGGGCGCGAAAATAAATAAGCTTAACTTGTGACACGGCCGCCCTACGCGAGGGGCGGCCGTTACGGCGTCAGGTCAGAGGTAGTCGTCGTAGTCGCGATCGCGGGCCTGCTTGACCTGCTGTGCGGTTGCCGGACCCACCTGGGCGGTGACGTTGACCGACTTCCGGCACTTCGGACAGGTGATCACGCTGTGGTGCTCGCCCTCGTCGTCGTGCGGAATCGGGTCGCCGGCCTTGACCTCGTCGAGCCGGAAGCTCAACTCGCTGCCGCAGTTGTTGCACCTTGCCTTGCGTTTGGGGTCTTGTCCGATGATCTCGGGCATGTCGCTCCAATCCGATACTGGTTGATGCGAAACAACAATACCCTCAAAAAGTCCCTGCGTCAAACATACTTGATTTTCATCTGTTAAAACGGTATGATTGTGAACGTCTATATGCGCGAGTGGTGGAATGGTAGACACGCTACCTTGAGGTGGTAGTGCCCGTAAGGGTGTGGAGGTTCAAGTCCTCTCTCGCGCACCATGATTTAATCCTTACAGATAGGAAAGTCCCAGAATTTATTTCTCGGGACTTTTCTTTATCACTATGCTCCTTCCTGTGCTAGTTGCTTTTATACAAAAATATGTTGTGATTTATACCATACACTCCCATTGTTGCATGGTGAGAGGAAGAATCGTGGCAACACCATACAGCAGGCAGAGTTTTACATACTTCAGAGAACCTTGCGTTATAATCGTACGGCGTACATTAATAAATTGCTCACAAACAAGAAGGGCGCACGAATGGCCAAACCATCAGGCATTCGAGAGGCGCACAGGCTGCCACTCCGAGATAGGTCGGCGCTGAGCATCGCCTTTGGAGGCTGTGGCGTCAGCATGGCCGAGGCACAAAGGCGGACGGGAACTCCTACCAACGACGTAGGGGCGACTCTCGACCTCCTGGGCCAGCTACTCATGGTCGCGGGCGAAACATGCCTTCCCGGCCCCACTCACAACAGAACCCAGAGTACCGCGGACGAGGCTCGCGCATGGAAAACACTGACCGCCGAACAGCAACTGGCAAACCTCAAGATCCTAATGGGGATGCTCACCAACCCGCCGACATGGCGGCAGAGCTCCGAGCTGGCATCGGCGCACAAACCTATGCTGCCCACAGAAATGGGCAGATGGGACGGTCACCGCGACATGCCCTCGTGCTTTGGCATGTTGGTGATCCTTGCCAGCTACGGCTATATCACCCGGTCGCCAATGCTCGTGGGATCAGTACAGCGCATGTCGGCCGAACCGGTTACCGCCGGACTTAGGTCGATCTACGGGGCAGCCCACCGGCTTATTGCCGCCGAGTTTCCGTTGGCATACCACGCCGACACCCTCCCTCGATGGCTGTCCCAGGCTGTCGCTGACGCCAAAGATTCAATGCACCTCATGCTTACGCGACGTGAGTTCCACGGGGCGATCGTGCTTCGACTGCGGGACGGACGGTGGATTTCCATGGATCCGTACATGCAAAACATGGCGATCCTGGACCAGGTTACGGACCGCGGGGCAACCTGCCTAATCGGAGACCCTGTGGCTTCAGCCACAGTCCTGGGTCAACGCGAGTGGGGCGTACAACCGCAACTCGAAAAAAAATTCAACACAGTGCGTGGAATTCTGGAGCTGGCCCGGACCGGTACGATCCTCGGCGAGGACGTACCTCTGGAGCAACTCGCCGTCATTTTGTGCGACCTCATGGCTGATCATTGCGGCTTTGAGGCGCTCGATCCCGACGACCTGCTGCGCCGAGCTGTCGTAGCACCTGACGCGAACGAGCTTCCAGAGATTGCGACCGCCAGAGCCATGGTGGCCACCGCCGACACAAGCTCCCACCGGCAGTGCATCCGGGAACGGATACTGCTAGGGGTCTTGCGCGAGTGGGCCTCAGAGGTCTGGCACGCCGGGCAACGCACCCGCGCCAACGAGCCGCATCACGCGATGATGCTCTCGGCCCCGGAACGGACCCTTGCCGCGTGGTCGGTCGTGAACCTGCGCCACCGCCTCAATGCCCGGGTCCATGGGATCGACCTGTTGCCTTATTCAGGCACCGATGTCGTCCTCTATAACGCGCTCGTCGACCATAGCAATGGCCGTAGCAGGCCAGAGGAACTGTGGTGGCTCAACGAGCGAAAGGCAGGGTTCCTGAAAGCCCCGCCTTACCTGCTCCACCCGCTCATCCTGGAAGCCCTCGACCAATAGAAAGGCTCGCCATGGCCAAGAGAAAGCCCCGGAAAAAGCACAACCCGCAGACGGTCCACAACGCCGACATCAGCGGCGACAACCCGAAGGCGAGCAGCGCACCGAAAGGCGGACAGATCGGCTCCACACCCGACAACGATCCGGCCGCGTTCCTGAACGCCCGAGGGCCTCTCTGAAAGTGAGGCAACAACGTACGAACAGGGACCGTGGCACACACCGCGGTCCCTGCATCAATTTTGAAACAATAGGTTATTAACTCCGAGGCAAATGATCAGCCAGATGCTTCATTGAATATTCCTGGCGAAGCAATGGCGCGACATCCTTAAGTGTGACATCAATTTTTACGCCGGGGTTGAGTGTGTTGTAAGGATCAAACGCCTTTTTCACTTGTCGGAATACTTCGTACATCTCCTGCCCGTAGACGCGTGGCAAGAATGGTGCGCGGAGCCGACCGTCGTTATGCTCGCCGCACGTGCTACCGCCCAGCTTCAGGACCATGTCGTAATATTCTTCCATAATCTTAAACACTTTTTGGCGGTCGCTTATTTTTCCAAGATCAAGGAATGGTTGCAAATGGAGGTTTGCGTCACCCGCATGCCCCCATACAGCGATCTCGAGGTTATGCCGCTTAAAGAGTTCATAAATGCCCTTAATGAATTCAGGAAAACGGTCGCGTGGCACAACGCCGTCCTCGATAATAGGCAGCGCCTTGGCGGTACCATCGACGTGCCAAATGACCGCCGCTGCACTGTGGCGGATTGTCCAAAGTCGCTGCTGTTCTTCGTAGTTTTGTGTGCCCACAAAATCCAGCCCCAACTGCTTTAGAATCTTCTCGGCTTTTTTGGCTTTTTTAAGCTGAGCGGAATCTTTGGGGTCATCGAACTCTGCCAGAAGCACGAGTGCAGGGAACGGCCCGTCTACCACGCCCTTAAGCCGGTTAGGACTGACTCGGTTTAAAAATTCCAACAGGTTTTTATCGACGACCTCGAGCGCACTTGGTTCGAGCTTGAGCAGATGCTCAACCACCGTACCGGCGTCTTCCAGATTCTCGAGGTTAATCTTAAACAGAGTCGTGCGGGGGTTGAAGGCTTCAAGCTTTAAGATCACCTCCGTCACAATGCCTAACGTACCCTGCGAACCAACAATAAGCGGCGTCAAATCGAACGATCCGTCCTTTTGCTTCACCTGGCCAATAGCGTAGCCAGCGGAGTTTTTGCTGACATGCGGGTGGCCAGCGTGCTGCTGAATGAGGTCCCAGTTATCCATAATGATACCGTCAAGCTGGCGGTATACTTCACCCTCGAACGTAGTGAGGCCTTTGCGCTTCTCGAGCTCTTTCTTGCTAATGCGTTCAGTCTGGATCACCTCGCCATTTGCCAGCACCACCTCGACGCTCTGCACGTAATTGCGCATTGCACCATATTTTATAGTCTTTTCACCGGCGGTGTTATTAGCGACCGCTCCACCAATGGTGGCAAAATCAATCGAGCTTGGGTAGGGTGGCAAAAACATGCCGTGGCTCTCGACGGTCTCTTGAAACGCCCGGAAGTTAATACCTGGCTGCACGCGGGCAAGCCGCTGTTTGTGGTCCATCTCGAGCAAACGGTTCATATGAGCCGGAAAAACCAGCACGATGCCATTGCCAATTGCCGCACCACCTTGGTCCGAACCCCGGCCACGGGCGGTAATAGGCAAAAGGTGGCCTTTCTCGGCCAATTGCCACGTAAAACGAGTGACCTTGCGGACATCTTGCGTGTTTTTTGGGTACACAACCAGGCTTGGCGTTACTTTAAAGACGCCACCATCGGTCGAAAAATAATCACGGACTTCAGGCGCCGTCAGCACCTCGCCCATTACATGCTCTTGCAGATAACTGGCAACCTTGTTCACCCTCACCCCCACGTTAGAGATTGCTTATGCTTACTTACTTACTTGATATAGTACCACGCTTTAGCGCCAGTCGCGCTGTTTGTTCTTTTCTTCTTTGTCACGGAAGGCTTGCTCCATATTGACACCCAATTTATTGGCGATGGTTGTCAGGACAATAAGAATATCGGCAATCTCGCCAGCCGCATCGAGTTCATATACTTTATTGGCATCAATACGCATATTGGCGTGCGATTTTCGGACGCATTTCATAAGCTCGCCGATTTCTTCGTTCAGCATAAGGCATTCCTGTAGAATGCTTTGGTCTTTAAAGCCGCGCTCTACAACCATGTCTTCTACATAGTGTTGGATGTCGGATAAGGTGGGATTCTGCTTTAGGTGGAGGTTGCTCATATAGGCATTGTATCAGAGCCTGCGAGTATTGCATTTTTGTTACTTTAATTGTATTATATAGTTCACTTTGACCTGCCTCTGCGCAGCTCTTAGCGCACCGACATGAGGCAGGTTACCGTCACACAAGGAGACTGGTATGTCGAACACCGCGGACGTCACCACCACGGCTCCGCACGAGGCTTTCGACCAGCTCACGGAATGGGCCCGCACCCGGGGCACGTCCCAGAAGGCGCTCCAGGCCGGACACTCCGGCTGCGCCGCCGCGCTCTCGTACCAGCGGATTATCCCCGACCAGAGCGCAGCCTTCCCCAACCAACGCGTCGAGGTCAGGCTCGGGCTGCACGTCGTCGACACCGGCGACGGGCGGCTGGTCCTGCGCCTGGCTGCCCACTGGACGTCGATCTACGGCAGCCACTGCTCCATCATGGAGTACGAGGCCACGAAGACCGGCGACGGTGTGACCATCGTGCGGCGGATGAAGCAGGACGTGCCTACCCCCAAGCTCGACAACATCGCCATCCACACCGGCAACGTCAGCGTCGGGGCGTACCACAACACCTCACTCAAGGCCCTGCGTGCCACCGGCCCCGTCAGCGCGATGCTGTGGGACGGCGTGGAGCGCATGGTCCCCGGCCAGGAGCTGGTGGACATCGCCGAGGTCGTTCTGGAGTGTGTCCCCGAACTCTGACCAACGATCGCTGTCGTGGTGGCCCTGCGCCGCCACGACAGCGATCACGCCCGCCTCATGTCACTCCCCTTTGCAAAAAGACACCCGAGTGGTGTCTATTTTTTATATCCAACGGCGTACTGAGCGTTTGTAGTCCTCGTATTGCTGGCCAAACTTCTTTTGGATGACCCGTTCCTCGAGTGGAATCACAACGTAATGAAGAACCAAAAAGCACAAGACTGGTGCAATGAACGCCGCCAAAGAGCCCAAAGCACAGGCCGCGCCCAGTGCAATCATCACGTAGCAAAGATAAAAAGGATTCCGCGAAAGTGCATAAGGGCCGTCTACCCACAACCAATGTGGCGCAACCGCCGCATCTGTAGATGTGCGTTTTGACCTAAGCGTTTTAAGAATACTAACAGCAAAGCCGAACCCCACCACAACCAGAACCCACCCTGCGAGGCTTATTGGGGAAGGTACGACGGTCATAAGAGGTGCTACTGCATCCAAAATAAAAGCTAGTATGACAGATCCAAAAAGGGTCGCATCGGGCAAAGCATTATACATTTTTATAGGCATACGAACGGGTTCCTGTTTTGGGGGTATAGCGTATTCATTGTAAACAAAAAATGGCGTCAGGAGTAAAATAAACATATATGGTCAAAGAACAACTACTTGGCGGCACAGTACACCCCATGGCAGCAGACCTGCGCAAGGCTCTTGAGTCTGTCCCGGCAGCCCGGGCCGCCTGGCAAACACTAACGCCTCTTGCCCGTAATGAATGGGTATGTTGGGTGGTTACAGTCAGGCAAGCCGACACCAGAAAAAACCATGTTGAACGTACTATCGCAGAACTGCAAGAAGGCAAACGCCGGCCATGTTGTTGGCTTGGGTGCATTCATCGGACAGACAAACCAATGAGCGCTTCAGTAAAATGGGCCCTCAGCAAACAATCGAAGTCAAAGTAGCCTTACAAAATTTATAAACCCGTTAGTATATTGTATAATTTGCCTGATCGAGAGGAGCAGGTATGTTTTTTCGGGGCTCTGGCCGCCGTCCACCTCCATCACCATTCCCAAGTACCGAATTGGGTAAAGCAATCTTCGACACGGCGGTACGCCTGCGTCGGAATCGCGCGTGGCTGGATCGCGAAGTGACGTATCTCTACCCTGGTGATGTGGTGGAGTATGTCAGTTGGCACGGCCCGGAAATGGACGGATGGCGCCTCACCCAAAATCTGGTTGAGGAAGAAAGCGCAATGGTTGCGCGCCAAGACACCAGCGATATGCACACTCGCATGGGCGAGTCATCGCCCGGCCTGTCCGAGATGAGTACCTACTACCGCTGGGGTATGACAAGCCACATGGACCCCGGTTCGATCCGCGCACTGCGGGTGATCCGTTTGATAACGCCCATGGCGGTTGCCGCATCACAGCCACCGCCTCAGGCGTTACGAGCGTAAGAGTGGTGACCCCGTGCGTCCTCGCGGACGTACGGGGGCTTTTTTTGGGAATTCAACTCAAACAAAAAGTGATCCATTACTGGAGCACTCTTTATCGTAATAATTTCGTGGTGCGCGAGAGAGGACTTGAACCTCCACGTACAAATGTACACTAGCACCTGAAGCTAGCGCGTCTACCATTCCGCCACTCGCGCATGGGAACGAGAGCAATTATAACAGTTTAGCGAGTCGGCCGCAACGGCACATGGCCAGCCGCCCAATACCGCACGTTAAAGTAGCGGTCAGAGGGGTCGACCAGCCTGTGCGGCGCAAAGGTAAACACGTCTTTATTCTGCACATACACGAGCGACGGACGGTACAGCCCGATTGCCGGGACGTCTGCCAACCACTGCTGCACGAATAGCTGGTATTTTGCCGCACGCAGCGCTGGGTCAAGGCGGGTACGGGCGCTGTCCAGTGCGTCGTCTACTTTTGGCGACTTGTAGTCAGACAGGTTAAACCCACGTTCAGTCGCCTGTGAAGAATGCCAATAGGCATACACGTCCGGGTCGTGCCCAATGGCAATCTCGTAAATCAATACGTCGTAGGCGCGCGGCAGAATAACGTTTTGCTGGATGTCGTCGGCTTTTACTAGTGGTGCGGTCGTATCGAATTCTACGCCAATCTTGCTCCACTGAGCCATGACCGATTCCGCTAAGGCGGGGTAGTTTCCGCTACTCAAGCTCACCAGACGTAGCTTAAGTGGCTGGCCATCTTTCACCCGGCGGGTACCCTGGCTGTTTCTCTTCCAGCCGGCTTCGTCGAGCAATTGATTGGCGCGCGCAAGGTTGGTGCTTGGCTGTTGCAAATCTGCCCGGTAGCCAAGCTGGCCAGGTAAGAGTGGGCCATTTAGCTCTTGTACCGTACCGTCGAAGAGCTTGGTAATGGCTGGTTGGTCGGTGGCAAGCTGCAGGGCTTGGCGTACGCGCACATCGCTCAAAAGTTCGGAGTCAGTTTTTAGAAACGCGTACACGCCGTTATCGAGTGGCGCGTTCACAGTTGCAAACCGCTCTTTGTCGATTGTTTTAAGCTGGTTTATTGTTGGGTCGCTAATACTTGCGACCTCTTGGTTGCGCAGTGCCTTACTTAAATCTTCACGGTCTTTGTAGGCATGCAGCTGAAAACCATTCAGTTTTGGCGCGCCAAGTACGTAGTTTTTATTGGCGGCCATCCGCACGGCATAATGGGTACGGTTAGCATCGACGGCGCTGAGCGCCTGGAATGTAAACGGCCCGCTTACAACGTTTGGCGAGCGGTTGAATGGCTCGGTGCGAAGCTCGCTTGGGCGCACATCTTTAAGCACGTGCTGCGGCAAAATACCCACAACCAGCGAGTTGGCAAATGCCGCGTAGACAGCCGGCAGGGTAAAACGCACGGTGTATTTGTCGATTTTTTCGATAGCAATGTTGCGCCAGCTAGCATACAGTGGCGAGCGCGTATCGGCGTTCTTAATAAGTTCGAAGGTAAAAATCACGTCATCGGATGTAACAGGTGCGCCGTCCTGCCATTTTGCAGTCTCGCGAAGCCGCATTGTAAACACCTTGCCCGTTTCGTCCAGGCGCCATGTCTGGGCGAGCTCACCGACCAGGCCGCCATTGTCGTCGTAACTGAGCAGGTTGGCGAACAGCAGGCGCGAAGCCGACCGTTCAGCGGGGGTCGCTGCAAAAATCGGATTCAGGTTATCGACAGCGCCGAATACCCCTTCGGTAAAGACGCCACCTTCGGCTGGACCGTCGGTTGTATATTGGGCGGCTGCTACATTCGACTGCCAAAAGGCCACCCCGCTTAACAGTGCGACCAGGACCAGCCAGCCGAACGCATGCCTGCGGACCTCGCGGAGGTTGGCAATACGCCGGACAATAAATTTGTGCGCATGACGCAGGCTCACCCGTTCTATGCGCCGCAAATGACCTTTAAGTGTGCGCTTACTTGGCGCGATCTCTTGGAGTTGGCTGATCGGAGACCGTATCATGCCGCCTAAATAACAATCAGACTTACCACCAGCGAGCCGACAAACACCACCGCCAGCACTATTGTTACATCGAACAGATTTTTGTCTACGCCGCGTCGGGTCGTAAACAATTCGCCGGAGCTACCAAAGCCAGCGCCCAGACTAGCGCCCCGTGATTGCAGAAGGATCGCCAAGGTCATTAGCGTGCCAGTTACGATTGAGATGATGCCAAAAATATTACTATCCATCGGTTCGGTTCCTGCTTGTGTCTACCAAGCTGGTTAATACATAGTTTATCAAGCTGATGATCATACCGGCAAGCACCGCCGCCCAAAACGAGATCTCGAGGCTACCCGGAACGATCTTGCCTGCCAGATACACCATAAACCCATTCACAATAAGAGTAAACAGGCCAAGCGTCAGTAAGATTGCCGGCAATGACAAAATAATGATCAGCGGCTTAAGGATGGCATTCACGACCGAAAGAATAAAACCGGCGCCAAGGAACAGGCCCACGCCGGCGTTTTCGTCGTAGGTGATGCCATTACCGCTTAAAATACGTGCTGCGATCCACAGCCCTAAGCTGTTAAAAACCCAGCGCAGTAGAAACAATAAAAATTGCCGTTGCATATGTTCCCTCTAGTATACCATTGATGCGAGCGTATCCAGGTCAAATGGCAACTTTGCGGCCATATTCCGAACACCATCTGCCGTAATGACCATATCGTTCTCTATGCGCACGCCGAACCCTTCTTCGGGGATGTACACACCAACTTCGTTTGTCAGAACCATGCCTTCAGCAAAAAACTCTGGGCGGCCAAGCGGGTCGTGTACATCTATGCCCAACCCATGGGTAATACCGTGCGGCATAAACTTAAACACGTGGTCATGGTCGAGCAGCGGTTTCTTAAGCAGCCCGAGCTTCACCATTTCTTCGCCCACATACAGGTAGGCGTCTTTCATAAGTACGTCACGGACTGGCGCGCCTGGCTTTACCACGGACTCGAAATGGTCGTGCATGCGCTGCACCGCCTCGTATACCTGCACCTGGCGGCCTGTGGGCGGATGCAACGGAATGGTGCGCGTAATGTCGGCGGTATACCCGTTAACTCGCGCACCGACGTCCAGCAGCAGCCAATCGTCCAGCGGATCATTAGCTGGCGCCGAATGCAAAATACAGGTCTTGCGACCACTCGCCACAATGGGATCAAATCCATGCCGGCCACCGCGGCGGCGGAACTCATAATACAGTCTGGCGTCAGCCTCGTTCTCGGTGCGATATGTCTTGAGCTCGCGAATAAGTGTCAAAAGACCGTCAACCGTTACGTCTACAGCAGCCTGGATCGCCTCTATTTCGACGGGCTGTTTTATTGCCCGCAGCTTAGCAAGGGTCAGGCGCATATCGGTACGCTCCACCCCCTTTAGCTGGGCGATGAGCTTGCGCGGGCCAGGGTTCGTCTGGAAACCATAGACACGTGTCGAGGGTGGAACCACTGTATACCCGCGCTTCTTCTGGCCCAACAATTTTTGGAGTAACGCCTTGCCTTCTTTTGTGCCAAGCACGGTACCCACGCCCGTCCGCTTTGTGGCGGTATCGGGCGTCATGCCGCTATGAAATGCTGTGTGGTAGCGGTTAAGATGCGGAGCGACAAGCCACTCCTCGCGACTATCCACATCTATAAATAACTGCCAGTCCGGCTCTTCAATGCCCGTCAGGTACCAAAAATCGGGGTCTTGTTCAAAGGCGTACGCCTCGTCGGAACTGCGCTGCATGGAACCGTTACCCGCCACGGCAACAAAACTGCCTGGTTCCAGCTTTTCCAACAGACGGCGACGGTTGGCCGAAAAAAACGCTGCGTCCATATTATGCGGGCGGCAAAACAGTATCGATTTTGCGCTCTTCCTTATTAGCAATGTGGCCGTCTTTTGTAAGTTCGTAGATCAGAATCGTGCCAAAAATCATCTCTACTTTGGCAATGCCCTGGTCGCTAACATTCTCGATGAACTTAATAAGCGAACGGATTGAGTTGCCGTGCGCCACCAATAGGACGTTTTCACCCTTTTGCAGGCGAGGCAGCACCTCTTTCTGCAGGAATGGCACTGCACGCTTATACACGTCCTGCAGTGTTTCACCGCCAGGCACAGGATACGCCCAGTCGCGGCGGATGCCATTAAATGCGTCCTCGCCAACCTGCTCTTTGACTTCCCATTTGTTAAGGCCGGTATATTCGCCATAATCGCGCTCGTTAATACCCCAACGACGGTCGTACGGCAGGTCGGTTTGACCCTGCGCCTTTAACACGCCCTCGAGCGTTTGCACTGTACGCACCTGCTCCGATGTGTAGGCGTGGTCAAAATGAATGTCGCGGAGCTTCTCGCCCATTAATTCGGCTTCGTGCATGCCTTTTGGTGTTAAGTTAACGTCGGTCAGGCCGGTCCATTGGCCGGTGGCGTTCCATTCGGATTCGCCATGGCGGACGATGATAAGTTTACCCATGCTCATACGGTAAATACCTCCTTGCCATCCAGGAAATTGAGGATGTTATCTGCTGTTGTTTGGTTGATGCGCTGTAAAGCCTCGGTCGTATTATACGCGTTATGGTCAGTCAGAATAACATTTGGCATGTGCTGCAGCGCGGCCATAGCAACGGCATGGCGGAGGGTTTGTTTTGCAGCGTCATCGTGGGCGGCAAGAGCAATAAGCTTGTCGGGATCCATAAGGTATTCACCCTCTAGCACATCGAGCGCCGCGCCGGCAATATGGCCATGGCGAAGGGCGTCTACCAGTGCCGGTGTATCAACCAGTTCTCCCCGGGCAGTGTTAATAACAATCGCGCCATGACGGAGTTTATTTATATGCTCCTTACGCAAAAAATGATGGTTCTCGGGCGTGTAGGGAACATGCAGGGTCACGACATCGCTTTTTTGCAAAAGCTCACTTACGTCGTCGCAGTAGGTGAAGCCCAGCTTCCTGGCTTCTTCCGGCCGTGGATACACATCGTAGCCAAGCACCTCCATACCAAATCCCCTGGCAATGCGCGCCACGCCCAGCCCAATACTGCCTGTACCAATGATGCCGATGGTTTTGCCAAACAGGTCGGTGCCACGTTCGCGCTCGCGGTCGGGCGCAGCGGTGCCAGATTCGCGCAGTACCTCTACCATGCGGCGTGTCAGCATAAGCAACAGTGTAAAAGTGTATTCGGCCACAGTAGTGCCACCATACGATGGCACGTTTGCAACAGTGATGCCGCGCTTTTTAGCCGCCTCAATATCGACATTATTATACCCTGTCGAACGGCAGGCAATGAGCCGGAGCTTTGGCAATGCGTCCAATATTTCTGGTGTTATGGCAGTGTCAATAAAGGTCGAAACAACTTCGGCCCGCGGGTTTAGCTTTGCAGCAACAACTGGCGAATCATAAAATGCCAGTTCATGTCCTTTAAGATGTTGTGTAAAAAATGTACGGTCGTCATGGTTCGCCCCAAAGATAGCAATATGTGTCATGCCCTTATTATGACACGTTTGTCCGTACGCTGAAGTTGACAATTCATACGTATGTTCCCTACTATGTAGGGCGACCTACCACCGGCCAAAGGAGGCCCGTTATGGACCCGCGACTGGTTGGCACCGAAGCCACCCGAAAGTGGGGTGAGGCATGCGATCTCGTACTCATTGCAGTCGAGCCGGGACGCGTCGACGCCTGGGAAGAGGCAGCCCGCCTTTGGGCGACCTCGCGTTCCCGTGCCAGCGTCAGTGTCAGGAACGGCAACACGCTCGGTGTCCTGATGCAGCGCACCAACCCCCACGAGGCGGTGAACAGCGAGGCGGTGCTCGCGGGCGTCACCGAGCAGTTCCGTCGCAACACGACCAACCCCGATCCGCCGAAGAAGGCGCGCGTCTAAGACGCCGCCAGGTCACCCCCGACTCACAGCCTGTCCCACTATTTGTGGAACCACGGCAGGCTGTGAGCGGGACCTTTTGTTTTTTAAGGCAAATCGGAGTACGATGGGCTCGTTATGAAGATTTCAAAAATTATCGCACGACCAATCCTGGACTCCCGCGGAGTCCCAACTGTAGAAGCAGATGTAATCCTCGAGGACGGCAGTCTTGGCCGGGCAGCTGTTCCCTCTGGCGCCAGCACCGGCAGCGGCGAAGCCTTAGAGCTTCGTGACGGTGGCGAGGCATTTGGTGGCAAGGGTGTCGGCAAGGCTGTTGCTAATATTACCGAAATTATCGCGCCCGAAATCGTAGGCCAGGATGCCAAAGCGCAAACTGTTATCGACCGCGCGCTTGTAGACCTGGACGGCACCGAGAACAAAAGCAAGCTTGGCGCAAATGCCATTTTGGCCGTGAGCATGGCAGTGGCCAAGGCCGAAGCCATTAGCCAAAAGAAACCCCTGTACAAATACATTTCCGAGATCGGCGGCAACGACAAACGGTACATAATGCCAACACCGCTCATGAACCTAATTAATGGCGGCAAGCACGCGTCAGGCTCGACCGATATCCAGGAATTCATGATTGTCCCGACAGGTGGTGATTTATTCGTCGACAAAATGGCAATCGGCGCCGAAGTCTTTATGGCGCTTAAAAAAGAGCTTGAATCCCGCGGTTATGCCACGACTGTGGGCGACGAAGGTGGCTTTGCCCCTGCTGTTAAAAAAGGTAACGAGGAAGCCCTTGAACTATTGGTTGCCGCCGTTGGCCGCACTCCATACAAACTGGGCGAAGATGTAAAGTTCGCACTCGACGTAGCATCCACAGAACTCATGGACAAAGATGGCAACTACGTCCTAAAAACCGAAGGCAAAACGCTGACCGCCAGCGAAATGGTGCAGTGGTATAAAGACCTTTGCAGCCGGTACCCGATTGTCTCCATCGAAGATGGCCTTGGTGAAGCAGACTGGGAAGGCTGGCAGCACCTGAACCGCGAATTGGGTGGCGATATTCAGCTCGTTGGCGACGACCTGCTTGTTACAAACACCAAGCTTCTTAAGAAAGCCATCGACCAGCATGCCGCGAATGCCATCCTTATTAAACCGAACCAAATTGGTACTCTTACCGAGACATTCATGGCCGTTGGCATGGCCCACGAAAACCACTGGAACGCCGTTATGAGCCACCGCTCTGGCGAGACCGAAGACACCACCATTGCCCACTTGGCAGTTGGCCTCGGCTGCGCTCAGATTAAGACCGGTTCACTCAGCCGCAGCGAGCGCCTCGCCAAGTACAACGAGCTGATGCGCATCGAAGAAACCCTCTAGCGCCGTCTGCCATAAGCATGATAATTTAAAGCTATGAAATTAGTGCTTCATAAAGTGCGTCTTAGCTGGTTTTTCTTTGTGTTTTTTGTGGTCTTCATGGCAGCCGCCTTCCTTGTTCCGCAACGCACCCTCGAGCCAGCGGCGCTCACCCTCTTCTCTGTTAACTCGTTCTTGTTTGGGTTTTATATAGCACCGGTCTTAGGGCGCCAGTCAACGCGCATCGACGAACTGGGTAAAGCTGTCCGCGCCGAATCGATCGCCCTGTTTGACATGCTACTTCGCACCAAAACGCTGCGTCGCAACACCCGCAACAAACTGCAGGATATGTTCGAGACCTACATGCAAGCCTGCCTGCGCCAACGCCACGCTGCCGAGGGCGAAGAACAGTACGAAGCACTGATTGGCTACTGCCTCAAATACGAAGGCGACGACAAAGAAACCGTCGACAAAATACTTAACCTGCTTATCGCCAACCAGCAAAACCGCTCCAACCTGGCCATGCAGCTTGCCAACCGCGTGTACAGCAACGAATGGTGGATCATGCTGGTACTCTTTGGTATCACTATGAGCTTTGTGCTATTCCTAAAAGTTGGCACCGACAACTTTATGATGACCCTCATAAAAGGCCTGCTTTGCACTGGTTTGTCTATGCTTATGATCAATTTACTCAAACTCAGCACGCTAACCCACAAAAAGGCCAAGAGTATTTGGGACCCGCTGCACAGGCTGGTCGAAACTCGTTTTTACCGTATAGATTAACCTTGTGCTTGCATACGCACGGCGCCGCGCCCACAATCGATACATGGATACCGTGAGACCAAGCCCCGAAAACAGAAGCAGCCATGCCGAGCTCGAACCACACACGCCAGGCATAACGCGCGCTGAACTTGGCCGCCTATTTTATCGCCAGATTGCTTACGACTACCTGCCCCATCGAGGAGAAGCTTATACTGACGAGACCGCCATACCCGCGGTCGTGGAAGGTGCGGGCAGCTTGCGGATGGACCATGGCCTGGTGCAAGTCCGCAACCACCAGCTTTTTATTCTTAATACACTCGTATATTTACGCGATCAAACCGGGGGCGTAGCCTATAGCGACGCTACAGGCCTTGGATTTTCTCCGCATACCGGAGAAAAAGCCCGCAAAAGCAGTTGGGCGCAAAACCTGCCGTATCTTGCCGAAAAATTAAATACTGGCGCCAACCAGGAAGTCATAAGCATGTCAGGCTCAGGCCGCTGGCGACGGTACCACATGCATCCCGGACTAGAACTCAGCCTAAGCGACGAATACGAAACCAAACCCGAGGGCTTTTATGAATTCGCCCAAGATATAAATGGGCCACTCCTGCGCCACAACATCCCTCATACAGTGAGTGTCTCGAGAGAAACGCCAATTGAGGTTGTTATTCGCGACGACGATGTTATTGTGACGGGCGGCACCGCCACTCAGCTAAACGAACACGACCGCGCCCTGCTGCAGCTCATGACGTTCAACAATGGACGGCCGCTCACCTTTGATCAACTGGCGACGCTTGGCTTTCACCCCTATGCACCGCAAGGTCAGGGCCGGAACTCGGCGCTCTACAGAAGTATCCATCGCCTTAACCAGGCTCTGGACACAGGGGATGAGCGACCGGCATTCTTTTTGGATACAGCCACGCACAATTCAGCCGTCCGGGTACTGCGCAGCTACAAGTTAAGTGATGTGCGTCGGTTCGAAAGCGGCCATCGGAGCTTTGCGGCACTCACGCCGGCGTTCGAAGCACTCCTTCGGCAAGGGCCTGAAGCCGAAGACCCGCTTGGCATGGACCGCGCCGAACTCACGCGAAGGCTTTCTCTTCACGCGCCCTCGCTTACGCTGGCCCAAGCCTATGTGCTCAGCCTGCGCCTTGGCGTTCGCCTTCCCGACCTGGCCGGAACCAGCTACCTAGCACGCAATGGCAAAACCGTCAGCTATGACGCTCTCGCCCCACACATCGTTACTGGGACCCCGCTTATCCGATCGCTTATTGGCGAGCTTATGGGCGGGCAAGGTGACGGTTCGATCCATTCGCTAGAGCAATACGGGCTGCACAAGTTGCGCAATGCCAACCGTGAACTCGAAGCACTACGCAAAGCGGGCGGCATGGCACAGGCGATTGCCGCCGCCGAAGACATTCCCCCCGAAGACCGGCTCGACGACTACCTGACCGGGTACAGCATTGACTTTCTGCTCACCAGTGAAAAGCGCCCTACGGCAGAGCGCGAAGCAGTTATTGCCCATTTTTTACCCGCTGGCGTACGTACGCCACCGCGCCGAGGCGACCTTTTTAACGGCATGCCCTGGATACGACGGCTTGCAAAAAGACTCGCGCCCGAAATTCTACAGACTCCCGAGCTGGAACGCCTGCCAACACTCGTCAATCGGTACAAGCGCGCCAGTGACTACCTATTGCTTATTGTTGGCAGTCCAGGCGAAGGCACCAGCGCCAAATCATTTGCGGAAATCACCAAAAATGACCCCGATTTTGCAGGTGACGGTGCCCAGCTTATTGCAGATATTCTGGCGGTCATGGTTGCCAGCCGCAGTCACACAAGGCCAGGCGGATTACGAAGCTAGGATGCTGCGCACTTCGGCCACAGAGCTTGATTCCATGAGCTTTACACGCAGGTCACTGGCACCCTCGAAGTCGCGGACATAAATCTTAAAAAAGCGTTTTAATGGAGCAAACGGCCGGTCGTCGCCCCAGGTTTTTTCCCATAGGTCCAAGTTAAAATGCAGCATTGCCATAAGTTCTTCTTTACTGTGCTGGCGGGCATTTTGTTCGAAACAAAAAATGTTATTAAAGATGCCACGGCCAATCATAATACCGTCGGCACCGGTCTGAGCTGCAAGTTCAAGCCCATGGGCACGGTCACGCACATCGCCGTTGCCGATAAGGATGGTCTGTGGTGCGATTTGGTTGCGGAGCTGTACCGCTTTTGCAATTTCTTCCCACCGAGCCGGTACCAGGCTTTGCTCTTTTTGGGTGCGGGCATGAACTGTCAGCGCAACAATATCCTGTTTCAGTAAGAACCCGATCCACTCTTCGGTCTTTTGGGTCTTAAAGCCAATGCGCGTCTTTACGCTCACTGGCAAGCCGGCGGTTTTTGTGGCTGCAATAATTTCGGCAGCAAGCTCGGGCGTCTCTATAAGCCCCGAACCAGCGCCTTTTTTAATAACGTCTTTTGCCGGGCAACCCATATTAATGTCGATACCAGCAAAGCCCATTTCGGCCAGACCTTTGGCCATGGTGGCAAAGTTCTCAGGTTTGGTGCCCCAAATTTGCGCCACAATTGGCTGTTCGTCGGGAGTAAAAAGCAACCGTGTGCGGGTACTGTCGCGCCCTTTTGGGCTGCAAAAACTATCGACGTTGGTAAATTCGGTAAAATAAACATCTGGTGGTGCAGCTTTTTGTACGGCATGACGAAACACCGTGTCCGTAACGGCGTCCATTGGTGCCAGTACAAAAAATGGCTTTGGGAGGTCTTGCCAAAATGAATTCATTATTTTGTATTATAGCAAAAAATACACTCTTAGCCAGCCCGACTTATGGTGCCTTCACACGTTCGGCAGCAATGAACGGCCAAACAATTTTTGCTTTTCCCTCGCCGACTGCCGCGACAATCTGAGCTCTGCTGGCACTTTTAACAGCCCGCAGACTTCCAAATGACTGAATAAGCTTTTTGCGGGTCGAAGGCCCAACGCCCGGAATTTCGTCAAGCTCACTCGCCACCTGCCGCTGACGCTTTAAGACCGTATGGTAGCTTACGGCAAAACGGTGTGACTCATCGCGGATGCGCTGCAGCAGCTTTACAATATGCGAATCTTTGGGCAAGAGTACCACGTAAAAATCTTCAAACTCGCTTACAAATGCCTCTGGGTACTGGCTGGTATCGAGCATTACGCCCGACCTGGTCTTATGAATGACGATCTCTTCGAGCCGCTTAGCCAAGCCTATGGCAGGAATCTGTACGCCTTGTGTCTCGAGCGCATCAAGAGCGGCACCAAGCTGGCCTTTGCCACCGTCTATCAGCAACAGGTCAGGCTTTTGCCAATCCAAATGCTTGCCGCTGAACCGACGCAAAATAACTTCATTCATGTGCGCAAAGTCGTTATTGCCGGGGATACGCATTTTAAACTTGCGGTATTCGGCTTTATCGGCGATGCCATTCGTTGCAACCACCATACTGGCTACATTGTTCGTGCCCGACATGTGGCTAATATCATACCCTTCAATACGGCGCGGCACACCTTTTAACCCAAGCAGATTACACAGGCCACTTAGGGCCTGATCTTTGCTAATGTCCAAAAACTCGCGGTCACTAAACAGAATTTGCTTCTGCAGCCCCTTTAAGTCATTAATTTGGTTGCGGCGCTTTGCCGCCACTTCGAATTGCTGGTGCGCTGCGGCGACTTTCATCTCGGCCTCAAGCTGGGTAATAAGTTTTACACGCTCGCCCTTTAAATAGAGGATTAATTTTTTGAGTGTCTTTTTATAATCAGTACTGCTGATTTTTTGCTCTTCAACCCCAGGACATAGCCCTAAATGGAATTGTAGGCACACACGCGTAGGCATTGTAGCGTGGGTGGAATATGGAAAAATCTTCCGCAAATACCGCAGCGCTTTTTTAACGGCAAACCCATTGTAATATGGGCCAAAATACTCGGCACCATCATCGAGCGGCTGGCGGGTATAACTTATGTAGGGATATGGATCTTTTGTATTCAGCCGAACAAAAAGCTGTGATTTATCATCCTGCAACAAAATGTTATAGCGCGGCTTGTAGCGCTTCACCATTTCGCTTTCTAAAAATAAGGCATCAATTTCAGATTCGGTCACAACCCAATCGGTGTCATGGATCTCGGCTACAAGAACATCGGTTTTTACGTCGCGCGTGCGGCTATCCTGAAAATACTGGCGTACGCGGTTTTTAAGGACGGCCGCTTTGCCAACATAAATAATCTGGCCCTTGGCATTTTTATGAAAATACACGCCCGGTTGGCCAGGCAGGCTTTTTAGCTTCTCTTCGAGTTTCTTGTTCACTACTACGTATTGTATACGATTCGCTTTCGCTGTTTCCAGCTCATCAGCATGAACGCACATTCATGGAGCGATTGGCAGTAGCCCACCCAATGTACAGCGCCAGCGACGGCGCGGCCATGGGAGGCTACTGCCAATCGCTCAGCTCACGCCGACACCGGGGTGCCGCAGAGCACCTGCAGGCGCTGAGCCACAGCGGTGCGGGCGACCGCCTCGATGACAATGCGCTTCGTACCGATCTCGGTGCGGCGACACTGCACCACCAGCTCGATGTAGGTCATGCCGGTAGTGGCAGTGACCGACGGAGGCTGGGCCAGCTCGATACCGGCCAGCTTGAGGTCGGCGGTGATCCCGTCAGCCAGCTCATCGAGCCGGCTCAGGGTGACATCACGCGGGAGGGTCCTCGGGGTACCGAGCTGGAACGTCTGGACGTGAGCGTCGGACTCGCCGAGGGGCAACAGGACACGCATGTGCGGCTCCTAGAGATCTTTGGGTCTGGGTTACTGCCAAGGTCCTCAGAACCAACAGCTTTTTACACTGATGATTGAGTTAAATAAATTATAACATAAAAATTGTAAAAACTCAAATTTTGACATCTTGCCGCGTTGCTCGTTATTATTAATGT